>NZ_QAJK01000099.1 GCF_003852515.1 Variovorax sp. KBW07 | reverse complement strand
CTGTGCACGCACAAAGAATGACCCCGCCTTGAAGCCGCGATAAGCAACAGCAAGGTCCCAATGAGATCAGGACAGACTCCAGCAAACGGTGGCTGAGATAATCGGGGGGCGTTTCACACTCCAATAAAAGCCTCCCCACCATGACGACCACGATCCAGCAGGCCGACCTGATCGAATCGATCAGCGCCGCGCTGCAGTACATCAGCTACTACCACCCCACCGACTACATCGCCCACCTGGCCAAGGCCTACGAGCGCGAACAGAGCCCCGCTGCCAAGGATGCCATTGCGCAGATCCTTACCAACAGCAAGATGAGCGCCACCGGCCATCGCCCCATCTGCCAGGACACCGGCATCGTCAACGTCTTCCTCAAGGTCGGCATGGACGTGCGCTGGGGCGGCTTCACCGGCAGCCTGGACGACGCCATCAACGAAGGCGTGCGCCGCGGCTACAACCACCCCGACAACACACTGCGCGCCTCCGTCGTCGGCGACCCGCAGTTCGACCGCAAGAACACCAAGGACAACACGCCCGCGGTGATCTTCACCGAGATCGTGCCGGGCAACACCGTCGAAGTGACGGTGGCGGCCAAGGGCGGCGGCAGCGAGAACAAGAGCAAGCTGGTCATGCTGAACCCCGGCGACAGCGTGGTCGACTGGGTGCTCAAGACCGTGCCGACCATGGGCGCCGGCTGGTGCCCGCCGGGCATGCTGGGCATCGGCATCGGTGGCACGGCCGAGAAGGCCGCACTGATGGCCAAGGAAAGCCTGATGGACGACCTCGACATGCACGAGCTGCAGGCCAAGAAGGCATCGGGCGCCGAGCTGAGCAAAGTCGAGGCGCTGCGCATCGAGCTGTACGAAAAGGTCAATGCACTGGGCATCGGCGCGCAGGGCCTGGGCGGCCTGGCCACCGTGCTCGACATCAAGATCAAGATGTACCCCACGCACGCGGCCAGCAAGCCCGTGGCGATGATCCCCAACTGCGCAGCCACTCGCCATGCGCACTTCGTGATGGACGGCAGCGGCCCGGTGTACCTCGATCCGCCGTCGCTCGACCTGTGGCCCGACGTGAACTGGGCGCCGGACGAAAAGAAGAGCAAGCGCGTCGACCTGAACAAGCTCACGCCCGCCGAAGTCGTAAGCTGGAAGCCGGGCGACACGATCCTGCTGAACGGCAAGATGCTCACCGGCCGCGACGCCGCGCATAAGCGCATCCAGGACATGCTGGCCAAGGGCGAAAAGCTGCCGGTGGACTTCACGAACCGCGTGATCTATTACGTCGGCCCGGTCGATCCGGTCGGCAACGAAGCCGTGGGCCCCGCCGGCCCGACCACCGCCACGCGCATGGACGGCTTCACCGAAATGATGCTGGCGCAGACCGGCCTGATCGCGATGATCGGCAAGGCCGAGCGCGGCCCGGTCGCCATCGAGGCCATCAAGAAGCACAAGAGCGCCTACCTCATGGCCGTGGGCGGTGCGGCCTACTTGGTCAGCAAGGCGATCAAGACCGCCAAGGTCGTGGGCTTTGCGGACCTGGGCATGGAAGCCATCTACGAATTCGACGTGGTCGACATGCCGGTGACGGTGGCGGTCGACGCGGGCGGCACCAGCGCGCACATCACCGGCCCGGCCGAGTGGCAGAAGCGCATTGCCAGCGGCGAGTTCAAGACCATCATGATGGAAGAGGCCTGACGATGAACCCCGCCCGGCCGTCGCCGGCAATGCGCAGCACGGAGGCATTCCTGTGACGCATGCGCCGATCGGCGTCTTCGACAGCGGCGTGGGCGGGCTCAGCGTGCTGGCCGCATTGCGCGCCGAACTGCCGCACGAGCATTTCGTCTATTTCGCCGACACGGCCTACGCGCCGTACGGCGAGCGCGGCGATGCCTATGTCATCGATCGCTCGCGCAAGGTCATCGAGCACCTGGTGCGCGAACACCGCATCAAGGCGCTGGTGATCGCCTGCAACACGGCCACCACCGCGGCAGTGCACCTGATGCGGGCCGAAAACCCCGACTTGCCGATCGTGGGCCTGGAGCCCGCGCTCAAGCCGGCCGTGGCCGTCAGCCGCACGGGGCACATTTCGGTGATGGCCACGCGGGGCACGCTGGCCAGCGCCAAGTACGCGGCCCTGCGCGACACCTTCGCCGGCTCCGCCGATGTGCGCTCGGTGCCCTGCGACGGCCTGGTGAAGGCCATCGAAGGCATGGACACGCCGGCCATTGCGGCGCTCTGCGCGCGCTACATGGCGGAAGCCGGGCCCTTTGGCGAAGCGTCCGGAGAAGTCGACACGGTCGTGCTCGGCTGCACCCACTACCCGCTCGTCAAGGATGAATTGCGCCGCCATGCGCCGGCCACGCTGCGCTTCATCGACACCGGCTTGCCGGTCGCGCAGCAGACACGGCGCCTGCTGGCCTCGGCCGGCCTTCTGGCCGACGAACACGGAACACCCCGGGGCAGCCTGCGGCTGGAGAGCAGCGGCCATGTCGCCGTGCTCGAAGCAGCCGCCGCGCACTGGCTGCAAGGCCCTTCGCAAGGCCCTTCGCAGGGCCTGCCCGCCCCTGCAGCGCCCTTGGCCCCCTCCACTGCCACCACGGCCTGAAACACCCCTTCATGCGTCTCCTGCGGCCCGCCCTGCTCCTGCTGTGCCTCTTCACGGCCAGCCTGAGCCACGCCGCCTGCGAAAGCGGCCTTGCGGAACGCATGCATGCCAAGCTGCATCCGAACCGTCCGCTCGACGAGCGCCTGGCGGCCTGCAAGATCTGGCCGGCCTTTCCCGGCCGCAGCATCGTCGTGCTGCCGATGCCGCGCGAAACCAGCGACAAGGGCGCCAAGGTCTTCGACCTCGAGGTGCTGCTGATCCAGCGGCCCGACAACGGCAACACCGAGCGCGACACGGTCATCGGGCGGCTGTTCCAGCCCGAGGCGCTGGACGAAGACGCGACCACCTCGATCCAGGACATCCGCATCGACACCTCGCGCTATGTGCTGTCGGCCGATGCACGCGCCTTCGGCCTGCGCGTGCGCTACCGGGGCAGCAGCGCCCCTGCAAGCCCGCTGGCAAGCGAAACGGTGCGCCTGTACGTGCACCATGCCAGCAAGCTGCGGCAGGTGCTGCAGGAGGTCGAGCTCGACCACGACAACGGGGGATGGGACACGACCTGCACCGGCCACTTCGAAAAGCTGCGCACCATGCTGTCGGTCGGCAAGGCGACCAGCAATGGCTACGCCGACCTGCTGTTGTCGCGCACGCTCGTGCAGAGCCGCGCGCAGGAGCTGGAAGACCAGGGGTGTGTGGAGAAGGCGCTGCCCGCGAAGTTCAGCACGGTCACGCTGCGCTATGACGGCGAGCGCTTTCGCGTGCCGAAGTCGCTGCTGCAACCGCAGCAGCAGAACTGAGTCGATTCAGCCCTGCTGACTGCGCCTGCGGTGTTCTTCAGTGCAGGTGACGGGGGCGGCGACCGCCGCCGTGGCCGCCACCGCTGCCGCCGGTACCGCCCGTGCCACGCGGGCGCTTGCCGATTTCGAGCGAATTGACGAGTGCGTCGAAGCGGTCGCTGAAGAGGCGATCGATTTCGGAGACCACGCCGCCCAGCTCGGCGCCGTCGAAATGGCGCTCCATGAGATTGACCACGTCTTCGACCAGCAGGTCGCGCTGCACCTGCATGATCGCGGCCGGGTTGGGGCCCACGAACAGCATCAGGAAATCGTCGCGCGACTCTTCGTCGGGGTCACCCTCTTCTTCGTCGAAGTCGGTGTCGTAGAAGGTGACTTCGATGGCTGCGCCGCGGTCCGCCAGTTCGTTCAGGGCCATGCACATCTCGTCGAGGGCCTGGCGGAAGTCTTCGTCGCCCGGCACCGTCCAGCAGATCTGCAGCGTGTGGTCCTTCTGCTCGAAGCGGATGCCCGGCTCTTCTTCGTAGGTGCTGGTGGCGCCATCGGCCAGCGACTTGGCCCCAGCGTACTTCCACAGCGGCTTGAGCGCTTCCTGGATCTGGTCGAAGCTCACGTCCGGCCGCAACGGCACATCGCCATGCACATGAATTTCAAATGGAGCGTTGTAGCGAGGCATCGAATGCTCCCTTGTAAGTTTGGTACCCGGAACGGGGGTCGAACCCGTATGCCCCGATTAAGGAAGCGGCGGATTTTAAGTCCGATGTGTCTACCAATTTCACCATCCGGGCGTCAGGTTGAACATCGACGATAACCCAAACAAAACAAGCCCCGGCAACGATGGTTGGCGGGGCTTGTTTGTCGGATCGAATCGTGTCTAACGGAGAAGGTGGAGGCGCGACCCGGAGTCGAACCGGGCTAGACGGATTTGCAATCCGTTGCATAACCGCTTTGCTATCGCGCCACGCAGAAAAACGAAAACGAACTTGCGAAAAAAAGGGAAGCGATTGCTTCCCTTTTTTAAAACTGGAGCGGGAAAAGAGTCTCGAACTCTCGACCTCAACCTTGGCAAGGTTGCGCTCTACCAACTGAGCTATTCCCGCGTTTCGAGCCTCGAATTATATACCAGTTTTTCGAGGTCTGGCAAGTCATGCAATCAATCGCGCATCAATCAATGCTTGACCGAGCCTTCGGAGGCCGGCGTTCCGGCACGCTGCTTGGCCAGTTCGGCCACGGCGGCGGCCGATGCGGCAACCTCTTCGTCGGAGAGCGGCTCGGGCATTTTCTCGAGCGCGATCTCCAGCACCTTGTCGATCCACTTCACCGGCACGATCTCGAGGCCGTTCTTCACGTTCTCGGGAATGTCCTGCAGGTCCTTGGCGTTCTCTTCGGGGATCAGCACGGTCTTGATGCCGCCGCGCAGTGCGGCCAGCAGCTTTTCCTTCAGGCCACCGATGGCCGTGACCTCGCCGCGTAGCGTGATCTCGCCGGTCATCGCGACGTCGCTGCGCACGGGGATACCGGTGAGCGCCGACACGAAGGCCGTGGTCATCGCCGCGCCCGCGCTCGGGCCGTCCTTGGGCGTGGCGCCATCGGGCACGTGGATGTGGATGTCGCGCTTCTCGAACACCTCGTCCTTGATGCCCAGGCGGCGCGAGCGGCTGCGCACCACGGTGCGTGCAGCTTCGACCGACTCCTTCATCACGTCGCCGAGCGAACCCGTGCGGCTGATCACGCCCTTGCCGGGCATCGTGACCGCTTCGATCGTCAGCAGATCGCCGCCCACTTCGGTCCATGCCAGTCCAACGACCTGGCCCACCTGGTTCTGCTTCTCGGCGAGGCCGAAGCTGTACTTGCGCACGCCCAGGAACTCGTTGAGGTTCGAGCCGTTGACCGTGACCTTCGGCGTCATCTGCTTGAGCAGCAGGCCCTTCACCACCTTGCGGCAGATCTTGGACAGCTCGCGCTCGAGCGAACGCACGCCGGCTTCCCGGGTGTAGTAGCGCACGATGTCGCGCACCGCTTCTTCGGTGACGAGCAACTCTTCGTCCTTGACGCCGTTGTTCTTCAGCTGCTTGGGCAGCAGGTACTTGATGGCGATGTGCGTCTTCTCGTCCTCGGTGTAGCCCGAGAGGCGAATGACTTCCATGCGGTCCAGCAGTGCCGGCGGAATGTTCATCGAGTTCGACGTGGCGACGAACATCACGTCGCTCAGGTCGAAGTCGACTTCCACGTAGTGGTCGCCGAAGGTGTGGTTCTGCTCGGGGTCGAGCACCTCGAGCAGCGCGCTCGAAGGGTCACCACGGAAGTCCGTGCCCAGCTTGTCGATTTCGTCGAGCAGGAACAGCGGATTGCGCGTGCCGATCTTGCTCAGCCCCTGCAGCACCTTGCCCGGCAGTGCGCCGATGTAGGTGCGGCGGTGACCACGAATCTCGGCTTCGTCGCGCATGCCGCCCAGCGCCATGCGGGTGTACTTGCGGCCGGTCGCCTTGGCGATCGACTGCCCCAGCGAGGTCTTGCCGACACCCGGTGGGCCCACGAGGCACAGGATGGGTGCCTTCACCTTGTCGACGCGTTGCTGCACCGCGAGATATTCAAGGATGCGGTCCTTGACCTTCTCGAGGCCGTAATGGTCGGCATTGAGCACGGCCTCGGCATTGGCCAGGTCGTGCTTGATCTTGGTCTTCTTGCTCCACGGCAGGCCGATGAGCACGTCGATGTAGTTGCGCACCACGGTGGCCTCGGCCGACATGGGCGACATCAGCTTGAGCTTCTTGAGTTCGCCTTCGGCCTTCTTCAGGCCTTCCTTGGACATCTTGGCGAGCTTGATCTTTTTCTCGATCTCCTCGATGTCCGCGCCCTCTTCGCCTTCGCCGAGCTCCTTCTGGATGGCCTTGACCTGCTCGTTCAGATAGAAGTCGCGCTGGTTCTTTTCCATCTGGCGCTTCACGCGGCCACGGATCTTCTTGTCGACGTTCAGGATGTCGACTTCGCGTTCGAGCTGGCCGAACAGGTTTTCCAGGCGCGCCTTGACGTCGTCCAGGTCGAGCACGGCCTGCTTGTTGTCGAGCTTGAGCGGCAGGTGCGCGGCGATGGTGTCGGCCAGGCGACCCGGATCGTCGATGCTCGAGATCGAGGTCAGGATCTCGGGCGGAATCTTCTTGTTCAGCTTGACGTACTGGTCGAACTGCTGCATCACGGCGCGGCGCAGCGCTTCGACCTCGGTGCCCTTCTCGCCGCCTTCGGGCGCCTCGACGGGCGTCACGTTGGCCGTGAAATGGGTCTCGCCGTCATCGATGCGGTTCACGCGTGCGCGCTGCTGGCCTTCGACCAGCACCTTCACCGTGCCGTCGGGCAGCTTGAGCATCTGCAGGATGGTCGAGACGCAGCCGACCTCGAACATGTCCTCGACGGAGGGCTCGTCCTTGGCGGCGGCCTTCTGGGCCACCAGCATGATGCGGCGCTCGGCCTCCATGGCCAGTTCGAGCGCCTTGATGCTCTTGGGGCGTCCCACGAAGAGCGGGATCACCATGTGGGGAAACACCACGACGTCGCGCAGCGGCAGCAGCGGCAGGTCGAGTGCTTCGGGAGGCAATGGGGTATGACCAGACATGCAGATCCTTCGCGTATTTGCCTTTACGCCTTTTTCGCTGCTTCGCGGTACACGAGCAGCGGAGGCTTGTTTTCGTCGATGGTCGATTCCTCGACCACCACCTTGTCGACATTGGTCGCATTCGGCAATTCGAACATGGTGTCGATCAGCGACTGTTCAAGGATCGAGCGCAAGCCGCGTGCACCGGTCTTGCGGGCCAGCGCCTTGCGTGCGATCGCCTTGAGCGCCGCCGGGCGAATCTCGAGGTCCACGCCTTCCATCTGCAGCAGCTTGGTGAACTGCTTGACCACCGCGTTCTTCGGCTCGGTCAGGATCTGCACCAGGGCGTCTTCGCTGAGCTCGGCCAGCGAGGCCACCACCGGCATGCGGCCCACCAGTTCGGGGATCAGGCCGAACTTGATCAGGTCTTCGGGTTCGACTTCGCGGAACACCTCGGTGATGCTGCGCTGCGCCTTGCTCTTGACCGATGCGCCGAAGCCGATGCCCGAGGCCTCGGTGCGGTTTTCAATGACCTTCTCGAGGCCGGCGAACGCGCCGCCACAAATGAACAGGATGTTGGTCGTGTCGATCTGCAGAAAGTCCTGGTTCGGGTGCTTGCGCCCGCCTTGCGGCGGCACGCTGGCCATCGTGCCTTCGATGAGCTTCAGCAGCGCCTGCTGCACGCCCTCGCCCGACACGTCGCGGGTGATCGACGGGTTGTCGGACTTGCGCGAGATCTTGTCGATTTCGTCGATGTAGACGATGCCGCGCTGGGCCCGCTCGACTTCATAGTTGCAGCTTTGCAGCAGCTTCTGGATGATGTTCTCGACGTCTTCGCCCACGTAGCCCGCTTCGGTCAGCGTGGTGGCGTCAGCCATCACGAAGGGAACGTCGAGCATGCGCGCCAGCGTTTGCGCCAGCAGCGTCTTGCCCGAACCCGTGGGGCCGATCAACAGGATGTTGCTCTTGCTGAGCTCCACCTCGTCGCCCTTGGTGTTCTTTTCCTTGTGGCGAAGGCGCTTGTAGTGGTTGTAGACCGCCACCGACAGCATGCGCTTGGCCGGCTCCTGGCCGATCACGTAGTTGTCGAGGTTGGTCTTGATCTCCAGCGGCGTGGGCAGGTCGCTGCGAGCGTCGCGCGCCTCTTCACCGGCCGGCAGTTCGTCGCGGATGATCTCGTTGCAAAGGTCGATGCACTCGTCGCAGATGAAGACCGAAGGGCCCGCGATCAGCTTCTTGACCTCATGCTGGCTCTTGCCGCAGAACGAGCAATAAAGCGTTTTTTCGCTGGAAGAGCCTTTTTTATCGGCCATGGACAGGTGCCTCGTTACAGGGTAGGGACAATGATAACTAAACAAAAACGGCGTTTCCCGTGTGGAAAACGCCGTTTTTTGCCATTTGGCGCCACTGGAGGCGCCAGGCGGCCTTCACCGCGTCGGAGGCGTCAGCCGCGCTTGGCGACGACCTGGTCCACCAGACCGTAGTCCTTGGCTTCGTCGGCCGTCAGGAAGTAGTCGCGCTCGGTATCGGCCTTGACCTTTTCCAGCGGCTGGCCGGTGCGTTCGGCCAGGATGCGGTTCATCTGGTCCTTGGTGCGCAGGATGTCGCGCGCATGGATCTCGATGTCAGTCGCCTGCCCGCGGGCACCGCCCAGGACCTGGTGGATCATGATCTTCGAGTTGGGCAGCGAGAAGCGCTTGCCCTTCTCGCCAGCCGCCAGCAGGAAGGCGCCCATGCTGGCCGCGAAACCCAGGCACATGGTCGACACGTCGGGCTTGATGAACTGCATGGTGTCGTAGATGGCCATGCCGGCGCTCACGCTGCCGCCCGGGGAGTTGATGTAGAACGAAATGTCCTTGTCCGGGTTCTCGCTCTCCAGGAACAGAAGCTGCGCCACCACGAGGTTGGCGGTCTGGTCGTTGACCTCGCCCACCAGGAAAATGATGCGCTCCTTGAGCAGGCGCGAGTAGATGTCGTAAGACCGCTCGCCACGGCCCGATTGCTCGATGACCATCGGGACCATGCCGAGGCCTTGAATTTCGTTTGCGATCATGAATTAGCTCTCCGGGAAGGTGAAATCGTTCGCTGTTCTGAACTGTACGCCTGAGTGAAATGGGGCTCGTGCCGCAAAGCACAAGCCCCATTCGGCGATGCGGGCAGCAGCGGGATCAGCCTTGCTGTTGCTGCGCCATCAGTTCGTCGAACGACACCGACTTCTCGTTGACCTTGGCCTTGCCCAGGACGAAGTCGGTCACGTTGTTCTCGATGACCACGGCTTCGACTTCGGCCAGGCGGTTGTTGTCGCTGAAGTACCAGCGCACCACGTCGGCCGGCTTTTCGTAGCTGGCGGCCAGCTCGTCGATGTGGGCCTTGATCTGCTCGGGCTTGGCCTGCAGATTGTTCGAGCGAACCAGTTCGGCCACCACCAGGCCCAGGCGCACGCGGCGCTCGGCTTGGGGACGGAACACTTCTTCGGGAATCGGGGCCTTGTCGGCGTCCTTGATGCCGCGCTGCTTGAGTTCGGCGCGGGCGCCTTCGATCATGCGGGCGACTTCCGACTGCACGCTGGCGTTCGGCAGGTCGAGCTCGGCGTTGGCAACCAGCGCGTCCATCACGGCGTTCTTGTTGCGGGCCAGCAGGCGGAACTTCACTTCGCGCTCGAGGTTGCGCTTGATGTCGGCGCGCAGGCCTTCGACCGTGGCTTCGGCAATGCCGAGCGACTTGGCCAGCTGCTCGTTGATTTCGGGCAGGTGCGAGGCTTCGATCTTCTTCAGGGTGACCATGAAGTCGGCTTGCTTGCCGGCCACGTCCTTGCCGTGGTAGTCGGCCGGGAACGACAGCGGGAAGGTGCGGCTGTCGCCGGACTTCATGCCGCGCACGGCGTCTTCGAATTCCTTGAGCATCTGGCCTTCGCCGACCACGAACTGGAAGTCTTCGGCCTTGCCGCCCTGGAAGGGCTCGCCGTCGATCTTGCCTTCGAAGTCAACGGTCACGCGGTCGTCGTCTTGCGCCACGGCGTCTTGCGCGCGCTGGGCGAAGGTACGGCGCTGCTTGCGCAGGATGTCCAGGGTCTTGTCGATGGCGTCGTCACCCACTTCGGCCGCGAGCTTCTCGACTTCAGCGCCCGACAGGTCGTTGATCTTGACTTCGGGGAACACTTCGAACACCGCGTCGAAAGCCAGTTCGCCTTCGGGCGACTCTTCCTTTTCGGTGATGCGGGGTTGGCCGGCCACGCGCAGCTTGGCTTCGTTGGCGGCTTGCGAGAAGGCTTCGCCGACCTTGTCGTTCATGACTTCGTAGTGCACCGAGTAGCCATAGCGCTGGGCCACGACGTTCATCGGCACCTTGCCGGGACGGAAGCCGTCCATCTTGACGGTGCGCGCGAGCTTCTTGAGGCGCGAATCGACTTCGGACTGGATGGTGCCGACCGGCAGGGTCAGCGTGATCTTGCGTTCGAGCTTCTCGAGAGTTTCAACGTTCACGGTCATGATGTCTTCCTTGTGAGGGGGCTGGTGCGCGGGGCCTGCATCTTTTTTAGCAATACAGATCAAGGACTTACACGCGCTGGCGGGATTTAAGCGGAGGCACACACGTGCCGCGCGCAAAACTGGGCAACCCGCGATTCTAATCGGCCGCGAACACCCTCTTTGGCCCGTTCGAGGGTCT
Source organism: Variovorax sp. KBW07 (assembly GCF_003852515.1). Lineage (GTDB taxonomy): Bacteria > Pseudomonadota > Gammaproteobacteria > Burkholderiales > Burkholderiaceae_C > Variovorax. The sequence goes on along the minus strand of NZ_QAJK01000099.1, from coordinate 5,930 downwards.
GCGCACGGAGTTTGCGAATCGGGCCCGATTTCAAGCCGGGATTCCCCCTTAAAGTGTCGGGCGATTCGCCACCGCCCACAGGAACCCACATGCTCCAGCGACTGTTTGCCGCCCTCTTCTTCATGCTGGCAATTTCGTTCGCCACGCCCTCGCCTGCCCAGGGCAAGGCGGCCGGTACGCCCGCGCCGAAAGAGCCGGGCATCCAGCAGATCTACGAGGCGGCGAAGAACGGCAAGATGGCCGACGCCAACGCGATGATCGCCAAGGTTCTGAAGAACCATCCCAACAGCGCGAAGGCCCACTATGTCCACGCGGAACTCCTGGCCATGCAGGACAAGCTCGACGACGCGCGCGATGCGCTGAGCCGGGCCAGGGAAATCTCGCCGGGGCTGGCGTTCGCGAAAGCCGAGTCCGTCGCCAAGCTCGAACGCAAGCTCGAAAAACCTGTGGAGATCAAGCCCGAGCCACTGCCCGCACCGAGCCCGGTTGCCGCGCCGGCGCCCGCAGCTTCGCCCGCGCCGGTCGACTCCTTTCCACCCACGGGCTCGATCCCATGGGGACCCATTGGCATCGTGGCGCTGATCGTCGCGGCGTACGTCTATTTCCAGCGGCGTTCGCGCGCCGTCAGCTTCCCCGTGCCGGCCGCCGCCCCGCAAGCGCCCCGGTTCTCCCGGCCCACGAGCGACTCGTCCATGGGCTATGCGGCAGGGAGCAGCGACGGTGGGTTTCCGCCCTCGCCGCCACCCAGCCAGGGGCCGAACATCGGCGGTGCGCTGGCGGCCGGTGCAGCGGCCGGCGTCGGCGCGGTGGTCGCGGGCGAGTTGCTGCGACACCTGCTGAGCGACCGCTCGGACGACCACCGCGGCAGCACGGTCAACATCTTCAATAACAACAACCACGGCAGCCGCAGCCACAACGCCGACATCGGCCGCAGCCTCTGGCCCTCGTCCGATCCCGAGCCCGACCGCAGCTTCGTGGACGACAACTTCGGCATCAAGGACACGAGTTCGTGGGACGACTCGAGCAGCAGCAGTTCCAGTTCAAGTTCCGACAGCGGAAGCAGCGACAGCAGTAGCAGCAACAGCGACTGGTAGAAAAACCCCGGCCGGCGCGAACAAGCGCGGCCAAAGAAAAAGCCCCGTTCCTTGCGAAACGGGGCTTCGTCACTGCTCGATAGAACGGGCTACTTAGCAGGGCTGGTGCGCGGGGCCGGACTCGAACCGGCACGTTCTTGCGAACGTCAGGACCTAAACCTGGTGCGTCTACCAATTTCGCCACCCGCGCGATGCCAATCTTTTTCAGGTGAATGCAAAAGCGGACGGCCTTGCGGCACCACGGGTTTCCGCAGGCCAAGGACCATCCGCTTGAAATCGGTCAGCTTGCGATTTTAAGCGTGAATTGGGGTCGCTTCCGGCGCGCGGTCCACCGGATTCACCGGCTCGCGCTTCACCCGGAATGCCGCGGCGTACATCGCCGGCAATGCCAGCAAGGTCAGCACGGTCGCGACGATCAGCCCGCCCATGATGGCCACGGCCATCGGCCCCCAGAACACGCTGCGCGACAACGGGATCATCGCCAGCACCGCCGCCGCGGCCGTCAGCACGATCGGCCGCAGCCGCCGCACCGCCGACTCGACGATCGCGTCCCAGGCCGGCACGCCGGCCGCCCGGTCGCTCTCGATCTGGTCGATCAGGATCACGGCGTTGCGCTGGATCATCCCCATCAGCGCGATCACGCCCAGCAACGCCACGAAGCCGAACGGCCGGTCGAGCAGCAGCAAGGCCCCCGCCACGCCGGCAATGCCCATCGGCCCGGTGATGAACACCAGCAGCGAGCGGCTGAAGCTGTGCAGCTGCAGCATCAGCAGCGTGAACACCAGGAACAGCATGATCGGCACGCCCGCCACGATGGAGGCCGAGCCCTTGCTGCTTTCCTCGACCGCGCCCGCCACTTCGATGCGGTAGGCGCCCTGCCCGGCCGCATGCCAGCCGGCTTCGAGCTCGCGCAGCTTGGGCAGCAACTGGGCCGTGACGGTCGCGCCCTGCAGGCCCTCGACCACATCGCCCTGCACGGTGATGGCGTAGTCGCGGTTCTCGCGCCACATCACGCCCGGCTCCCAGGTGAACACCGGGCGGGCAATCTGCGTCAGCGGAATCGAGCGGCCCGAGGTCGTGGGCAGATAAGCGTTGCCGATGTCCGAGATGGCTTCGCGCTCGTCCGACGCCTGGCGCAACACGATGTCGATCAGCAGGTCGTTCTCGCGGTACTGGCCCACGGTGGTGCCGCTGAACATGGTCTTCGATGCCTGGGCGATGGCCTGGCTGGTCACGCCGAGCGCACGCGCCTTGGCCTGGTCGACCTGCAGGCGGATCACCTTGACCGACTCGTTCCAGTTGTCGTTCACGCCGCGCATGTTGGCGCTCTCGCGCAGCACGGCCTTCACCTCGTCGGCATGCGTACGCAGCTGCGCGGGGTCGGTGCCGATCACGCGGAACTGCACGGGGTACGGCACCGGCGGGCCGTTGGGCAGCAGCTTGACGCGGCCGCGCACCTCGGGGAATTCCTGGGCCAGCAGCGCCGGCAGCTTGATGCGCAGGCTCTCGCGCACCTTCAGGTCCTTGGCCAGCACGATCAGTTGCGACACGTTGGTCTGCGGAAACACCTGGTCGAGCGGCAGGTAGAAACGCGGCACGCCCGAGCCGATCCAGGTGCTTACCGTCTTTACCCCAGCCTCTTGCATGAAGCGCTGCTCGACCCGCTTGGCCACCTCTTCATTGGCGGCGAACGAGGTGCCTTCGGGGAACCAGATGTCGACCAGGATTTCGGGCCGGCTCGAATCGGGGAAGAACTGCTGCTGCACCTTGCCCATGCCGACGATGCCCAGCGCAAAGATCAGCACCGTGGCGCCAATGGTCATCCAGCGGTGCGCCACGCACCAGTTCACCGCACGGCGAAAGACGTTGTAGAAAGGCGTGTCGAACAGCTCGTGCGGCGGTGCATCGGGGTCGTGCGGCTTCACCTTCAGCAGCAGCGTGCCGAGGTAGGGCACGAAGTACACCGAGACGATCCACGACAGCACCAGCGCGATCACCGTCACCGCGAAGATCGCGAAGGTGTATTCGCCCGTCACCGACTTGGCCAGCCCGATGGGCAGGAAACCCGCCGCCGTGATGAGCGTGCCCGTGAGCATCGGCTTGGCCGTCACGTCGTAGGCGAAGGTGGCGGCACGCACCTTGTCGTAGCCCTCTTCCATCTTGCGCACCATCATCTCGACCGCAATGATGGCGTCGTCCACCAGCAGGCCGAGCGCGATGATCAGCGACCCCAGCGATATCTTGTGCAGCCCGATGCCGAAGTAGTTCATGGCCAGGAAGGTCACGGCCAGCACCAGCGGAATGGTGATCGCCACCACCAGCCCCGGCCGCACGTCGATGTACCAGCCGAAGCGCCCGCCCTTGTGCAGGCCGAGCGAAATGATGCTCACGGCCAGCACGATGGCCACGGCCTCGATCAGCACGCCGACGAATTCGTTCACCGAGCTGGCCACCGACACCGGCTGGTCTTGCACCTGCGCCAGCTTCACGCCGGCCGGCAGCCGCTGGCCGATGGTGGCGGTGGTCTGCTTCAGCGCCTTGCCCAGCGCGATGATGTCGCCGCCCTTGGCCATCGACACACCGAGCGCGATCACTTCCTTGCCCTGGTGGTGCACCTTGACGGCCGGTGGATCGACGTAGCCGCGGCGAATGTCGGCAATGTCGCCCAGCTTCAGCTGGTTGCCCGAGCTGCCGCGGATCGGCATTTCGCGCAGTTGGTCGACGCTGGTGAACTGCCCGGCCACACGCACCTGCACCACGTCGAGCGGCGACTGGATCGTGCCGGCGCTTTCAATGGCGTTCTGCGAGCCGAGCTGGGCCAGCACCGCATTGAAGTCGAGCCCCAGCTGCGCCAGGCGCTTCTGCGAGATTTCGATGTAGACCTTTTCGTCCTGCACGCCGAATTGGTCGACCTTGGCCACGTCCTTCACGCGCAGCAGTTGCTGGCGCACGTCGTCGGCCAGCGTCTTGAGCTCGGCGTAGCTGAAGCCGTCGCTTTCCAGCGCGTAGATCACGCCATAGACGTCGCCGAAATCGTCATTGAAGAACGGTCCCTGCACGCCGGCCGGCAGCGTGCTGCGCATGTCGCCGATTTTCTTGCGCACCGTGTACCAGACGTTGGCCACCTCGGCGGCCTTCGACGAGTCCTTGATCTGGAAAATGATCTGCGATTCGCCCGGCTTGGAGTAGCTGCGGATCTTGTCGGCGTACGGCGCTTCCTGCAGCGTGCGCTCGAGCTTGTCGGTGACCTGCTCGGCCACCTGCTGCGCCGTGGCGCCGGGCCAGTAGGTGCGCACCACCATCGCTCGGAAGGTGAACGGCGGGTCTTCGTCCTGGCCGAGCTGGAAGTACGCAAAGGCACCCAGCACCATCAGCACCACCATCAGGTAGCGCGTGAGGGGCGCGTGGTCCAGCGCCCATTTGGAGAGATTGAAGCCGGCCGGCTTGTCGGTGGTGGTCGCTACGCCTTCCTTCATTTGGAAGCACCCGCTGCGATCTCCTTCTTGGTTGCGGCAACGGCCTCGACGGCCTGCACGACATCCTTCGCGTTGGCGGCAGCAGCGGCCGCCTCCTTGGACTGGTAGATGGTGACTTTCTGCCCCGGCGAGAGCACATGCACGCCCGCCGCCACGACCATCATGCCGGGCGCCAGGCCAGCGCCGATCACCGCTTCATTGCCGTCGGCCGTTGCCACCTGCACTGGCTGCGAGCGCACCGTCATGGTCGACTTGTCGAGCACCCACACGGCCGAGCCCTTGCCTTCCTGGCGCAGCGCGCTGGTCGGCAGCTTGATGACTGCGGATTCCGCGCGTGCCAGCGCCCGGGGACGGGCGTAGACCGTGGCGCCGAGCGCCGGCGACGTGGCCGCGTCGATGGCGACCTTGACCGAATAGGTGCGCGTGACCGCATCGGCACTGGCCGCCACTTCGCGCACCTGCCCTTGCAGCACTTCGCCGCCGGACCAGCCACGCACCGCGACCGGCGAGCCGGCCTTGATGAGCGCAGCCCGGTCTTCGGGCACCGCGAACACCACGTCGCGCGCGCCGTCCTGCGCGATGCGAACCACCGGCGTGCCGGCCTGCACCACCTGGCCCGGTTCGGCCTCGATGGCGGTGATGACGCCCGCCACGTCGGCCACCAGCGTCGTGTAGTTAGCCTGGTTGCCCTGCGAGGCGAGCTGGGCCTGGGCCTGTTCGAGCTGGGCCTGCGCGGCCTTCCAGGTGGATTCGCGGCGCTCGAGTTCGGCACCGCTGATGAAGTTCTGCTGGCGCAGTTCGGTGTAGCGCTTCAGGTCGGCGGCGGCAAGGTCGCGGTTGGTCAGCGCGGCGGCCTGCTGGGCGCGCGCGGCGTCGGCGGCGAGCTTGTAGTCCTGCGGATCGAGCTGGGCCAGTACCTGGCCGGCCTGCACGTGCTGGCCAAGCTCGGCCTGGCGCCGGGTGATCTTGCCGCCCACGCGGAAGCCGAGCCGCGACTCGACACGGGCCCGCACCTCGGCCGAAAATTCGGGCTGGGCGTCGAAGTCGCTGATGCCGACGGTGACGAGCTTGACGGCCCGAACCGGATCTTCAGCCGGCGGTTTCGGCGAGCAGCCGGCCAGGAAAAGGGCAGGAAGCAGAAGCCAGGCGGCGCTGCGGGCACGGGAAGAAAAGGCGGTGGAGGCGGTCATGAGACACCCAAGAGAGGACAAACCGGGCCATTAATGACCCACTGGTTAGTAATCTAGGGTAAACGTTAAATGCTGTCAATGACCAGCGGGTCAGTTGACGTGGTTCTTCACGCCGTTTGCTTCGTTCGGGGTGGCTGACTTGGGATCGGATGCGGGGTCATTCTTTGGCG
>NZ_QAJK01000098.1 GCF_003852515.1 Variovorax sp. KBW07 | reverse complement strand
TGGTGTACCGCTGATCAACGACCACTCTGATGACGCTCACGCGGATGGTGTGCTCTGCGCAGCGAAATAAAGGAGGAGCGAAGCGGGGGACATTCGCGGAGCAGAGCACACCGTCGGCGTGGGCGTCGCCCTGAACGACAGCGCACATCAAACGACGTGCGCGCAACTCAGGGAATCAGCGTCCCTTGACCGACACCAACTCGACTTCGAAGTTCAGCGTCGCGTTCGGCGGAATCACGCCGCCCGCACCGCGCGCGCCGTAGGCAATCGACGGCGGGCAGGTCAGCTTGGCCTTGCCGCCCGGCTTCATCTTCTGCACACCTTCCGTCCAGCACGGGATCACGCCGTTCAGCGGGAACTCGGTCGGTTCGCCGCGCTTGTACGAGCTGTCGAACTCCTTGCCCGTGTCGGGGAACGTGCCGCGGTAGTGCACCTTCACCACGTCCGTCGCGGCGGGCGATGCGCCGGTGCCTTCCTTCAGCGACTGGTAGACCAGGCCGCTGGACGTGGTCACCGGAGCGGATTGCGCAAAGGCTGCAGGGATGGCGAAGACGGACACGAGAGCGGCACAGAAATAAGACTTCACGAAACACCTCGGGGGTTGAAAGGCTCCGATTATGGCCAGCGCGCATGTCGTGCCCGCAAGCCGATGTATCCGGTGGAACAGCCCTTGCTTTGCTGAATGTGCACTGTCAACATTCACGAAGAAGAGAGGAAGTCGCATGAACTCCACCGAAGCCACGCCGGCCGGATCCCCTGTCCACACCGGCACGGGCCATCTCAAGAAAGTGCTCGGTCCCCTCCAGCTCTGGGGCATCGCGGTGGGCCTCGTCATTTCGGGTGAGTACTTTGGTTGGAGCTACGGCTGGAACACGGCCGGCACGCTCGGCTTCCTGGTCGCCACGGTGCTGGTGGCGACGATGTACACGACCTTCATCTTCAGCTTCACGGAACTTTCGACGGCCATCCCGCATGCGGGCGGACCCTTTGCCTATGCGCGGCGCGCCTTCGGGCCACACGGCGGTTTTGTAGCGGGCTTTGCCACGCTGATCGAATTCGTGTTCGCGCCACCCGCCATCGCGCTGGCCATCGGCGCGTACCTCAACGTGCAGTTCCCGGGCATCAACCCGAAGTGGTTCGCGCTGGGTGCGTACGTCATCTTCATCGGGCTCAACTGGATCGGCGTGGGCATCGCGGCGGCCTTCGAGCTGTTCGTGACGGTGCTCGCCATCTTCGAGCTGCTGGTGTTCATGGGCGTGGTCACGCCGGGCTGGTCGATGGCCAACTTCGTGTCCAACGGCTGGGCCGGCGGCAACGTGCTCAATGCCGCGGCCATCTCGGGCATCTTCGCGTCGATACCGTTCGCCATCTGGTTCTTCCTGGCCATCGAAGGCGCGGCCATGGCGGCCGAAGAGGCACGCGACCCGCACCGCACCATTCCCATCGCCTACACCACCGGCATCGTCACGCTGGTGGTGCTGGCCTTCGGCGTGATGATCTTCGCGGGCGGCGTGGGCGACTGGCGCAAGCTGGCCAACATCAACGACCCGCTGCCGCAGGCCATGAAGGCCGTGGTGGGCGACAACAGCGGCTGGCTGCACATGCTGGTGTGGATCGGGCTGTTCGGGCTGATCGCCTCGTTCCACGGGATCATCATGGGCTACTCGCGCCAGATCTTCGCACTGGCGCGTGCCGGCTACCTGCCGCGCTACTTTGCCGGCCTGAGCCCGCGCTTCGACACACCGCACCGCGCGCTGCTGGCCGGCGGGGTGATCGGCGTCATTGCCATCTTCAGCGACGAGTGGGTGCAGTTCGGCGGCCAGACGCTCACCGCCAACATCGTGACGATGGCCGTGCTCGGCGCCATCGTGATGTACCTGATTTCCATGGCGGCGCTGTTCAAGCTGCGCAAGAGCGAGCCGAACCTGCTGCGCACCTACCGCGCGCCCTTCTACCCCGTGTTTCCCGCCATCGCGTTCGGCCTGGGCGTGGTGTGCCTGGGCGCGATGGTGTGGTTCAACTTCATGCTGACCGTGCTGTTCCTGGTGCTGATGGCCGCCGCGTACGGCTACTTCCTGCTGACCTCGGCGCAGCGCAAGGCCGCCGCGCCCGACGAGATGCTGTCTTCTTCGACGACCGTGGCCTGACAGCAAGAGCAAGAAAAGAAAGATGCGCTACCGCACCACCATCGCCGGCCAGGTCTTCGACTTCGACGACCTGCGGCAGGTCATGGCCTTCGCCAGCCCCGCGCGCTCGGGCGACTACCTTGCGGGCATCGGCGCGGCCACCGCGCAGCAGCGCATGGCCGCGCGCCACGTGCTGGCCGATACGCCGCTCAAGCAGTTCCTGACCGAAGCGCTCGTTCCCTACGAAAGCGACAACATCACGCGGCTCATCATCGACAGCCACGATGCACAGGCCTTCGCGCCGGTGTCGCACCTCACGGTCGGCGACTTCCGCAACTGGCTGCTCTCGGAGCAGGCCACCACCGAAGCGCTCACCGCGCTGGCGCCGGGCCTCACGCCCGAAATGGTGGCGGCCGTGTCCAAGCTCATGCGCAACCAGGACCTGGTGTCGGTCGCGAAGAAGTGCTGCGTGGTCACGCGCTTTCGCGACACCATCGGCATGCCCGGCCACCTGGCGGTGCGCCTGCAGCCCAACCACCCGACCGACGACCTGCGCGGCGTGGCCGCCTCCACGCTCGATGGCCTGCTGTACGGCGCGGGCGATGCGGTGATCGGCCTCAACCCGGCTTCGGACAGCATGCCGGTGCTGGGCCAGTTGCTGCGCATGCTCGACGAGGTGATCCAGCGCTTCGAGATTCCCACGCAAAGCTGCGTGCTCACGCACGTGACCAACACGCTGAAGCTGGCCGAGGCGGGCGCGCCGGTCGACCTGGTGTTCCAGTCGATCGCGGGCACCGAGAAGGCGAACCTGTCTTTCGGCGTGACGCCCGAGTTGCTCGACGAGGCCTACGCGGCTGCGCTGTCGCTCAAGCGCGGCACCATCGGCAACAACGTCATGTACTTCGAGACGGGCCAGGGCAGCGCGCTGTCGGCCAATGCCAACTTCGGCGTCGACCAGCAGACCTGCGAGGTGCGCGCCTATGCGCTGGCGCGGCGCTACAAGCCCTTTCTCATCAACACGGTGGTCGGCTTCATCGGGCCCGAATATCTTTACGACGGCAAGCAGATTATTCGCGCCGGGCTCGAAGACCATTTCAGCGGCAAGCTGCTGGGCCTGCCCATCGGCTGCGACATCTGCTACACCAACCACGCCGAGGCCGACCAGGACGACATGGACACGCTGCTCGTGCTGCTGGGCACGGCGGGCATCAACTTCATCATGGGCATTCCGGGCGCCGACGACGTGATGCTCAACTACCAGAGCACCTCGTTCCACGACGCGCTGTTCCTGCGCGAGACGCTGGGCCTGAAGCGCGCGCCCGAGTTCGAGGCCTGGCTGCAGCGCATGCAGATCACCAACGCCGCGGGGCAACTGGCACCGCCCTCCGCCAACCGGCTGCTCGCCGGCATGGGCGGGCTGACTGCACTCACGCCATGAGCGAATCAGTCACCCCCAACCCCTGGGCGCAATGGCGCTCGGCCACGCCCGCGCGCCTTGCGCTGGGCCGCGCCGGGGCCGGCATGCCGACCGACGAAACGCTGCGCTTCGGCTGGGCCCATGCCATGGCGCGCGATGCGATCCACGCGGCGCTCGATGTCGACACGCTGGCTGCCACCCTGGCCGCGCAGCACTGGGACGTGGCCCGCGCGCGCAGCCGCGCCGCCGACCGCACCACCTACCTGCGCCGCCCGGACCTGGGCCGCCAGCTCGACGAGGAAGACGGCGGGCGCCTGCGCGGCATCGGGCGCTATGGCTGCGATGTCTGCATCGTCATCGGCGACGGCCTTTCATCGCTCGCGGTGGCGCGCCATGCCGCGCCGCTGCTCGCGGCACTGCGCGCCCGCCTGCCGGCCGAGACGCGCTTCGCGCCCGTGGTCATTGCCACGCAGGCCCGCGTGGCGCTGGCCGACGAGGTGGGCGAATTGTTCGGCGCGATGCTCTCGGTCATGCTCATCGGCGAGAGGCCGGGCCTGAGCTCGCCCGACAGCCTGGGCATCTACCTGACGCATTCGCCGAAGCGCGGCCTGCACGATGCCGAGCGCAACTGCATCTCGAACATGCGGCCCGAGGGCCTGCCGTACGAAGCCGCCGCGTTCAAGCTGGCATGGCTGATGCGTGAGTCCCTGCAACGGGGACTGACCGGTGTGGGGCTGAAAGACGAGAGCGATCTCGCGGTGCTTGAGCAGCAGCAGCAGCGCCTTTCGCCATTGCCGGCGGCAGTCGCACCAGTGGCGCGCTGAGCGGCGAGGCGCCTCCGAACTGTCATGAGCGTTTCGTACGCTCGTCATCTTTCATTCAAAACTACAGGAAAAAGCACAAATGCAACGTCGACTCGTCCTTCTCTCGCCGATGGCAGCCGCGCTCGTCGCAACCGGCTGCGCCAGCCTGTCGCCCTCGAAGGGCCTGTCGCCCGGCCACTGGGACGCCTTCAACCGCGCACAGGTCGAGGGCCTCATCGCAGACCTCGGCAAGGGCAGCGCGGGCTACAACGCAGCCAAGCCGCCGTACGTGGTGTTCGACTGGGACAACACCAGCGTCTTCCTCGACATCGAGGAAGCTTCGCTCATCTACCAGCTCGAAAACCTCGTCTTCGGCGCCACGCCCGCGCAGCTTGAAATTGCACTGCGCAAGAACATCCCGAAGAAAGACTTCCTGCCCGCGTACAACAACGCGGCGGGCAAGCCGGTCAACATCGACCTCCTGGTGCCCGACATCGTGGCCAGCTACACCTGGCTCTACCAGAACTACAAGGGCATGAAGGGCGACCAGTCGCTGGCCGTGGTGGCGCTGAGCCCGCACTACGCGGCCTTCACGACCAAAGTGCGCTACCTCTACGAAGCCATCGGCGACACCTTCGACCACGACACGGCCTACCCCTGGGTGACGTACCTGTTCGCCGGCATGACCGAGGCGCAGGTGCGCAAGCTCACGGCCGACACCGTGGCATGGCAGCTGAAGGAGCCCGTCGCCAAGGTCAAGTGGACCTCGCCCGCCGCCCTGCCGGGCCGCGCGGGCGTGGTGTCGGTGAGCTGGAAGAACGGCCTGCGGCTGCAGCCCGAAATGCAGGAGCTGTACGCCGCGTTCCGCAACGCGGGCTTCGACGTGTGGGTGTGCTCGGCATCGTTTGTCGACGTGATCAAGGAAATTTCTTCCAACCCTGCCTTCGGCTACAACAATCCGCCAGAGCGCGTGCTGGCGATGGAGCTGGAGCGCGACGCCAATGGCGTGATCCAGCCCGAGTTCCGCCGCGGCTACGACCAGACGCAGGGCCCGGGCAAGACGAAGAACATCCGCCGTTTCCTGGTCAGCAAGTACGGCTACGGCCCGAGCTTCGTGGCCGGCGACAGCGAAGGCGACCAGAACATGATGGCCGACTTCCCCGACACGAAGAAGGTGCTGATCGTGAACCGCCTGCGCGATCCGAAGACCGACATCGGCAAGTTCTCGGCGCTGGCCGTGCAGAACTACGGCAAGGCCGACACACGCTACCTGCTGCAGGGCCGCGACGACAACACCGGCGCGTGGGTGCCGTCGCAGTTGCACACGCCGCTGGGCGCGACGCAGGGCAAGGCGCTGAAGTAAGTAGCAGGCACTGGAACGCCGGGGCGCGGCGGCGGGCAGTTGCCTATGATCCTGAAACCGAACATCAGGAGACAAGAAGATGACCGCAACAGCCCGCTACCCCCTCGCCGAACTGAAAGACCTGCCGGAAGACATCCGCACCGCGATCCTTGCGGTGCAGGAAAAAGCCGGCTTCGTTCCCAACGTGTTCCTGGGCCTGGCCCGTCGCCCGGCCGAGTGGCGCGCGTTCTTCGCGTACCACGACGCGCTGATGCTGAAGGAAGAAGGCTCGCTGACGAAGGGCGACCGCGAGATGATCGTCACGACCACGAGCGCGGCGAACCAGTGCCTGTACTGCGTGGTGGCGCACGGCGCGCTGTTGCGCATCTACGAGAAGAAACCGCTGGTGGCGGACCAGGTGGCGGTGAACTACCGCAAGGCGGACATCACGCCGCGTCAGCGCGCAATGCTGGACTTTGCAATGAAGGTATGCGACCGCTCGCACGAGATCGACGACAGCGATTTCCCGCCGCTGCACGCGCACGGGTTCGACGACGAGGACATCTGGGACATTGCGGCCATTACGGCTTTCTTCGGGTTGAGCAATCGGCTGGCGAGCTTCAGTGGCATGCAGCCCAACAACGAGTTCTTCCTGATGGGGCGACTGCCGCGCGAGAAGAAGTGAGTCGTTTGGTGGCTTCTGTTTGATACGGGGCAGAACCCGTTCGGGGCGCGTGCGACTG
>NZ_QAJK01000097.1:140-28178 GCF_003852515.1 Variovorax sp. KBW07 | reverse complement strand
GGGCGCGCCCTGAACGACGGCCGCAAACAGCAAGCCACGAACCCAAAGAACGGGAAGAGAACACCATGTCAGCTCCCCACCGTAAGGCGCCAATTGCCGATCAGGTTGAACGGCGCCCAGAAGAACGGATGCGACATCTTCGGGTCCTTCAGTACGGCGAGTTGCCCGGCCTGCATCGCCTTCTGGATGTCGCGGCCCTTCGACAGCTCGCCGTAGAGCGTGCCCATCAGCACCGCGGTGGCGTCGTCGGACACGGGCCACAGCGACGCGATCAGGCTCGAGCTGCCGGCCGAGAGAAACGAGCGCGTGAAGCCCAGCACCTCGTCGCCCTGCGCGATGCGCCCCAACCCCGACTCGCAGGCCGACAGCGTGACCAGCGCGGTGCCGTCCATCGGCAGTCCGAGAATTTCGTGTGCTTCGAGAAAGTTCTGCTTGCCGCCTTCGTTGGCCAGCAGGATGCGCGAGTACAGCGGGTCGACCGCATCGGCCTCCGCGTGTGCCGCCACGTGCATCAGCGGCGAGCGCGCGGCCACGTCGCGGAACTGGGTCTTGGTGGCGGCCGCGCCCATGTACACGGTGTTGCGCGGGAACAGTTGCGCCAGTTGCTTCACCTCGGTCTCGGCACCGGGCAGGTCGTACTTGTCTTCGATGCGCGGATTGCCGAAGGCCACCAGCGAGGCGCTCACGCGCGGCGTGCGCTGGGCCAGTTGCACGGCGATGCTGATCGACGGCGCCACCGACACCGGGTGCGTCTCGATCACGTAGCGGCCGTCCAGGCGCAGGGCCTGGAACGGCAGGTAGTGCAGCGGGCCGTGCGGTACGACGATGAGGCGCTGGCCCGGTGACAGGCCGAGCGGCCCGAGCAGCGCGGCGCCGAGCTTGTCGGCATTGGCGATCGCGGTGCGGCGGCCGCGCACGATGGAGTTGCGGAAGGTCTCGACCAGCTCGTTCAGCTCGTCGCGCTTCACCGCCACCGTCTTCTCGGTGATGTTGCTCGGGCTCACGACCCACACCACCAGCCGGTCGGGCAGCGCGTGGAACTGCACCACGCGTTCGTCCGCGGCCAGCGTGCGCTGCAGCGTGGCAAGGTCGACGGTGTTGGCCGACTGCTCGCTGATCTTCGCGCGGCCGCGCACCGCGTCGAGCAGCGCGCGCGAACGGCTGTGCTCGCTCACCTCGAAGGCCTGACGCGCGTCGCCCGCGTCGCTGTACACCGACACGCCGCGCTCGAACACGGTCTGCAGGTCCGAGAACAGGCCCATCTTGAATTCTTCGCTGCGGAACCTGGCGCGCACCTTGTCAACGCCGCCCAGCGCCTGGCCCACGGCCTCGGCCGCGGCCTGCTTCTGGCCCAGCGCGATTTCGCTGCGCGCCACGCCGTCCCAGGCCCAGAGGCGGTAGTACTCGGTGTCGGCGCCGACCTGGCGCGCCGTGAGCGCGCGGTACATGTCGCGCGCCTCAGCCGGCTTGTTCTCGGCCAGCAGCAGGCGCGCACGCGTGCGGTCGAGCTGCGCGGTGAGCGGTGCGTCCTTGGGCGGTGCCATGGTGCCGAGCACCTCGCGTGCGCGTGCGGGGTCGCCCGACTCGATAAGGGCGTTGACCAGCGAGGCCTGCACCAGCGGCGCATAGCGCGGCGAGCTGTTGGCCAGGGCTTCGTCATAACTGAGCACCGCGCCGGAGAAATCGCCGCGCCGCGTGCGCACGTCGCCGATCACCTTCTGCACCGGGCCGACCACCAGCTTGGGGTCGCGCGCCGGATGCTTGAGCGCTTCGCGGGCGAACTCCTCGGCCTTTTCGAGCTGGCCCGAATAGCTGTAGACGATGGCCAGATCGCGGTTGGCCATCGCCATCAGGTTCGGGTCGTTGGTGGCGTTGGCCAGGTGCAGCGCCTTGCTGGCGGCGCGCACGCTCTGTCGAAACTCGCCGGCCTCGGCCAATGCCACGGCCTGGCTGCAGTACTGGTAGCCCGAGAGCTTGACCGCGTCCTGGCCGTACAGCACCGCGCCTTCGCTGGTCAGTGCCAGCAAGGTGTCGGTGTCGGCCAGCCGCGCCTGCTCCATGCGGTCGGCGGCGGCCTCGGCGCCCGACGCCTGTGGCGATTGCTGTTGCTGCTGTTGTTGCTGCCGCTGTTGCTGTTGTTGTGCCGTTGCAGGAGAAGAAGGGCCGAAGCCCAGGAGAAGCATGCCTGCAAGACCCAGCGCACCCGCGACACCCGCACGACGACGTGCAGGGCGCTCCCATCCCCATCTCGAAAACCACGCCATTGGACCCCCGCGCGGGGCCGGTGCATCCGCTGTTGCTGCGGATGCCTGGCGCGTCGAAAGTGCGCGCCGTTCAGGCCTCGTGGGGAAAGTCTAGGAGCGGGGTCCCGCCGCGCCTATTCGCAATACGGTCTAGCGCAAAAGGACTAAGGGCCGCGGCCTGCAGGCACCTTCTTCGCCCTTACGCCGGTACGGCGTCGATGTTCGCCCGGTCCCAGTGCCGGTGCTTCGCAATGGCCGCAATGAAGTCTTGCGCAATCTGCGTGACGGCGGTCGCATCGCCCAGGTTGGTGACCGGCGTTGCCGCCACCACCACGCCGGCCGGCGCATCGCCGTCCGCAGTGATGCCCAGCGTGGACAGCAGTTGAACGCCCTCGCCCACGGTGCAGATCGCCTTGCAGTGCTTGTACGCCTCCAGCACGAAGTGCACCGCATCGCCGATGCCGGCCATCGCTATGGCGCTGTCGGTGCCCGCGGGCACCAGCACGGCGTCGAACATGACCGATGGCGTGTTCGCGAAGGTCATGTCGACATCGATCTGGCGCTTGGACGCGCTGGCCACGGTGCCAAGCTTCGGGCCCACCACCTTGCATTGCGCGCCGGCCTGTTCGAGCGCGTCGCGGATCGGCTTCAGCGAAGCCGAGTCGACACCGTCGGCCACCAAAATGGCGATCTTGCGTGTGCGGACCGAACCATCTCCGGTGTCGGCCATGCTGAGCGCGGGCGACTCGTCGATGGGCAGCGCAATGCGATGGTCGCGAAAGCCCGCACGGCCTGCGGCGGCCTTGGCGTCGGGCTCGCCGATGCCCAGCGGCTCGGCCACGCGGCGTGCGAGTTTTTCATCGACGTGGGCTAGGTTGTCGACCATGCGCTGGCGAATCGCCGGCACCTCGAGCTTCGACAGTTCGAAGCGGAAGGCCGCAACGATGTGTTCCTTCTCGGCCGCGCTCTGGCTGTTGAAGAACAGCCGAGCCTGCGTGAAGTGGTCGTCGAACGACGGGCTGCGCCGGCGCACCTTCGGCGGATCGATCTCTTCGGGGAACGACTGGAAGCCGTTGCTGCCGCCATCGACACGAAACTCGGTGCCGCTGCCCAGCGTGTTGGGCTCGTAGGCCACCTGGCCGCGCGCGATGGTCTGGCGGTGCATGCCGTCGCGCTGGAAGTTGTGGAACGGGCACACGGCCTTGTTGATCGGCAGCTCGTGGAAGTTGGCGCCGCCCAGCCGCGAGATCTGCGTGTCGGTGTAGCTGAACAACCGCCCCTGCAGCAGCGGGTCGTTGCTGAAGTCGATGCCGGGCACAACGTGGCCGGGGTGAAAGGCCACCTGCTCGGTCTCGGCAAAGAAGTTGTCGGGGTTGCGGTTGAGCACCATGCGGCCGATCTTCTGCACCGGCACCATCTCTTCGGGAATCAGCTTGGTGGGGTCGAGCAGGTCGAAGCCGAGCGAGTGTTCCTTGTCCTGCGGAATGACCTGCACGCCGAGTTCCCACTCGGGAAAGTCGCCGTTCTCGATGGCTTCCCACAGGTCGCGGCGATGAAAGTCGGCGTCCTTGCCGGCAATCTTCTGTGCCTCGTCCCACACCAGGCCGTGGATGCCGAGCTTGGGCTTCCAGTGGAACTTCACGAAGTGGCTCTCGCCGCGGCTGTTGATGAAGCGGAAGGTGTGAACGCCGAAGCCCTCCATCATGCGCAGGCTGCGCGGAATGGCGCGGTCGCTCATGGCCCACATCAGCATGTGGGTGCTCTCGGGCATGAGCGAAGCAAAGTCCCAGAAGGTGTCGTGCGCGCTCGCGGCCTGCGGCATCTCGTGGTGCGGCTCTGGCTTGACGGCATGAATGAGGTCGGGGAACTTCATCGCGTCCTGGATGAAGAACACCGGGATGTTGTTGCCCACCAGGTCGTAGTTGCCTTCGCGGGTATAGAACTTGACGGCAAAGCCGCGCACGTCGCGCACCGTATCGGCGGATCCGCGCGAACCGGCGACGGTCGAGAAGCGCACGAAAACGGGCGTCTTGACGTCCGGGTCCTGCAGGAAGTCGGCGCAGGTGAACTGCGACATCGACTTGTAGACCTGGAAGTAGCCATGCGCCGCCGAGCCGCGCGCATGCACGGCGCGCTCGGGAATGCGCTCGTGGTCGAAGTGGGTGATCTTCTCGCGCAGGATGAAGTCTTCGAGCAGCGTGGGGCCGCGCGCACCCGCCTTCAGCGAGTTGTGGTTGTCGGGAATCTGCAGGCCCTGGTTGGTGCTCAGGTGCGTGGGATGCTCGACGGTGAAGCCCTCGAGCTGCTGTTGCTTGGCATTGCTGCCGTCGCCCGCCTTGGCGCTGGCCCGGCGGCCTGCGGCGGCCTTGTTCTGTGGCGTCATCGGGGACTTGGAATCTTTCATGGGAAGGGCGCTCAGCCCGCTTCGTTGTTGTCGAGGAACATGTCCAGCACATTCACCAACGCGACCAGGCAAATGCATCCCGCAACGGCGGCGACGGCCCAGACAAGAATCTCGTCGCCCCATGCGGTGGTCAGCGAGTCGAAAAGCGATGAAAACTCCATGATTCCCTCCAAGGAAGCAGACGGGGCGGGCCGCGCGGAGGCACAGGGCTCCGGCGGGTTTGCAGGTGAAGTGCAAGCTTATGTTTCGCATGCACCGCGCCCCGTAGTGGCCGCCCTCCCCCCTCTGTGGGAGAAGCGGCGGGTGCGCGGTAGGAGCGCACCGACAGCGCATCGCGCCGGCCTACGACGCTTCGCGCGTACTGGCCGTGGGGCGCGCACGGGCCTCTCGCATAGCATGGGCAACAAGGCGGCATCAATCGTGCTTGTCGTCTTCACAGTGTCTCGCGCACCGGGCGCAATCACCCGGACCACCCCAGGGAAGAAAGAAAGAACGCCATGCAGATCAGGATCGGTTTCGACATCGAGCTCGGCGTCACCGCCCCCACGGCGCTGATCTACATGCTGCAGGTGCATCCGTCGCGCGCCGCCGACCTGCAAGGCAGCGAGCACATCACCATCAGCCCGCCGCTCGCCACGGACCACTACCGCGACAGTTTCGACAACCACTGCGCGCGCGTGCACGTGCCGCCGGGCGTGAGCAGCGTGCGGCTGCGCAACCATGCGGTGGTGTACGACACCGGCTGGCCCGACCCCGTGGACCTGGGCGCCATCGAGCACTCGGCGGCCGACCTGCCGGTGTCGGCGCTGCCCTTCGTGCTGCCGAGCCGCTACTGCGAGGTCGACAGCGAGCTGCTGCAGTTCGCATGGGCGAACTTCTCGAACGTCACGCCGGGCTGGCCGCGCGTGCAGGCAATCTGCGACTTCGTGCACCGGCACCTGCGCTTCGACTACCAGAACGCGCGCGCCACGCGCACCGCGCTCGAAGGCTACCGCGAGGGCACGGGCGTGTGCCGCGACTTCGCGCACCTGGCGATCACGCTGTGCCGCTGCATGAACATTCCGGCGCGCTACGTGACGGGCTACCTCGGCGACATCGGCATTCCGCCGGTGCGCTACCCGATGGATTTCAGCGCGTGGTTCGAGGTGTACCTGGGCAACCGCTGGCACACCTTCGATGCGCGCCACAACACGCCGCGCATCGGGCGCGTGGTGCTGGCACGTGGACGCGACGCGGCCGACGTGCCGATCACGATGGTGTTCGGGGCGAACACGCTGCAGCGTTTCGACGTGACGACGGAAGAGGTGCTGCAGTAGCTTTTGCTTCCGGTTTTGCTCCTTCCCCTCCCGGGGGAAGGCTGGGATGGGGGCAGGCCTTCGATCAGGCGCGGTGTTTTTTTTGGAGGCCGTCGTGCCCCCACCCCGACCCTACCCCCGGGAGGGGAGGGAGGGAGAAAGACAAAACAGAAACCCGAAGCGCTGCTACCTGGCGTAGCCCAGCAGCTTCATCGCCGGCGCCAGCCCCTTGCGACTGCGCTCCATCGCAGCCCATGGCTTGTTGCCGATGTCGAAGCGCTCGCCGGCATTGGCCACGGTCCATTGCGCGGCGCCGGTCAGCACGGGCAATTCGTCCCACGCCAGCGGCACCGACACGCCAAGCCCCGGCCGGGAGCGCGCCGACCATGCGCTGACGGTCGTGGCACCGAAGCCGTTGCGCAGGTAGTCGACAAAGACCTTCCCCACGCGGTTGCGCGGACCGCTCTTGGCGACGAAGCGCGAGGGAATGGTCTGTGCAAGGTGCACCACCACGGCCTGCGAGAAACCCTTGACGGTGTCCCAGTCGTACTGCCGCCGGATGGGCACCACCACGTGCAGGCCCTTGCCGCCGCTGGTCTTGAGGAACGAAGGCAGGCCCAGTTCGTCGAGCAGCGCGCGCACCAGCATGGCCGCCTCCTGGATCTGCTGCCACGCCACGCCCTCGCCTGGATCGAGGTCGAAGGTCATGCGGTCGGGCTTGCCGATGGCGCGCGAGGTGGCGTTCCAGGTGTGCAGTTCGATCACGTTCATCTGCGCGGCACCGAGCAGGCCGGTCTTGCCGTCGATCTGCAGCAGCGGCTCGTGGCCCGGATCGAGTGCCGGATCGAGCAGGCGCACGCCGGGAATCTCGCGGTTCTGCACGTGCTTCTGGAAGAACAGCTCGCCACCCACGCCTTCGGGCGCGCGCACCAGCGACACGGGCCGACCGCGCAGGTGCGGCAGCATGAGCGTGGCCACGCGGTCGTAGTAGGCCGCAAGCTCACCCTTCGTGGTGCCGCTGTGCGCGTCGATCACGCGGTCGGCGTGGCTGATCTTCAGTGCCATCGGTTTCGTCGCTCCCTTGCTCTTTTTGGTTGCCGGTGCCTCGGCGGGCTGCGCCGTCTCGCGCCGGATGTCGCGCGCGGGCTTGTCGGCGCGCAACCCCTGGAACACGGCCTGGCGCACGCGGTCTTCGCGGGTCCACTCGCCGAACGAGACTTCGGCCACCAGCGTGGGCTTGACCCACTGTGCCTTCACGCCGCGCGGTGTGGGCGTGAAGGGGCAGTCGTCGGTGATGAGCCTGTCGAGCCGGGCCTTGATGTCGGCGAGGCGGTTGGCGTCGAAGCCGGTGCCCACGTTGCCGCAATAGCGCAGGCGCCCGGTCGCTTCGTCGTGCACGCCGAGCAGCAAGGCGCCGAAGCCGGCGCGCGTGCCCTTGGGTGCGGTGAAGCCGCCGATCACGAACTCCTGCCGCTGCTGGTTCTTGAGCTTGATCCAGTCGGGCGAGCGGCGCGGCACGTAGGCCGAGCCCTTGCGCTTGCCGACGATGCCCTCGAAGCCGATGCGCGCCGACGAGGCCAGCAGGTCGCGCGGCGATGCATCGAAGGCTTCGCTCAGGCGCAGCGGCGCGGGCGGCCGCTTGCCGAGCAGGCGGGCGAGTTGCGCGCGGCGTTCTTCGACCGGTGTGTCGCGCAGGTCCTGCCCGTCGAGAAAGGGCGCATCGAACAGCCAGTAGACGATGGACGACGTGGCGCCGCGGTCGAAGGCGTTCTGCAGCGCCTGGAAATCGGGCGCGCCGTTGTTTCCCTCGACGGTGATTTCGCCGTCGAGCCAGGCCGCATCGGTGGAAAGCTTCGCGAGCGCCTTGGCGAGCGTGGGCAGCTTGTCGGTCCAGTCGTGGCCGTTGCGGGTGAAGCAGCGCACCTTGCCCTTGTCGATGCGCGTGAGCAGGCGGTAGCCGTCGAACTTGAGTTCGTAGAGCCAGTCGCCGGGTGATGACGGCGGCGACGCGGCCAGGGTGGCGAGTTGGGGCTGCAAGGTGGCGGGCAGCGCGACCTTTGTTGCGGGCTTTGCCGCGGGCTTCTTTGTCGCTGCTTTCCTGGCGACCGTTTTGGCTTGCGTCACTTTCTTCGGCGGGCTGTCCACCTCGTCCACGCCCAGCCCGGTCAGCACGCTCGCGGGCCGCGCTTCGAGCACGTCGTAGTCGGCAAGGTCGCGCGCCTCGTCGTCGCGCTCCTTGATGAGCAGCCAGGGCTCGTGCGTCTCGTCGCCCTTGCCATGCATGCGCACCAGCGTCCAGTGGCCGCTCAGCTTCTCGCCGCGCAGCTCGAACTTGAGCTTGCCGGCCGCGAGCCCCTTGCGCGCGTCGCCATCGGGCAGCCAGTCGCCGCGGTCCCAGACGATCACCGTGCCCGCGCCGTACTGCTTCGGAGGAATGGTGCCCTCGAAATCCGCGTACGAGATCGGATGGTCTTCCACGTGCACGGCCATGCGCTTCACGGTCGGATCGAGACAGGGGCCCTTGGGCACGGCCCAGCTTTTGAGCGTGCCATCGAGTTCGAGCCGGAAGTCGTAGTGCAGGTGGCTGGCGTGGTGCTTCTGGATGACGAAAGACAGCGCGCCCTTGCCCGCGCGGCCGCCCGCCCTGGGCTCGGGCGTGCGCGAGAAATCGCGCTTGCCGTGGTAGCGGGACAGCGCCTTGTCCTTGAGCGTGCTCGGAGTGGTCGATGCGGTCGCCATGGCGATGATGCAGATGCCGTAATCAGGCCGCGCGGCGCTGGCGTGCCGTGGTCTTGGACGCCGTCTTCGAGGCCGCCTTCACGGCGGGCTTGCGCTTCTTCGCCGCCGCGGGCCTGGCGCGCGGTGCGGGCTCTTCTTCGTCGCCATCGCCTTCCTCATCATCATCGGCCGCGGCCTTCGCCTTGCCACCGCCCTTGTTGCGCAAGCTGCGCTGCAGCAGCTCGGTCAGGTCGATGATCTTGGCGCCCTTGCCTTCGGTCGACTGGCCTTCCTCGGGCTCGGGCTGCGTCACGGTCTCGGTCTGGCCGGCCTTCACCTTCTTGTCGACCAGCCGCAATATCTCGTCCTTGAACTCGTCCTTGAATTCGGCCGGGTCCCACTCGGCACTCATGTCGTCGACCAGTTGCCTGGCCATCTTGAGTTCGCGGTCGCTCAGGCCCGCCTTCTTCGCATCTTCGGAGGGCAGCGGCAGGTCGGTCCAGGGCCGGATGTCGGCGCCCCAGCGCAGCAGGTTCAGCACCAGGCCAGGGCCCACGGGCACCAGCACCGCCAGGTGCTGCTTCGTCTGGATGACGACGCGGGCCACGCCCACGCGCTCGCTGCGCTGCAGGGTCTCGCGCAGCAGCGCGTACACCTTGGCGCCCTTGTTGATGGGCGCCACGTAGTACGGCCGCTCCAGGAACACGAAGGGAATGCCGTTGGCCGGAACGAAGGTCTCGATCTCGATGGTCTGCGTGGTCTTGGGGTACGCGGCCGCGATTTCCTTGTCGCTGAGCACCACGTATTCACCGTCCTCGTACTCGACGCCCTTGACGATGTTCTCGCGCGTTATTTCCTTGCCGGTCTTCTTGTTGATGCGCTTGTAGCCGACCGGGTCCATGCTGCGCTTGTCGAGCCAGTCGAAGTCGATGCCGTGGTCGGTGGTGGCCGAGTACAGCGCCACCGGAATATGGACCAGGCCGAAGCTGATGGCGCCCTTCCACAGGACGCGCGGGGCGGGGGCTTTTCGGGTGACGGGCATGGGCACACTCCTTCAGTCTTGGAATGTGTGCCGCGCCCGCTGCCGCGCGGTGTAGGAACCCGGCGTGAAGAAGCGTCAGGTAGCGCCAGCCACCGGCCCGAGTTGGCGCTCGCTGGGATGCGCGAAGTAGAACCATTCGGCGCCGGGCAGCGCCAGCGCATTGGGGAACACGATGAAACCGTCTGCGGGCGCGTTCAGCATCGTGCCGTCGTGGCGCATGCCGATGGGTTCGCCGCGCCGCACTTCGTCGAAGGTGGCCCAGTCGCGCACGAAGCTGTCGTCTTCGTGCAGCCGGTCGGTCACGCTGGCCAGCCGCAGCAGCTTCGGCGGCTGCGGCGGTGCGCCCGCCAGGCCCGGCGGCAGCGGCGCCATGCCCAGCAGCGCCAGCGTGCGGCGAATGGCGCGCCACGCCACCTCAGGGGCCTGCGGGTCCTGGTGCTGGCCGCATTCGAGCGTGACGCCGTAGCCGCCGCAGCTGCGGATGTATTCGTTGGTGCCGCGGCCGAAGTCGAGCGCGGCCTCGTCGGCCGGTGCGCCGCCGGCGCGCTGCGCAAGGCCGGCCGCGTAGATGTCGAGCCAGCCCTCGACCACGATGGGCGTGCCGATGTGCAGCGCGAGCTGGCCTTCTTCGTACGAACGGGCAAAGGGCTCCAGCGTGCCGGTGTTGTCGCGCGGGCCGATCATGGCGAAGGCCTCGCCTTCGCTCTGGAAGGAATGCAGGTCGAGCAGCACCTCGTGGCGCGCGATCAGCGGCGCCAGCCGGTTGGTGACGCGGGCTTCGTAGTCGGTGGGGTCTTCGCTCGGGCGGAACAGGCGGTTCAGGTTGCGCTCGCCCTCGCGCTGCAGGCGCCGCCGCGCCAGCGGGTTGGCCACGGGCACCAGCGTCAGCTCGCCGCGCTGCAGCCGCAGCGTGCCGGCCTCGAACTCGGCCAGGATGCGCTCGATGCCTTCGGTGCCGGAGGTTTCGTCGCCATGCACGCCGCCGATCACGAGGAAACGCGGGCCGGGGTTCAGCGAGGCGAAGGTGTGGATGCGCAGGCTGTCGGTGGCCGCACCGGCAAAAGGATCGGAAGACATGCGGGGATTATTGCGGAGGGCTTTCCCTGTGCGCAAAGACGCTATTTATTTCATAGCCGGGCAGTGCGGCGTGCCATGCGGCATCGCCGGCAATCGGGCGCCTACAGGGGCTGCCTTGGCTGTCCTACCGGGCGGCGGGTGGCGGCGCGGCAGTCTTCGGCTCTCGCGTTTCATTCATTCATTCAAACCCGCCGACCGAAGGAGCCTCGCATGAACAAGACCAACAAGGCCAAGACACACCCCAGCGATCCGGTGAAAGACGCGGGCGGCGGCAAGACCAAGGTCGAACAGGGCGGCGAACCGGCGCCGCGCCTGCCGCACGAACGCGACCAGTCGTCGGAAAGCCAGCAGACGCAGGACGGCCAGCCGACGAAGGTGGGCCGCCAGGCCCATGAAGACGTGGAGCGCGGCCTGGTCGATACCGACCGCGGCCTGGAGGCCAACCGCGTCTACGACGACAACAAGAAGGTCAGGCGCTGACGCCGGCCAGCTGCTTGCGCATGTCGCCGATCACGGCGCCGTAGTCCTTGGCGTTGAAGATCGCGCTGCCGGCCACGAAGGTGTCGGCGCCGGCTGAGGCCACGCGCGCGATGTTGTCGGCCTTGATGCCGCCATCGACTTCCAGGCGGATGTCGCGGCCGCTCTGCTCGATGCGCTTGCGCGCGAGTTCGATCTTTCGCAGGGCCGAGTCGATGAAGCTCTGGCCGCCGAAACCGGGGTTGACGCTCATGATCAAGATGAGGTCGATGTCGTCGATGGCCCAGTCGAGCGCTTCGAGCCCCAGGCCCGGGTTGAACACCAGCCCGGCCTTGCAGCCCGCGGCCTTGATGGCCTGGATGCTGCGGTGCGTGTGCGGCGATGCGTCCGGGTGAAAGCTGATGTAGTCGGCGCCCGCTTGCGCGAACGAGGCCGCCAATGCATCGACCGGCTGGATCATCAGGTGCACGTCGACCGGCACCGGGGTGCCGTCGGCCTTCTTCGCGTAGGGCTTGAGCGCCTGGCAGATCATCGGGCCGAAAGTCAGGTTCGGCACGTAGTGGTTGTCCATCACGTCGAAATGGATCCAGTCGGCGCCCCCGGCGATCACGTCGGTCAGTTCTTGGCCGAGGTGCGCGAAGTCGGCGGACAGGATGGAGGGCGCGATGCGAAACTGGGTCATAACCCCGGATTCTCGCAGCCGGCGAAAGCCCGACGAAAGGGCTCCGTTACCATCGCGCCCATGTCACACAGCCCTTTCAGCGTACAAGTCGAACCTCGCTACCTGGCCGACCAGTCCTCCCCCAAGGACAACATCTACACCTTTTCGTACACGGTCACCGTCACGAACACGGGTTCGGTGGCCGCGCAACTGATCGCGCGCCACTGGCTCATCAGCGATGCTTCCGGCCATCCGCAGGAGGTCAAGGGCCTCGGCGTGATCGGCCAGCAGCCGCTGCTGGCACCGGGCGAATCGTTCCGCTACACCAGCGGCTGCCGCCTGCAGGCCGCCAGCGGCACCATGCACGGCAGCTTCTTCGTGGTGACGGAGGAAGGCGAGCGCTTCGACGTGCCGGTTCCGATGTTCGTGCTCGAAGCCGACATCGGCGGCGCCCCCGTGTCCCGCGTCTTGCACTGAGCACGACGCCCTTTTTTCTTTCCCCCGCTCCCCATGGCTGCTGCATCTCGCGACTTGCAGGGGCTGCTTGCCGGCCTCGACCCCACGGCCGATGTGGCGCAGCGCCACATCTGGCTCATCAATCTCTTCGACTGGCTGCGCGGTGACCGCGCCTCGCCGCAGGCGGCCATCGGCCGCGTGCAGCTGCTGCTCGACGCCATCGAGGCGCGGCCCGAGCTGCGCGAGCGCCTGCGCGCGTGGTGGCGCGCCTTCACCCAGTCCGTCGACCTGACGACGCTGCTGGCCGACTACGGCTTTGCGCCGCGCACCGCCTTCGCCAGCGAACTCGGCGAGCGCCTGCGCCGCAAGATCCTGCCGGGCACGCCCGAAACCACCGATGCGTCTGACCTGTTCCGCATGGTGCTGCCGGGCGTGTTCGATGCGGGATGGATCGCCCTGCTCGACGAAACCCAGCTCGCGCGCATCGGCGCGCTGCTGGCCGACGCGGCGCTGGACGCCGACGGCTCGCCGCGCTGGCGCCACACGGTGATGGACGCCGTCACCTACTGCGGCAGCCAGGTGGTGGCCGCGGGCTTCTCGCCCGAGCTGCGGCTGCGCATGAGCCCCGAGCTGAACGCCACGCGGCCCTTCCACGCGCTGATGGCCGACCTGGACGAGCTGCGCGAGCAGATGTTCGAGCAGCCTCCCGGCCAGTCGGACGAAGCACGCGAAGAAGCGCTGCAGGCGGCCTTCGTGGCGTTTCGCGACCGGCTCGATGCCTGCCGCGCGGGCGCCTCGTCGGTCTACACGCACCTTGAAGACAACGGCATTTCGGTCGGCCTGGTGTTCCGGCTGCGCCAGCTGCGCGAGCGCGTGCTGCGCATCCGCGAGCTGCTCGACTGCCTGATGTCGCCCAACCCGGCGCCCAGCGTGGCGCGGCTGGTGAGCCGGCTGGTGCTGGCGGGCGGCGAGCGCAACAGCATCCGCGCGCTGATCGCATCGAACTCGTCGATGCTCGCGGCCAAGGTGACCGAGCGCAGCGCCGAGACAGGCGAGCACTACATCACCCGCGACCGCGCCAGCTATGCGCAGATGGTGAAGAAGGCGGCCGGCGGCGGTGCGCTCACGGCCTTTACCGTGCTGTTGAAATTCAGCATCTATGCGCTGGGCCTGTCGGCCTTCTGGGCTGGCCTGAGCTCGGGCCTGATGTATGCGGCGAGCTTCGTCGCGATACAGCTGCTGCACCTGACGCTGGCCACCAAGCAGCCCGCCATGACGGCGCCGGCCATGGCGGCGCGGCTGCGGGACATCAAGTCGGATGCCGCGGTCGACGACTTCGTCGACGAGGTCGCGAACCTCGTGCGCTCGCAGGTGGCGGCGGTGCTGGGCAACGTGCTGGTGGTGGTGCCGGCGATGCTCGGGCTGGCGCTGCTGATACAGCTTGCGCTGGGCCGGCCGCTGCTCGACGCGGCGCATGCAGCGGCCACGCTGAATTCGCTCTCGCTGGCCGGACCGACCGCGCTTTATGCGGCATTCACCGGCATCCTGCTGTTTTCGGCCAGCATCATCGCCGGATGGACAGAAAACGCCTTTGTCCTGCATCGCATGGACTCCGCCATGCGTTACAACCCACGCATCGGCGCTTTTCTGGGCGCCGCACGGGCTCGCCGCTGGGCCACTTTCATGCGCACACACATCTCAGGCTTCGCCTCCAACATCTCGCTGGGACTCATGCTCGGACTGCTGCCCGCGTTCGCGGGTTTCTTCGGGCTCGGGCTGGATGTGCGCCACGTGACACTCTCGGCCGGGCAGATTGCCGCGGCCGCGGCGTCCACCGGCCTGGCGGTGCTGCAACAGCCCGCGCTGTGGTGGGCGGTGGCGGCCATCCCGGTCATCGGCGCGCTCAATGTGAGCGTGAGTTTCTATTTTGCTTTTCGCCTCGCGCTGCGTGCGCACAGCGTGAGCCTCGGCGACCGCGCACGCATCCGCAGCGCGATCTGGGCCCGCTGGCGCAGCCGGCCGATCAGCTTCTTCCTACCCGCATGAATTTGACGAGCTTCATCAACGATCTGCTGGGCTTCTGGTCCGAATGGGTGCGCCCCTCGGCCGGCCTGCCCACCGTGCTGTGGTCGCTGCTGCTGGCCGCGGCCGCGGCCTCGGGCCACCTGGTGCGGCGCTACCTGGGGCTGCCCAAGGTCATCGGCTACTCGCTGGTGGGCGCGGTGGTGGGCTTTGCCGGTTTCGAGGGCGCGATATGGCCGCTGCGCGGCATCAGCCTTTTCCTGCTGGAGCTGGGCGTGGCCATCGTGCTGTTCGAGGCCGGCGGCCGGTTGCCGCTGCGCTGGTTCCGCCACAACCCGATGGTGCTGGTGCAGAGCCTGCTCGAAGCCACGCTCACCTACTTCGGCGTGTTCTGGGTGCTGATGCTGCTGGGCCTGCCCGAACCGGTGGCCAACCCCATCGCGCTGATGGCCATCGTCGCTTCGCCGGCGGTGCTGAGCCGCGTGATCATCGACACCCGCGCGGCCGGCCCGGTGACCGAGCGCGCCATGACGCTGGCCACGCTGAACACCTTCTATGCGCTGGCGCTCGGCTATGCGCAGGCCGGACTGATCGAGCGCGCGCCGCAGACGCTGCTGCAAAAGCTCTACCCGGTGGCGGTGGTGCTGGGGCTGTCTTTCGTGGTCGGCGCGGTGATGGCGCTGGCCCTGCGCTCGGCGCTGCGGGTGATGAGCCCGACCAGCGAGAACACGTCGATCCTGCTGCTCGCGCTCATCGCGGCGGGCGCCGCGCTCACGGCGCACGTCGGCGGCTCGGCACCGCTGGCCGCGCTGATCGGCGGCGTGCTGCTGAAAACCCTCAACCCCAAGCCCTGGGCCTGGCAACGGCAGCTGGGCACCGCGGCGTCGCTGCTCACCATGCTGATGTTCGTGCTGGTCTCCATCGTGGCGGCGCAGGCCGACTGGACCTTGCCCGTAGCGAGCGTGGTGCTGGCCGTGATCGGCGTGCGCCTGGTCACCAAGATCGCCGGCGTGGCCATTGCCAACCCCGGCAGCGGCGCCAGCTGGAAGCAGGCCTTCTGGGTCGGCTGCGCGATGTCGCCGCTGTCGTCGATCGCGTTGCTGATCGCCTCGAACTTCGCGACCGCATCGCCCCTGCTCGGCACAATGATCACGCAGGTCGCCCTGCCTTCGATTCTCTTGATGGAGGTGGTGGGCGCGGTGCTTGCCACCGTGGCCATTCACGCGGTGGGCGAAAGCTCGGTGCCCTGGGCACCCCAGGCCTTCAGCACCACGGAGGACACGCAGCGATGAGCACCACCACGGCCACCCCCATCGACCCCGACAGCGACGACGTGCGCTCCGCCCCGCTGCCGAGCGACCCCGCGAGCCGCGCGGTCAAGCTGGAGCCGTTCAACAAGTCGGAAGCGCTGTCACTCGGCGTGGAGCTCGAGCTGCAGCTGGTGAACACGCACGACTACGACCTCGCGCCGTATGCCGAAGACATGCTGCGGCTGATGGCGCAGACGCCGCTGCCCGGCAGCGTGGTGCCCGAGATGACGTCGAGCATGATCGAGATCTCGACCGACATCTGCCACTCCGCGCAGGACGTGATCACGCAGCTGTCGCCCATTCGCGAGGCGCTGATCCGCAATGCCGACAAGCTCAACATCGCCGTGGTCGGCGGCGGCACGCATGCCTTCCAGCAGTGGCACGAACGGCGCATCTACGACAAGCCGCGCTTTCGCGAACTGTCGGAGCTGTACGGCTACCTGAGCAAGCAGTTCACCATCTTCGGCCAGCACGTGCACATCGGCTGCCCCGATGCCGACGCGGCGCTGCTGATGCTGCACCGCATGTCGCGCTACATCCCGCACTTCATCGCGCTGTCGGCGTCGTCGCCCTTCGTGCAGGGGCAGGACACGCAGTTCGATTCGGCCCGGCTCAACTCGGTGTTCGCGTTCCCGCTGTCGGGCCGCGCGCCCTTCACCTTGAGCTGGAAAGAGTTCGAGGCGTACTTCGAGCGCATGACCCGAACCGGCGTCGTGCGCAGCATGAAAGACTTCTACTGGGACATCCGGCCCAAGCCCGAGTTCGGCACCATCGAGATCCGCGTGTTCGACACGCCGCTCACCGTGGAGCGCGCCGCCGCGCTCGCGGGCTACGTGCAGTCGCTGGCCGCGTGGTTCCTGCAGGAGCAGCCCTTCGAGCCGACCGAAGACGACTACCTCGTCTACACCTACAACCGCTTCCAGGCCTGCCGCTTCGGGCTCGACGCGGTGTATGTCGACCCCGCCACCGGCCAGCACATGCCGCTGCGCGACCACATTTTGATGACGATGACGCAGCTCGAATGGCACAGCGAGGCGCTCAACGCCACGCAGGCGCTGGGCGAGCTGCGCACCAGCGTCGAAGCCAATCGCAACGACGCGCGCTGGCTGCGGGAGAAGCAGGGGAAAGAGCGGTTGCTGGCGGAGGTGGTGCGGCAGGCGGCACTGCGGTTCCGCGGCGCGGCCTGACGCGCGACAGGGCGAACGACAAGCAAGGCCATGCCCTTGCCCTTCTTCAACGCCGGTCAGGCTTCGTCGTCGAGGAACGGTACAGCCAAGGCACGGCACCGCGGCAACATTGCCGGGAGCTCGCTTCGAACGAACGCAAGTGCGGCCTCTTCGTCTTCACAGTCGAAGAGGAGGTGATCGATCTGATAGCCGAACGACACGACAGGTTCGGACAGATCCTCGCCCATGCAGGACCGCGAAGCCCAGTTCGCGAATGCCAGCGCCGAAACCGGCGAGCCGAGCTCGGCTTCGACCGCGCGGACACAGAATTGCTGGAGATAGCTCATCGGCGTCGGGCGCGGCGGAAAATCGTATTGCGCCCATTTCAGGCACCGCTCAGGCCCATAGGTCACAAGATCGAAAAGCTCCTGCCGGAACCCATCGCTTCGTGCAATGGCAACACCGGCCCACTCGACAACCGCCTCTGAAGACCGAAGACCCGAAGCCCACAGGCCGAGCATGTTTTCAATGGATCGCATCAAAGAAGTCCTGATTCCGGCATGGCACGTTTGTAGCAGCGCCCTACCCCTTATGCTCCCACCCCATGGGTGAATTCGACCTGATCACACGCTACTTCAAGCGCCCCGCCAAGCGTTCCCCGCTGGGCGTGGGCGACGACTGCGCCTTGCTCGCGCCGGCCGCGGGCATGCAGCTCGCCGTGTCCTCCGACATGCTGGTCGAGGGCCGGCACTTTCTCTCGACCGTCGATCCGGTGCGGCTCGGCCACAAGGCGCTGGCGGTGAACCTCAGCGACCTCGCGGCCTGCGGCGCCAAGCCGCTGGCCTTCACGCTCGCGCTCGCCTTGCCGGGTGTCGATGAGCGCTGGCTCGAAGGCTTCTCGCGCGGCCTGTTCGCACTGGCCGACGCGCACGGCTGCGAGCTGGTGGGCGGCGACACCACGCGCGGCCCGCTCAACATCTGCATCACAGTGTTCGGCGAAGTGCCGGCCGGCGCGGCGCTGCTGCGTTCGGGCGCGCGCGTCGGCGACGACATCTGGGTCAGCGGCACGCTGGGCGATGCGCGGTTGGCGCTGGAGGTGTTTCGCGGCACGGTGGCGCTGTCGGCCGATGCGTTCGAGTCGGCACGCATGCGCATGGAGCAACCGACGCCGCGCGTGGCACTGGGGCAGGCACTGCGCGGCACGGCCACCTCGGCGGTCGATGTGAGCGACGGGCTGATCGGCGACCTGGGCCACATCCTAGGATCGAGCAGTGTGGGCGCCACGCTCGATGCCGACGCGGCGACCGCGCTGGTTTCAATCGAAGCACCCGGCCTGAGCCAGGAGATCCTGCGCACCTGCGCGCTGTCGGGCGGCGACGACTACGAGCTGGTCTTCACCGCACCCGCATCCGCTCGCGCCGCGGTCGAGCAAGCCGGCAACGACAGCGCGACGCGCGTCACGCGCATCGGCCGCATCGATGCACAAGCCGGCCTGCGTATCGTCGATGCGAACGGCACGCCGGTGTCACAGCGCTTCGGCTCGTTCGACCACTTCGTCTGATCAGCTTCCGCGGACCATTGCCTGCATCTTGCGCTGAGCCGCATTGATCGCGGCCGACTGGCCATTGAGCTGCTGCAGCATCTTGTTCAGCTCGGCCTGCACGGCCGGGTCGGTCACGGTGACCGAGCTGCCGCTGACCTGGATCTTCGACTTGTTCTTCTCCAGGAAATCGCCGATGGCCAGCGCGCTGTCGAACACGGTGTCGAGCGCGGGGAACACTTCCTTGAACGTGGCGGCGGGCGTGGTCACGGTCTTGTCGTAGGCCTTGTCGTACACCTGCTTCAGGTCGTCGGGCTGCTTGAGCTTCGCGTGGGCGGCGTCGGCCTTGGCCACCTGCTGGTCGAGCGCCGCGCGCAGGCCGCCCAGGCCGTCTTTCGCGGCCTTGAGGTCGTCGCGGCGCGAGGCCAGGTCGGAGATGGAGCGCAGCGCGCCCTTGGCCATGACATCGCCCATCGGCTTGCTTACCGACTGGTTCATGCCTTCATTGAAATCGGTGATCACGGCGTAGTGCTGCGCGTAGTCGCCGAACGAGGTTTTTTCTTCGGCGGTGGGCGTGGGCACGCGCAGGCCGGGCTTGTCGAGCACGCGGGTCTGCAGGAAGGCAATGAAGGCGGTGCGCTGCTCGGCCTCCTTGTTGCCGCAGGCCACCAGCGCCATGCTGAAAGCAAGAAGGAGCGACAGGGCCCCGAGACGTTGAATGAAAGTTCTCATGGGGCAGTGCCCTCCCGTTGTGATTGGTCAAAAAATTATAGGGAGCGCTTCAGTGCCTCGATGAAGGCGCGCGCCGCGGCCGAGAGTGAGTGGCCGCGCTTGATGACGATCGAGATGTCGCGCGACACGCGTGGCGCGCTGAGCACCTTGACCACCAGCGACGGGTCGGCCTCGGCGCGTGCAAAGGCCGAAGGCATGATCGACGCGCCCATGCCGGCGGCCGTCATCCAGATCGCGGTGGAGAGAAAAGAAACCTCGTTCACCACGTCGAGCGCCACGCCGGCCTCGGCCGCGGTGCCGTCGATCAGCGGGCGCACGCCGTAGCCCGGCCGCACGGTAATGACGGGGTGCTTGCCCAGGTCGCTCCAGCGCACGATGCGGGCCTTGGCCAGCGGATGGTCGTGGCGGCACACCAGCGCGAGATGGTCGCGCATGAGGCGCTGCACCTCGACCTCGGTGCCGGGCCGCTCGGGCGTGCCGATACCAAAGTCCACATGCTCGCCGATGATGCGCGAGATGAACTGGTCCGGCGCGCAATCGTTCACCAGCACGCGCACTTTCGGGTGCTGCTCGTTGAAGGCGCGCATGGCCTCGGGCAGCAGGAAGCCCGCGAGCGTGGGCGTGATGGCCAGCGTGACGCGGCCGCGCTCCAGCGTGGCCAGTTCGCGGAAGTCGTTCGACA
Organism: Variovorax sp. KBW07; assembly: GCF_003852515.1. Taxonomy (GTDB): domain Bacteria; phylum Pseudomonadota; class Gammaproteobacteria; order Burkholderiales; family Burkholderiaceae_C; genus Variovorax. Next base: position 8,353 of record NZ_QAJK01000097.1, on the reverse strand, counting down.
GCGAATCGACGTCGCGAAGAATGCGCTCGACCGTGACCATCATCTGTTCCGCCGCGGCGGTGGGCTTGAGCGAACGCGTGGTGCGGTCGAACAGGCGCGTCTCCAATCCGTCCTCGAGCTGGCGTATGAGCATGCTCACTGCGGACTGCGTGACGAACAGCCTTTGCGCCGCCGTGCTGAGCTTTCTCAGCTGGTACACGGCAAGGAAAGCGCGCAGCTGCCTGATCGTAGGACTGAAGTTCGCATTCATCAGCAAAGATGATATTTCATTCGAAATTTCTTGATTTACGAATGAATGCTGCCATCGTTCAATCCTGAGTCAAACGGACAAACACATTCAAGGAGTCTCGATGACAGTTCCTCTCGCGCGCGGGGCGAGCGCACGTCGTCGCCGGCTGGTGCTGGCCGCCGCGTGCTCTGTCGTCGGCGGCGCGGCCTTCGCGCAGGCGCCCTCTTCCGCGCCGGCTGCGGCCGGCAGCGAGTTTCCGAACAAACCCATCCGCATGGTCGTGACCTTTCCTCCGGGCGGCAGCGCCGACGCGGTGGTGCGCCTGCTGGTGCCGCGGCTCAACGAGAAGCTGGGCCAGCCGGTGGTGGTCGACAACCGGCCCGGTGCCGGCGGCAACGTGGGACTGACGCTGGTGGCCAAGGCACCGGCCGACGGCTACACGCTGGGCCTGGGCGCGGCCGGCGCGCTGACCGCCAACATGAACCTGTACCCGCAGATGCCCTTCGACGCGGCGAAAGACTTCAAGCCGGTGGGCATGGTCGCGGCCACGCCCTTCGTGATCGTAGGCCATCCGTCGATCGCGGCGCGCACGCTGCGCGAGCTGATCGTGCTGGCAAAGTCGCAACCGGCCGGGCTGTCGATCGGGCATGGCGGCAACGGCACGGCGATGCACCTGTCGGCCGCGCTGTTCGCGCAGATGGCCGACCTGCGGCTGGTCGAGGTGCCGTACCGCGGCTCGGGCCCGGCGGCGCTCGACACCATTGCCGGGCAGATTCCGCTGTCGCTGGTCGACCTGCAGGCCTCGCTGCAGCAGATACGCGCCGGCAAGCTGGTTGCCTTTGCCGTGACCAGCGCGCAGCGGGTGCCGATGCTGCCCGACGTGCCCACGGTGTCGGAGGCCGGGCTGCCTGGCTACGACTCGACCGGCTGGTTCGGCGTGGTGGCACCGGCCGGCACGCCGGCGCCCATCGTGGCCCGGCTGAATGCCGAGATCAACGCGGCGCTGGGCGACGAGCAGATCAAGGCCGCGATGCGCAACCTCGGCGCGGAGCCGGCACCGGGTTCGACCGAAGCCTTCGAGGCCTACATCCGTTCCGAAACGAAGAAGTGGGCGAAGGTGATCCAGACCGCCAACATCCGGCTCGACTGACGCGCCACCGAAAGCCATGACAGACAACACCGCACTGACCGCCGACGTGATGATCGTCGGCGCGGGCCCCGTGGGACTCACGCTGGCGATGGACCTCGCCTCGCGCGGCGTCTCGGTGGTCATTTGCGAGACCCGCCGTTTCGCCGAACCGCCGAACGTGAAGTGCAACCACGTGGCCTCGCGCACCATGGAGCAGTTCCGCCGCCTCGGCGTGGCGCAGAAGCTGCGCGATGCGGGGCTGCCCGCGGACTACCCGAACGACGTGGTGTTTCGCACCAGCGTCACCGGCACCGAGCTCACGCGCATTCCCATTCCGTGCCGGCGCGACCGCTACACCGAGACCGCAGGCCCCGACGCCTGGTGGCCCACGCCGGAGCCGCCGCACCGCATCAACCAGATCTACCTGGAGCCCATCTTGCTGCGGCACACGGCCGCGCTGCCGGGCGTGACGCTGCTGAACCGCACGCAGTTCGCGGGCTTCACGCAGGACGACGAGGGCGTGACCGCCATTGCCACCGACATGGACAGCGGCGTGACGCGCAGCATCCGTTGCCGCTACATGGTGGGCTGCGACGGGGGCAGCTCCGCCGTGCGCAAGCAGATCGGCGCGAAGCTCGAAGGCACGGCCGTCATACAGCGCGTGCAGTCGACCTTCATTCGCGCGCCGCAGCTGCGCGCGCTGATTCCTGGCAAGCCCGCGTGGTCGTACTACTCCATGAACCCGCGCCGCTGCGGCACGATGTTCGCCATCGACGGCCACGAGACCTGGCTGGTGCACAACCACCTGAACGCCGAAGAGCCCGAGTTCGATTCGGTCGACCGCGACCGCTCGCTGCGCGAGATCCTGGGCGTGGGGCCCGATTTTCAATACGAGATCATCAGCAAGGAAGACTGGATCGGCCGCCGGCTGGTGGCCAACCGCTTCCGCGAGGGCCGCGTGTTCCTGGCGGGCGATGCGGCGCACCTGTGGGTGCCCTACGCGGGCTACGGCATGAACGCCGGCATTGCCGATGCGCTCAATCTTTCGTGGCTGCTGGGCGCCTGCGTGCAGGGCTGGGGCGACGAGGCCATGCTCGATGCGTACGAGGCCGAGCGCCAGCCGATCACCGAGCAGGTGTCGATGTTCGCGATGGACCACGCGCAGAAGATGATCCGCGCGCGCCGCGCCGTGCCGCCGAACATCGAGGAGCCCGGCCCCGCGGGCGATGCGCTGCGCGCCGACATCGGCCGCGAGACCTACGAGCTCAACGTGCAGCAGTTCTGTTGCGGCGGGCTGAACTTCGGCTACTTCTACAGCGGCTCGCCGATCATCATCGCGGACGGCGAGCACATGGCGCCGCCCTATTCGATGGGCGACTTCACGCCATCGACGGTGCCCGGTTGCCGCGCGCCGCATTTCTGGCTGTCGGATGGCCGCTCGCTCTACGACGCCTTCGGGCCCGGCTACACGCTGCTGCGCTTCGACCGCAGCGTGGACGTGAAGCCGATCGAGCACGCGGCACGTGCCTACAAGATGCCGCTCACGGTGCTGGACATCGAAACCGAAGACGTGCCCAAGGCCTACACGCACCGCCTGGTGCTGTGCCGCGCCGACCAGCACGTGGCCTGGCGCGGCGCCCACCTGCCGGCCGAGGTCTATGACCTGGTGGCCACGCTGCGCGGCGAAGGCAAGCGCGTGCGGGCGCGCAGGCGGGCACTGGCCTGGGAAGGCGTGGTGGTCTGAGCCCGGAGCCCGGGACCTCGCTCCCGCCGCGGGAACCGTTCAATGGCCCCGGCGGGCCACCGTGCGGTAGGTGAGCCACACCACCAGCGCGGGGGCCAGCGAGAAGCTCGCGAACAGCCAGATGGCGGCCGAGCGCGCGCCCTCGACGCCGCCCGGCACGGTCAGGCCCGCCGCATTGGCCACCAGCCCCGCCACCGCCGCGCCCACGGCCATGCCGTAGAGCTGGATCGTGGTGATCGAGGCCGAGGCCAGGCCTTCCTCGCCCTTGGGCGCGAGCGACAGCACCCGCGTGACCAGGTGCGGCCAGCCGATGCCCACGCCCAGGCCGACGGCCGCCAGCGCAATGGCCACCAGCACGGTCTCGAAGCCCGCGCCCAGCAGGGCCGGGGCCGGTGCCGGCAGCAGCACCACCAGCGCGAGCAGGCCCAACGTGCAGGTCAGCGGCCCGGCGCGCAGCATGCGGTCGGCGCCCGCGCCGCCGCGGCCCGACGACAGCAGCGAGCCCGCGCTCCAGCCGCCCGCCATCGCCGCCGTGAGATAGCCCGCCGCCAGCGGCGAATGGCCGTGCAGCAGCTGCAGGAAGTACGGCACGAAGATCTCGGTGGTGGTGCCGATCAGCAGCAGCGCCACGCTGGCGTAGATGGCGCCGAGCGGCGTGCGCATCGAATAGGCGCCAGTGGGCAGCACGCGCACCGTGGCGGCGCGGTCGATGCGCGTGGCGGCAAAGCCGATGGCCAGCCCCAGCGCGACGCCGGCGGCCTGCCAGGCCAGGTCCGACAGGAAACCGCTGGCCGCGATCCCCAGCACCGAGAGCGTGAGCAGGCCGATCTGCGCGGCCGGCACGCGCGGCATGCGCGCGGGCCGTTCGTGCGTCACGCCGGCCGAAGGCCGCAACTGCACCAGCACCAGCAGCGCCTGGGCCGCCGCCACCGGCAGCAGGAACCAGAAGGCCCAGCGCCAGTGCCCGGCCTGCGCGAACAGGCCGCCCACGGCCGGCCCGCACAGCGTGGCAACGCCCCACATGCCCGACACCAGCGCCACCGCGCGCGGCCACAGCCGGGGCGCGAACACCAGCTGTATCAGCGCGTAGCTCAGCGCCGCGAGCATCCCGCCGCCCAGCCCCTGCACCGTGCGGCCCGCGAGCATCCAATGCATGGCCGGCGCCACCGCGCAACCCACCGAGCCGGCGGTGAACACCGCCAGCGCCGCCAGGAAGGCGCCACGCGGCCCGAGCACGGCAAGCAGCCGCACCGACAGCGTGGCGCCCAAAATCGAGCCGACCACGAACAGCGTGGTGCTCCAGGCGTACCAGTCGAGCCCACCGATCTCGCGCACCACCGACGGCAGCACCGTGGTCACGATGTGGACGTTGACGGCGTGCAGCGCGACCCCGCCAGTCAGCGCGAGCGCACGCCAGCCGTTGCGGCCGGTGAACAGCTCGCTCCATGCGGCAGTGGGAGGCGGGGCTTGCAAGGCGGCGGAATCGGCGGTGGAGGAAGACGACATGGCGGGCACAAGGGACAGGAGAAACAGGAAGAAGCCCGGATACTAGGCGGCGCCCCACAATTAAACAAGCTATTGCTTTGATAAATAAAAACGTCGGCGCTCAGCCCAGGCCACAGATGCGCGACACTTCTGCCCCTGATGCAAGCCGTTTCTTCTTCCGATACCTCCGGCCCCATGCCGCAAGCCCCGCTGCCCCGCCCCACCGTCCGCTTCCTGCTGTCGCACCCCGCGCACTTCATCGCACTGGGTTTCGGCTCGGGGCTGCCGCGCATCGCACCCGGCACGGTGGGCACGCTCTGGGCCTGGGTGGCCTTCGCGGTGATGCAGTTGTGGTTCACGCCCGCCACCATCGGCTGGATCATCCTGGCGTCGCTGCCCATCGGCTGGTGGGCCTGCACCGTGACGGCGCGCGACATGGGCATCGCCGACCCCGGCGCCGTGGTGTGGGACGAGGTGGTCGCGTTCTGGATCGTGCTCTGGCTGGTCACGCCGGCCGGGCTGCTCGCGCAGGCCATCGCGTTTGCGCTGTTCCGTTACTTCGATGCCGCCAAGCCCGGACCGGTGGCCTGGGCCGACGCGCTGTTCAAGCAGCGCGATACGGCGCAGGTGCGCTGGTGGCACGCGGGCTTCGGCATCATCCTCGACGACCTGGTGGCGGCCTTCTGCACGCTGCTGGTCATTGCGCTCTGGCGCGCCTGGTGAGACGACCCGACAAATGATGGATTCTTCTTCGACCCTGCCAACGCGATCTGCGCAAGCCACGCTCGCCGACCAGGACACGCCCGCGCTGGTGGTGGCCGTGGCCGGGCTGCTGCAGCAAAAGGGCTGGATGCTGGCCACCGCCGAAAGCTGCACGGGCGGCCTGATTGCCGCCGCCTGCACCGAGCTCGCGGGCTCCAGCGCATGGTTCGAGCGCGGCTTCATCACCTATTCGAACGGCGCCAAGACCGAGCTGCTGGGCGTGGACGCCGCCGTCATCGAAGCGAACGGTGCCGTCAGCGAGCCGGTGGCGCGCGCCATGGCCACGGGCGCCATCGCGCACTCGCCGCCGTCGCGCGTGGCACTGGCCGTGACCGGCGTGGCCGGCCCGACCGGCGGCACGCCCGACAAGCCGGTGGGCACCGTGTGGTTCGGCTGGTCGGTCGATGGCGAAGTGCGAACCGAACGCCGCCGCTTCGACGGCGACCGCGCCACCGTGCGCGCGGCCACGGTGCACTACGCACTGCAGACGCTGGTGGAACTGCTGGCGCGCTGACGCTGAAGCGGCAACGCCGGAGTCGCGCTTCGAGGTGCTGCCGACGCTCAAGCTGCCCGTGATGCCGGTCTGGCTCGCGGTGCACCGCGAGGTGCGCACCGACCGGCGCATCCGCGCGGTCTATGATTTCCTTGCGCGCACCATTCCCCAGGTGATGTGACCCCCGCCCCCAACCCAAGAGGCCTCATGACCGCAGCAGCAGCAACCACCAACGCCCAGACCATCGAACGCTTCTACAGCGCGTTCTCCAAGCTCGATGCCGCCACCATGGAGGCCTGCTACGCCCCCGACGCGGTGTTCGACGACGAGGCTTTCTCGCTGCGCGGCCGGCGCGAGGTCGGCGGCATGTGGCGCATGCTGGCCGCGGCCACGCAAGCCAAGGGCGCCGACGTGTGGCGCCTGACATGGCGCGACGTGAAGGCCGACGACACCACGGGCAGCGCCCACTGGGACGCGCACTACCGCTTCAGCGCCACCGGCCGGCTGGTCGACAACAGCATCGATGCGCGCTTCACCTTCACGCCCGAGGGGCTGATCGCCACGCACCGCGACAGCTTTCCGTTCTGGACCTGGTCGCGCCAGGCCCTGGGCACGCCGGGCCTGCTGCTCGGCTGGACACCGGTGCTGCGCAAGAAAGTGCGCGCCACCGCCGCCACCAACCTCGCCGCCTTTCTGGCACGCCAACCGTCATGAGCAACATCGAACTGACCTTCACCAACAACGAATCGCTGCACCGCTACGAAGCGGCGCTCGACGGCAAGCTCGCGGCCTATGCCGAGTACAACCTGCTGACCGACGCGATCATGTTCACGCACACCGAGGTGTTGCCCGAACACGAAGGCAAGGGCGTGGGCTCGGGCATTGCAAGGCACGTGCTCGACGAGGCCCGCGCGAAGGGGCTGCACGTGATTCCGGTGTGCCAGTTCATTGCGGGCTACATCCGCAAGCACCGCGAGTACGCCGACCTGGTGCGGCCGGACATCCAGCGCGCCTTCAAGATCTGACGGCAGCGCCAGCACTGGCGCCAGCGGTGTCGGCCGCTTTCGGCGCAGGCAGCCACGCGAAGGCCACGATGCCCAGCACCAGCAACACCGCGATGGTCGCCAGCACGGCCGTGAGCGGGTCGGCGCCATGCGCCGCGGCCACCGAGGCCGCAACGCCGGTTCCCCACTGCATGAGCGCCACGCCAAGGAACATCGCCATCGTGAAGACGGCCATCGCGCGCCCGGTGAGCGCAGCCGGATAGGCGCCGCGCACGTCGGCGTACTGCCAGACGATGAAGCCCGAGAGCACACCGATGAGCACCATGCCGCCGATGTCGAGCCAGGCCGAATGCAGGAAGGCGATGAGCGCGAACAGCCCCGCATAAAGCAACGCGCAGGCCACGATCCAGCGGCGGCGTGCGGCGGCACCGTCGCGGTCGAGCCTGCCGAACAGGGGCGCACCGAACAGCGAGATGACCGACACCGCGAGCGCGACGTTGCCGCTCTGCACCAGCGAGTAGCCGTGCCGCTCCATCATGAGCGGCCCGAGCCAGAGCCCGCGCAGCGAGATGAAGGCCGCATAGGTCACGGCCCCGAGCACGATGATGCCGAGCGTGTGCGGCATCGCGAACAGCGCGCCGAACTGGCGGATGGCCTCGGGAATCGATTCTTTCACCTGCGGCACGGCCGACGCGGGCTCATGCACCCAGTACCAGATGGCGAGCCACGCCAGCGCGGCGGCCACCGCCAGCACGAAGAACCCGGCGCGCCACGAGTACGCCTCGACCAGCCAGGCGAGCGGCGTGCCCGTGGCCAGCATGCCGAGGCCGCCGATGGCGAGCACCATGCCGGAGACGGTGGCGAAGCGGGCCGCGGGAAAGTGCCGCGCGATGAACACCGTGCACACAAGAAAGGCCGGCGCGCAGCCAACGCCGATGAGGGCCTGACCGGCGACGAGCACGAGGTAGCTGGACGACACGGCGGACAGCAGCGCGCCCGCGATGGCAATGGGAAAGGCGACGAGCACGGTGCGCCGCACGCCATGCAGGTCGATGCCGATGCCCATGAAGAGCTGCATGGCGCCGAAGGCAAAGTGAAAAGCGCCGGAGAAAATGCCGAGGGCCTGGGCGGACAGCTTGAAGTCGGTCTGCAGCGGGCTGGCCATGATGGCGCCGACGGTACGGAAGGCCTGGCTGAGCGCGACGCCGGCACAGAGCGCGAGGACCATGACCCAGGCTGCGCGGAGCGTCAGGGGTTCGGTGGTGGAGCGCTGTGCCGGAGTGTTCATGTCAGTGTGTTCACCGTGCTGTGTGCTCGTTGCGTTCGGAGCGGGGGCGGGTTCGGGTTCGGGGTCATTCGGGGCGCGT
>NZ_QAJK01000097.1:0-129 GCF_003852515.1 Variovorax sp. KBW07 | reverse complement strand
CCCTCCGCGAATGTCCCCCGCTTCGCTCCTCCTTTATTTCGCTGCGGGGAGCACCCGGTGCCACTCGCACATGGGCGCTGCGCTTGTGCCGCTCGATCAACCAGTGCTCTGAGTCGCTCGCGCCGATGG
>NZ_QAJK01000096.1 GCF_003852515.1 Variovorax sp. KBW07 | reverse complement strand
GCGCAGAGCACACCGCCAGCGTGAGCGAGTTCAGAGCACTGGTTGATCAGCGAAGCACTCAGAGCGTGTCCATGTGAGAATGGCATCGGGTGCTCCCCGCAGCGAAATAAAGGAGGAGCGAAGCGGGGGACATTCGCGGAGGGGAGTACCCGGTGTCAGTCGCACTCGCCCTGAAGAACAGCCCCGGCACAATCGACAAACCGAACCTTGGAGAGAGACCGCAATGACCATCGAGATATCGAAAGAAGCGCGCCAACAAGCCATCACATCCATCGAGCGCTACTTCCGCGAGAACATGGAAGAGCCCATCGGCAACATCGGTGCCGGCGCACTGCTCGGCTTCTTTCTCGAAGAAGTCGGCCCCGTCGTCTACAACAAGGCCGTCACCGACGTCCAGGAGCGCCTCCAGTCCCGCCTTTCGGAAGTCGACCTCGAAGTGCACGAAGACGAATTCCAGTACTGGCGCAAGTTCGACAAGCAGAAAAAAGCACGCTAGACACCGCCTGTCTCGACGGTGCCCAAGCCCCGGCGTAGCGCCCACGCATCGCCGCGAATTCAAAAATGCTTCCAAACGTTGCAGAATCCGAAGCCATGCAACACCACCGCACGCCCCTTCGCGCCATGCTTCGCTCCTTGCCGCGCACCCTTGCCGTCCTGCCGCTTGTGCTGGCCGCCTCGCTCGCCTCCGCGCAGCAAGACCCGGCCGCCTTTCCGCTGGACTCCGTCGGCTACCTCAACGAGGAGCTGCCGCGCATGGAGGCCGCCATTGCCGCCAAGGACCGCAGCTTCTTCCATGGCGCCATGGCCCGCACCGTGCAGTTCTCAGAACGCTGGGGCTTCAAGGCCACGGCCAACCCCGACCTCGCGGCCTACCCGATGTGCACGGCGGCAGTCATGGACTACGCCGTGGTCGGCATGTGCCGGCTCATGCCGTCCGACGACGCATGCGAGCCCGGCCTGGCCTCGCGCTTCGATGCCAACGTGAAGCGCTGCCGCGAAGTGGCCGCCAAGAAATAGCCGGAACAGGCGGTCGCACGACCAGGCCACCGGCCACACGAAAGAGACATCAGCACCATGGACTACACCCGCTACCAGACCCTTGCCATCACGCGCCGGGGCGCCAACGGCGCGGTGCTCGACATCCAGATGCGCGCCACCAACGGCAAGCTGCCCACGGCGGGCCATGACGGCCATCGCGAGCTGGCCGAGATCTGGCGCGACGTGTCGGCCGACGACACGGTGCGCTGCGCGGTGCTGCGGGGCGAAGGGCAGGGCTTCTCGGGCGGCGGCGACCTGGCCATGGTGCAGGACATGACGACCGACGACGCGGTGCGCCAGCGCGTGTGGAAAGAAGCGCGCGACCTCGTCTACAACATCATCAACTGCGACAAGCCGATCGTCAGCGCCATGCATGGCCCGGCGGTGGGCGCGGGGCTGGTGGCGGGGCTGCTGGCCGACATTTCCATCGCCACGAAGAACGCGAAGATCGTCGATGGCCACACGCGCCTGGGCGTGGCGGCGGGCGACCATGCGGCCATCGTGTGGCCGCTGTTGTGCGGCATGGCCAAGGCCAAGTACCACCTGCTGTTGTGCGAGCCGGTGAGCGGCGAAGAGGCCGAGCGCATCGGCCTGGTGTCGCTGGCGGTGGACGAGGCCGACCTGCTGCCGCGTGCCTATGAAGTGGCCGACCGTCTCGCGGCCGGCAGCCAGAGCGCGATCCGCCTGACCAAGTACGCGCTGAACAACTGGCTGCGCCAGGCCGGACCGACCTTCGACGCCTCGCTGGCGCTCGAATTCATGGGCTTCGCGGGCGCCGACGTGCGCGAGGGCGTGGCCTCGCTGCGCGAACGGCGTGCGCCGAACTTCGGCTGAAGAAAAATACGAAGCCCGGCACCCACCGGACTCTTCGGCATCAGGCCTTGCGCAAGCCCTGCAGGGTCTGCAGCAGCACGACACGCGTCTGCCCCAGCACCATGCCCTTCCACTCCTCGTTGTCGCAATAGAACGCGTCGCGCAGCTGCGCGCGGATCTCTCGCTTCTGCGCTTCCGGTGCCTCGGGGTAGCGGCGCAGCCAGGTGTCGGCGCGCAGGCGAAGCAGCACTTCCAGGTCGGGCAGGGTGCCGAACTCCAGGCCCATCGGCGCGACGCGGGCGTTCGGGCATTCGTCGTACGCGGTCGAGATGACGGGGCCCGACACGTCGGCCGAGGCCGAATCGCCGGCGAAGGGCGCGAACACGTCGGCGCCCCACCAGGCATGCGCCATCGCGAGGTCTTCGGGCGTGTTGCGGCCCGGGTAGATCTTCTCGCCGTGGCCGTAGGGGCCCAGGCCGGTGTGCACGTCGATCCAGCCGAGGTGCGTGGCCGATGCCGCGTACTTGCGCAAGATGGCGCGAATGGTCTTGTTGCTCCACGACGGCGCGGTGCCGCCGTAGAACAGGCCGTCGGGCGAGGTGTACTGGCCCTTGGTCACGGCCGCGCGGAAGGCAGTCATGCCATGCTTGCCGATGTAGGCGCCCACGGCTGCGTCGTCGGCGGGTGTCGGCGGCCACGTGGCGGGCAGCACCAGCGGCTCGACCTCGGCATAGCCGGCGTTCACCGGCAGCGGCGCGTTGAAGTCGATGTGGTTACGGTTCAGGTCGATGTTGTCTTCGTTGGTGCGGTGCAGGTGCGAAAAACCGTGCGGGTTGACCGCGTGCACCAGCAGCAGCGCCACGCCGGCCTGTTCGAGCCGGCCCAGCAGGTCGGCGTCGTTCAGCGTGGCGACCTGCGCGCCCGAGCCGCAGAAGCCTTCGGGGCCGTGCGTGCCCGAGGTCACCAGCAGTACCTTCTTCGCGTCTTTCGCGCCGATGAGTGCCACGTCGGTGGCCAGCTCTTCGCCGAGCGCGCCGCGGTGCGCTTCGAGCACGAACGATTCAATGGCCGCGCCGCGCTGGGCGGCGGCCTCGAGAAACTTGGCGCGGGCTTCGACATACGTGCCCGAAAAATAACGGGTGGCGGCGGTGCGTTGTTGTGTTTGCATGGGATGTGGGCTCCTGTCCGAAAAATGTGGGGCGCTAAGGTCGCGAATCAGGCCGGCGCGTGCGCGTTGGCGGCGTCGATGTCGCGGCCGGTGTGGTCGCGCAGCCAGAGCAGGCCGAGCAGCGAAACCACCGTCATCACGACCAGGTACCAGGCCGGCGCGAGCTTGCTGCCGGTGGCATTGACCAACCAGGTACTCACGAAGGGCGCAAAGCCGCCGAACAGCGCCACGCCCACGCTGTACACCAGGGACATGCCGCTGGCGCGCACCGCCTTCGGGAACATCTCGGGCAGCATGGTGATGCCCGGCACCGTTTGCGCCACCAGGCCCACGCTCAGCGCGGCCAGCACCACGAACAGCACGGTTGGCGTCGGCGAGGCGTTGAGCCACAGGAAGGCCGGGTAGATCACGATCGCCAGCGCCACGCGGCTCCACAAGATCAGCGGCTTGCGGCCCACCACGTCCGACAGCTTGCCGACGAAGGGCGCGAGCGCGAACGAGATCAGCCCGGTAATGGCGGCGCCGATCAGCGCCACCGATGGCGTGAGGCCAAGCTCGCGCACGGCGTAGGTCGGCATGTAGAAGGTCACCACATAGGCGGCCGTGGTGCCGCCGACCAGCGCGAGGATGGCGGCCAGCACCGTCTTGCCGTGCTGCGTGCAAACGATCGCCAGGCTGCTCTGGCGGCGCGGCGCGGCGGCTTCTTCGGGCGAGATGTGCAGCGACTCTTCCAGGTGCCGGCGGATGTACATGCCCACCGGCGCAATCAGCATGCCCAGGATGAACGGCACGCGCCAGCCCCAGCTCTGCATGGCCTCGGTAGACAGCGAGACGGTCAGCGCGCCCACCACCACGGCGCCCATCAGCACGCCCAGGCCCTGGCTCGCGAACTGCCAGCTCGCCATGTAGCCGCGGTTGGCCGGCGTGGCGTGCTCCACCAGCAGCGTGGTCGAGGCGCCCACTTCGCCGCCCGCCGAGAAGCCCTGGATCAACCGGGCCACCACGATGATGATCGGCGCCGCGACGCCGATGCTCGCGTAGGTGGGCGTGAACGCGATCAGCGCGCAGCCCAGGGCCATCAGGAAGATGGTGAGCGTCATGGCCTTCTTGCGGCCCGCGCGGTCGGCGTACGCGCCGATGACGATGCCGCCCAGCGGCCGCATGATGAAGCCGACACCGAAGCTGGCCACCGTCAGCAGCAGCTGTCCGTACGAATTGAAGGTCGGAAAGAACAGCTTGCCGATCACCAGGGCCAGGAAGCCGTAGACCGTGAAGTCGAAAAACTCCAGCCCGTTGCCGATGGTTGTGGCCACGATGGTCTGGCGCCTGCGCGCGGACGTCGGGGGCTGCTTGCTTGGGGTGCTCATGTCTCTCCAGTGTGTCTTTGCTTTTCGAGGATGTCGGCCGAAGGTATCTACGCCCCGACCGCGCCGGATGCTAGAGACTCGCAGCTGTCATGAAAAGACAATAATTGGGCGTTAAAGATAACTTTTGGTTTTCATGAAACCCAACCAGCTGCACGCCTTCGTGGCGGTGGTCGAGCAGATGAGTATCCGGGCCGCTGCGCGCGTGCTGGGCATCTCGCAACCGGCCGTGACCAAGATCGTGCGCGAGCTGGAGCGCGAGGTCGGCGCGCCGCTGGTGGAGCGCAGCGTCAAGGGCGTGCGGCTCACCGAGTTCGGCCGGGCCTTCGCGCCCAGGGCGAGGCTGCTGCTGTCCGACATGCAGCGCGCGCGCGACGAAATTGCGCAGATACGCGACGGCGCGACCGGCTCCATCTCGCTGGCGGTGAGCGCCTCTTTCGCGCTGACCGTGCTGCCCGCGGCTTTCAAGGACTTCCACACGCGGCTGCCCGCGGTCGATGTGCAGTTCAGCGAGGCGGTGCTGCCGTGGATGCTGGCGCGGCTGCGCGATGGCTACCTGGACTTTGCGGTGGCGCACGTGGTGCCGGGCCGGCTCGATCCGCAGTTCGAGGCGATCGAGTTGTTCCCCGTGCAGCTGGTGGTCGGCCTGCGCGAGCGCCACCCGCTGCGCGCGAGCCGCTCGCTGAAGGAGCTGTACGACGCCGAATGGATCTTGCCGGGCGACGACCATGACCAGCGCGGAAGCGACTCGGTGGCGCCGCTGTTCATGCCGCTGGGCCTGCCGCCGCCGACGCGCGTCATACAGGGGCAATCGGTCACGGTGGCGCTCGGGCTGGTAGGGCACATGGACCTGATCGGCCTGTTCGTCGAGCCGCTGGTCAAGCTCACCTTCAAGCGCCACGGCATCTGCCGCGTGGACATCCGCGAAACGCTGCCGACGCTGAACGTGTGCGTCATCAAGCGCAAGGGGCAGTTGCTGACGCCGGCGGCGCAGCACTTCGTGGAGTGCGTGCAGCGGGCGTCCGAAGCCGCGATGGCGGCTTAGGACTGAACGGACCTGGTCCGCTACAGCGAAGGAGGGAAGTCGACGCCGGCTTCACCGCCGCCCGGCCACGGCGCGTACTTGTGCATCGCGCGTGCGAACAGATCGCTGGCGGTCCAGCCCGACAGCCAGGCATGCAGGCGGGGCCAGGGCTGGGCATCGAACCATGCGGGCGCGACCATCGCGAACTGGCGCACGAAGGGCATGACGGCGGCATCGGCCAATGTGGCGTGCGTGCCCGCCAGGTGTGCCGTCGCAGAAAGCCGGGCTTCGAGTTCGCGCAGGAACCGGGCGCCGCGCTCGCGGGCCGCGGAACCTTGTGCGTCCTCGTCAGCAAACCGCCCGGGGTACTTGTAGCGGTCGAGCTGCGGCTTGAACTCGTCGTCGCAGGTGGCCACCAGCGCCAGCATGTCTTCGAGCGTGCCCGCGTCGGGTTGCAGCCAGCGTTGCGGGTCGTTGCGTTGCAGGGCCCAGCGCATCACGTCCAGGCTTTGCTCGAGCACCGCGCCTTCTGGCGTCACCAGCACCGGCACCGTGCCCTTGGGCGATGCGGCCAGCATGTCGGCCGGCTTGTTCTTCAGCACGACTTCGCGCAACTCGCAGCGCTGGCCGCTTGCGACGAGCGCGAGCCTTGCCCACATCGCATAAGGGCAGCGGCGGAACGAATAGAGAACGGGGAGGGCGGCAGTGGGCATTCGGATGTGCGGGCGAAGCGGCCGATTTTCAGGCACTGCGGCTGGCTCGCGCGCCGGCGGGGTTTTCATCACAATGGGCGGCCATGGCCGAACGCCTCTTTCTTCGCCTCGACGACGATCCGTTGCACGGACCGGAGTCGGGCGTGCCCGCCGGCACGCTGCGCGCGCTCCCGGTGTGCGAGTCGCTGCAACGGCATGTCTCGCACATCCTGATGTACCGCGAGACTTTTGCCGAAGGCCACGAGATGCGCGAGCGCGTGCTGCCCGACGGCGCGGTGCGGCTGGTCTTCAATTTCGGCGATGCGCCATCCGCCGATGATGGCGAGGGGTATGCGGTTGAGGCCATCGGTGCATCGGCCGCACCGGTCGTGGTGCGCATGCGCCGGCGTGTCGAAGGGCTCTCCGTCACGCTGCGCCCCGGCGCGGCGGCGGCCTTGCTGGGCATGCCGGCCGGGGAGATCAGCGGCGGCGCCGTGCACCTCGATGCGTTGTGGCACGGCGAAGGCAGCGAACTGCTGGCGCGCATGGCCGAGGCGCCAGACGATGCGGCGCGCGTGGCGTTGCTGCATGCGGCTTTGCAACGACGGCTCGCCGGCAGCGATACCAAGAGTCAGCCCGTGGCAGCCGCGATGCGCGCCGCGCAACTCATCGCCGCATCGGGTGGGCGCCGGCCGTTGCGCGAGGTAGCCGCCGCCGTCGGCGTTGGCGAGCGGCGTTTGCAGCAGCTCTTTCAAGCGCATGCCGGGCTGTCGCCGCGCGCATGGAGCCGGCTCGCGAGGCTGCATGGCTGCCTGCGTGCATTGCGCCTGCAGCCTTCTTCGCCCGCATGGGCCGATGTGGCACTCGACAGCGGCTTCTACGACCAGTCGCACCTGGTGAACGAGTTCCGCGCGCTCTGCGGCGTCACGCCGACCGAGTTCATGGGCCATGCCGTTTCGGGTTCTTCCAAGACGGCGCGCTGAGCCCGCACTATCTTCGTCGGCTCTCATGCAGGCAGACAGAAGGAGCAACCGCACATGATGCAGAACAACGAAAACGGCCACCGTCCATTGAAGGACTGCGTGGCCGTGGTGACCGGTGCCAGCCGCGGCGCGGGCCGCGGCATCGCGCAGGAACTGGGTGCCGCCGGGGCCACCGTGTACGTGACCGGGCGCAGCACGCGCGAACACCCGGCCGACACCTACGGCCAACTGCTGGCGCTGTCGGACATGCAAGCAGTGCCCGGCAGCATCGACGACACCGCCGACGAGGTCAACCGCATGGGCGGGCGCGGCATTGCCGTGCCCTGCGACCACACCCGCGAAGAAGAAGTGGCGGCGCTCTTTGCGCGCGTGGAACGCGATGCCGGTCGGCTCGACCTGCTGGTCAACAACGCCTGGGGCGGCCACGAGACTTTCAACGGCGTGTTCGAAGCGCCGTTCTGGGAGCACCCGCTGTCGAACTGGGATTCGATGTTCGACCGCGGCGTGCGCAACCACCTCGTGGCCAGCCGCTGCGCCGCACCGCTGATGGTGCGCCAGAAGAAGGGGCTGATGCTCACCACCACTTTCTGGGACCGCGGCCACTACCTGCGCGGCAGCCTTTTCTACGACCTGGCCAAGGCCTCGATGACGCGGCTGGCCTTCGGCATGGCGCAAGACCTGCGCGCGCACAACGTCGCTTCCATCGCGGTGTCGCCCGGCTGGATGCGAACGGAGTTCGTGCTCGCGGGCCACAAGACCGACGAGGCGCATTGGCAGGAACGCCCGGCGCTGGCGCGCACCGAATCGCCGCGCTACCTGGGCCGCGCGGTCGTGGCGCTGGCGGGCGATTCGAAGGTGCTGGGCAAGAGCGGCGAAGTGCTGCGCGTGGCCGACCTGGCCCGCGAATACGGCTTCACCGACATCGATGGGCGGCAGGTCGAAGCCTTCGAGATGTAGCCCAGGCCGGCCGGCCGGCGTGCGCTACGCGACGGCTGCCAGCCCGAGCGCACGCGCCAGCTGTGCCCCGGCCTCGGCCAGTCCCTGCTGGTCGTTGTGGATCTCGATGGTGGCAAGGCCCGCAGGCATGCGGAAGTCGAGCGCGCGCCGCACCCGTGCCTCCACCATGTCGGCCGATTCGCGGCCCCGCGCCATGAGGCGCTCCCGCAGGGTTTGCACACTGGCCGTGATGTGCACCACCGTCATGTCCGGATAGCGGCGCGCCGCTTCCGGCAGGTAGGCTCGCGATCCATTCACGATCACCACGTCGCTGCCGCGCTGCGGTGGCAGCTCGGCATGGCGCACGCCGTAGCACAGGCTATTGGCTTCCCAGTGGAGCCCGAAGGCGCCGGCTTCGCGCAATTGCAGAAAGCCGTGGGTGTCGATGCTGTCGTGCTGCTCGCCGTCCGCCGTGGCGGCGCGCGTGATGGTGCGCCGCGCGAAGGCGACCGGCGCGTCGGGCGCCAGTTGGTTCTTCAGCCATGCGAGCAGGCTGTCCTTGCCGGCGCCCGAGGGGCCGGCCACGTACACGAGCCGCCCGCTCATTGGCCCAGCTCCATCTGCGCCAGGCACATGAAGTCGGCACCGGGCGTGGGTTCGGCAAATAGGCTGATGGCTTCGAAGCGCAAGGGCGGCGCCGCCAGCAGCGGCGCGAAATACTGCTGCGCCGCCGCGCGCAACGCGTCCACCGCGGCGGGTTCGGTGTCGCGCAGCGAACCGGTCAGCGACATGTGGAAGCGGAAGCGCTCCAGCACGAAGGGGTAGCCCCATCGCACCAGCAACACGTCTTCTTCGGGCGTGAGGCCGGCCGCGCGGCGGCGCTGCAGTTCGGCGGGCGAGAGCGGCTCGGCAAAGGCATGAAGGCCCGTCACGCAGGCACCGGCCACCGCGTGCAACGCCGGGCTGGGTTGCGCGGGCACGAGCGCAAGAAAATCATCGAGCAGCGCCACTTCGAGCGGCGGCATGTCGAACGGCTCCCAGGCCTGGCAGAGCGTCTGCAGGCCATCGCGCAGGGTGGCTTCCTCGATGTGCGGCCACAGCGTGAAGGGCGCGGCAAGCGTGGCGTGCCAGCCATAGCGCCGGGGCGCGGCCGTGGCCTTGCGTTGCAGTTCGGCGGGCAGTCCGTCGAAGACCGGTTGCGGCCTGGCCTGGCCACTGGCCGCGCACCGGCCCAGCCAATTGCTGCCGGCCTCCCACCAGGGGCTTTCGATGGTGGGCGCGAAGTAGGCCGCGTAGCGATGCGCCCGGCGCATCGAAGGGGCGTGGCGCTCATTCATCGTGCTTCACCGTCAGCGTGGTGCGGTCGCCGGCAAACCAGGTGCGCGCGTATTCGATCGGCACGCCGGCGGTGTCCACGTTCACGCTCTCGACGAACAGCACCGGCCGGCCCACGGGCTGGCGCAACTGCGTGGCCACCGGGGCCTCGGGCATCTGCGCGGTGATGCGGCTCTCGCGCCGCGTGTAGTCGTCCACGCCATGCGCCGCGAAGCCGGCCGTGATGGAGCCCGTTTCGCGCACCACGGCCTCGAGCCCGGCAAAGCGCGGCAGCGGAAAGAAGCGCTCGCTGAAGTGCAGCGGTTGTCCTTCGGCGTCGCCGATCAGGTTCATGCACAGCAGCGTGCTGCGCGCCGCAACGTCGAGCGCGCGCGCTTGCGCGGCGGTGGCGCGCACGGTGCTGGCGGTCACCACGTGCAGTGCGCCACGCAAGCCGGCCTGCGCCAGACGCTGGTGGTGCCGCGGGCGCTTGCCCAGTGCGATGTCGACCGCGAACTCTTCGACATAGGTGCCGCTGCCTTGCGTCGCGCGTAGCAGGCCCTGGCTGATGAGGTCGGCCAGCGAGCGGCGGATGGTGTGGCGGTTGACGCCGAACTGCTCGGCCAGCGCGTGTTCGGAAGGCAGCCGCTGGCCCGGCGGATAGACGCCGCGCGCAATGGCGTCGGCGAGGTCGGCGGCGATGCGGGTCCAGAAACTGTCGCGAGCGGGGCGCGCGGGAAGCGATGCGGAAGAACTTGTTGTGGTTGTCATGAAGTCGTCTTGTGCGCTCTCTAAGCTCGCGCCGGTTGTTCAATTTGTCTATACAACTTTCAGAATATCACTTTCATGTTTCATGCTTTTGACACGGAACCGGCCGCACATCCGCTCGACCGGGCGCAGTGGATGGCAACGCTGGCACGGGCACCGCTCGAACTGCTGGAGCCCGCTCTGGGTGCGCATGCGCAGCACACGCCGCATTGGCTGCGTCCGCCCGAAACCGGGCTGGTCATGGTGCAGGGCCGCGCCGGCGGCACCGGCGAGCGATTCAACGTGGGCGAGGTCACGGTGACGCGCTGCGCGCTTCGCCTGGGCGAAGGCGCCGATGCGGTCGGCGTGGCCTACGTGCTGGGCCGCTCGCACCGCCAGGCGCAACTGGCCGCCGTGGCCGATGCGCTGCTGCAAGACCCCGAACAGCAAGCCTTGCTGAACACCCAACTGCTGGTGCCGGTGCGCCGCCACCTGGCGCTGCAACGCGCAAGGCGCCATGCCCGCGCGCAGAGCAGCAAGGTCGAGTTCTTCACCGTGGCTCGTGAAGCCGGTGTCGCCGACGAAGAGGAGGGCGACGAATGAACACCCACGACCTTTCGAAACTCGGCGCCGGTTTTTCCGACGCGGCACTGGGCAGCCAGTCGGTGTTTCGCGCGGCGCTGCAGGCGCTGTCGCACCCCGGCCGCGTGACCGCGCTGCCGCACGACGCACAGACGCCATCGCGCGGCCACCCCGCATCGGCCGCGCTGCTGCTGGCGCTGCTCGATCCCGATTGCACGCTGTGGCTCTCGCCCTCGCTGGCGGCCAGCGATGCCGCCGCATGGCTGCGCTTTCACACCGGCTGCGTGCTGGTCGATGCGCCGGACCAGGCGCAGTTCGCGTGGGTCGCGCAGGGCGACGAGTGCCCGGCGCTCGAGCGCTTTGCCCACGGCAGCGATGCCTACCCCGACCAGTCGGCCACCTGCGTGCTCGACGTGGCCGCACTGAGCGAAGGCCGTGACGGCAGCGACGTTAATGCAGCCAACGCACAAGCCTGGACGCTGCGCGGCCCCGGCATCCAGCACAGCACGCGCATCGAAGTCGGCGGCCTTCCGCGCCCCGGCGACTCGGCCTTCACCGTGCAGTGGGCTGCCAATCACGCCGGGTTTCCGCGCGGCATCGACCTGTTCCTGGCCGCGCCGCAACAGATCGTCGGCTTGCCGCGCACCACGCACATCGATGCGCGCATCGAAGCGCGCACCGAAGAAGGGGAGGCTTGAGATGTACGTTGCCGTCAAGGGCGGTGAAGCCGCCATCCTCAGCAGCTACGAGCTGCTGGCCGAACAACGCCGCGGCGACACGGGCACGCCCGAGCTGTCGGTTGCGCAGATCCGCGCGCAGCTCAAGCTCGCGGTCGACCGCGTGATGACCGAGGGCTCGGTGTACGACCCCGAGCTGGCCGCGCTGGCCATCAAGCAGGCGGCGGGCGACATGGTCGAGGCCATCTTCCTGCTGCGCGCCTACCGCGCCACGCTGCCGCGGCTGGGCACCAGTGTGGCACTCGACACCGCGCGCATGCAGCTCGACCGCCGCATCTCCGCCACTTTCAAGGACCTGCCGGGCGGGCAGGTGCTGGGCGCGACCTACGACTACACGCAGCGCCTGCTGGACTTCACGCTGCTGGCGAACGCGGCCAATGCCGATTCGGCGCAGGCCGCCACGCGCACCGGCGCCAATGCCGCCAACGCAGCCACCTCGCCCACCGTCACACCGCGCGTGGTCGACCTGCTGAACCACGAAGGCCTGATCGAAACCCACGAGGTGCCGCCCGGCGACCCCGCGCCGGTCGACCTCACGCGAACGCCGCTGCGCTTTCCCGCCGACCGCGCCACGCGCCTGCAGAACCTGGCGCGCGGCGACGAAGGCTTCCTGCTGGCCATGGCCTATTCGACGCAGCGCGGCTATTCGCACAGCCATCCCTTCGTCGGCGAGATCCGCGTCGGCAGCGTCGAGCTGGAGCTGGCGCCCGAAGAGCTGCCCTTCACCATTTCCATCGGCGACATGGAACTCACCGAATGCGAAATGGTGAACCAGTTCGCCGGCAGCAAGACCGAGCCGCCGCAGTTCACGCGTGGCTACGGCCTGGCCTTCGGGCACAGCGAGCGCAAGGCCATGGCCATGAGCCTGGTCGACCGCGCGCTGCGCGCCGAAGAACTGGGCGAGGCCATCGAGGCGCCCGCGCAGATGCAGGAATTCGTGCTCTCGCACAGCGACAGCCTCGAAGCCTCGGGCTTCGTGCAACACCTGAAGCTGCCGCACTACGTCGACTTCCAGTCCGAGCTGGAGCTCGTGCGAAAGATGCGCGCGACCCCACGCGGGAACGAGGAAGAAGCCACGGGAGAACAGCCATGACCACAGCCACCACCTACAACTTCGCCTACCTCGACGAGCGCACCAAGCGCATGATCCGCCGCGCCATCCTGAAGGCGGTGGCCATTCCCGGCTACCAGGTGCCCTTCGGTTCGCGCGAGATGCCGCTGCCCTACGGCTGGGGCACCGGCGGCATCCAGGTCACGGCCGCGGTGATCGGGCCGAAAGACGTGCTCAAGGTCATCGACCAGGGCTCGGACGACACCGTCAACGCGGTCAACATCCGCCGCTTCTTCCAGCGCACCACGGGCGTGGAGACGACCACGCGCACCACCGAGGCGACGCTGATCCAGACGCGCCACCGCATTCCCGAAGCGCCGCTGGCCGAAGGCCAGGTGCTGGTGTACCAGGTGCCGGTGCCCGAGCCGATGCAGCGGCTGGAGCCGCGCGAAACCACCACGCGCACGCTGCATGCGCTGGCCGAATACGGCCTGATGCACGTGAAGCTGTACGAAGACATCGCGCGCTACGGGCACATCGCCACCACCTACGACTACCCGGTGCTGGTGAATGGCCGCTACGTGATGTCGCCGTCGCCGATTCCCAAGTTCGACAACCCCAAGCTGCACATGAACCCCGCGCTGCAGCTCTTCGGCGCGGGCCGCGAAAAGCGCATCTATGCGCTGCCGCCGTACACGCCGGTCGAGAGCCTGGGCTTCGACGACCACCCGTTCGAGGTGCAGCGCTGGGACGAACCCTGCGCGCTGTGCGGCGCGACCGACAGCTTTCTCGACGAAATCATCACCGACGACCGGGGCTCGCGCATGCACGTGTGCTCGGACTCCGACTACTGCCAGTCGCGCCAGCAAGTGCCGGCCGCGCAAGCCGCCGCACCCGAAGAACAGGCCACCGCATGAACGCCGCACTTTCCCATCCTCCCTTGCTGCGCGTGCGCGGCATCGGCAAGCGCTACGGCGACCGCGTGGCGCTGCATGACGCATCCTTTGATCTGTGGCCCGGCGAAGTGCTGGCCGTGGTCGGCGAGTCGGGCTCCGGCAAGTCGACGCTGCTGAACGCCATCGCGGCGCGCGACAAGCCCGATGCCGGCAGCGTCGAGTTCCAGGTGCGCGGCGGCGGGCTGCAGGACATCTTCTCGATGACCGAAGCCCAGCAGCGCCTGCTGGCCCGTACCGACTGGGGCTTCGTGCACCAGAACCCGGCCGATGGCCTGCGCATGGATGTGTCGGCCGGCGCCAACGTCGGCGAGCGGCTCATGGGCCTGGGCGAACGCCACTACGGACGCCTGCGTGCCACCGCCGCCGAATGGCTGCAGCGCGTGGAGATCGATCCGCAGCGCATCGACGACGCGCCGCGCACCTTCTCGGGCGGCATGCGGCAGCGCCTGCAGATCGCGCGCAACCTGGTCACGCAGCCGCGCCTCATGTTCATGGACGAGCCGACCTCGGGGCTCGACGTGTCGGTGCAGGCCCGCCTGCTCGACCTGCTGCGCCAGCTCACGCGGCAGATGCAGCTGGCCGCCATCGTGGTCACGCACGACCTGGCCGTGGCGCGCCTGCTCGCGCACCGCATGGTCGTGATGCAGCACGGCCGCGTGGTCGAGTCGGGCCTGACCGACCAGGTGCTGGACGACCCGCAGCACGCCTACACCCAATTGCTCGTTTCTTCGGTGCTCACCCCATGACGACTCCATTGCTTCACATCCAGGGCGTGGCCAAGCGCTTCACGCTGCACCACCAGAACCAGCTGGAGCTGTCGGTGTTCGACCAGGTCGAGCTGAGCGTCTCGGCCGGCGAATGCGTGGTGCTCGACGGCGCCTCGGGCCTGGGCAAGAGCACGCTGCTCAAGCTCATCTATGCCAACTACCGCGCGAGCCAGGGCCACATCACCGTGCAGTCGCAAGACGGACCGGTCGACGTGACGCAGGTCACGCCGCGCGAGCTGGTGCGGCTGCGCCGCGACACCATCGGCTACGTGAGCCAGTTCCTGCGCGTGATCCCGCGGGTGCCGGCCCTCGACGTGGTGGCCGAGCCGCTGGCCGAAGACGCCGGCGACGACCCCGCCGGCATCGAGGCCGCGCGCGAAGAGGCGCGCCGCTGGCTCACGCGGCTGCGCATTCCCGAGCGCCTGTGGCACCTGCCGCCCGCCACCTTTTCCGGTGGCGAGCAGCAGCGCATCAACATCGCCCGCAACATGATCAAGCCGAAGCCGCTGCTGTTGCTCGACGAGCCCACCGCGTCGCTGGACGCGGCCAACACCGACACGGTCATCGCGCTGATCCGCGAGGCCACGGCGCGCGGCGCCGCCACGGTCGGCATCTTCCACGACGCGGAAGTGGGGGCCGCGGTGGCCACGCGCCGCGTCAACGTCGGCGAATTCAGGAGCCAGCAATGAGCGCGCGCATGGTGTTTTCGAATGCACGCATGGTGCTGCCGGACGAGGTGGTGTCGGGTTCGCTGTCGGTGGCTGGCGGGCGCATCGATGCGATTCACGGCGGCCCGAGCGCGGAAGGCTCGATCGACCTGGACGGCGACTACCTGCTGCCGGGCCTGGTCGAGATTCATACCGACAACTTCGAGCGCCACCTGATGCCGCGCCCGAAGGTGCACTGGAACCCGTTGCCGGCGCTGCTGGCGCACGACGCCGAGGTGGCTGCCGCGGGCATTACCACGGTGTTCGATGCGCTCGGCGTGGGCGAGGCCGACCCCGAGAGCCTGCGCGGCAGCACCTGGGGCGCCACGCTTTCGATGCTCGATGCCTGCGCCGCGCAAGACCTGTTGCGCGCCGACCATCACCTGCACGTGCGCTGCGAGCTGCCCGCGCCCAACACCATCGAGCTGTTCGAGCCGTTTCGCGGGCATGCGCGGCTGTCGCTGATTTCGCTGATGGACCACACGCCGGGCCAGCGCCAATGGGAAGACATCGAGCTGGCGCGCGTGTACTACACCGGCAAGAAGGGCTGGAGCGACAGCAAGTTCGAAATGCGCGTGGCCGATTCGGGCCGGCTGCAGACCGCGTACGCGCAACCGCACCGCCGGCACTTCGTCGACTACTGCCGCACCCACGGCATTGCGCTGGCCAGCCACGACGACACCACGGTGGCGCATGTGGAGCAGGCTCACGCCGAGGGCGCGAGCATGTCGGAGTTTCCGACCACGCTGGCGGCGGCGCGCGCGGCGCGTGCGCATGGCCTGGCCAACGTGATGGGCGGGCCGAACGTGATGCGCGGCGGCTCGCACTCGGGCAACGTGGCGGCGGCCGACCTGGCGCGCGACGGCCTGCTCGACATTCTTTCGTCCGACTACGTGCCGAGCAGCCTGCTGGGCGCGGCGATGCGGCTGGTGGACGATGCACTCGTCACGCTGCCGCAGGCCGTGTCCATGGTGACGCAGGCACCTGCACGCGCCGCGCGGCTGCAAGACCGCGGTGCGCTCGAAGCGGGGCTGCGCGCGGACCTGGTGCAGGTGCGCATGTGCACCTTGCCCGGCGGCGTGCGGCATCCGCTGGTGCGCGGCGTATGGCGCGAAGGGCGCCGCGTCATCTGAAACCGAAGTGACACGCGCTCGTCGCCGAAGTGTCGCCGCAGCGTCATACCGGTTGGCGAGACTTCACTTGTCTAGACGACTTTAGGCCTGCCATGAACTCTCTTTTGCATATCCGCCAGCTCAACAAGCACTTTGCCAACGGCAAGCATGCGTTGCGCGACATCAACCTCGACGTGGCGCGCGGGGAAATGGTGGCGCTTATCGGCGCCTCGGGCTCCGGCAAGTCGACGCTGCTGCGCCACATCGCGGGGCTGGTGGCGGCCGACGGCGCCACGCAGTCGCTGGTGGAGATCGACGGGCGCTGCGTGCAACAGGGCGGCCGCATCCATCGCGACATCCGCAAGGTGCGCTCGCAGGTGGGCTTCGTGTTCCAGCAGTTCAACCTCGTGGCGCGGCTGCCGGTGCTGGTGAACGTGCTGGTGGGTTCGCTGCACCGCATGCCCTGGTGGCGCAGCTGGATGCGCCTGTTCACGGCGCAGGAGCGCGCACTGGCCCTTGAAGC
This sequence comes from Variovorax sp. KBW07, assembly GCF_003852515.1. GTDB lineage: Bacteria > Pseudomonadota > Gammaproteobacteria > Burkholderiales > Burkholderiaceae_C > Variovorax. The sequence goes on along the minus strand of NZ_QAJK01000096.1, from coordinate 26,345 downwards.
ACTGGCGCGCGTGGGCATTGCCGACTGCCATGCGCAGCGTGCGTCCACCCTGTCGGGCGGACAGCAGCAGCGCGCCGCCATTGCACGCACGCTGGTGCAGGGCGCCAAGGTGGTGTTGGCCGACGAGCCCATCGCCTCGCTCGACCCCGAGTCGTCGCGCAAGGTGATGGAGATCCTGGCGCGCATCAACCGCGAAGACGGCTGCACCGTGGTGGTGTCGCTGCACCAGGTCGAGATCGCCATGAAGTACTGCCCGCGCGTGGTGGCGCTGAACCAAGGCCAGGTGGTGTTCGACGGACCGTCGTCGGCGCTCACGCCCGCGCTGCTGCACGAGCTGTATGGCGTGCAGGCCGAAGAACTGCTGCGGCCCGCGGTGCCGACCGCGCCGGCTTCGTCGGTGCCGCCGGCCACCGAAGGCGCCAGCGTGCATGTGCCGACGCCGCCCATGGCCATGCCGTGGGCCGCGCGCCCGGCCAACGTCGCCTGATTTATTCCGCGCGCCACGTCGGCGCGCCCCCGTTTTCTTTCCCAACGTTCCCCTTTGGAGTCATCCATGATCAAGAAACTCTGTGCAGCCCTGGCCCTCGGCCTGGGCATGGTCGGCGCGTTTGCGCAAGACATCAACTTCGGCATCATCTCGACGGAGGCGACGCAGAACCTCAAGGGCGACTGGCAGCCGCTGATCGACGACATGAGCCGCCAGACCGGCCTGAAGGTCACGGCCTTCTTCGCACCCGACTACGCCGGCATCATCGAAGCCATGCGCTTCAACAAGGTGCAGCTGGGCTGGTTCGGCAACAAGTCGGCCATGGAAGCCGTGGACCGCGCCAGCGGCGAGGTGTTTGCGCAGATGGTCAACGCCGACGGCACCCAGGGCTATTACTCGCACCTGATCGTCAACCGTGAGAGCCCGCTCAACACGCTCGACGACGTGCTGAAGAACGCCAAGAACCTGAGCTTCGGCAACGGCGACCCGAACTCGACCTCGGGCTACCTGGTGCCCGGCTTCTACGTCTTCGCGCAGAACAAGATCGACGCCAAGACCGCCTTCCGCGTGACGCGCAGCGCCAACCACGAAACCAATTCGCTGGCCGTGGCCAACAAGCAGGTCGACGTGGCCACCAACAACAGCGAAAACCTGGAGAAGGTGAAAGAGCGCTTCCCCGAGAAGTTCAAGGACATCAAGATCGTCTGGACCTCGCCGCTGATTCCGCTCGACCCGCTGGTCATGCGAAAGGACCTGCCCGAAGCCACCAAGGCCAAGCTGAAGAACTTCTTCTTCAACTACGCCAAGACCGATCCGCGCGAGAAAGAGATCGTCATGAAGATCTCCAAGCTCTCGGGCTTCAAGGAATCGAGCGACAAGCAACTGCTGCCGATTCGCCAGCTCGACCTGTTCGGCCAGCGCACCAAGATCGAAGCCGACACCGTGCTGAGCGACGCCGACAAGAAGACGCGCCTGGCCGACATCGACAAGAAACTGGCCGCGCTGAACTGATCGCCGGCCGCAGCAGCTCCCCCAAAGACCGACCGCCATGGCCTCGACGATTCCGATGACCCGCCCGCCGCTTTCCGCGGTGGCCCCCAAGCGCAACCTGGCGTGGCAGCTGTCCTGGGCCGTGCTGCTGGTGCTGCTGCTTGCCTCGTGGAAGGGGGCCGACATGCGGCCGCTCGACCTGATCCGCGACAGCGGCAACATGGCGACCTATGCCGCCGAGTTTTTCCCGCCCAACTTCACGCAGTGGCGCATGTACCTGCAGGAGATGGTGGTCACGCTGCAGATCGCGTTGTGGGGCACGGTGCTGGCCGTGGTGACGGCCGTGCCGCTGGCGTTGCTGGCCTCGGCCAACATCGTGCCGTGGTGGATCTACCAGCCGATGCGCCGCCTGATGGACAGTTGCCGCGCCATCAACGAGATGGTGTTCGCCATGTTGTTCGTGGTGGCCGTGGGGCTGGGGCCGTTTGCCGGCGTGCTGGCGCTCTGGGTGCACACCACCGGCGTGCTGGCCAAGCTGTTTGCCGAAGCCGTGGAGGCCATCGACACGCAGCCCGTGGAAGGCATCCGCTCGACCGGTGCCAGTGCGTTGCACGAGATCGTGTATGGCGTGCTGCCGCAGGTGATGCCGCTTTGGATTTCGTATGCGCTGTACCGTTTCGAGTCGAACATCCGCTCGGCGTCGGTGGTCGGCATGGTGGGGGCGGGCGGGATCGGCGTGGTGCTGTGGGAGATCATTCGCGGCTTCCAGTACGCCGAGACCTGCGCGGTGATGATCATCATCGTGGTGAGCGTGAGCCTGATCGACCTGGTGTCGGCGCGCATCCGCAAGGTGCTGATCTAGGAACGCTGCCGTGGCATTGACCCTTGACGACATTGCGCAGTTGCTGGCCGGACCCGGCCAGCAGCAGTACGGCCGCGAAGCCGTGAGCCAGCTCGATCACGCGCTGCAGTGCGCCGCGCTGGCGGAAGAAGCGGGGGAGAGCACCGAGACCGTGGTGGCGGCGCTGCTGCACGACCTCGGCCATCTGCTCGCACCCGAGAATGCCCGGGAAGAAACCACGGCACCGAGGGCGCGCGACGACCTGCACCAGTACATCGCGCTGCCATTCCTGCATGGCGTGTTCCCGCCCGGCGTGCTGGCGCCGGTTCGCCTGCATGTGGATGCGAAGCGCTGCCTGTGCACATTGGACGCAGGCTACTGGGACACGCTGTCTCCGGCGTCGAAGCACAGCCTGGAACTGCAGGGCGGGCGCCATACGCCTGAAGAGGCCGAGGCTTTCATGCGCGCGCCATTCGCCGAAGAGTCGCTGCGCGTGCGGCGCTACGACGACCTTGCGAAAGTGAAGGGCAAGGTGACGCCTCCGCTGGCGCACTATCTTTGGAAGATGGCGCAGGTCGCGCTGTAGCGAGCGCCTGCCGCGATGAGTTGCAACGGCCGCTGAAGTAGCGCCGCACGGCACATCGGGCATCGCCGGAAGATACTGCGCAAGCACGGCGCGGCGAAACCCTCCGGCCCGGAAACAATGCGCTCGCCCTGCTGCGAACCCGCGCCAGGGCATGCGTGTTCAACTCCGGAAAGTCCATGACGCTCCCGCGTCGCTTGTATGAGAGATCTTGTGTTCCAGTTCGTCGGCGTGGTTCTTCTGGCCGACTTCATCAGTGGTCTCGTGCATTGGGCGGAAGACGCCTACGTTCGCAAGGAAACGCCCGTGGTGGGCAGGTGGATCGGTGAAGCCAACATCGAACACCACGTGAAGCCCCGGGCCTTCGTGCTGCGCGGCTGGTGGGCCAGTTCGTGGGACCTGGTGCTGACGGCGGCACTGGTTCTGATGGGCGCCTGGTGGCTCAAGGCCCTGACCTGGAAGGTGTGGCTGTTCGCGCTGGTGAGCGCCAATGCCAACCAGGTCCACAAGTGGGCGCACCGCGCGCCGCATGAAAACGGCCGGTTCATCACAATGCTGCAAAAGCTCAGGCTGCTGCAGACGCAGCGACACCATGCGCAGCACCATTCGGGGCAGAAGAATTCGCACTATTGCTCGATCACCAACTTCCTGAACCCGCTGCTGGAAGAAATCAACTTCTGGAAGGGCGTGGAATACGCGATCGAGAAGACGCTGGGGTGCAAGCGCAAGCCCGACATTTCCGTGAAGGCATTGGCACCGGCGGCGTAACGGACCGAAGGCGGGCGGTGCCTGCCTTTAAATGCAACATTGTGGCGATACTTCATATAATGCAATTCCGTTGCATATATGGAGTTCGCCCCGATGTCCGCCCGTCTCCCCGTTACCGTGCTGTCCGGCTTTCTCGGCGCCGGCAAGACCACGCTGCTGAATCACATCCTCCATAACCGGGAGGGGCGCCGCGTGGCGGTGATCGTCAACGACATGAGCGAGGTCAACATCGACGCCGCGCTGGTGCGCGACGGTGGCGCCCAGTTGTCCCGCACCGACGAGAAGCTGGTCGAGATGAGCAACGGCTGCATCTGCTGCACCCTGCGCGAAGACCTGCTGATCGAAGTCGACCGGCTCGCGAAAGAGGGGCGCTTCGACCAACTGGTGATCGAGTCCACCGGCATTTCAGAGCCCCTGCCGGTGGCCGAGACTTTCACCTTCGCCGGCGAGGACGGCAAGAGCCTGGCCGACGTGGCCCGGCTCGACACCATGGTGACGGTGGTCGACGCCTTCAATTTCCTGCGCGACTACGGCTCGGCCGACAGCCTGGGCCAGCGCGGCCAGTCGCTCGGCGACGAAGACACGCGCACGGTGGTCGACCTGCTGATCGAGCAGATCGAGTTCTGCGACGTGCTGGTGGTCAACAAGACCGACCTGGTGACGGCCGAAGAGCGCGAACGGCTGATGGCCATCCTGCACAGCCTGAACCCGCGCGCCCGCATCGAGGTGTCGGAGTTCGGCCGGGTGGCGCTCGACCGCGTGCTCGATACCGGCCTGTTCGACTTCGAGCAGGCCGAGCAGGCGCCGGGCTGGCTGGCCGAGTTGCGCGGCGAGCACCAGCCCGAGAGCGAGGCCTACGGCATTCGCAGTTTTGTCTACCGCTCGCGGCTGCCGTTCCACCCGATGCGCTTCTGGAAACTGGTGCAGACCGAATGGGAGGGCGTGGTGCGCTCCAAGGGTTTCTTCTGGTTGGCGAGCCGCGCCACGCGCGCGGGTTCGTGGTCGCAGGCGGGTGGTGCCTGCCGCTATGGCGCGGCCGGTTTCTGGTGGGCCGCGGTGCCGCGCGAACACTGGCCGACCGACCCCGACACGCTCGAGCTGATCCGCAAGAACTGGGACCCGGCGACCGGCGATGCCCGGCAGGAACTGGTGCTGATCGGCATCGAAATGGACGAGCCGGCGCTGCGCGCGAAGCTCGATGCCTGCCTGCTCACGGAAAACGAAATGCGCTTCGGTGCGTCGTGGTGGCAGAACTTCGAGGACCCGTTTCCGTCCTGGAATGCATAGAGCGTCGGGGCGCTGATTCGCGCGGGGACCGAGGCCGGCCGGGAAGAATCCACGAGCCAGGTATGGGCGGAAGATGAGAGTAGTTCTTATTTGGAAACTACAATCGCGGCGCCATGTCTGCCTCACATCCTGCGCACGAACCCCTGCTCCACGCCCGAGAACTCTTTGCCGGCCATCACGCCTGGCTCACGAACCGGCTGCACGCGCGGCTGGGAAACATGGCGGACGCGCAGGACGTGGCTTCCGAAACATTCCTGCGGGTGATCGGCCAGCGCGATCTGGCCGCGGTGCAGGAGCCTCGCGCCTTTCTCACGACCATTGCCAAGCGCCTGCTGTTCACGCTCTGGCGCCGCCGCGAGCTGGAGCGCGCCTACCTCGACACGCTGGCCCAGCGGCCCGAGGAAATGGCGCCTTCACCCGAAGAGCGCGCGGTGCTGCTTGAAACGCTGGAGCACATCGCCAATGCGCTCGATGGCCTGTCGCTGAAGGCGCACCAGGCGTTTCTGCTGAGCCAGCTCGACGGGCTGGGGTACCACGCGATCGCGGCCGAGCTGGGCATCTCGCACAGCACCGTGCGACGCCACATGGCCGACGCGTTCGGCCGCATCGCGCTGGCCATGGCACGCCAGCATGCGGGCATTGCCGCACCGGCGCGCGAGCTGGCCGCCTGATGGCGCCGGACATCTCGCTGGACGCCGCCACGCAGGCCGCCGTGGGCTGGATGGTGGTCATGCACTCCGGGCATGCCAGCGCCGCCGAGCGGCGCGATTTCGATGCGTGGCTGCTTGCCAATCCGGGCCACGGCGAGGCCTGGCAACGATTGACGCGTGCCCTGAATGGCACGCTGGGGCCAGCGCGCGTCGCGGTTCCTTCCCATGAGGGCACGCCGGCCTCCGGTGCCTTGCTGTCCGAGGTGATGGCGCGCCAGGACGTGCGCTCGCGCCAGCGCCGGCGCCTGTTGCGCAATGCGCTGGGCATCGGTGGCATGGCGGCCGGCGCCGCGCTGCTGGCGGAGCGCCAACTGCCGCTGGCCGAGCTGACCGCCGACCTGCGCACCGGCACCGGCGAGCGGTGCGACTTCATGCTGCCCGACGGCAGCAAAGTCACGCTGGACGCGCGCTCCGCCGCCGATCTCGATTTTCGCGAGGGGCATCGCACCGTCACGCTGCGGCGCGGCGCACTGGTGGCACAGGCCGCGCCGGTGCGCGGTGCGGGCGATGCGCCGTTCATCGTGCGCACCGCGCATGGCGCATTGCGCGCGCTGGGCACGCGCTTCGTGGTGCGGCAGGGCGACGGCGAAAGCTCGGTGGGCATGCTGGAGCACAGCGTGGAGATCAGCACCGCGAACGGCCGCCCCGAAACGCTGGCCGAAGGCCGGAGCGCGCGCTTCGGGCCCTCGGGCATCGTGCGCACGGACGAAGCACCCGTGGCCACCGCTGCCTGGGAGCACGGCATGCTCGAAGCCCACAACCAGACCCTGGGCGAAGTGGTGCAGGCCTTGCGCGCGTACCGCCGGGGCTTCATTCGCGTGACGCCCGAGGCGGCGGCGCTGCGCGTCTATGGCACCTACGCGCTCGACGACTCCGGCCGCGCGCTGGTCGCGCTGGGCGAGACGCTGCCTGTCGGCGTGCGCATCTTCCAGGGCGGCTGGCTGGTGCTGATCGATCGCCTGTAGCACTGCTATCCGGTAGCGATCGAGGCGACGGCCGCCGTCTGCGTGGCGGCATTGCCCCGCACGCATCCAGGCGCGAAGCCCACGCCGCAAAAAAAGATGAACACTTTTTCCAGCTCGGACGACAAGTCTCGGAACCCTTTCGCTTCCTGACTTTTCCCGAGGACTTCATGCCAGCCCTTTTCTCTTCGCGCCATCGCCTGCAGGCAGTGGCGACGGCCACCGCCCTGATGTGCGCATTGCACGTTCATGCGCAGGCGCCGGCCACCGCGGCAACGGCCGCCGCCGACAGCGCGGTGCATGTCTACGACCTGCCCGCGCAGCCGCTGGGCAGCACGCTGGCCCGCATTGCCGGCACCAGCAGCCAGCAGATCAGCATGGACGCCGAGCAGGTGCGCGGGCTGAACGCGCCCGCCGTGCGCGGCAGCCTGACGGCTCAGCAGGCAGTGCGCATGGCACTGGCCGGCAGCGGCCTGGAACTGGTGCGCACCGACAGCGGCAACTGGTCGGTGCGCAAGCTCGCCGCGCCGGCGCCACGGAGCGCGGCGATGCCGGCGGCCGAGGGCGGTGCCCTGGGCGAAGTGCTGGTGACGGCGCAGGCCGAGCCCGGCGCCACGTCGGAAGGCACGGGCTCCTACGCGGCGCGCGCGGTCACGATCGGCAAGCAGGAACAGCGCCTTCGCGACGTGCCGCAGTCGGTCTCGGTGCTCACGCGCCAGCAGCTGGACGATCGCAACCTGGGCAGCCTCGACGACGCGATGCGCACCGTCACCGGCATTTCGGTGGAGACCTCGAGCACGGGTGGCAACCACGGCAACTTCTACGCCCGCGGCTATGCGCTGGACTCGGTGCAGATAGACGGCGTGGTCACGCCCGCGAGCACCGGCAACGACCTGTCGACGGGCTTCGGCATGGCCATCTACGACCGCCTCGAAGTGCTGCGCGGGCCGGCCGGGCTGTTCCAGGGCGCGGGCGATCCGGGCGGCACCATCAACCTGGTGCGCAAGCGCGCGCAAAAGGACTTTGCGGCCCGCTACGAACTCACCGCCGGCTCGTGGGACCGCTACGAGGGGCAGGTCGACGTGACCGGCCCGCTCAATGCGTCGGGCTCCGTGCGTGGCCGGCTGGTGGCGGCCTACCAGGACCGCCATTCGTTCGTCGACTACGTGAACTCGCGCAAGCCGTTGCTGTACGGCACGGTCGATGTCGACCTGGGCGCCAACACCACGCTCACCGGCGGCATCACCTACCAGCAGTACAAGGGGCGCCCCGCCTTCGGCCTGCCGGCCTATACCGACGGCCGCTTTCTCGACGTGAGGCGCTCGACCAACCTCGACCCCGCATGGAACCACATCACCGAGGAGGTCAAGGAGTACTTCGGCGAACTCAACCACCGGCTGGCCAACGGCGGGCAGGCCAAGCTCAGCCTGGTCTACCGCGAGCAGGACGAACCGACGCGCAAGTTCGGCTGGTCGGACTGCGCCGTCGACCGGCCTAGCGGCGACAGCTGCTACATCAGCTGGATGTACCGCAGCCACTGGCGCACCTACAGCGCGGATGCGTTCGTGACGACGCCGTTCGACGCATTCGGCCGCACGCACCAGGTGACGGTCGGCGCGGACTACCGGAACATCTACAAGACCTTCCAGTACGGTGGCGGCGATTCGGGCTACATCAACGCCTACCAGCCCGACAACAACGTGTCCCAGCCCAGCTATGCCTTCGACAACGGGAACAGGGGCAAGACGACGCAGTACGGCACCTACGCCCGCGCCAACCTGAAGGCCACCGATCGCCTGCAGGCGGTGCTGGGCGGGCGCCTCAGCTGGTGGGAGAACACGGCGCACAACCGCAACGCGTACTTCAACCAGTTCACCGACACGCATGCGAAGGTGAGCCGCAAGTTCACGCCGTTCGCGGGCCTGGTGTACGAGCTGTCGGACAACCTGTCGGCCTATGCCAGCTACTCCAGCATCTTCGCGCCGCAGATCGCCACCGACGTTGCCGGCCAGACGCTGCGCCCGCGCACGGGCAAGCAGGCCGAGGTGGGGCTGAAGGCGGAGCTTTTCGACAAGCAGGCCAACGCGCACGTCGCGCTGTTCCGCATGCAGGACGTGAACCGCGCCATGACCGACCCCGACAACCTGCTGTTCAGCATCGCCGCCGGCAAGATGCGCAACGAGGGGCTGGAGGCCGAGATCACCGGGCGGCTGTCGCCGCGATGGGACCTGAGCGCCGGCTATGCGTTCACGCGCACGAAGACGCTGGAAGGCACCGACGAGCAGAAGCGGCAGCTGTACACCTACATCGCACCACGCCATACGTTCAATGTGTGGACCCGGTACCGCTTCGGCCCCGGTGCGCTGCAAGGCTTCAGCGTGGGCGGCGGCGTGCGCGCCGTGAGCAGCACCTATCGCCTGGCCGGCGACGTGAAGTTCGAGCAGAAGCCCTATGCCGTTGCGTCGCTGCAGGTGGGCTACCGCTTCAACCCCAAGCTGGAGGCCACGCTGACCGTCGACAACCTGTTCGACAAGGTCTACTACCAGCGCGTGTGGGCCGCGTTCGGCTCGAACTTCTACGGCGAGCCGCGCAGCTTCACGCTGGCATTGCGCGGGAAGTTCTGACCGGTGAGGAAGGGAAGGGCGCCCGCTACCGGGCGCAGTCGCCGCAGGTGCCGTGCAGCGTGAGCGCGGTGTGCCGCGTGTCGATGCCCTGCTTGCGCAACGCCTTCCCCAGCCGGCCCATCACCTTGGGCAGCTCGGGGTCGGAGGGCAGCGCCAGCACCTTGTGGCACTGGTCGCATTCGAAGGTGTTGCCCGACGCGGTTTCCACGTGGCGCGAGAAGCGGTTGACCCGGTCGGGCCCGACGCGGCGGTCGCACAGGCCGGCTTCGACCAGCCGGTCGAGCACGCGGTAGATGGTCACGCGGTCGGGCGCCTCGCCGGTGGCGGCGGTGCAGGCGGCGGCGACTTCTTCGTGCGTGAGCGGCTGGGAGTTGTGTTCGAGCAGTTCGAGCACCGTTTGCGCGGCGCGCGTCACGCGCAGGCCGCTGCCGCGCAGCAGGGATTCGCTGTCGAACGGGGCTGCGACGAGCGGGGGCTTCGGGTGCGGGTTGATTGTCTTCATGCGAAACGACATTGTGTTGCATCCCCGCGCCTCCTGCGCGACATGACCAAAAATCGCCCGCCTGCCATGCCAGATAATCGCCCGCATCGAGATCAACGGGCGGCACGGACAGCATGGACACAGCGCGGGGCGGCGACGCACTCAGTCACGTGCTCGCGACGTACAGGTCCGAGCGGGCGGTTACCGCGCGCTTTTCGTTGACCTCTCCCTGGGCACTGCATTCGACCGGCGTCGCTGGCCCGCTGATCCGCATGTGCACCGGCGCGCCGTACTGGATTGCGGTGGACGGCGCCGAGCCGGTGGCCGTGGCCCCGCACGACATCGCGATGCTGCCGCAGGGCAGCGCCCACACCGTGTCGTCCGCGCCGGGGCTCGAGGCCGAACCCTTTCGCGACCTGATCACGGCGCATTCGACCGGCCGGCACGGCGACCACCCGATCGTCTTCTCGCACGGCGGCGGCGGGCCCGCGACCGCGCTGTTCTCGCTGCACCTCTGGATGCCCGCGCAGGGCCTGGGCTCGATCATGGCCAGCCTGCCGCCGCTGATCGTGCTGCGCCAGGGGCAGATTCCGACGACCGCATCGCTCGCGCAGGCCATGGAGTCGCTGGTGAACGAGACCATCGCCCAGCGGCCGGGCTGGCAGCTGTCGGCGGCACGCATGGCCGACCTGCTGCTGGTGCACATCCTCTGCGAGCACCTGTACGCCCAGCCGCAGGCCCAGCCCGCGCAGCAGGCGGGCCGGCTGCGCGGGCTGGACGACGAGAGCATCGCCCGCGCGATGTCGCTGATGCACGAGCGGCCCGAGCACCCGTGGTCGGTGGCGACGCTGGCGCAGGCCAGCTATCTCTCGCGCACCGTGTTCAGCGAGCGCTTCCGCGCGCTGGTGGGCGTGACGCCCATGCACTACCTGGGCTCCTACCGCATGACGCTGGCGGCCGAGCAGCTCAAGAACCGGCAGTTGAGCCTGCACCAGGTGGCCGAGGCCGTGGGCTATGCATCGGAAAAAGCGTTCTCCCGCGCCTTCCAGCGCTGGACGGGCATGACGCCCAGTGCCTACGCGCGCCAGCACGGCGATACCGGCCACTGAACCCCGAGTCCGCCGGGCCGGACGATCGGTGCCCAAATCCGGCGTGCCGGAGGTTGAAGCGGCGGCATGCGCGCCGAACAATCGGCGCATGCCCATCCAACGCCGAAGAGTCATTCCCGAAGTGCGCAACCCGGCGCTCGAAAACTCGCTCGTGAAATCGATTGCGTCCGGCGACGACCAGCAGCGCGAAGCCACGGTGAAGAACACCGACGGCGAGCCGCTGCTGCAGTTCGAAGGCCGCAGCAACCCGTACCTGGAGCACCAGCGCAACGACCTGCTGCTGAGCATCCAGCACATGCGCAGCGAAGGCCACGACGAAATGGTCTTCATGTGCATCACGCACTGCAAGGAGCTGACCTTCAAGGCCCTGCACTACGAGCTGGCCAACATGCAGGCGCGCATCAGCGCCGACGACGTGACAGGCGCGCTGCAGCTGGCCCCGCGGGTGCGTGCGCTGCTGGAGTTCCTGGGCAAGACCTGGGACGTGCTCTCGACCATCACGCCGCACGAGTTCAACCAGTTTCGCAACACGCTGGGCATCGCCTCGGGTCAGCAGTCGTACATGTACCGGCATGTGGAGTTCATCCTGGGCAACAAGTCGGTGCCGCTGGCACGCGCCCATGCGAACAACCCCGACGTGTGGCCCTGCATGGAGCGCGCGCTCCATTCGCCGAGCCTGTACGACGACGTGCTGGCGCTGCTGCACCGCCGCGACATCGCGATGCCGCCCGAGGCGCTGTCGCGCGACTGGTCGGCCCCGTATGCGGTCAATCCGGGCGTCGAGGCGGCGTGGCTGTGGGTCTACGGCGACCCCACGCCCGAGAACGATCTGTACCGGCTCGGCGAGGCGCTGATGGACATTGCCGACGTGTTCTCGCAGTACCGCTGGCGGCATTTCGTGTCGGTCGAGCGCATCCTCGGTTTCAAGCCGGGCACGGGCGGCTCAGCCGGCGTGGGCTGGCTGCGCAGCGTGGTCGATCACCGTTTCTTTCCCGAGCTGTGGTCCGTGCGGACGCAGCTCTGAACCAGTCCTCTCTTCCTTTCTTCCTTCATCACTCCTGGAGCTTTCGTGTTCGATCACCTGCCCGCGTATGCCGACGACCCCATTCTTGGCCTGTTCGATGTCTACAAGGCCGATCCGCGGCCCGGCAAGGTCAACCTGGGCATCGGCATCTACTGCGATGAAGCGGGCCAGGTGCCGGTGCTCGAATCGGTGCGCGCGGCGCGCGCGGATGGCGTGGGCGCGCGAGGGCCCAGCGTCTACCTGCCGACAGAAGGCGGTGAGGCCTACCGCGACGCAGTGCGCGCGCTGGTGTTCGGCAAGGCAGCCGCCGCCGACATCGTGGTGGTGCAGACCGTCGCCGGCACCGGCGCGCTGAAGGTCGGCGCGGACTTTCTCAAGGGCGTGCTGCCCGAGGCCGCGATCTGGATGCCTGATCCGACCTGGGCCAATCACGCAGCCATCTTCAGCGGCGCGGGCTTCCGTGTCGAAAGCTATCCCTACTACGCCGGCGCGACGGGCCGCTTCGATGTCGATGGCGCCGTCGCGGCGTTGCGCAAGCTGCAGGCCGGCAGCGTCGTGCTGCTGCACCCGTGCTGCCACAACCCGACGGGCGTCGACCCTTCGCAGGCCGAGTGGCACGCGCTGTTCGACGTGATCGCGCAGCGCGGACTGCTGCCGTTCTTCGACATGGCCTACCAGGGCTTCGCGCATGGCGTGGACGAAGACGCGTGGGCCGTGCGCGAATGCGTGCGGCGCGGCATTGCCTGCCTGGTGGCCAGCTCGTTCTCGAAGATCTTCTCGCTGTACGGCGAGCGAGTGGGCGCGCTCAGCGTGCATGCGCCCTCGGCCGACACGGGGCGGTTGCTGGGGCAGCTCAAGCTGGCGATCCGCCGCAGCTACTCGTGCCCGCCGGCGCAAGGGGCCGCGCTGGTGGAGGCGGTCTTGTCCAACCCGGCGTGGAACGCCCAGTGGCGCACCGAGCTCGACGCCATGCGCGGCCGCATGCGCGACATGCGAACGCGCCTGCACCGCATGCTGGGCGAGGCCTTGCCGGAGCGGGACTTCGGGTTTCTCGTCGCGCAGAACGGCATGTTCAGCTACTCGGGGCTGTCGGCGGCGCAGATCGAGGCGCTGCGCTCGCGCTTCGGCGTGTACGTGGTGTCGTCGGGGCGCATCTGCGTGGCGGGACTCAACGCGTCGAACATCGGGCATGTGTGCGAAGCACTGGCCGACGTGTGTGCGGGCGGGGCCGCGCAATGACGCGGGCGGCACGGGTATTGATCGTCGGCGCGGGCATCGCGGGTTGCTCGGCCGCGATCGCGCTGGCGGACAAGGGCTTTCGCGTCACCCTGGTCGAGAAGCAGGCCGAGTGGCGTTTCCAGAGCTCGGGCATCTTCATCTACGGCAACGGGCTCGAGGCGCTGCGCAGGGTCGGCGTGCTGCCGCGCATTCTTGAGGCGGGCTTCGGCATCGGGGACGGGCGCAACGTCTACCTCGACCACCATGGCGCGCCCATCGTCGACGTGTTCTATCCGGCGTCGAGCGGCGGGGCGGTGCCCATCCTGGGCATCCGGCGCGCGGAGATGCATCGCATCCTGGCCGGCCGCCTCGGCGCGCTCGGTGTCGAGATCCGGCTCGCAACGATGGTGACGGCCCTTCATGCGCCCGGTGGCGGCGAGCACGCGGAAGTCACGCTGTCCGACGGCTCGGCGCAGCGCTTCGATCTGGTCGTCGGCGCCGACGGCATCCGCTCGCAGGTTCGCGAGGCCGTGAGCGGCCCGTTGACGCCGCGCTACACCGGCTTCGGCGTCTGGCGCAGCGTGCACGACCGGCCGCGCGCGCTCGACGCGAAGATCATGATGATGGGCATCGGCAAGCGGCTGGGCATCATGCCGATCAGCGACGACAAGCTCTACATCTTCGGCACGGTGAGCGAGCCGGCGGACCGCTGGTATCCGAAGGAGACCTGGCCCGCGCAGATGCGCGCCCGGTTCGCGGAGTTCGGTGGCCCGGCGCGGCAGTTCCTCGATCAGCTCGGCGCGGATTCGGAGGTGCTCTACACCGCGGTCGAAGAGGTGCAGGCGCCGCTGCCCTGGCATGCAGGGCGGGTGCTGCTGATCGGCGACGCGGCGCACGCTTCGACGCCGTTCATGGGGCAGGGCGGTGCCATGGCCGTGGAAGACGCCGTGGTGCTGGCCGAGATGCTTGCCGCCGATGGCATCGGCGAGCCCACGCTGCAGGCCTTCGGCAAGCGCCGCTACCCGATGTGCAGGTTCGTGCAGGACGCCTCGCGCAAGGTGGGTGAGGCGGGCGCTGTAGAAGACGCCGCGAGCTGCGCGCGCCGCAACACGGCGATGCAGGCCACGGCGCAGCAGCAGGTCGATGCCTTCTACCGCGAGCTGGACGCCTTGCGCACCGTGCCGGCCTAGCGGGCCGCATATGCCCGGATGCACCTAAGCATCTGACAAAAGGGTCGTTCGCGCGGCGGCGAGGGGGCGGCAGAATCGCGCGCTTTGCCGTCCGCAACCGAAAGCCCTGCCATGTGCCCCCATCTCCTGCTGAAACCGGTCCTCGCGCTGTGGCTCGGAGCCCTGTGCGCCCTGGCCGCGCAGGCACAGCCACAGCAACCGGCGGCCTATCCCTCGAAGCCCGTGCACATCACGGTCGCGAACACGCCCGGCAGTTCGCCCGACGTGCTGGCGCGCTACCTGGCGCAGCGCCTGTCCGAGCAATGGAAGCAGCCGGTGGTGGTCGACAACCGCGCCGGCGCCGCGGGCATCCTGGCGGCCGATGGGCTGGCCAAGGCGCAGCCCGACGGCTATTCGCTGCTGGTGGGCGCCGACGGGCCGATCACCATTCTTCCCAACATCCAGGCGGGCCTGCCCTACGACGCGCGGCGCGACCTGTTGCCGGTGGTGTCGCTCGGGCAGATCGACTTCGTGCTGGTCGCCAATCCGAAGACGGGCTTTCGCACGGTGGCCGACTTCGTGCGCGCCGCGAAGGCGCGCCCGGGGCAGATCAACTACGCCTCGGCCGGCAACGGCAGCCCGCAGCAGCTCAGCATGGAGCTGCTCAAGCAGAAGACGGGCATCTACGTCACCCACATTCCGTACCGCGGCGGCCCGCTGGGCATGCAGGACGTGATCGCGGGGCAGGTCGATGTGATGTTCATTGCGGTCGGCCCGGCGCTGCAGCACATTCGCGCCGGCAAGCTCGTGGCCCTGGGCACCAGCGGCGAAAAACGCCATGCCCTGTTGCCCGAAGTGCCGACCGTGGGCGAAAGCTACGCGGGCTACCGCTCGGGCACGTGGTTCGGCCTGTTCGCGCCGGCGCGCACGCCGCAGCCGGTGATCGATGCCATTGCCGCCGAGGCCGCGCGCGTCGTGCAAGCGCCTGCCACCCGAGCCGACCTCGCGGCACAGGGCATCGAGGCCACTGGCTTCCCGCAGCGCCAATTCCAGACGCAGGTGAATGCCGAGTACGAGCGCTATGCGCAGATCGTGAAGGCGGTCGGCATCAAGGCCGAGTAGCCGAGTAACGATCGACCGGCCCGGCTAACGCACCGACCTGGCCAGCGCCTTGGCGAAGGCTTCGACGTCTTCGTCGCGGCAGACCTCGGCGGCCAGCGGTGCCTGTCCGCCAGCCACAGCGACCAGCGCCATGGCCTTCTTCGGGCACAGGCCGAGGCAACTCGACTGCACCACGCGCAGGCGCCCGGGCAAATGCACCAGGTCGCGCCTGAGTTCCTTGCGGACCTGCCTGGCCTTCAGTTTCGTGGGGCCGTCGCCGCGCTCTTCGCAATCGCCGCAGACCAGCACCACGCCGGACAGTCTGGTTTCGACCAGGGGAGGGGAATGGCTCACGTGGTTCTCTTTCCTTTTGTTTCAGCCCATCTTGGGCGCGAAGGAGCGCCGCGCAAGTCAGCCGACCGCCCGAATGCGCTAAGGTCTGGTCATCCGCGTTCTTGAATACCTTTGCCCGACCATGTCCCGTCCTCCCATCGAAATCGAAACCGCCCCGAACCCCACCGCCACGGTGGTCCTGATGCACGGCCTTGGCGCCGACGGCAACGACTTCGTGCCCATTGCCGGCGAGCTCGACCTGTCGGCCGTGGGCCCGGTGCGCTTCGTGTTCCCCAACGCGCCGGTGATCCCGGTCACGCTGAACAACGGCTACCAGATGCCGGCCTGGTTCGACATTGCGGCGGCCGATTTCAATGTGCGGGAAGACGCCGCCGGCCTGCGCCGCTCGCAGGCCGCCATCGAGGCCGTCATCGCCAACGAAAAGGCCCGTGGCATTGCCGCCAGCCGCATCGTGGTGGCGGGCTTTTCGCAGGGCTGCGCCATGGCGCTGCTGACCGGCCTGCGCCACACCGAGCGGCTGGGCGGCATCGTCGGCCTGTCGGGCTGGTTGCCGCTGGCGGCCAGCACCGCGGCCGAACGCCACGCGGCCAACCACGACACGCCGGTGTTCCTCGGCCATGGCCGGCAAGACCCCATGGTGCCCATTGCCCGGGCACTGCAATCGCGCGACGCGCTGGCCGCTTTGGGCTATACCGTCGAATGGCACGAGTACTCGATGGCGCATTCGGTCTGCATGGAAGAAGTGGCCGACCTGAACCGCTTCCTGCTGCGCGTGCTGGGCTGAGCGGGCCGTCGCGGCCAGTCCACGAGAACCACGAGATTCGCGATACCCACGAGACAAGAGAAGGAGACAGGCAAATGATCCTCGTCATCGGACACGCCCTCGCCAAGCCCGACACCCTGCAGGCAATGCTGGCCATCAGCGTGGAGCACGTGCTGCGCTCGCGCGCCGAGCCCGGCTGCATCTCGCACGAAGTCACGACCGACGTGCAAGACCCGCTGCGCCTGACTTTCGTGGAGCGCTGGAGCGACATGGCCACGCTGCAGGCGCACTTTCGCGTCGATGCCTCGCGCGCCTTCGGCAAGGCGCTGGCCGCCATGGCCGACGGCGCGCCCGAGATCCACGTCTACCAGTCGGAAGAGATCGACCTGTCGGCGGGCCGCGCCAAGGCCTGAATCGCGCACACCAGACAACCGGCGAACGACCATGCCGAACCTGTCGTCAGCTATCAAAAATGTAGCGCCTCACAGGGTAACCAACCCCGGGATTCCCTGCACGAGCAGTGCCCGCGCGCCCGTGCTACCTTCCAGCCCCTCAGAAGATTGATGGGTGATAACAATATGAGCAACAGATTGCAGGAGAGGTTGGGTGCACTTTCAGCCGCACGACTGAAAGGCATGCGACGCGGGATCGAGAAAGAAAGCCTGCGCGCGCTGCCGGATGGCAAGCTCGCGCTGACGCCGCATCCGCTGGCGCTGGGTTCCGCGCTCACGCATCCGCACATCACGACCGACTTCAGCGAATCGCAGCTCGAGCTCATCACGGGCGTGCATTCGGGCGTCGAATCGGCGCTCGAAGAGCTGACCCGGGTGCACCAGTTCACCTATCGCGTGCTCGACACGCTCGGCGACGAGCGCCTGTGGGTGTCGAGCATGCCCTGCGGCCTGCCGACCGACGAAACCATTCCGATCGGCCGCTATGGCTCGTCGAACGTGGGCCGCGCCAAGAGCGTGTACCGCATGGGCCTGAGCCACCGCTATGGCCGCCGCATGCAGACCATTTCGGGCATTCACTACAACTGGTCGCTGCCCGATGTGTCGAGCGAGCAGTACTTCGCGCTGATCCGCAACTTCCGCCGCCACGCCTTTTTGCTGCTGTACCTGTTCGGCGCCTCGCCGGCCTTGTGTTCGAGCTTTGTCGCGGGCCGCCCGCACGAGCTGCAGCCGCTGGGCGACGGCAGCATGTTCATGCCGCACGGCACCTCGCTGCGCATGGGCCGCCTGGGCTACCAGAGCGACGCGCAGGCCTCGCTGGCGGTGAGCTACAACAGCCTCGACGGCTATGGCGCCTCGCTGCAGGACGCGCTCACGCGCCCGTGGCCGGCCTACGAGTCCATCGGCATCCGCAACCTGGGCGGCGACTACAACCAGCTGGGCACCAGCCTGCTGCAGATCGAGAACGAGTTCTACGGCACCATCCGCCCCAAGCGAGTGATCAACCCCGGCGAGCGCCCGCTGCATGCGCTGCGCGAGCGCGGCGTGGAATACGTCGAGGTGCGCCTGATGGACCTCGACCCCTTCGAGACCGTTGGCATCAATGCGCAGACCATGCGCTTCATCGACGTGTTCCTGCTGCACTGCCTGCTCAGCGACAGCCCCGACGACACGCCGCAGGAAATTGCCGACCTGGCCCACAACCAGCACCTGACCGCCGCACGCGGCCGCGAGCCGGGCCTGCGCTTGTCGCGCGGCGGCAGCGAAGTGACGCTGACCGACTGGGGCATCGAGCTGGTCGAGCAGTGCCTGCCCATTGCCGCCGCGCTCGACGCGGCGCAGGGCGGCACGCAGCACGCCGATGCGGTACACGCCGCCAGGGCCGCGCTGCAAAACCCCGACAGCCTGCCGTCGGCCCGCGTGCTGGCGGCCATCGAGCAGCAGCACGGCAACTCCTTCGTCGGCTTCGTGCGGGCCCAGTCCGAGCAGACCCGCGCGGCGTTGCTGGCGCTGCCGTTCTCGGCCGCGCAACAGGCCGAGTTCGAGCAGATGACGGCCGAGTCGATCCAGGAGCAGAAGCGCATCGAGGCGGCCGACACGCTGCCTTTCGAGATCTACCGCGAGCAGTACGTGTCGCCCGCGCGCCTGGGCATGGCGCGTGGCCGCATGGCGGTTGCTGCATAGCCGACAGCCGCGCTGGCCGATGGCCTACAGGCTTTGGCCTGCATCGCCCACCGCGTGCGCCTGCAGGGCTGCGAAGATGGCATTCATGCATCGCGCAAGCTCCGACCCGGTGAGGTCTCCATGACTGTCAAGGCCTACTTGGTGGAAGACAGTCCCGTCATCCGCGAAAACCTCGTCGGTTTCCTGGAGGACGTGGCCGATGCCCAAGTGGTGGCCTCCGCCAGCACCGAGGACGAAGCCGTCATGTGGCTGCGCCTGCATCGCGACGAATGGGACCTGACCATCGTCGACCTGTTCCTCAAGCGCGGCAACGGGCTCGGCGTGATCCACGAATGCCGCAACCGCGCGCCGCACCAGAAGGTGGTGGTGCTCAGCAACTACGCCACCGCCGATATGCGCCAGCGCTCGGAACAGCTGGGCGCCGATGCCTTCTTCGACAAATCGGCCGAGCTCGACCAGCTGGTGGCCTATTGCGACCTGGTCCGCTCGTCGCACGGGTGACTGGCTCCGCGTGCCCGTGGCTGCGCCACGGTGCTTTTCTGGGGTAAAACGCCACGCTGCCGCCATGCGGCAACCGAATACCGGCAACTCCCCAATGAAAGCGACAGAGACACCATGAGCAGCAGCAGCAACAGCACCATCGACTTCAAGGGCCGCGTGGCCATCGTGACCGGCGCCGGCGGGGGCCTCGGCCGCCAGCATGCGCTGGCCCTGGCGGCGCGCGGCGCCAAGGTGGTGGTCAACGACCTGGGCGGTGCGCGCGACGGCTCCGGCGGTTCGGTGAGCGCCGCGCAGGCGGTGGTCGACGAGATCAAGGCGGCCGGCGGCGAAGCCATTGCCAACGGCGCCTCGGTGACCGACTTCGCGGCCGTGCAGGCCATGGTCAAACAGGCGGTCGACGCCTGGGGCCGCATCGACATCCTGGTCAACAACGCTGGCATCCTGCGCGACAAGAGTTTTTCGAAGATGGAGCTGGCCGACTTCCAGCTGGTGGTCGACGTGCACCTGATGGGCGCCGTGAACTGCACCAAGGCCGTCTGGGCGCTCATGAACGAGCAGAAGTACGGCCGCATCGTCATGACCACCTCGTCGTCGGGCCTCTACGGCAACTTCGGCCAGAGCAACTACGGCGCCGCCAAGCTGGCGCTGGTGGGCCTGATGCAGACGCTGAGCATCGAAGGCGCCAAGAACGACATCCGCGTGAACTGCCTGGCACCCACCGCCGCCACCCGCATGACCGAGGACCTGTTCCCCAAGGAAATGCTCGAAGCCTTCCAGCCCGAGGCCGTGGTGCCCGCCATGCTGGTGCTGGCCTCGCAGGATGCGCCCAACCGCACGGTGCTGTGCGCCGGTGCCGGCGTGTTCGAAGCCGCCCACATCACGCTGACGCAAGGCGCCTGGCTGGGCAGCGGCCCCGACGCGGCCGAGCAACTGGCCGCGCGGCTGGCCGAAGTGACGTCGCGCGAGGGCGAAGTGGTGCCGCAGAGCGGTGCTTCGCAGGGCAGCAACGAAGTCGCCAAGGCGATGGGGAACGCCAAGAGGGGCTGACGGCAACGCGCCTGTTTTGCCCTGTTCATGGCGCTTGACCTCGAGTGCACTCGAGCATTTCCAATGAATTCACCGGGACTTCCGGTTCATTCAATGCAAGGAAATGACGCCATGAACACGACGAGCGACAACAAGGCCCTGGTCTCGCGCATCCACGCCGAGCTGGACAAGGGCAACGGCCAGTTCTTCATCGACAGTCTGGCCGACGACGCGCGCTGGACGCTGGAGGGCACCACGCCCTGGTCGCGCACCTACGCGGGCAAGGCCGCCATTCGCGAAGAGCTGATCAAGCCGCTGTTCGCGCAATTCGCCGGGCCCTACGTGAGCCAGACCGAGCGCATCATTGCCGAGGGCGACCGGGTGGTGGTGCTGTTCAGCGGCGACGTGCCCACCAAAGCCGGCAAGCGCTACAACAACCGCTACTGCTACGTCTACCGACTCGAAGGAGGCCAGGTGAAAGAGCTGACGGAGTACTTCGACACCGCACTGGTGCAGGCGGCGCTGACGGCGCCTTCTGCCGCTGGCCATGCCGGCTGACGCGCCGCTCGCCGCACCCCTGGCGAAGGACGCCAAGGGCACGCCCTTCCACATCGGCGAACTGGCCACGCGCACCGGCCGCACGGTGCACGCCATCCGCTGGTACGAGACGCAGGGCCTGGTGCCCGGCGTGGCGCGCGACGACGGTGGCCGGCGCCTCTACGGCGAGCTGCACGTGGGCTGGCTCGACCTGATGGAGCGGCTGCGCCGCACCGGCATGTCGATTGCCGAGATGCGCGAATACACCGCGCTGGCGGTGCAGGGAAAGGTCACGCTGCGCGAGCGGCGCAACATGCTCGCCGCGCACCGTGCGCGCGTGACCGAGACCATCGCCGAATGGAAAAGGGCGCTGTCGCTGGTCGACCGCAAGATCGACTTCTACGACGAATGGATGGCCAGCGGCCACCGGCCGCCGCTCATTCCCGCCGAGACGCCCCGCCTTGCGCCACCGACCGCGCCACCGAAGAGGCGCAGGGCCAAGGGCAAGGCCTCGCCTATTCGGCCGTGAAGCTCGGGTCCTTGCGGATCGAGCCGCGGTCGCGGTGGTTGTTCAGGCGGCCCAGCGTGCTGTCGAGCAGGCGCTTGAGCTTGTCGGCCGCGCCGCGGAAGGCCTCGTCGAGGCTGTTCGCGTGCTGCGTCACCGCCAGTGGCTGGTGGTGGGCAAGGCGGGCTTCCATCACGCAGCGCTTGTCGCCGCCGCCGGCCTTGTCGTGGTTCTCGTCGCTCAGATGCACCTCGACGCGCGTCACGTCTTCGACGAAACGGCTCAGGTGTTGCTTGATCTCCGTATCGGCCCAGCGTTCCAGCGTGTCCTTGTTCTCGATACCGTTGCTCGTATTGACCTGAATCTGCATGCAATGTCCCTGCTGGATGGATGAACGAATGCCCACTGTGCGCCCTGGAGCGCGGGTGTGCGCGTAGGTCTTTCCCCTGCCCACAAGCCGGGCAGGGTCCGAAATGCGCGTTGCTTGCTCAGCTCTGGATGTACGTGGTCAACTGTTCGATGGTCGCCTCGTGGTCCGAGATGATGTCGTCCATCAGGTCCTGGATCGAGATCATGCCGACCACCTTGTCGCCATCGACCACCGGCAGGTGGCGAAACTTGCGCTGGCTCATCAGCGTCATGCAGGCGCGCGTGCGGGTCTGCGGGGTCACGGTCATCACGTCGGGCGTCATGATCTCGGCAACCTTCATTTCCTTCGAGTTCTTGCCCTGCAGCGCCACCTTACGGGTGTAGTCGCGCTCGGACAGGAAGCCCACCAGCTTTTCGCCGTCCATCACCATGAGCGCGCCCACCTCGTAGTGGGCCAGCGTGGCCAGGGCATCGAAGACGCTGGCCTGGGGAGAGGTGCGCCAGGCCGCGGAGTCGTGACGCTTGAGCAGTTCGGAGACGGGTTTCATCGCGGTAACTCCATGAAAAAAGTTTCGATTCACGCCGACGCTCATGCGCCGCCCTCGGTCAAATGATAGGGGCGGAAAAGCGCTTCGCGATGCAAAACCCTCTAGGGGATTGCGCGCGGATTGCCCACGCGTCCCGCGCGAGAACTTAAGGCTGTGCCGTTGCTGCGGCAGGCGCGGCCAGCACGCGGCTGAGCGCCACCGGGTCGCCCACCACCGTTTTCACGAGGCCCTTGTCGTCGAACTGCACCTGGAACTCCGACCAGCTGTCGCGCCAGTAGCGCCACGTGGGCGCGTCGAGGCTGGGGTTCTCGCTGCCCACCGGATAGGCGATGGCCATCAGCACCTGCTCGCGCGTCATGCCGGGCATCACCTTGCCGGCCATGATGGCGTCTCGCACCGCGGGCGCGAAGGCGGCCATCTTCTGTATTGGATCGGTCGTCACCACGTAGCGCTGTGCGAATTGGTGCAACGTGATGTTGCGGCTGTAGTCGTTCTTGATGCGCTGGGGCTTGCCGCCGAGTTGCAGGTTGAAATAGCGGAAGTCGTAGCCCGTGATGCGTGCCGGCGTGCCCACGGCAACGATCTGCGTGCCTTGCTCGTCGTAGTTGATGTCGCTGATCGAATCGCCGTAGGTGCGCATGTTGCAGCACAGGAAGCCGTTGACCAGCGGACCGGGCGGCGGCGAGGGCCGCTGGGCGTGGACGACGGTCGCGGCAACGGCGGTGGCTGCCAGCAGGGCGGCAGCGGCAAGGCGCTTGATGGGCATGAAACTCCCTCGGGGTCGGTTTGTTGGTCTGTCTGTTGAAACGGCTGCGGGCGCAGCGCGCGGATTCTAGGGTCGATCGCGCTCCGGGCGAAGGCAGAATGCCCGCTTTCAGCTATCGAAAAGATAGCGGCCAGCTGCCGTTCAGGTTCCCGGGCCACAATCCTCACCCGGCCTTGCGGCCACCCCCTTCCAGACAGCGCGAAAGAAAGAACACCCACCCATGGCGATCCAGTGGTTCCCCGGGCACATGTACACGACCCAGAAAGCCATCACCGACCGGGTGAAGGACATCGACGTGGTCATCGAGCTGCTCGACGCGCGCCTGCCCGGCTCCAGCGCCAACCCGATGCTCGCCGAGCTCACGGCCGGCCGGCCGACGCTCAAGGTGCTCAACAAGCAGGACCTGGCCGACCCCGCGCGCACCGCGCTCTGGCTGGCCCACTACAACGCGCTGCCCGACACGCGCGCCATCGGGCTCGATGCGAGCCAGACCACGCCGGCGCAGCAGATCGTCAAGGCCTGCCACGAGCTTTCGCCGCGGCGCGGCGGCATGGCCAAGCCCATGCGCGTGCTGATCTGCGGCATTCCGAACGTGGGCAAGTCGACCCTCATCAACACCCTGACCGGCGGCCGCAAGGCCAAGACCGGCGACGAGGCCGGCATTACCAAGCTCGAGCAGCGCATCACGCTGGCCGACGACTTCTACCTGTGGGACACGCCCGGCATGCTGTGGCCGCGCATCGTGGTGCCCAAGAGCGGCTACAACCTGGCGGCCAGCGGCGCCATCGGCCGCAACGCTTTCGACGAGGAAGAGGTGGCGCTGGAGCTGCTCAACTACCTCAAGGCGAACTACGCCGCCGGCGTGGCCGCGCGCTTCAAGCTCGTGGAGCTCGACGCCGCCACCATGGCCGAGATGAAGGACGAGGCCCTGCTCGACACCATCGGGCGCAAGCGCGGCGCGTTGCTGGGCAAGGGCAAGGTCAACCTGCAGAAATCCGCCGAGATCGTCATGCACGAATTTCGCGCCGGCAACCTCGGGCGCGTGACGCTCGAAACACCGGTGGAATATGCGCAGTGGCTGGCCGAGGGCCAGCGCATCGATGCGGAGCGTGCCGCAAAGAAGGCGGCACGCGGAAACAAGAAGGGCAAGCAGAAGCCCGAGGCAGCACCCGAGGAAAGCGCCTGATGCCGAGCTTCCTTTTCTTTCGAAAGGGTGGCCTCGACACCGATTCGGAAGACTTCCCGGGGCTGGTGAGCGTTGCCGCCTACCTCAAGCAACTGAGCGCGCAGGAACACGAGCGCAAGCCCACCGATGCCGACGGCTTCTTGCGCGAACTCGACGCCGTGCCATGGAGCGAACTGATGGCCGCCTGGCTCGTGGAGCAGGCAGGCCCGCTGCCCGCGCTGGTTCTGTGCACCGGCGACATGAAGGTGCAGCTCGGCGTCAGCGGCATCTTTCACGAGCAGTTGCACTACTACCAGTGCACCTTCAACCGCGAAGTGAAAAAAGGCTGGTTCTCGAAGGAAACGCAAAACCTCAGCTTCGAGATTCATGCGCGCGAAGACGTGGCGGGCCTGGTGCGGCAGTTCGTGCAGGGCAGCTTCGACGCACTGGCTGACGAGGCCCGGCGCATCGGGCAGAACTTCGTCGCTTAGCGCCGGTTGCTGTTGCTGGTTGCTGGTTGGCGCGCACCGGCGAATCGACCCCACGGCTGAACGAAAGGCGCCTGCTCACTATCATCGAGACATGCAACGTCTCACGCGCCAACGCAACGCCGTTTTCTCCGCCTTCAGCGACGCCGCTCGCGTGCTCACAGCCCCCGAGATCCTCGCGCATGCACGCGAGCTCGTGCCCGAGATCAGTTTGTCGACCGTGTACCGGCAGGTCTCGCTGCTGCTGGCGGACGGCGAGATTGCCAAGGTCGAATTGCCGGGCGAGCCGGCGCGCTACGAAGTGGCGTGCAAGCCCGGGGCGCACAAGCATTCGCATGGCCACGGCCACGGCCACGATCACGGCGAAGCGGACGACCACCACCATCACTACTTTCACTGCACGAACTGCGGGCAGGTCCTGCTACTGCATTCGTGCCCCGGGCCAATGGACGACCTCGTGCCCAAGGGCTTCAAGGTGCACAGCCACGAAGTGACCTTGCATGGCCTGTGCGCGCCCTGCGCAAGCGCGGAAGACCCGAAGGCGCGCGCGGCGAAGGCGCACTGACCCGCGGGCCGGCCGCATGGCCGGGCACGTCGAAGGCAATGCAGAGTAGGGTCGCCGTCAGCCTTGCAATATTATTGAGAATGGATTCGCGATAACGTATAGTCGCGGGTCTTCCTCCTTTCGGCCTACCTATGCAAGTCCTGTCCTCCCTCAAAGAAGCAAAGAAGCGCCACCGCGATTGCCAGGTGGTGACGCGGCGCGGCCGCACGTACGTCATCTGCAAGTCCAACCCACGCTTCAAGGCCAGGCAGGGCGGCGCGAAAAACAAGAACAAGCGCTGATTGACCTGCACGGGCTGACGGGCCCGGCGCGCTGACACAACAACGCGGCACGCCGGCCCTTCGCCCCTTGCTTCCGTGCACTGGCGTCCTCGCCGGTGCAAGACGACGACCACCACCACCGACAACACCGAACGCACGCATCGGCGCACCCGCGCCGGCGCCCGCCTGCGCGCGCCTCTTTCAACACCGGAACCTCTCCATGCTCCGAGCCATCGGCCTGACCAAACAGTACGGAACGCACACCGCGCTCGACCGCCTCGATCTCGACATTCGTGCCGGCGACATCTACTGCCTGCTGGGCGCCAACGGTGCCGGCAAGACGACGACCATCAACCTGTTCCTGAACTTCATCGAGCCCACGGCCGGCACAGTGGAAATCAACGGCATCGACGTCACGCGCTACCCGGTCGCGACCAAGCAGCATGTGGCCTACATCCCCGAGCAGGTGACGTTGTACGGAACGCTGTCGGGCCTGGAAAACCTGCGCTTCTTCGCCGGCCTGGCATTGGGCACGGAGCTGCCGCGCAACCGCTTGCTGGAGTTGATGACGGAGGTGGGGCTGGACCACGCGGCGGCCGACAAGCGCGTGTCCGCCTACTCGAAGGGCATGCGCCAGAAGGTGTGGATTGCAGTGGCGCTGGCCAAGCAGGCCAAGGCGTTGCTGCTCGACGAGCCGACCTCGGGGCTCGACCCTCAGGCGGCGAGCGAGTTCTCGGGCCTGCTGCGGCGCGCAGCCGACAACGGCGTGGCGGTGCTCACGACGACGCACGACCTGTTCCATGCCCAGCAGACAGCGACGCGCGTCGGAATCATGAAACGTGGAGTGCTCGTGGAAAGTCTTGACGGCGAGGCGTCGATTGCGCGTACCGATCTGCAGTCGCTCTACCTTCAGCACATGAGGGCGTAGATGGCTTGCTCTCTTCGTCTTCGCACGCTTCGTCGTTGCTCCTGGCTTGCTGTTCGGGGCGACGCCCACGCCGACGGTGTG
>NZ_QAJK01000095.1 GCF_003852515.1 Variovorax sp. KBW07 | reverse complement strand
GCGCAGAGCACACCATCGGCGCGAGCGCCTTCAGAGCGGTCGTTGATCGGCCAATGCGAGAGCAGCGCCCTCGTGCGACTGGCATCGGGTGCTCCGCGCAGCGAAATAAAGGAGGAGCGAAGCGGGGGACATTCGCGGAGGGAAGTACCCGGTGTCAGTCGCACGCGCCCCGAATGCACGCGCCCCCGAACGAACCACCAGACGCCCGAAACCCAGGCAACTGAGTGCGTGCCAAAAAAGCCAGAGCATGCAGAAGTTCTCAGGGTAATTCCGGGCCCGACACCCGCCAATCGGCACTTGCGTTGCACCAAAGCCGTCCTCACAATTACGCGTAATTACAGGAAATTACGCCCAGCCACCCCGAGGTCATCGCCTTCGAATCCCCATGCGCCTGGTCCCCAACTCCCTGCACGACGAAGTCGCCGCCACGCTGCGCGAGCACATCTTCGACGGCACCCTGGCGCCCGGCAGCTTTGTCGATGAGGTGGCTCTCTGCGAGCGGCTTTCCATTTCCCGCACACCACTGCGCGAAGCACTCAAGGTACTCACCGCCGAAGGCCTCCTGCGGCACGAGCCGCGGCGCGGCTGCTTCGTCAATGAAGTTACCGAGCGCGACCTCGACGAAATTTTTCCCGTCATCGCGCTGCTCGAAGGCCGCTGTGCCTACGAGGCCGCCCGCAACGCCAGCGACGCCGAACTGCACGAACTCGAAGCGCTCCACGAGCGGCTCGTGCGCCATGCCAAGGCGCGGCGCATCAACGACTACTACGCCACCAACCACATCATTCACGAGGCGATCATCAAGCTCGCCGACAACAAGTGGCTGGCGCAGGTCATCGGCGACCTGCGCAAGATCCTCAAGCTCGCGCGGCTGCAGCAGTTGCATGCGCCGGGCCGGCTCGACCAGAGCCTGTCCGAACACCTCGCCATCTTTGCGTCGCTCAAAGCGCGCGACAGCGAGGGCGCTGATGCCGCCATGCGCACGCACATGACCCGGCAGCGCGAGGCGCTGCGCGAAGTCATGCAGCAACAGAAATCCCGGGTGATGCCGTGACGATGACAACGACAACAACAAAACCGCGTCGCGGCACCGCCGAATCCCCCCGCATTGGAGTAGCCCGATGAGTGCGACCGAATGGTTCCAGGCGCGGCTGCGCTCTGGCGAAAAATCCAAGGTGCCCGTGGCCCCTGAAGGCACGGCGAAGAGCGCGTCGAAGAACACGTCCAAGCCCAGCGCGCGCTCGACCGCCGAGCGCCTGCAGGTCACGCTGCGCAAGGCCGACGAAGCGCTGTCGCCGCGCGCGTTGCGCCGCGTGCTGGCCGACCTGCAGGCCGTGATCGATCCGCGCGTTAGCGAGGTCGAAGGCGGCCGCCGGGCGCATGCCATTGCCGTGGCCTACGCCGCCTCGGAGCCCGAAGAGCGCCGCGACTACTGGGCGCTCATGAGCGAGCACTTCGCGGCCGATGCGCAAAAGCTCAAGACCGCGCGCGACCAGCACCAGGCCGCCGTCGGCACGCCCGACGAAGGGCAGGCCGAGCTGCGCCTGCGCCGCGCGCTGGTGTCGCCGCGCATGCGCCTGCTGCAGCGCTTTGCCGTCGAGCCCGAGGGCATGCGCTTCCTGGTCGACCTGCGCGCCGACCTGCTGCCGTGCCTGAAGGCCGACAAGCGCCTGCTGGCACTCGATGCCGAGCTCGAACAACTCTTCTCCACCTGGTTCGATGTCGCCTTTCTCGAACTGCGCCGCATCGACTGGGATTCGCCGGCCTCGCTGATCGAGAAGCTCATCCGCTATGAAGCGGTGCACGACATCAAGAGCTGGTCCGACGTGAAGAACCGGCTCGACGACAGCGACCGGCGCTGCTACGGCTTCTTTCATCCGCGCCTGCCGAACGAGCCGCTGATCTTTGTCGAAGTGGCGCTGGTCGACCGCATCAGCGACGGCATCACGCCGCTGCTCGACGAAGCCGCCGTGCCGGTGCTGCCCGCCAAGGCCACGACCGCGATCTTCTATTCGATCAGCAACACGCAGAACGGCCTGCGCGGCGTGAGCTTCGGCGATTCGCTCATCAAGCGCGTGGTCGAAACCCTGCAAGACGAGTTGCCGCGCCTGAAGACCTTCGCCACGCTGTCGCCGATTCCGGGCTTTCGCACATGGCTGGCCAAGAATGCGGCCGACCTGTTGCCGCGCCTCGACGAAAAGCGCGAAGCCGACATCGGCCGCCTCGTCGGCTCGGTGCCACCGACCGCCGAGCGCCTGCTCGCGGCCGTGGATGCGGCCACCACCTTCGATGCAAAGTCGCCGCTGCGCCAGTGGCTGATGCAGGCGGCTGCCGAGTACCTGGGCCGCGCGCTGGTCGACGGCACGCCGGCCGATCCGGTGGCGCGCTTTCACCTGGGCAACGGCGCGCGCGTCGAGCGCCTGAACTGGGCGGGCGATCCGTCGCCCAAGGGGCACAAGCAGTCTTACGGGCTCATGGTCAACTATTTGTACGACCTCAAGCGCCTGGACAAACACCGCACCTGGCTGGCCGATGGCAAGGTGGCTGTATCGGGAGACATCGAAAGCCTGTTCTTCAAAAAAGGCTGAGGCGACACGACAGAGCAGCCGGTGCAAGGGGCACCGGCGGCCGCATCGGGCGGCAAAATCCACAACGACAGGAGATGAGACCCATGAATCCAAGCTTTCAACGCCGCGGCATTTTGCGCGTGGCCGCCGCCGGTGCGGCCGTTCTTTGCGGTGCCGCGCGCGCGCAGGGCTGGCCGGCCAAGCCGGTGACGATGGTCGTGCCGTTCCCGGCCGGTGGCGGCACCGATGCCTTTGCACGGCCGCTCTCCGGCCAGTTCACCAAGATCGCGGGGCAGACGCTGGTCATCGACAACCGCGGCGGCGCCGGCGGCACGCTGGGCGCAAGCATCGCGGCCAAGGCGCCGGCCGATGGCTACACGCTCTTCATGGGGGCGGTGCACCACGCCATTGCGCCTTCGGTGTACCCGCGGCTCGACTACGACATCGAGAAAGACTTCGTGCCGCTGATGCTGCTCGCCAACGTGCCGCAGGTGGTGGTCATCAACCCGAAGCGCGTGCAGGCCAACACCATCCAGGAATTCATCGCGCTGGTGAAGCGCAACCCGGGCAAGTTCAACTACGGCTCGGCCGGTTCGGGCACCTCGCACCACCTGGCGGGCGAGCTGTTCAAGCTGCAGACCGGCACCTTCATCACCCACATTCCGTACCGCGGCGCGGGCCCGGCGTTGTCGGACCTGATCTCGGGCAACGTCGACCTGATGTTCGACGGCCTCGGTTCGTCGGCGCAGCACATCAAGAGCGGCCGCATCAAGGCGCTGATGGTGGCCGGCAGCAAGCGCAACCCCGCCTTCCCCGACGTGCCATGCGCCGCCGAGGTGGGCCTGCCCGACTACACCGTGACCACCTGGTACGGGCTGTGGGCGCCCAAGGGTACGTCGGCCGATGTGCAGGCACGCGCCATCGACGACATGAAGAAGGCACTGGCCACCGACGACCTGAAGACCATCTGGGCGCAGAACGGCTCCGAGATTCCGAACGTCACCGGCGCCGCCTACGGCAGCTTCGTCAACGCCGAAATCAAGCGCTGGGCCACGGTGGTGAAGGCATCGGGCGCCAAGCTCGAATGACGGCAGGCAGCCATGTGTCGCTGCGCCGCGAAGGCGCCATCGCCGAGGTCGGCCTGTCGAATGCGGGGCGCCTCAATGCGATGACGCGCGCAATGTGGCGCCAGCTGCGCGACGTGTTCGATGGCCTGCGCAACGACGATGCCGCCAACGGCGTGCGATGCGTCGTCGTGCGCGGGGAGGGCGGGGCGTTCTGCGCGGGCGGCGACATTTCCGAGTACCCCTCGTTCCGTTTCGAAGAGCCCAGCCTGCGCGAGTTCCACGAGAACGAAGTCTGGGCCGCGCTGCAGGCCATGCTCGATTGCCCGCTGCCGCTCATTGCGCAGATCGAAGGCGCCTGCATGGGCGCCGGCATCGAGATTGCCAGCTGCTGCGACATCCGGCTGGCCGGCGCGTCCGCCAGGTTCGGCGCACCCATTGCCAAGCTGGGCTTTCCGATGGCGCCGCGCGAAGCCGCCCTGGTGCATGGCGCCATTGGCGACGTGCTCGCGCGCGACATGCTGCTGGCCGCCGGCGTGCACGGTGCGCAGCGCCTGTACGACGCGGGCTTTTTGTTGCACGTGCTGCCCGACAACGAAGTCGCCGCCGCCGTGCAGGCCCACGCCACGCGTGTGGCCGCTCTCGCACCGCAGGCCGCGCGCCTGCACAAGCAGACCTTTGCCGCACTGCGGGCCGGCGCACCGTCGGCCCACGCGCTGCTGGCCACCGCCTACGACTATGCAGACTCCGCCGAGCACCGCGAAGGCATTGCCGCCTTCCTTGCCAAGCGCACACCGAATTTCTGAAGATCCCGCCATGAAGAAGACTGCCAACGCCAACCTGTTCGCCGCCCTGCGCGCGGCATTTCCCGCCGACCTCGACAGCATTGCCGTCGAAACCGACAACGGCCTTTTCTATTCCTGGCGCGACCTCGAGCGCGCCAGCGCAATGATCGCCAACCTGCTCGACGCACTGCAGCTCGAGAAGGGTGCACGCGTCGCGGTGCAGGTCGAGAAATCGGTCGAGGCCATGCTGCTGTACCTCGCGACGCTGCGCGCGGGCTATGTGTTCCTGCCGCTCAACACCGCCTACCAGAGCGCCGAGATCGAATACTTCATCGGCAACGCCGAGCCCGCCGTGGTGGTGTGCACCAGCCGCAATGCATCGTGGGTCGGCCCCATTGCCACCGCTGCCGGCACGAAGCACGTCTTCACGCTCGACGACGACCGCACCGGCACGCTGCTTGAAGTGGCCGCGCAGTGCAGCGACCAGCACAAGGTGGCAAGCCGCAAGGCCGACGACCTGGCCGCCATTCTTTACACCAGCGGCACCACCGGCCGCAGCAAGGGCGCGATGCTCACGCACGGCAACCTGCTGTCGAATGCCGAGGTGCTGAAAGACTACTGGGGCTGGACCGAAGGCGACGTGCTCATCCACGCGCTGCCCATCTTCCACGTGCACGGCCTGTTCGTTGCGCTGCATGGCGCGCTGCTCAACGGCAGCAAGATGCTGTGGTTCTCGAAGTTCGACCCCAGGCGCATCGTGCAGAAGCTGCCCGAAGCCACCGTGTTCATGGGCGTGCCCACGCTCTATGTGCGGCTGCTGGCCGAGGCCGGCCTCACGCGCGAGGCGGTGCGCAACATGCGCCTGTTCATCGCGGGCTCGGCGCCGCTGCTGATCGAGACCTTCGACGAATGGCGCGAGCGCACCGGCCACACCATTCTTGAGCGCTACGGCATGAGCGAGACCGCCATGCTCACGTCCAACCCCTACAGCCCCGCGCAGGGCGAACGCCGTGGCGGCACCGTCGGCTTTGCCTTGCCCGGCGTGCAGCTGCGCGTGCGCGACGACAGCGGGCGCGACTGCACCACCGACGAAATCGGCAACATCGAAGTCAGCGGCCCCAACGTGTTCGCGGGCTACTGGCGCATGCCCGAGAAGACGAAAGAGGAGTTCACCGCCGACGGCTTCTTCAAGACCGGCGACGTGGGCAAGATCGACGGCCGTGGCTACATCACCATCGTCGGGCGCAGCAAGGACCTGATCATCAGCGGCGGCTACAACGTCTACCCGGCCGAGATCGAGGGCTACATCAACGAGATGGCCGGCGTGGCCGAAAGCGCGGTCATCGGCGTGCCGCACCCGGACTTCGGCGAAGTGGGCGTGGCCATCGTGATCGCCAAGGCGGGCAACGCCATCGACGCCGATGCCATCGTCGCGGAGCTCAAGTCGAAGCTCGCGAACTTCAAGATTCCGAAGCGCTGCTTCGTGGTGTCCGAGCTGCCGCGCAACACCATGGGCAAGGTGCAGAAGGCGCTGCTGCGCGCCGAGCACAAGGGGCTGTTCGCCTAAGCGCTCAGGTTCGCGCTCACGTTCGCGCTCGCGTTCGCGCCCAGGTCCGCGTCCGCGTCGGCATCATTCGCCTTCGCCGCCAGGAAGGTGCCGCCGGGTTCGTGAAAGATCGCGGCGTCGACCGCGGTGGGTGAGGGCCGGCGGAACTCCACGCGAAAGCCTTCGAGCTGGGCGATGCGAAAAGTCCGCCCGTCCGCGGGCAGGAGGGCGCGTGTCGGTTGCCCGGAGATCGTCAGGCTGAGCTCTCCCGCGGCGTCGAGCTGCACCGTGATCGACTGGCCGCCATGCAGGTAGCTGCCGGCGCACAGCGCGCGGAACGCCGCATCGAGCACCTCGCCCGCGGCCACGCGCTGGAACACGATGTCGGGCACCATGGGCTCGAACTGCACGGTGAGCCGGTCGATGCGGCCCTCGCGGTCGTAGAGGAAGGTCAGCGCCTTGTTGTCGGGGTAGAACTCGGTTGGTTTTTCCGGCGTCACGAACACGTCGTAGTGCCAATGCGCCAGCTTGCCGCCCAGGCCGCGCCAGTGCCAGCCCAGGCCGTCACCGTCCCTTGCGATCTCGATGTGCCCATAGGCCGGATGCGCGTAGCCGCCCACGTAGTCGTCCAGCGCATGGCTGGGCTGGGTGCCGGTGCGGCGAGCGGCTTCGCGGGTCGCCTTGTCGGTCTGCTGCTGCGCGATGGCCTGGCGGCGCTTGGGAGCCAGGCGCGCGAACCAGTCGATGGGCTCGCGCCCGCTGATGCGGTCGAATACCGCATGGGTGAGGATGGCGGTGACCGCGCTGGGCGCGCGGTTCGTCAGCACCACGACGCCGGCGCGGCGCTCGGGCAGCACCGTCATCAGCGTGCCCCAGCCGAGCCATGAGCCTGAATGGGCAAGGGTTCGGTCGCCGCGGTAGTTTTCGCAGAAAAGACCGAAGCCGTAGTGCGAATCGCCGATCTCCGGATACTCGGAGCGGCCCATGTGCACGCGCGGCGTTGCCATCTCGCGCAGCGCCTGTGCCGAGAGAAGCGGCGTGCCGTTCACCTTGCCTTCGTCGATCAGGAAGCGCGCCCATTTCGCCAGGTCCGCGACCGAGACGTTGATGCCGCCGCCCGCCGTGGTGCGGATCGGCCACAACGGCGAGGGCATGCATTCGTCGCCGACCATCGCATGCGGACGCGCAGCGTTGCCGGCGGCGGCCAGCGCTTCGATGGTGAAGCCGAAATCCTTGAAGCCGAGCGGCTTCATCAGCCGCTCGGCGGTGAAGTCTTCCCAGCGCTGGCCGCTGATGCGCTCCGTGACCGCGCCCGCGACCATGTAGCCCAGGTTCGAGTACTGGAAGGCGTCGCGCAGTTCGCGGCTCGGCATCAGGTGGCGCAGCAGGGGCAGCATCTGCGCGCCGGAGAGATCGCCGGGCATGTGGACCCAGTCGTGGCGCGGCAGACCGCTGTGGTGGCAGAGCAGGTCGCGTACCGTCAGCCGCTCGGTCGCCACCGCATCGTGCAGGCGGAATTCAGGAATCACCTCGCGCACAGGGCGGCTCCATTCCAGCTTGCCTTCGTCGACCAGCAGGCCGAGGCCGGCGGCGGTGAAAGACTTGGTGATCGAGCACAGCAGGAACTGCGTGTCGGTGGTCACGGGCAGGCCGGTGCCGATGTCGCGCACGCCGTAGCCTTTCAGCACGGCGATCTCGCCGTCCTGGATGACGGCCAGTGCGAGCCCAGGGACTTTCCATTCCTGCATCGAGGCTTCGACGAGGCTGTCGAGATCGCTCCACATGGTCAGAGTCCTTGCTTTGGATTCGGGCCGCGAATCCTACGGCATCCCGGCCATGTGCCTTCCTTCCTATGCCACGGCCAGCCCGTTCATCAGCCCGCTGCGCGCATGGCAGTTGATGTACTCGTAGCTCTGCGCGTCGGCCTTCAGCACCGACACCTCGTGGTACACGCGCAGCTGCAACTGGAAGTTCAGCGCCTGCACGTAGCGCATGAAGCTTCCGAAGATCGCAACGTGCGTGGGGTGCGATTCGGCCCAGCGCTCCATGTCGGCGAGCGAGCGCCAGTAGCTCAGGCCGAAGGACTTCTGCAGCGGCGCGCCGGTGGCATCGAGGTGGTGCATGTAGCGGTTGCTGTAGCAGCCGATGCCCAAGCCCTGGTCGCGCAGGAAGTCCATGCCTTCGCGCAGCACCGGCTCCATGTCCTGCAGGTAGAGCGTGCGTTCCTGGCCCGTGGTGTCGGTCCATTCCTGTCCGGAGCGGATCATCGCGATGTTCTCGTGGCCGGCGATGCGCACGCGCTGGCCCGGTGCCGGCGTGCCCGCGACGACGGCGCGGGTGCCCGAGGGGGCCATCGCGTCGGTCTGCGACAGCGGAATGCGGTCGCGCATCGAACCCCAGTAGCCGTGCTCCTGCAGCTCGCCGCTGACATCGCCCATGACCACGCCGATGCCCTCGATGCGGTCCGGCGTGTTGAACATGGTCTCGAAGTGTTCGACGCGCGGCGAGGCTATTTCGCGGAAGTAGCCCAGGCCTTCGGACAGGCGCTCTTCGGCGCGCCACCATGCGTCGATTTCGGGCGTGGCCATCCAGCGCGCGTGCGCGGCGGCGTCTTGCCAGTAAGCGATGGCGACCATGTTGTCGAAGCCGTCGGCGTCGACATGGTGCGTCAGGTCGTGATGGCCTGGGCCGTCGGGCAGCGCGAAGCTGCCCGCGATCTTCATCAGCGCGGCGCAGGCGCGGCCTTGCATGTCGGGCCCGCGCGACTGCACGCCGAAGTAGCCCATGACCACCTGCGTGACGGAAGTGGGTGCGCGGGCCGACCATACGGGGTAGGGCGGCGTGTAGTCGTCTTCCACGCGGCGGTGCCGCGTGCGGGGGCACTTCAGGTGTTCGGCAATGGCGGATTCCATGGCGCGGCTCCGTGGCGTGGCGTCAGGCCGCGACCGGCTGGCGCGGCTCGGCAACGGATGCGGTCGGCGAGGCGGCTTCGCGGGCTTCCGGCAGGCTGCTCTCCGGCTCGGGCGTGCGCTGCACCACCACGGGCTCGCGGCGCGTCTTGTTCAGCAGCAGTTGGGTGACGTCGGGCCGCGAGTAGTGGCCGCTCGGATCGGCCGCGGCCTTGGCGAGCGAGATCATGCCCAGGTCGATGTCGGCGATGACCAGCCCTTCCTCGTCTTCCGCCAGGGGCGTGCCCAGCGGCGAGCCGTCGGGTGCGTAGATGCGCGCAAAGCCGCCGCCGGTGCGCAGCATCTGCTGCTTGCCGGCATCGGTACACATCAGGTCGCTCATGGCCTGCGACACGGTGGCGCAGGGTGCGACCACGAAGCACTGGCCTTCGGCCGCGTAGACCTGGCTCGCGGCATTGTTGACCTCCGGCCCCAGCGCGTAGGCCGCACCGCGATAGAGCGAAAAGCTCGGCCATGCGCCGCAATGGATCTGCTCGTTCTGCGCATACATCGCGTACTTGCTGAGCGGCTGCAAATGCTCCCAGCACGAGAGCGAACCGACGTTGCCGATGGAGGTTTCGGCCACGGCCAGGTCGGAGCCGTCGCCTTCGCCGAACACGGTGCGCTCGACGTGCGTGGGCTTGAGCTTGCGGCGCGTCTGCACGGTGCGGCCCTGGTCGTCGATCAGCGCCTGCGCAATGTAGAGGCTGCCCGCGGCCTTTTCGCTGTAGCCCAGCGACACCCAGATGCGGTGCTTGCGTGCGGCCTCCTTGATGCGGTCGAACTCGGCCGAGCCGACCACCAGCGAATTGTCGTGATAGCGCTGCACGAACTGCATGCCCCAGGCTGGCGAATCGAGCCAGATCCACCAGGGGTAGCCGGGCACCCAGGTCTCGGGAAAGGCGATGAGCTGCACGCCCTGGCGCGCGGCCTGCGCCATCAGGTCGATGGTCTTGTCGAGCGTGCCGTCGAGGTCGAGGAACACGGGTGCGGCCTGTACGGCGGCAACGCGAAGCTTGGGGTGAACGGTGGTGGGCATGGCGGGTCTCCAGGTGCAAGGAAAGTAACGAACCGCATGCCGCGCGCACCGGGTTTGCGCTGTGGCATGTGGGTTGCTTGAAGCGTAGATTCGCGCCGCCGGAATGCATTGACCCTGATTGGCGGCGTTCTTGTTCCAGCGTTGCATGCCCAGGTTTTCCAAGGAACCCCCGATGAACCAGTTGCTCAGCACCGATGCCGTGGCGCGCGACCAGCGGCTTGCCTACTGGACCGACATGATCTGCAACGTCTACGTGCAGCTCGGCTGCGACCCGGTGCGCGCGGGGGACACGGGCGACTTCGAAGGCAGCATCCGCCAGCACACGCTGCCGGGCCTCGACGTGTCGGTGGTCACCTCGGGTGCTCAGAAGGTGATGCGCACGCCGGGCCACATCGCGCATTCGGGCGACGACTATTTTCTGGTGAGCATCCAGGCGCGAGGCCATGGCGTGGTGCGGCAGGATGGCCGCGACGCGGTGCTGCAGGCCGGCGACTTTGCGCTGTACGACAGCACGCGGCCCTACCAACTGTTGTTCGACGATGCC
This sequence comes from Variovorax sp. KBW07, assembly GCF_003852515.1. Lineage (GTDB taxonomy): Bacteria > Pseudomonadota > Gammaproteobacteria > Burkholderiales > Burkholderiaceae_C > Variovorax. The sequence continues at coordinate 14,518 of NZ_QAJK01000095.1, read as the reverse complement.
TTCGAGCAGATCGTGCTCAAGCTGCCCGGCGAGCGCCTGCGCAGCGAGCTGCGCGACACCGAAGTGCTGACGGCCACCACGGTGTCGGGCCGGGAGGGCGCGGGGCATCTGCTGCTGGGCATGATCCGCACGCTGCGCGAGGACATCGACACGCTGCAGCCCGCATCGGCCCTTGCGGTGGCCAATGGCGTGCAGAACATATTGGTGGCGGGATTGCAGACGCTGCCCGCGGCGCGCGCGCCCGCCCTGAGCCACCTGACGGCGTATCACCTGGCGCGCGTGAAGCGCGGCATCGACGAGCAGTTGGCCGACCCGTCGCTGTCGGTGGGCACGCTTGCCACGGCGCTGGGCATGTCGGTAAGCCACATCCACCGGGTCTTCAAGAGCGAGCCGCTCACGCCGTCGCAGTACATCTGGGAGCGGCGGCTCGAGGCCTGCAGCCGCGACCTGCTGGCGCCGCAGTTGGCGGGCCGTCCGGTGGCGGACATCGCCTATTCACGCGGCTTCAACGACGCGGCGCATTTCAGCCGCGCATTTCGGGAGCGCTTCGGTTGCTCGCCGCGCGAGTGGCGGCGGCAGCGCGTGGAGCAGTAGCTGAGCGGATGCTGGGTTCTACTGCACCAGCAGCACCGTGGTGTCGGTCTCGGAGATCACCTTGGTGGCAATCGAGCCCATCAGCGCGCGGCCGAAGATGCCGTGGCCGTGCGTGCCGAGCACGATCAGTTCGGCGTGCGCCTCGGCGCAGGCCTTCAAAATTTCTTCGGCCGCGTGGCCGTGGCGCGAGTCGATCGTGTAGTTGCTCACGCCCTTCTCGGCGAGCAGTGCCTTCACCGGGTCGAGCACCTTGGCGCTTTCCTCGGCGTAATAGTTCGAGACCAGTTCCTTGCTCAGGTGCCGGGCCACGTTGCTGGAGACGCCGGTGCACACATGCACCACCACGAGCTGGTGCCCGTCCACGAACATGGCGCGGTTGGCAACGAGGTAATCGAGCGCCTTCCGCGTGTAGGCGCTGCCGTCGACGGCGATAAGGATTTTCATGAAACCTTTATACGCCCGGCCCCCGGCGATGCAACAAGTCGCACCTCAAGCCCGAAGGGCTTTGTGTCAGCCGTGCAGGCCCTTCCAGAGCATGTACGCGGCCAGCAGGTACAGGATGCTCGCGAACACGCGCTTGAGCTTCTTCACCGGCAGGCTGTGCGCGGCCCTGGCGCCCAGCGGCGCGGTGAACACGCTGCACAGGGCAATCACCAGCAGCGCGGGCAGCCAGATGTAGCCGAAGGCGCCGGCCGGCAGGCCCTGCACCGACTGGCCGCTGATGACGTAGCCGAGCACGTTGGCCACCGCGATCGGAAAGCCCAGCGCCGCGCTGGTGGCCACCGCGTTATGAATGGCCACGTTGCACCACGTCATGAACGGCACGCTGATGAAGCCGCCGCCCGCGCCCACCAGGCCCGAGATGAAACCGATGACGCCGCCCGCGCCCAGCTGCCCGGCCGTGCCCGGCATCTGCCTCGTCGGCTTGGGCTTCTTGTCGAGGAACATCTGCGTGGCCGAGAAGCCCACGAACAGCGCGAAGAAGATGGCCAGCGCGGTGCCCTTGAGCAGCGCGAACACGCCAAGGCTGCCGGCCAGGCTGCCGATCACGATGCCGGGCGCCAGGCGCTGCACGATGTCCCAGCGCACCGCGCCGCGCTTGTGGTGCGCGCGCACGCTGGACACCGACGTGAAGATGATGGTGGCCATCGAGGTCGCGATGGCCATCTTCACGGCCAGGTCGGCCGGCACGCCGCGCTGGCCCATGATGATCGTGATGAACGGCACCATCAGCATGCCGCCGCCGATGCCCAGCAGGCCCGCGAGAAAACCGGTGCCCAGGCCCAGGGCGGCCAGTTCGGCGATCAGAAGAGGGTCGAGCAGGGCGGCGAGGTTCACGGGGAAACAAGGAAAAGGTCGGCTGAAAAAGCAACGGCCCCGTGCAATGAAGCAGGGGGCCGTGGCGGGAAAAGGTGTCTGCAGATGGTGTGCCGGACCCGCATCCTGAACCAGGGTTCAGGTGGGCGAGGGCAGCAAGACTTCGGGTTCATCTGACGCGAGATGATCACGCCCGTCAAGCGATGTACCAAGCCCGGCTCCGGAGAGCATTGGAACAAGGAAATATTAAGCCCGACACGTCTGCAGACGTGGTGGATTTTACGCCCCGTATGTGCCCGGCGCGCTCATTCAGAGCAAATGTCCATCGCCGGCCAGGGCCTGATCGAGTCTTTGAATGAGCTGTGCGGCCTTCGGGTCGTTTTCGGTGGTACTGCCGGCTTCGGTGGTTGCCGCTGGAGCGGGGGCTGGCGCAGGCGCCGCGGCCGCTGCCGCCTGTTGCGCCGCGAGGTCGAAGGCCAGGTTCAGCGATGCGAGCACCGCGATGCGGTCGCGCGCCTTGACCTTGCCGGCGTCGCGGATCTTGCACATGGCCGCGTCCACGCGTTCCACGGCATCGCGCAGTTGCGGCTCGCCGCCGTCGGGACAGCCGAGCAAATAGCTCTGGCCCATGATCTGTACTTCAATCTGCTTCATGCGGGGGAATCTTCGGATGGGGGTTCGGCCGGCAGCCGTTCGAGCACGGCGTCGAGGCGCGTGCGTGCCGCGGCGAGCCGCGACTTCAGGGCGTCGCGTTCACGCGTGAGCGCATCGACCTGTTCCTGCAGCAACGCATTGGTGCGCTGCACCTCTTCATGGCGCACGAGCAGTCGTTCAACACGCTCGGCGATCTGATCGATGGGGCTGGAGGCGGGCATGGTTGGCGATTGTAGTTTCCCGGGAATGCGGTGCCGCCGACGGTGCGCGCGGTGCTTGGCTTGGCATGGATTCTGCTGCCTTCCAGTTGCCTTTCAAACTCCCACAGCCAGTCAATGACCACGAAGAACAACACTTTATTCAGTCGGCGCGACCTGCTTGCGCTCATCGGCAAGACCGCCGGGGGCGGCGCGATGTACCAGGCAATGACCTCCCTGGGCTTTGCCGCCGAGTCCAACTACAACGGCCCACCGAAGCTCGACGGTGCCAAGAGGGGGGCCTCGGTGCTGGTTCTTGGTGCGGGCCTGGCAGGCATGGCCGCCGCGCTCGAGTTGCGCAACGCGGGCTACTCGGTCAAGGTTCTGGAGTTCAGCCAGCGCGCGGGCGGCCGCTGCTGGACGCTGCGCGGTGGCGACACCTTTACCGAACTCGGTGGCGCCGTGCAACAGTGCGGCTTCGCCAAGGGCGAGTACTTCAACCCGGGGCCGTGGCGCATTCCGTATCACCACCATGCGGCGCTCGGCTACTGCAAGCGGCTGGGCGTGGCGCTCGAGCCTTTCGTGCAGGTCAACTACAACGCGCTGGTGCATTCGAGCAAGGCCTACGGCGGCAAGCCGCAGAAGTACCGCCACGTGCAGGCCGACTACCAGGGCTACGTGGCCGAACTGCTCGGCAAGGCCACCAGCCAGGGCAATCTCGATGCGGCCCTCACGAAAGAAGACAAGGAAAAGCTGCTCGAAGGCCTGCGCCGCTGGGGCGCCCTGGACACGCAGTTCCGCTACCGCGAAGGCACCGTCAGCAGCGACCGCCGCGGCTACGACGTCGATGCGGGCGGCGGCCTGATGCCACTGGCCAAGCCTTCGAAGCCGCTCGACATGAGCGAGCTGCTGCAATCGAATCTTTGGCGCTACATCGCCAGCGGACAAGACTACGAATTCCAGAGCGCCATCTTCCAGCCCGTGGGCGGCATGGACATGATCGCCAAGGCCTTCCAGAAAGAAGTCGGCAGCCTGATCCGCTACGGCGCCAAGGTCACGAAGATCGAGCAGAACGACCGTGGCGTCACCGTCACCTACACCGATGCCTCCAAGGGCGGCGCGGTGGCGCAAGCCAAGGCCGACTGGTGCCTGTGCACCATTCCGCTGTCGGTGCTGAGCCAGATCGACATCCAGGTCGGCGCCCCGATGCAGGAGGCCATCAATGCCGTGCCCTACGGTGCATCGGTCAAGGTGGGCCTGCAGTTCAAGCGACGCTTCTGGGAAGAAGACGAGCACATCTACGGCGGCATCAGCTACACCGACCTGCCCATCTCGCGCATCTCGTACCCCTCGACGCGCTACGGCACCAAGGGCAAGTCGGTGGTGCTCGGCGCCTATGTGTTCGACGGCCCCAACTCCTACGAATTCACTGCCATGGCGCCCGAGGAACGCGTGCGCCGCGCGGTCGAGTTCGGCTCGCAGTTGCACCCGCAGTACGCCAGCGAATTCGACAACGGCATTTCCGTGGGCTGGCACCGCGTGCCGGGTTCGCACGGCTGCTACGGCATGTGGACCGAAGACACACGCCAGAAGCACTACAGGAACCTGTGCCAGGTCGACGGGCGCATCGCGCTGGCCGGCGAGCACGCTTCCTACATTCCGGCCTGGCAAGAGGGCGCGCTGCTTTCGTCGCTCGACGCCATCCAGCGGCTGCATGCCCGCGCGGTCGCTGCTTGAGCGCCGAGTGAAGGAAACACCCACCATGAACCACGACACCACGACCTTCAAGCGCGCGCTGCTCGGCCTTTCGTTCGGCGCGCTGGCCTCGATGGGCGGACACGCTTTTGCGCAGTCGCCTGAACCCGCGTTCTCCGTCGGCCCCCGGTTCCAGGAAAGCTCGGGCGAGTCGATCTATCGGGCCACTTGCCAAGGCTGCCACATGGCGCAAGGGCAGGGCGCGAAGGGGGCTGGGGCCTACCCGGCGCTGTCTTCCAACCCCCGGCTCGCGAGCCCCGAATACCCGCTCTATGTGGTCATCAATGGGCAGAAGGGCATGCCCGCTTTCGGCAAGATGCTGAGCGACGAGCAGATCGCTTCCGTGGTCGGCTATGCGCGTACCCATTTCGGCAACCAGTACCCCGACCCCATTGCGGCGGAGAGCGTCAAGAAGCTGCGGCCCTGAGCTGGCTTCCGTGTCGATATTCCGGCAGATTCTTCCTTTCACCCTGTAGAGAGACAACACAGATGACCATGGCCTCCATCACCTCCACTGCCTCCACCACCTCCACCATGAAGAAGCTGGCACTCGTCGCCGCGCTGTTCGCCGCCGGCACCGGCGCCGCCAACGCGGCCGACGAGATCATTCGCCATCGCATTCCGAACTCCACCTTTCCGATCTCCGCGGCGGTGGAAATTCCGTCCTCGTTCACCAACGTCTACCTCTCGGGCCAGGTGCCACCGCTGCAGGACGCAACCGCGCCCAAGAACAGCGCGGCCGCCTACGGTGGCGACACCAAGGGCCAGACCGTCGGCGTGCTCAAGGCCATCGAGAAAAGCCTCACCGGACTGGGCCTGACGATGGGCGACGTGGTGAAGATGCAGGTGTTCCTCGTCGGCGATCCGGCCAAGGACAACAAGATGGACTTCGCCGGCTTCATGGAGGGCTACACCCAGTTCTTCGGCACCACCGCGCAACCGCGCCTGCCGGTGCGTTCGGCGATGCAGGTGGCGGCACTTGCCAATCCGGCCTACCTGGTCGAGATCGAAGTGATGGCGGTGCGTCCCGCCAAGTAAGGGGAGCGCAAGCGCGGTGGGCTGGGCCGTGCGGCGCTATTCGCTCAGCCGCACATAGGTGGCGAGCAGCGCGCTCTTGGCCACCACCCCCAACAGCACCGGATTGGCCGTGCTCTCGATGACCGGCAATCGCTCGCCCAGGTGATCGAGAAAGCGCTGCAGCGCTTCGGTCAGGCCGGTATCGGCCGTGACCGGCTGGATGGTTTGCGACAGCAGCGCGGCGGCCGTGGTCTCGGTGGGCGCCGTGCCGAGCGCCGCCAGCGGCACCACGCCCAGGTAGCGGTTGCCGGCATCGACCACGTACAGGTACTTCACCGGGTGCTGCAGAAAGAGCCGGCTCATGGCTTCGCGGTCGGCGTCGGGGCCGACCACCGTTCCGGCCGGCTGCACCAGGTCGCGCATGTGCAGCCCGCGCAGGCGAAGTTGCGTGTCGCGCTGCGCGTTGCGATGCAGGGTGATCTCGTACATCGAGCCCGCGTTGGCCGAGCGCGCCACGAAGTACGCGATGACGCTGGCGGCCATCAGCGGCAACATGACCTGGTAGCTCAGCGTCATCTCGAAGATCATCAAGATCGCCATCAGCGGCGCCTGCGTCGCGCCCGCCAGGAAGGCGCCCATGCCGACGATCGCGTAGGCGTAGGGCGCCGAGCTGGCGGCAGGCCAGAGCGCCTGCACGCCCAGCCCGAACAGCGCGCCGACCATGCAGCCGAAGAACAGCGCCGGCGTGAACACGCCGCCCACCGCGCCGGAGCCGGCCGTGGCCAGCGTGGCCACGGCCTTGGCCGCGAGCACCAGCGCAATCAGCGTCCAGGGCCACGGCGTGTGCAGCACCGCGTTGACGATGCTGTAGCCGTTGCCCCAGACCTCGGGCACCGGCACCGAAATGGCACCCATCAACAGCCCGCCCAGGGCCAGCCGCCACGGCAGCGCGACCGGTAGCCTGGCGAACAGCGCGCGGCTGCCTTGCAATGCGCGCAGGAAGCCCACCGCCGCAAAACCCAGCAGTACCCCCAGGACGGCGAACAACACCACCTCGGTGCCGTGGATCTCGGGAAACGCCGGCATCCTGTACGGCGGCTGATACCCCGGCAGCGCCCGCATCGCGACATTGGCGACCACCGACGCAATGATGATCGGCCCGACGCTTTCCATCGCGATGGAGCCGAGCACGATCTCGGCGACGAAGAAGGCGCCGGCAATCGGCGCGTTGTAGGCGGCCGTCAACCCGGCGGCGGCGCCGCAGGCCACCAGCAGCCGCAACCGCTCGGCCGGAAAGCGGAACACCCGGCCCAGCAGCGACGCGGCCAGCGCGGCAAGCTGCACCATCGAGCCCTCGCGGCCGATCGAGCCGCCGGTGCCGATGCTCACCAGCGACGACGCGCTGCGCACCAGGGTCTGCGCGACCGGAATGCGCCCGGCGCCGAGCACGATGGCTTCCATGTAGTCGGAGGTGGGGGAGGTGGGGGAGGGGGCGGAGGTGGTGCTCTTCCGCACGGCGATGCGCCGTGCCCAGACCAGCAGCAAACCGGCCACCAGCCCGCCGAGCGTGGGGCAGGCGATGCGCGCCCACCACGGCAGGTGGCGGGCCATGGCCACCAGGCCTTCGCCGGGGCCGAGCACCAGGTGCTCGAAGCCATAGAGCGCCGCGCGAAAAAGCTCGGTCGCCAGCGTGCCGAGCAGGCCGGCCACGATGGACCACAGCAGCATCGATTGCCAGCCCGATACACCGAAGAGCCGCTGCAGCGCGGAGCGCAGATTCAGGAAGACCGAGGCCGGCCGCATCATGCCGGTGCCCGCGCGATGGTCTTCGAAACGCAACAGTCCATGGCGTCGATGTTAGCGGGGCGCAACTTTCGGCTTAATGAGCGGCCGCCAGGGCCTAAAATCCTGCCCGTTGGTGCTCGCGGCGTGGTTCACACGGCGCAGTTCAACGGGAAGCAGGAGTCCAAGCCAGGCCTTTTAAAACAGAGCCGGGCCCAAGCCACCTGCGCTGCCCCCGCAACGGTCAAGCAGACGGCGCCGCAAGGCGCCACCCCCTTTCCATCCAGCCACTGGGCGCCCTGAAACAGGTGCCTGGGAAGGCGGCGAGGGGTTGTTCTGCCAGCCCGGATACCGGCCAACAAGGCGGCTGCCGCATGCACACACGATGAATCAATCCATGCATGGGGCGGCCATGGCGCCCAGGCGCCGGCGGGGAGGCCGGCGAGGGGCATAGACGTTCGTCCGGCTCAATTCATGATTTCCTGCGTTTCTTTTTCTCGCGGCCGCGCCTTTGCGCGCCGCAGCCGCCTCGCGTGCCTGCCGCTCGCGCTGGCTTCGGCCTTCGGCGGCCTGGTGCATGCACAACAGGCCCAACAGGCGCAACCAGCACCCCAGACCCCCACGCTCGGCGAAACGGTGGTCACGGCCAACCGCACGCCGCAGGCGCTGACGGACCTGGTGGGCGACGTGTCCATCGTCGACCGCCAGACCATCGAGCGCAGCGGCGCGACCGGCGTGGCCGACGTGCTCTCGCGCCTGCCGGGCATCGAGATCACGCGCAACGGCGGCGTGGGCAACACCACCAGTGTTTTCATCCGCGGCGCCGAAACGCGCTTCACCGCGGTCTACCTGGACGGCGTGCGCATCGACTCGCAATCGACCGGCGGCGCCGGCTGGGAAGGCATTCCGCTGTCGCAGATCGACCGCATCGAAGTGCTGCGCGGCCCGGCCGCGGCGGTGTACGGCTCCGACGCCATCGGCGGCGTGATCCAGCTCTTTACCAAGCGCGGCGAAGAGGGCGTGTCGCCCTACGCCGGCGTGGGCTTCGGCAGCCGGGGGCTGCGCAAGATCGAAGGCGGCGTCAGCGGAAAGTCGGGCCTGCTCGACTACTCGTTCGGCGTGGCGCATGAAGAAAGCAAGGGCTTCAACGTCCAGCCCGCCAGCAAGCGCACGGTCTCGAAAGACGGCTTCACCAACCCCGACCGCGACGTCTACCGCTCGACTTCGGGCAACCTGAAGCTGGGCTTCCAGATCACGCCCGACCAGCGCATCGACGCCACGCTGCTGGCCAGCGACACCGACGCCGGCTACGACCCGTCCATCGGCTACAAGACCAAGCCGCCGATCCTGTTCAAGAACGACATTTCGAGCAACACCCTGCGCACCGCCGGCCTGACCTGGTCGGCCAAGTGGAACGACGTCTACAGCACCCGCGTGCAGGTGACCGACTCGCAATCGGTCTACAAGACGCAGCCTTCGTTCTACCGGACCGAAACCCATCTGCGCGGCTACCTGTTCCAGAACGAATTCCGCTTCGGCCCGCACCTGGTGACGGCCACGCTGGAACGCCGCGAAGACGCGCTCGAGAACGCACCCACCACCTCGGCCAAGCTGTTCTCGCGCGACCGCGCGCAGAACGCGCTGTCGCTCGGCTACGGCTTCGTGCAGGGCCCGCATTCGCTGCAGCTGCACGTGCGCCGCGACAACGACAGCGAGTTCGGCGGCAAGACCACCGGCAGCGCCGCCTATGGCTACGCCATCACGTCGACGCTGCGCGCCACCGTGTCGGCCGGTACCGCCTTCCGCGTGCCCACGCTGTACCAGCGCTTCAGCGAGTACGGCCTGGCCAGCCTGCGGCCCGAGTCGAGCCGCAACGTCGAGCTGGGCCTGCAGTACACCCAGGGCGCCACCAACGCGGGCATCGTCGTGTACAACAACCGCGTGCAGAACCTGATCGTGTTCGACAGCAGCGCCAAGGGTTGCCAGTCGTCGTTCGGCTGCTATTCCAGCACCGCGCGCGCCCGCTACCAGGGCGTCACGCTGTCGGGCGGCCACCGCATCGGCGACGTGACCCTGCGCACCTCGCTCGACTACCAGGACCCGCGCGACCTTGCCACCGACAGGCTGCTGGCCCGTCGTGCGCAACGCCACGCCACCTTCGGCGCCGACTGGCGCATCGCAGGCTGGACGCTGGGCGCCGAGGTGCAGACCTCCAGCAAGCGCTACGACGACGCCGCCAACACCGTCAAGCTCGGCGGCTACACCGTGCTGAACCTGTCGGCCAGCACCCAGCTCACGCGCGACCTCAACCTGGTGGCGCGCGTCGACAATGTGGGCAACAAGGACTACCAGTTCGCGCGGCTCTATGCCAACGCGGGCCGCACCGCGTACGTCGGTCTGAAGTGGACACCGCAATAAACCATCCCTCGCAACGAAGCGGCGCCGCCGGTGCCGTTGAAGAAGGCATGCCCGTGGCCTGCGCCGCGGTGCTGGTCGCCGCCCCGGCCTCGGGCCAGGGCAAGACCACCGTCGCGGCTGCGTTGGCCCGGTTGCACGCGCGCCAGGGCCGGCGCGTGCGCGCCTTCAAGTGCGGGCCCGACTTTCTCGATCCGCACTGGCTGGCGCTTGCCACCGGCGCGCCGGTCCATTCGCTCGACCTGTGGATGACGGGCGAGGCCGATTGCCGCGCGCGCCTGCGTGCCGCCGCCGCCGAGTGCGACCTGCTCATCGTCGAAGGCGTGATGGGCCTGTTCGACGGCACGCCCAGCGCAGCCGACCTGGCCGGGCGCTTCGGCCTGCCGGTGCTGGCGGTGATCGACGCGGGTGCCATGGCCGGCACCTTCGGCGCGCTGGCCTTCGGCCTGCAGAATTTCCGGCCCGGCCTGCCGTGGGCCGGCGTGCTGGCCAACCGCGTGGCCAGCGAGCGCCATGCGGGCATGCTGAAGGACGCGTTGCGCGAACCTTCGCAATGGCTGGGCGCCTTGCCGCGCGACCCCGCGTTCTCGCTGCCCGAACGGCACCTGGGCCTGGTGCTGGCGGCCGAGCTCGGCGACGCGATGGCGCGGCTCGATGCGGCCGCCGACGTGCTGGCCGCGACGCCGCTGGGCCAGATGCCCGTCGCGCGGCTGCCGCAGGTTCGTTTTCTCGAAGCCGACGCCGACGCCGAAACATCAGCGCCTGAATCCGTGGCCCCGGTGCCGCCCTTGCTGGCCGGTCGCACCATCGCCATTGCGCGCGACGCGGCTTTCTCGTTCATCTACCCCGCGAACCTCGATGTGCTCAGCGCACTCGGCGCGCGGCTTTCTTTCTTCTCGCCGCTCGCGGGCGATGCCTTGCCGGCCTGCGACGCCGTCTGGCTTCCCGGCGGCTACCCCGAGCTGCACGCGCAGGCGCTGGCCGCCTGCACGCCGCTGCGCGATGCGCTGGCGGACCACGCCGCGGCGGGCAAGCCGATCTGGGCCGAGTGCGGCGGCATGATGGCGCTGTTCGACGAACTGGCCACGCACGCCGACCCCGCGCGCCCGCCGGACGTTCACCGGCTCTGGAGCCTGCTCCCCGGCCGCGTGACGATGCAGAAGCGCCTGGCCGGCCTCGGCCCGCAGCAGCTCACGCTCGGCAGCCACACCCTGCGCGGCCACACCTTCCACTATTCGAGCTGCGAAACGCCGCTGCTGCCCGCTGCCCACACCGCCCGGCCCGGCGTCACGCAGGCCGTGGGCGCGCGCGGCGGCGAAGCCTTCTACGTGCATGGGCCGGTGCGTGCGAGCTACTTCCACGCGTGGTTCGCCTCCAGCCCCGAAGCCACGGCACGGCTGTTCGGCGCCATGCCGATCGAACTCGAAAGCGATGCCCCAAAGGAAGACAGCGATGCCCCAGGTTGTTGAACACGAATTCATCCTCGGCGGACAGAAGAGCGGCAAGTCGCGCCGCGCCGAACAGCGCGCCATCGACTGGCTGGCAGCCGACGCCAGGGGCCGCCGTGCCGTGCTGATCGCCACCGCGCAGGCCTGGGACGACGAGATGCAGGAACGCATCGTTCGCCACCAGGCCGACCGCGCCGAGCGCGTGCCCGGCATGCGGACCATCGAGGAACCGATCGAACTCGCGCGCGCCGTCGTCACGCAGAGCACGCCCGAGACGCTGGTCGTCGTCGACTGCCTCACGCTGTGGCTCACCAACCTGCTGATGCCGATGGAAGACGCGCGGCCCGCCACGCGCACGCCGGCCACGCACACCAGCATGCTGCTGATCGCGCTGCGCGAAGCGCGCGGCCCTGTCGTGTTGGTCGGCAACGAAATCGGCCTGGGCGTGATTCCGATGGGCCGCGAAACGCGCGCCTTCGTCGATGCGCTGGGCCGCCTGAACCAGGACGTGGCCGCCGCCTGTGGCCGCGTCACACTCATGGCCGCCGGCTTGCCGCTGAGCCTGAAAGCACCCGCTGCATGAAGATGACGAGATGGATTCGACCACTGGAACTGGCACTGGGCTTCGGCCTGGCCGTGTTCGCGATGGGCGCGCACGCCCTCGACGTGGTCGACGAACGCGGCGTCACCGTGAGCCTGCCGCAGCCGCCGCAACGCATCGTCTCGCTGCTGCCATCGCTCACCGAATCGATCTGCGCGCTCGGCGCCTGCGGGCGGCTGGTCGGTGTCGACCGTTATTCGAATTCGCCTGAACAGGTGAAGGCCTTGCCGCAGGTCGGTGGCGGCATCGATCCGAACGTCGAGGCCATCGTCGCCCTCAAGCCCGATGCCGTGCTGCTCGCCAAGTCGTCGCGTGTCACGCAGCGGCTCGAAGCGCTGGGCGTGAAGGTGCTGGTGCTGGAACCCAAGAGCCATGCCGACGTGCAGCGCGTGCTCGACAAGCTCGACCAGGTGCTCGGCACGCACGAGGCGCCCAGGGTCTGGCGCGTGATCGACGCCAGCGTGTCGGCCGCAGCGCAGTCGCTGCCGCCGAGCGCCAAGGGCATTCGCGTGTACTTCGAAGTCAACAGCGCGCCTTATGCGGCGGGCGAGTCGTCGTTCATCGGCGAAACGCTCGCGCGGCTCGGCGTGAAGAACATCGTGCCGCTCGCACTGGGCCCGTTCCCCAAGCTCAACCCCGAGTACGTGGTGCGCGCGAATCCCGAACTCATCATGGTCAGCGTGCGCAGCGCGCAGGGGCTGGAGCAACGGCCCGGCTGGGCCGGCATTCGCGCCGTGCGCGAAGGCCGCATCTGCCGCTTCAGCGCCGAGCAGTCCGACGTGCTGGTGCGGCCCGGCCCGCGCATGGACGAGGCCGCGCGCCTGATGGCGCAGTGCCTCGCGGACAAGGGCAAGCGGTGAGCGCCGCGCGCATGCACACCGCCCACCTGCGCCGCGTTCTGCTGCTCGGCGCAGGCCTGCTGGTGGTTGGTGCCGCGCTGCTGCTGTTCGGCCTGGGCATCGGCAGCACCGGCTTCGAAAGCCTGCTGTCGGCGCGCCACGACCCCGTGTCGCTGCAGATCGTGTGGGACATCCGCCTGCCGCGCACGCTCGGCGCGTGGCTGGCCGGCGCGCTTCTCGGGCTGGCGGGCGCGGTGGCGCAGGGGCTGTTCCGCAATCCACTGGCCGACCCGTACCTGCTGGGCAGTGCCTCCGGCGCATCGCTCGGCGTGGCGGTGGCGCTGCTGATGTTCGGCGGCTCGGCCGCCAGCATGCAATGGGTGATGCGGCTCGGCCTGACAGGCGCCGCATTTCTCGGCGCGGTGTTGGCGGTGATGCTCACGCTGATGCTCGCGCGCGGCGTGCAGCAGACGCTGCGCCTGCTGCTGGCCGGCGTGATCGTCGGCGTGGTGCTCGGCGCCGCCAAGGACCTGATCACCATCGCGTCGGCCGACATCCTGCAGGCCATCCAGGGCTTCGTGCTCGGCAGCACCGGCCTGGTCGGCTGGAGCGCCTGCGCGGTGATGGCCATGGTCGGTGCCGTGTGCCTGCTGCTGGGCTGGGCGCTGGCACCGGTGCTCGACGGACTGGCGCTCGGCGAAGCCACCGCGCGCAGCCTGGGCCTGCCGCTCGGCGCCATGCGCGCGGCGCTGGTCGTGGTGCTGGCACTGGCCACCGGCGCGGCCGTGGCCCAGACGGGGCTCATCGCCTTCGTCGGCTTGGCGGCGCCGCACCTGGTGCGCTCGATCGTCAAGACCACGCATGCGCGGTTGATCGTGCTGTCGGCGCTGATGGGCGGCCTGCTGCTGATGGCCGCCGACCTGTTGGCCCGTTGGCTGATCGCGCCGCAAGAGTTGCCCGTCGGCGTGCTCACCGCCGTGCTCGGCGGCAGCTACCTGCTGTGGCTGATGCACAGGCGCAGTGCAAGAGGGGGCCTGGGCTGAGGATGATGATGACGATGAGCGACAAGAACGATGTGCCTGTGCCCCCCGCGCTCGAAGCACGCGGCCTGAGCGCAACGCTCGGCACGACGCAGGTGCTGCACGGCATCGACCTGAAACTGTCGTCCGCCCGCTGGACCAGCATCGTCGGCCCGAATGGCGCCGGAAAATCGACACTGCTGAAGGCGCTCGCGGGCCTGCTGGCGCATCGCGGCGAGGTACGCCTGTTCGGCGAACCCCAGGCAAAAATCCCGGCCCGCATCCGCGCCCAACGTCTCTCGTGGCTCGGCCAGAGCGGCACGGGCGAGGGCAGTGCCGACGACCTGATGGTCTACGACGTCGCCATGTTGGGCCGCCTGCCGCACCAGCGCTGGCTGGCCGCCCCCAGCGCGGAAGATCGCGAAGCCGTGGAGCGCGCATTGCGCAGTACTCAAGCCTGGGAGTGGCGCGACCGTCCGTTGGGCCAGTTGTCGGGCGGCGAGCGACAGCGCGTTCTGCTGGCCCGCGCACTCGCGGTCGAAGCCGAGTTGCTGCTGATGGACGAGCCGCTCGCGAATCTCGACCCGCCACACCAGGCGGACTGGATGCAAACCGCCCGCACGCTCGTCGCTGAAGGCAAAACGGTGGTGAGCGTGTTGCACGAGCTGCCGATGGCGTTGGCGGCCGACGAGTTGGTCGTGATGAACCATGGCCGTGTCACCCATCACGGAGGTTGCGGCGACTCTGTTACCCATACGGCGCTGGAGCAGGTGTTCGACCACCGCATACGGGTGCACCGGGTCGCGGACCAATGGATTGCGTTGCCGTTATGAAGTGCGTTCGGGTCGCGCGCATGGCGGTTCAGGGCGACGCTCGCGCC
>NZ_QAJK01000094.1 GCF_003852515.1 Variovorax sp. KBW07 | reverse complement strand
GCAAGCAAAGGTGGACTTCATCGCGCATCCGGTCACCCAGCCCTTGCGCCCGGCACCGGTGCATGCCAAGCCACAAACAGGCGGCCTGCAGTCCGCATTGGTGGTGGGCCCTGAAGGCCAGAACATCTGGACCGACGAACTGGGTCGCATCAAGGTTCAGTTTCACTGGGACCGCATCGGCCAGAAAAACCAGCACAGCACCTGCTGGCTGCGTGTGAGTTCACCGTGGGCCGGCAACCAGCTGGGCGGCGTTCATCTGCCCCGCATCGGGCAGGAAGTGATTGTCGATTTCTTTGGCGGCGACCCCGATCTGCCGATTTGCACGGGGCGGGTTCACAACCAGTTGAACCTGCCGCCCTGGGCCTTGCCCAACCAATCGGCACTCTCGGGTTTTCGCAGCCGAGAACTCACCAAGGAAGGCGGAAACAGTGCCCCGGGCCGCTCCAACCACGTGGTGCTCGACGATACGGAAGGCAAGATCCAGGCGCAGCTCAAGAGCGATCACCAGCACAGCTCGCTGAGCCTGGGCCACATCACGCGCATCGAAGACAACGCCGGGCGCAAGGACCTGCGGGGCCAGGGCTTCGAACTGCGAACCGATGGGCACGGGGCCATTCGCGCGAAAGACGGATTGCTCATCACGACGGAAGCGCGGGGCAACGCGCAATCGCACGTGATGGACAGCGCTGAAACTGCATCCCGCCTCGCGCAGAGCCAGGATCAGCACGACAGCCTCGCGACTGCGGCGATGAAGGCCGAGGCTCATGAGCCCGGTGATCAAGACGAAGTTGCCCTCATCCTCAAGAAGCAGAACGACGACATCCGGGGCAAAGGAGGCAACCACGCCGAAGGCGAGTTCCCCGAATTTCTGGCCCCGCATCTGGTGCTCGCCAGCCCGGCTGGTATCGAGACCACCACGCCGAACTCCACGCACGTTGCCAGCGGTGAACACATCGCGCTGACCAGCGGGAGCCATACCAGCATCTCTTCCAACAAGAGCTTCCTGGTGAGCGCCGCACACGCCATCCGCCTGTTTGCCTTTAAGAGCTTCATCAAGATCGTTGCAGCCCAGGAAGACATCGATATCACCGCCCTCAAGAAAAGCATCCACATGCTGGCCAGGAAGGACATCACTTTGCGGGCCAACAAGATCACATTGGATGCCGACGAAATCGTCGCCATCAATGGCGGCACCAGCTACAGCATCTGGAAGAAGGCCCGCATCGAACACGGCACCAGCGGCCTATGGCGTGAGCACGCTGCAACCCACAGTCTTCAGCCGCAGAAAAACTTGCCACTGCCCGAGATCAAATTCCCTGCCACGCTGTGCGAAGACTGCGTGCTCAAGGCCCTCAAATCCGGTAGTCCCGTTGCGGCGGTGGGAGGTTAAGCCGTGTACTTTGCGCAGGACCCTACCAACCTGGAAGCGGCCAAGAAATTTCTGACCGACGCATTCGCCACCGAACCCGAGCTGCATTGGATTGTATTGGTCGACGGGGCATTCGACCACGGCAATGGCGCCGCCGGGACGGTGTACGAGGGGCTGAATTGCTACGCCGCCGAATACCCGCTGAACGATCTGGCAGGCGCGGCGCCGTGGCTCGTCGAACTGGACGCCCTGGCGCAAAGCCACGAGCAGATTGAAAAATTGTTGGCGCATTGCAGCGGGCGTCCGATGCTCAGCTTCCTGGCAAGCCGCATTCCGGTGCGGGCGCTTGCAAAGCGCTGGCTTCCTTTGCACCGGGTACATACGAGCGACAAACAGCGTCTTCTGTTGCGCTTCGCCGATACCCGTACGCTGCCCTTGCTGCCCGACATCCTTTTGCCAGCGCAGTGGGCCGACATTGCTGCGCCGCTTGTGCATTGGTTCTTTGTTGCCCGCGAAGGCGCGATGGTGCCTCTACCCCTGCCTGACGCGGAAGGCGACTCGCCGTCGGCCTTGCGGCTGAGCCAGGTGCAGCTCGACGCCATGGTGAAGGCCTGCGAACCCGACGCGGCACTCGACATGCTTGCAGAGCAGATGCCAGAAATCTTTGCGCCGAACGTGGCCCACGGCAAGTTGCACGGCTACATCAAGAGAAAAACATTCGGCTTGATCGACAGGTATGGCATCGAGAACTGGACCGACAAGGTGTCACTGGTCACGGCCGAATTGCTGACCAACGGAAAGATGCACGAAGACCCGAAGTTGCAAGAACTGCTGCTCACCAAGGCGTGGCAACCGGGCAACCTGCGCGAGGCATTGCTCGACCACAAACTGGTCTGAATATCTGAAAGAAACACATGGAATATTTGGTTATTTTTCTCTCGTTGTTTCTGTACTTTTTGCAAACGTACGGCTCATTCATCTTTGTACCGCTCATCTATCTCGTCTTCTACTTTGCGATCCGATGGGCTGGTGTCAAGACCAAGACCTTGTGTCTCGGGTTGACCATTCTGAGCGTGCCAATCCTTCTCTGGTCATTGCTGCTCAGATCCATCTTCTCGGTAGAAGACGCTTCGGAACTCTGGCGACGGATTGTCGATATTTTGGATGATGCGTTCACTTTTTCGTCCATGACCGGTGTGGGTGTCTACACATGGCTCAGCATGGTGGTTGGCGCAATCTTGTGCGCCGCAGGAATAGCGAAGAAGCGGCGTCAAGAACGATTTCAAGCTGCGGCCTGACAGTTGGAAACCTCTGTCATGAAAACAATCACTGCGGGCAACGCATCCAATCGCTCACGCCTCGCAAGCCGGCTCTGGAGATCCGTTGGTGTTTCGTATCTTGTTCTCATGCTGATCGCTTGCGACAACAATGAAATGCTGGCGGGAGATGTTACCGGCTACAACCACATGCCCGATTCCGGTTGGAGCATCGCTGGTTTTACGATCAACGGCGCCGGAGGCTCCAATGCTCAACCCGGAAGTGGGGCGGGCAATTCTTGTTGTATGTCGTTTCCCAAGCACTGGCAACCAGGAATGAAAGCCAAGATCCGTTGGGTCTACGACGTCAAGGTAGGTGATCCACGAACACCCCCGCCACCGCAAGAAGCAGAGGTCGATATCCCCGAATACACGACCAAAACAGCAGGTGCGGTTCAGGTGCATTTTTACTCCGACCATCGCGTCAAAGTCGTAATAAGCATCTATGGACTAGGTCACCCACGCTATCCCATGACCGCAGAAGACAAACTGCCTTGGGTCACACGCAACGACATTGTTGACGAATAGCCTTTAAGCATTCTTGGAAGAAAACCCAATGAGTACGACAACCCTGATCGATTCCGCCTTAAACCCTTCGCTCGGAGGAACACGAGTCGGCGAACGCCCACTCAGCAACCGCGAACAACTGCAGCGCGCAGCCGCACGCTGTGCCACCAATCCATTAGGGCCAGTTCCCAAATGCACGGGTTGTGTGTTCATCGGCATTTTTTTCGACGGCACGGGCAATAACGAACAGAAGGACTACCTTGATCAGCTCAGTGAGCCACGTGAGATGAAACACAGCAATGTGGTTCGCCTATATCACGCGCACCCCGGCCCACTCAAAGTAGCTACCAATGGCTACTACCGCTACTACATCCCCGGCCTAGGTACCCCGTTCCCAAAGATCGGCGACGTCGATGGCGAGCTCGACGAGGAGGGCAGCTTGACTCAAAAGTGGCATACGCTCAAACAGCAACTCGGCTCCATCGGCGCGATGAACGGTGCGCCTCGCATCGTGTGGGGGTTGACGCGTGTTTTCAATGCCATCAGTCAGCATGTCTATGAAAAGGACCTAATCGACGACACAACGGCCAAAGACTTGGCGACTTCCGTCTTCGACATGATGCTGCCGCAAGTCGCAATCGATGTTAGTCGTCTCATATCGCTCAAGGCCGTTTGGCAAAACCGGCTCAAGTCCAAGTTGGCCAATCAGCCTGTCAAGTTGGAACTGATCACTATCAATGTATTCGGCTTCTCTCGAGGTGCGGCCGAAGCACGAACCTTCGTCAACTGGCTATATGAAATCTGCGCACAAAAGGACGACGGGTACACCTTTGCGGGCATTCCCATCCGCGTGCAATTCCTCGGCATCTTCGACACCGTCGCTTCGGTCGGTGCAGCGGGGCTGTACACATTCATTGAGGGCCGCGCGGGTTGGGCGAACAAGACCATGCAGATTCACCCCGGCGTGGAGCAATGCGTCCATATGGTCGCCAGCACCGAAGCGCGGGCCTGCTTCCCCCTGGATTCGGCGCGCATAGAAGGGAGGTACCCGGCCAACGTGGTGGAGTATGTGTACCCAGGCTCGCATTCGGATGTAGGCGGTGGCTACAAGCCCATGGCGCTGGGCCGCAAAGACTGGGGAGAAAAAGACGAAGACCTGCAACTGGCACGAGTGCCTGGCTACGAGATGTATTGCGCAGCACTGGGCGCTGGCGTACCTTTTCAGACCTCGTTTGGGGCGCGCAAGATCCTCGGGACCACCTTCGGAATTGGCGCATTTGAACCATTGAGCGAAAAGGTTGCCAAAGCCCTCCAGCCCTCCCCCGCAACCGTCAAGGCATTCGACGCTTACTACCAGAAGGCGAACATACAAGCCGGCCCTGTGGAAGAGATGGCGTGCCAACACCTGAGCCTGTACCTTACCTACCGCGTACACCACAAGGATTGGAGGAACTCACCGGCCATGAAGCGGGCACTCAAAATCCCGAATGGTGAGTTGGGCTCCTACAAGAACGAACCACTCACCATGTGGCAAACGCAAGCCGCATTGATTTTTGTAGTCTCTGCCCTATGCGACGAAATACGACGACGTATTCAAGCGGGCGGCACCGACAACGAAGTTCTGCGGCATCGGTACGACGCGGCAACCCAGGTGCGGGACGGCGCCGTCAAGGGACTTTCTCAGTGGTGGCCTGGCAGTTCCATTCATGCGGTGGTCGGTTCGGCCTTGACAGGTTTTTCCACTCGCACAGGTTTGATGCAGGGCAAGTACACCGCAGAGGATTTGAAGAAGGCCGTCGATCAGGCAAACAAGGCACCTCAGTATCTGGCCGAGTGGCGAAAATTCCTCGCCACTGGAATACAGGCCGAGGTGCGCGACGTGGCCATCGAGCGCGACGGCGTCAGGCTTCTCGAAGCCATCCAGTCCACACCGGTACCCGGCGAGGTGGCCTCCTTCTTCGAGGAACTGATCCACGACAGCATGGCCGGCTTCATCGGTTTCGGAATGCCCGAGTTCGAGACGAATGGCTTTGGCATCGCCAAGTTTCGTCGGATCTTCTTCGGCGATAACGGCGACAACATGCTGCGTGACGAGGTCGAGCGAAACAACAAGAAGCGCATCGAGGCACTCGATGCGCTGCGCGCGAAAGATCGCGCACAACGAGCGCAGTGGGATCGAGAATCCTCCGACTATCAGCGAACAATCGCGCGCTGACTTTCGTGGGATTATTCTCAACTGACCGGAGCCGATGATCGCCGAAAGTGACGACGTATTTCCACTGACTGATGTGGCTCCCGATGCCACCAAGTTAGTCCAGGGTGCCCGCGCTGCGGAAGCGGCCGCCGCAGCCCTCAAACCCAAGCCGCAACCCATCTTGCCCGGTCAACAAAGGCTCGCACGCCTTTCACCGCAACCTGATCGACTCGTTGCGGTATTGGCCGCCCGTGTTCCGCTGCTGGAGGCGGCCCGGCCTTTGCTGGATGCCTTGGCTCGAATACGCGGCACCCCCGGTGCGGGACGACTCGATGACCTTCATCGCACGCTGATGCATGAGGTTCCGGCGTTTCAATCGGTGTGCCAAGACGCTCGCCTCTCCTATGAATGCATCTTGGCGGCCAGCTACGTGCTTTGCACCGCGCTCGACGAGGTCGCCGGCAATTCACTCCTTGGCAGGGCTGCCGAATCCGCAAAACAGACATGGACGGGCCGCTTGGCCCCTCACTTCCATGGCGACAGCAAGGGTGGTGAGGGCGTCTTTCGCCTGCTCGGATACCTGGTACACAAGCCACAAGAAAATCTCGACTTGCTGGAATTGATGATTCTTGTCCTTGCGCTGGGAGTCGAGGGCATCTACCGCAACGCACCCAATGGCCGACGCGCACTGCACAGGATCAAGGAGCAGGTCTACTCGCTGGTGTACATCGGCCGCGGAGGAACTCCTTCGCCGCGCTGGGAGGCCATCGAGCGGCTGCTCAAGGAAGACCACCTCGCCGACGTTCTTTCAGAAGCCTCGACGGACCTCTTTTCATGAGCGCACAAGAGATCACCCTGAACCACTGCAAGTGGCGCAAAGGCACCACCAGCGAGTTGGTCGGCATCGACCTCCTGGACTGCATCGGCACTCGTGACGAAGTAACCGATCTGCGAGGCGAACAGGTCGCCTTCACCGGCAGCAGTTTCGAGCACACGCGGAATTCGTGAATGCGCGAATCAACCGGCAACGTTGCGAAGTGATGCGAAATAGAGATCCGCTGAACACTGAAGCGGTCTGGCCTCGACTCGCGAAAACCCGGTCCTCGCATGGCGTGGGTGGCACCAGGTCAGGAAGAAGAAGGCACAGGCGCCGGCGCGAAGGCGGCCTGCACCACCACGCCGCGCAGCGCCAGCCGCTTCTTCATCGACAGCACCGCCCGGTCTTTGCTGAGCAGCAGCGCACCGTGCGCCACGGCCAGGTCGATGAAGACCTGGTCGTCGGGGTCGCTGCAGACACAGGGCGCGCGCGGTGGCGTGCCGGCCACCTTCTGCACGCGCGCATCGAAGTCGGCCAGCACGGCCGGCACTTCGAGCCCCCGCTGCGCCATGCGCCTTGCAATGAGCGGGTAGCCGAGCACGCGCGCAAGCTCGGTGCGCATGGCGTCGGTGGCCAGCCAGCGCAATTCGCCCGCGGCGAGCCTGGCGATCAGCGCCCCCCAGGACGGGTCTTCGAAGACCAGCAGGTCGAGCGCGATGTTGGTGTCGATGACGACGGGTGCGGCGGCTGGCGCGGTGGCGGTGGCTGAAAAGGTCATGGCTGCGTGGGGACTATCGCCGATGTTGCACCATGCGGGCCGGGCGCCGGTCAGCCCCGGGTGGGTTCGGGGCGTTGACAATGCCACGGTGCACAGGCTGTCCAGCCGGCCCGGTCGCGCTGTTGTCATCCTGCCGGCCGTTCGCATCCCTCCAACCCTTTCTTGCTTCATGAAACGACGACTCCCGCTGCTCTGCCTGGTCCTGCTCGCCTGCGCGGGTGTCCGGGCCGAATGGCTGACGCTGAACGGCTCTCCCGGCGACGCGGGCAATACCTACGTGCAGGTCGACCCGACCAGCGTCGAGGTGAACGGATCGCGCCGCAGCGTGACGGTGCGCATGAATCTCGCGGAAGACCGCACCAGCAAGGACGGCGTGCGGTTCCGCTCGGTCCAGGCCCGCGCCAGCGTCGATTGCGAGGCCCGCAGCGCCCACTACCTGAGTGCCACGTATTTCGGCCATCCCAACTTCGTGGGCGAGCCGGTCGCGGTGAAGGAGTTCGGGGAAGACGACGTGCGCCCCATGCTCTTCGCGGGCGCGCCCACCGAGCTGGTCGGCCGCACGGTCAACGCGGCTTGCCGCGTCGGCGCGCCACGCTAACCAGCCACCGACCCGCCAGCCACCGGCCGCTGTCGCCCTGAAGGCGCCGGCATGGCCAGCACTTTCGCATCGGCGGCGAGCCGCGCGTAGGCGAAAGCGGTGAACGCCTTGATGCGCGCCACCTCCTTCAGGTCGGGATGCGTCAGCACCCAGACCTGCGTGTCGAGCGCCTCCATCGGCGGCTCGACGCGCACCAGCTCTTCTTCGGCGTCGGCCAGCATGCACAGGAGCATGCCCATGCCCATGCCGCGCTTCACGAGCTGCGTCATGCCGACCAGGCTGTCGATGCGCGCCGCGACGCGCT
This sequence comes from Variovorax sp. KBW07, assembly GCF_003852515.1. Lineage (GTDB taxonomy): Bacteria > Pseudomonadota > Gammaproteobacteria > Burkholderiales > Burkholderiaceae_C > Variovorax. Next base: position 5,230 of record NZ_QAJK01000094.1, on the reverse strand, counting down.
CGGGCGGCACGTGCTCGCGCAGCCATCGGGCCTGCATCAGGTGCGACAGGCCTTCGTCCGGGGCAATCCAGTCGTGCTCGGCCAGCCGGGTTTTCTCCGCGTTCCTGGCAAGGTAGGCCTTGGATGCGTACACCGCCGTCTGCAGGCGCCCCGCCCGTCGCCCGACGAGGTGTTCCGGCGGCGCATTGGTCGGGCGGATCGCCACATCGGCCTCGCGCCTGGTCAAGCTCAGGAAGAGGTTGTTCATCACCACCTGCAGCTCGATGCCCGGATGCAGTGCGCGGAAGTCCGCCAGGATCGCCCCCAGCAGCCCGCTCATGAAGGTGTCGGTGCTGGTGATGCGGATGACGCCGGTCAGCCGCAGGTCGAGCCCCATGAGCTGGCGCTGCGCGGCGTCGATCTGCTCGCCCACGCCTTGCAGGCGATCGCGCAGGGCCTCGCCGGCCATCGTCATGGCATAGCCGGCGGGCAGGCGGTCGAACAGGCGCACGCCCATCCGGGCCTCGAGTGCGCCGATGCGCCGCAGCACGGTGGAGTGGTTGACGTTCAGTTCACGGGCAGCGCCGGAAAGCGATCCGGCCCGGCCCACGGCTAGGAACAAGCGCAGATCGTCCCAGTCTGTGTCCTGCATTTATGCATACCCCAGATGCGATTTATTCGAATGGTCGTGCAAACGCGCGGATCCTACATTCATCCGCATCGGGGCCGCAATTGGCCGGCTCCCAGCCTCGCACACGGAGAACGATCACCACCATGGACACGCTTTTCATCCCCGCCTCGCTCGTCGCCGGCGGCCTGCTCGCGGTACAGGCCGGCGCCAACGCGCAGCTTTCCAAAGCCACCGGCAGCCCTTTCGCGGCCACCACGCTGCAGCTGTCGGTCGGCACGCTGGCGCTGCTGGCCGTGGCGCTGGGCACGGGCACGCTGACCGCGCTGGCCGGCCTGCCGGGCGTGCCGTGGTGGCATGCGGTCGGCGGCACGGCGAGCGCCTTCTACGTGGTCTCGACCATCCTGCTGTTTCCACGCCTGGGTGCGGTGGTGGCGGTCGGCCTGTTCATCGCGGGGCAGATGCTGGCCTCGTTCGCGCTCGACACCTTCGGCCTGCTCGGCGTGGCGCCGAAGGCGCTGACACCGGCCATGGCCGGTGGCACGCTGGCCGTGCTGCTCGGCGCCGCCGCCATCGTCGCGGGGCAGGCCGGCAGCCTGCGGCAGGCGCTGGCGGGCAAGGCCGGCTGGATCGTGCTCGCACTGCTGGCCGGCGCGGTGTTGCCGGTGCAGGGCGTGGTCAACGGGCTGCTGCGGCAAGACCTGGGCGCGCCGTTCGCGGTGGGTGCAGTGAGCTTCTTCGTGGCGACGCTGGCCATGGCGCTGGTGCTGCTGCTCGCAAGGCTGTTCCGGCGCGGGCCTGCCGCCCCGGCGACACAGGGCACGGCGCTGCGCGGCATGCCGTGGTGGGGCTGGCTCGGCGGCTTTGCCGGCGCGGCCTACGTGACGACGGTGTTCACGGCGATCCCGGCCATCGGCGCGGCGGCCGCGGTCGGGCTGACGGTGGCGGGGCAGCAGGTGGCGTCGGTGTTCGTCGACCGCTACGGCTGGTTCCGGCTGCCGCAACGCGCGGTGTCGGGCCTGCGCATGGCGGGCGTGGCCGTGCTGCTGCTCGGCGTTGCCGCCATCAAGCTGCTGTGAAAAGAGACCACGCCATGGCCTGGTTGCTGCTGCTTGCCGCTGGATTGGTGGAAATCGTGATGGCCGTCGCGCTGAAGGCGGCGGCGGGCTGGGAGCGCCCGGGTGCCGGCGCCCTCGGGATCGGTGCCGCGCTGGCGAGCATCGTGCTGCTCACCAGCGCCATGAAGACGCTGCCGGTGGGAACGGCCTATGCCATCTGGACCGGCATCGGTGCCATCGGCGTCACGCTGATCGGCATCGTCTTCTTCCAGGAGAGCGCCGCGCCGCTGCGGCTGGCGTGCATCGGGCTGATCTTCCTGGGGATCGCGGGCTTGAAGGCGCTGTCTTAGCTCAGGTCGCGGCGTCCGCGGGCGCGGCCCGGTTGGAGCCTCGCACCAGGTCGAAGCGGAACAGCCGGCATTCGATGGGGCCGTTCCACATCGGCACGCGGCGCGACTCTTTCAGGCGCATCTGCTTGGGCAGCTTCAGGTCGGGCGTGAGCACCCAGGCGGTCCAGCCAGGGTAGTTTTTCTTCCAGTGCGTGGCCAGTTGCGGGAAGAACTCGCCGCCGTCGCCAGCACCGCCACCATCGCCGTCCGCGCTGCCCGAGGTCTGGGCGGCTTCGCGGGCGCCGAAGCGCGCCACGCCGCCGACCTCGATGCGCTCGCCGTACGGCGGGTTGAGCATGATCACGCCGCCTTCGGCCGGCGGCATGCGCTGCAGGGCATCGCCACCGCGGAACTCGATGGCGTCGGCCACGCCGGCACGCTCGGCATTGCGCTCGGAAAAGTCGACCATGCGGTGCGAAACGTCGGAGCCGAAGATGCCGATGTCGGCCGTCCGCACCTGGGATTCAGCTTCTTTCTTGATGGCCGCCCACACGTGCGCCTGGAACGGCAGCAGCTTCTCGAAGCCGAAGTGCCGCAGCGACCCGGCCGCGATGCCGCGCGCAATTTGCGCCGCCTCGATGGCGATGGTGCCGCTGCCGCAGCAGGGGTCGTACAGCGGTTGCCCGGCCACCGCGCCGGTTTCGGGGTTCCACCAGCCGCTGGCGGCCAGCATGGCGGCGGCCAGGGTTTCCTTCAGCGGGGCATCGCCCTTGTCCTGGCGCCAGCCGCGCTTGAACAGCGGCTCGCCCGAGGTGTCGATGTACAGCGTGCAGCTGTCGGTGGTCAGGTGGGCGAACACGCGGCAGTCGGGCCACTGGGTCTCGATGCTGGGGCGCACGCCGTTGGCCTTGGCGCGGAAGCGGTCGGCAATGGCGTCCTTGATGCGCAGGGTGGCGAAGTTCAGGCTCTGCAGCGGGCTGTGCTGGGCCGTGGTCTCGATCTTGAAGGTCTGCTTGGGCGTGAACCAGATCTCCCAGGCCACGCCGCTGGCGATGGCGTACAGGTCGTTCTCGTTGCGGTAGGGCGCATGGGCCAGCTCGACCAGCACGCGCTGCGCCAGGCGGCTGTGCAGGTTGAGCTTGAGGGCGTCGCGCCAGTCGGCGCGCACCCGCACGCCGCCGCGCAGCGTCAGCAGGTCTTGCCCGACGCGGCCGGTCAGGGCATGCACCTCCTGGGCAAGGAATTCCTCGACGCCGGCGGCGCAAGGCAGGAAAAAGGAAAGATCGTTCACGGAAAGTTGGCCATCGGGAAGCCCGACTAGGGGACTCCATTGTCGCCGCGTCACGGTGCTTCTCTATATAGTCGATTCGCCCATGAATCCCACCCCCGCCCCCGCGGTTGCCCCGGCCGCCCCCCAGAGCGACGGCTTTGCGATCCAGTGCGAGGTGCTGCGGCTGTCGGTGCGCCCCATCGGGCCGGTGCTCTTGGTGCAGTACCTGCTCAATTGCGGCGTGGCGGCGCTCTTTGCCTGGCAGTACTCGCTGCCGCGCGCGCTGGTGTGGATTGCGCTGATCACCATGGTGACGGTGCTGCGCGGATTCTTCCCGCAGCGGCTGCCCGACCCCTTCACGCCCGAGAGCCTGCGCGCCGCGCAGCGCACGCACACGCTGCGCACCGCCATCTGGGAACTGGCGCACGGGCTGGCCGGCGTGCTGCTGTTCAACCCGGAGCGCCCCGACCTGCAGCTGCTGCTGGGCCTGATCCTGATGGGCATGACGCTGTCGTCGGCGTTCTCGGTGTCTTTCTACACGCCGGCCACGCAACTGGCCATCACGCTGCTGCTGGCGCCGGTGATCGTCACCGGCATATGGCTGGGCGCGCCGACCATGATGGCTGTCGCAGTGATCGGCATCGGCCTGACCGCGATGATGTGGAAGCTGGTGGCCGAGCGTTCGCGCCAGCTCGAGGAGAACATCGGCCTGCGGCTGAACGAGCGCACGCTGCGCGAACAGGCGCTGGCCGGCCTGCGCGCCTCCGAGCAGGCGCAGGCTGAGCGGCTGCGTTTTTTCTCGGCCGCCAACCACGACCTGCGCCAGCCGGTCATGGCCATCGGCCTGCAGGCCGAGGTGCTGCGCCAGCAACTCGACAGTGGCGCCGACATGCCGGCCGTGCAGTACACCGTCGCCTCGCTGGCCCGCGCACAGCAGGCGCTGGAGGGCCTGACCAACCAGCTGCTCGAAATCGGCCGCATCGAGGCGGCCGTCGACCCCTTGCAGCCGGTGGCGGTGGCGTTGGCACCGCTGCTGCAGGAGCTGGCCCGGCAGGCCAACGACGGCCGCGTGATGGTGCGCTGCCCGGCGGAAGCCATCGCCTGGAGCGACGCCGTGTCGCTGCGCCGCGTGCTCGCCAACCTTGTCGACAACGCCGTCAAGTTCACGCCGCGCGGCCGCGTGCTGCTGGCGGTGCGGGCACGCCGGCGGGGCAACGGCGAGAGGGCCTGGCGCGTGGAGGTGCGCGACAGCGGCATCGGCATTGCCTCGGATTCGCAGGAGCGGGTGTTCAACGATTTCGAGCAGATCGGCAACGTCGAGCGCAACCTGCAGCACGGCCACGGCCTGGGCCTGGCGATCGTGCGGCGGCTGGCGGCGCAACTGGGCATCCAGGTTTCGCTGCGTTCGGCGCCGGGGCGGGGCTCGGTCTTCAGTTTCGAGCTGCCGGCGGCGGCGGCCGGGGCGGTGGTGGCGAGCAGGCCCGCTCCGGTGCCTCACGCGGGCACCACCGATGCGGGGTCGGCGTTGCGGCCGGGGCTGGCGGTGCTGGTGGTGGAAGACAACGTGGTGGTGGCCGACAGCCTGTCGGCGTTGTTGCAGCAGTGGGAACTGGCACCCCGCGTGTACGCCAGTGCGGCGGAGGCGCTGGCGCTGGCGGACCTGCACGCGCTCGACGCGGCGTTGTGCGACATCCGCCTGCCGGGCGCGCTCGACGGCATCGCGTTGGCCGAGAAACTGCAGCGCCAGAGGCCGTCGCTGACGATTGCGTTGATCTCGGCCGACATCAATGAAGCAACGTTGCGATTGGCGACGGAGCGTGGCTGGCACGCGTTGCGCAAGCCGGTGCAGCCGGACGAGTTGCGTGGCGTTCTGCTGAAGGCGCAGGGCCGGGGCTGAGCCGTCTTCTGTTCGCGACTCTGGCTTGATGCGGGTGCGGGTGCGGGTTCATTCTTTGGCGCGTGCGAC
>NZ_QAJK01000093.1:36572-37155 GCF_003852515.1 Variovorax sp. KBW07 | reverse complement strand
GTTGGAAATGCGGATGGCTTCGTCGATGTTCCTGAAGCGGATCACCGGCGACACCGGGCCGAAGGTCTCGTGCTTTGCCACCGTCATCTCCGGGTCCACATGGTCGAGCACCGTGGGCGAATACAGCGCGCCCCGGCGCTCGTTGCCGTACAGCAGCTTGGCGCCCGCCGCGATGGCTTCGTTGACCACCGCTTCGAACTGCTTGGCAGCCGCTTCGTCGATGACAGTGCCCATGTCGGTGTCCGGGTCCATCGGGTCGCCGTACTTCAGCGCCTTGGTCTTGGCCACCAGCAACTCGACGAACCGGTCGGCCACGGCTTCGTGCACCAGCATGCGTTTGACTGCTGTGCACCGCTGGCCCGAGTTCTTGTACGAACCACCTGCGGCGAGCGTGGCGGCTTCCTCGATGTCCGCGTCTTCCATCACGATGATCGGGTCGTTGCCGCCCAGCTCCAGGATCTGGCGCTTGTAGACGGCCTTGCCCGAGATGTACTTGCCGATGGGTACGCCACCGGTGAAGGTGACCAGATCGACGTCGGCGTTGGTGAGCAGTTCGTCGGCAATCTCGCTCGGATCACCCGTG
>NZ_QAJK01000093.1:0-36305 GCF_003852515.1 Variovorax sp. KBW07 | reverse complement strand
CTCGTAGCGCGTGAGCGTGGATTTGTAGTCGCGGGCGATGCGCAGGGCATTGCGCACGTCGTCCAGCGTGGCCTTGGGCACGGTGGCGATCACTTCGCCGGTGTACGGGTAGGTGACTTCGATCGTGCGGTCGCGGTGGACCTTTTCTCCGGCGATGCGCAGCGCTTCGCGATAGATGGTGCCGGGCTTCAGGGCGGAATGGTCGGATGGGCTCATTGAAAAATTGCTCCGTGAGAGGGGTTCAGGCCGCGACAGGCACCGCGGCTGAAACCGGGACCTGGGCGTGGTTCAGCGCGATGTCGAGCGCATCGAAGTTGCGCAGCCGGCGGCTCGCGGCAATGCCGGCCACGGGGCGATTGCAGATCAGCGGCACGCGCTGCTCGGACACGCCACCGTGCGAGCGCAGCGGCACTTCCAATGCCGACAGGTCATGCCGGCTGGCCGAGGTGCCGATGGCGGTGCTCTGCTCGCTCACCACCACGATGTCGCCAATGCGGTCCGGCGGCAGCTCGAAGCGCTTGGCGGCTTCGGCCCGCGTGAGCACGAGCTCCATGCCCGGCACCTGCTTGATGCGTTCGATCCAGCCGGGCACGCTGGCGTCGTCGGGCGCATACACGGTGGCGAACGAGCCGAGCGCGCCGTGGTGCACGACATACGGGTCGGTGATCGGCAGGATCACCCTCGCCTTTTCAGCGCCGTACCAGCCGTCGAGCACGTCCTGCAGATAGATGACGTTCGGCGAGCCATCCGCGCCGTGCTTGTCGTTCATGCCGTGGTCGGCGGTGATGACGATGGTCGCACCCAGCGCATCGAGTTGCGCCAGGTAGCCGTCCATCATGGCGTAGAAGGCATTGGCCGCGGGGCTGCCCGGTGCGGCCTTGTGCTGCACGTAGTCGGTGGTCGACAGGTACATCAGGTCGGGCCGGCGCGACTCCATCAGCTTCACGCCCGAGGCGAACACGAACTCCGACAGCTCGGCGCTGTACACCGAAGGCACGGGCATGCCGACCATGTCGAGCACGTTGTCGATGCCGTTCTCCTGCATCGTCACCTGGTCCGACTTCTCCGAAGAAAAGCAGATGCCCTTCATGCGATGGCCCAGCAGCTTGCGCAGCTTGTCCTTGGCGGTGACCACGGCCACCTTGGCGCCTGCATCGGCGAACGCGGCCAGCACGGTGCCGGCGCGCAGGTACTTGGGGTCGTTCATCATCACTTCCTGGCCCAGTTCGCGGTCGAAGAAGTAGTTGCCGCAGATGCCGTGCACGGCAGGTGGCGCACCGGTCACGATGGACAGGTTGTTCGGGTTGGTGAACGAGGGCACGACGCAATCGGCCAGCAGGCTCGCACCCGACTTCATGATGCGGCCCAGGTACGGCGCCACGCCGGCCTCCACGGCCGCATCGAGGTACGCGGGCTCGCAGCCGTCGACGCAAACGACCACGACGGGGCGCGCCATCCAGCGGTAGCCGCGGCCATTCACTTCAAGCGGATCGGATTTCATTGGGTGGGTACTCCTTGGTTTGTGGATGCGTGACAGTCCGGGCACGGGACTCATCGGCGGATGAACGCCGCAATGAACGCACTGATCAGGCAGCTGGCCGCGACGATGGGGAACACCAGCGAGGTGTTGCCCGAGTGGTCCAGCATCCGGCCGATCAGCGGCTCGCCGAGCCCCGCGAGCAGGTACGAGAAGAAGTTCATGACACCGGTGGCGGTGCCCGCGCGCTTTGCGCCGACGAGGTCGGGGCACAGGGCCCAGAACGACGAGGCCGGTCCGTAGACGAAGAAGCCGGCAAGGAAGAGCAGCGCCAGGCCCAGGATGCTGGTGGGCAGCAGGTACATGCCCATCGATGCGACGGCGCCGAGCAGCATGTACAGCACGATGGCCTTGTAGCGCTTCGATCCGAAGACCTTGTCGGAGATCCATCCGTTGGTGAGCGCACCGAAGGCCATGCCGACCGGCAGCGCGACGGATATCCAGGCCGGATCGATCATGCCGTCGGCGGCCTTGGCCCAGTCCTTGCCGAGAAAGTGCACCGGCACCCAGACGATCAGGCCGTAGCGCGCGGCGTTCTGGAAGCCGATGGACAGCGCGGCGATCATCAGCCGGGGGTTGCTGAGCACGGCCTTGTAGCGCGACCACGAGCTTTCTTCTGCTTCATGCCCGCCGTGGCTTGCCTTCGCGTTCTTTGCATCCTTCTCGTCGGCAACGCCGGTCTCGGGCGACTTGAAGCCCAGGTCTTCAGGGCGTTCACGGGCGATCAGGTAGAAGGTGATGCCCCCGATCAGCATCAGCAGCACGGGGAGCCGGAAGATCCAGCGCCAGTCGAGGTGGAACACGTTCACCACCAGGATGGAAGTAACGAACGACAGCACCGACGCACAGCCCGCGGCGAACACATAGAAGCCGTAGACTTTTCCGCGCTCTTCGGAGCCCCACCAGTTCGACAGCAGGCGGCTGCCCGGTGCCCAGCCCAGGGCCTGGAAGTAGCCGTTGATGCCCCACGGAATCGCCAGCGACTTGAACCCGACCGCGAAGCTCACCACCCAGTTGGCCGCGCACGAAAGAATGGCGCCGGCCGTCATGACGCGGCGGCCACCGAACTTGTCGCCGAGGTTGCCGTTGATGGCCTGGCCGATGGCGTAGCACCAGAGAAGGCTGGTCGAGGCCCACCCTAGGACTTCCTTCGAAAGGCCGAATTCCTTCTGGATGCCCGGGATGGCAAAGCCGAAAGTCTGCCGCCCCGTGTAGAAGAAGAAGTAGCAGAACATGGCGGCCAGCAGCATCCGCCACTGCGCCTTCCTGAACGAGTTTTCCAAAGGCGGAACGTAAGTGCCCGCCGGCAGTGTCTGGTTGGCCGCTTGCATGGTTTGTCTCCATTTCTTGACGGGCGTGGGGCCCGTGGGACCGGCTCGAAGGCCGGCATCTGTTTTCTCGAGTCTCGGCCGGCCGCACGTTCGCTGCGCCCGGCACTCCAGTCACCTAGGCGTGCACCGCCCCGATGAAGTTCTTGCCGCGCGCGCCTTCCATGGCGCGCGCGATCATGGCCGCGGCTTCGCCGTCCGCCACGCCGTAGTCGGCGAACTCGGTCTTCACGCCCAGGCCCTGCAGAAAGTCGCGCAGGCGCCGCGTGCCGGCGGAGAGATCGGGGCCGAAGAGCTGCTGCAGCGTGCGGTCGCGATCAGCGGACCGGGCCCATGCCTTTTCAAGCACCAGCGGCAAGGTGAAGGAGCAGGCAATGCCGTGCGGCAGCCCGTGGCGCAGCGTCATCTCGTACGAGATCGAATGGGCCAGCGCGGTCTTGGTGTTGGAGAACGCCATGCCGGCCTTGAGCGCGGCCAGCGACATGCGCTCGCGCAGCTCGATGCTGCCCAGGTCGGCCATGAGGGCCGGCAGGCAATCGAAGATGTCGCGCACCGCCGACACCGCGAAGGTGTCGGAGATGGGGTTCGCGTTCACGTTCCACACCGACTCCAGCGCATGCGAGAGCGCGTCGAGCCCGGTCGACACGGTCACGCCCGCGGGCACCGACAGCATCAGCTCGGGGTCCACGATGGCCGCTTCGGGCCACGTGGCATCCAGGTGCAGCGAATACTTCTTCTGGTTGGCGGTGTCCCAGATGGTGGCCCAGGGCGTGACTTCGCTCCCGGTGCCCGCGGTGGTGGGCACTGCGATGAGCGGCTTGACGCTGGCGGGCGCAAAGGGTTTTCCCGTGGCGAGCAGGCCGATGAGTTCATCGAACTGTCCGCTGGCGGTGCCCACCATCAAGGCCTTGGCGGTGTCGATGGCGCTGCCGCCGCCCACCGCGACGATGGCATCGCAACCTGCATCGCCATGGGCATCGGATTGCCAGAAGCTGTTGTAGAGCCCGGCGAGATGCGCCACGTCGGGGTTGGGGCGCACGTCGTCGATCACCGAGACCAGTGCGTCGCCCAGCAGCGCTTCGAGGCGGGCGACGAGGCCCAGCGCGCGCGCTTCGGGAAAGGTGACGACGACGACACGGCGGCCGCCCAGGATCGAGGGCAGCTGCTCGAGGCTGCCCCGTCCGCAATGGATGGCAACGGGGTTGTGAAAGGCATGGGGCATCGGGTTTGTCTCGCGTGGTTGCTTGTCTGTCTGTTCTTGCATCGCGCTGTATCGCGCGCTCTTGAATGGATGCAAGTGTCAAAGCCGCCCGCGGCCCCGTCCAATCGCATTTCTGACGTTGGCGTGGTTGAAAACCGATAGGTCGCCGCCAAGGGCGATCACGGGGAAAGCGCGCATGCCCGGCAGCGCCCGGATGTGAGAGGCTCCGTGCCGTCACGCGCCACCGCCTCTCCAGACCCGCCCCATGTTTCACCAGTACTACAAGTGGATCCGATGCTTTCATGCCGTCGCCAAGACGGGCGGCTTTACGTCGGCGGCGCAGTACCTGCACATCGGCCAGCCGACGGTGACCGACCAGGTCAAGGCACTCGAAGAGCGCTTCAACGTGGAGCTGTTCGTGCGAGGCGGGCGCGGCGTGCGGCTCACCGCAACGGGCGAGCGGCTCTACGGCATCACGCAGGGCCTGTTCGGCCAGGAAGAAGAAGCGATCCAGTTCCTGCAGCACGCGCACAAGCTCGAAGCCGGGCTGGTGCGCGTGGGCGCGGTGTCTCCGCCGATTGCACTGGAGTTGGCGCGCAACTTCAAGCGCGCGCATGCGTCGCTGGAACTCACGGTCGCCATCGGGTCGGAAGAATCGACGCTGCGCGGGCTGCAGGACTTCGACATCGACGTCGGCATCGTGGTCGAGCCGCCACCCATCGAGGGCTTGCACACCGTGGCCTTTCGCAGCGAGCGGATCATTGCCGTGGTGCCTGCAGACCACGCATGGACGCAGCGTGCGTCGATCGGCACGCAAGATATCGCGAACGAAATGGTCATCCTGCGCGAGCCCGGTTCGCAGACGCGCCAGCGCGTGGAGCGCGCGTGCCGGCAGAAGAACGTGCGCATGAACTGCGTCATGGAGATCAACAGCCGCGAGGCCATCCTGCATGCGGTGGCCAACGGCATGGGCATCGGCTTCGTCACGCAGGTCGAGTTCATTCCCCTGCCCGGCCTGGCCGCGGTGCTGATCGACGACGAGGAGCTGTCGATCAGCTATTCGCTGTGTTGCCTGTCGGTGCGGCAGGACAGGCCGTTGATAAGCGCGCTGTTCGCCGTGGCGCTCGCGTCGCACTGAAGAGCACCCAGGATCGCGCCAGCGGACGGCGCGGTCCTACGAGCGCATGCTGCCGCGCTTTCCATAATGGCCGGGCCTCGATTCGAGTGAGTGAGTCCGCGTGCCACGACAACAACCCCTGCGCAGCGACATCCCCGCCCGCCTGGACCGCCTGCCGTGGTCACGCTGGCATTGGCGCGTGGTGATCGCGCTGGGCGTGGCGTGGATCCTTGACGGGCTCGAAGTGACGCTGGTGGGCTCCATCGGCGCGGTGCTGGAGCGGCCCGACACGCTGGGGCTCTCGGCCGGCGAGATCGGATGGTCGGGCTCGGTCTACATCGCGGGCGCGGTGATCGGCGCGCTGGTCTTCGGCCGGCTCACCGACCGGCTGGGGCGCAAGAAGCTCTTTCTCATCACGCTGGTGGTCTACACGCTCGGCACGCTGGCCACCGCGTTCTCTCCTGACTTCGCGTTCTTCGCGCTGTGCCGCTTCGTGACGGGGCTGGGCATCGGCGGCGAATACGCGGCCATCAACTCGGCCATCGACGAACTCATTCCGGCGCGGGTGCGCGGGCGCGTCAACCTTGCCATCAACGGCAGCTTCTGGATCGGCGCGGCGCTGGGCGCCGGGCTGAGCCTGGTGCTGCTCGACGCACGCGTGATCGGCCCGGTGTGGGGCTGGCGCGCGGGCTTCGCGCTGGGCGCGGTGCTGGCGGTGGCCATTCTGCTGGTGCGGCGCAACGTGCCCGAAAGCCCGCGCTGGCTGATCGCGCATGGGCGCGCCGACGAGGCGCGGCGCATCGTCGAAGGCATCGAGGCCGAGGTCAAGGCGCAGCACGGTCCGTTGCCCGCGCCGCAAGGCCATGTGGCCTACACCGCCGCGGGCAACGGCAGCCCGTCGATGCGCGAGGTGGCGCGCGTGCTGCTGAAGCACTACCGGCAGCGCAGCGTGGTCGCGGGCGCGCTGATGGTCTCGCAGGCCTTCTTCTACAACGCGATCTTCTTCACCTATGCGCTGGTGCTCACGCGCTTCTATGGCGTGCCCGAAGGCAGCGTGGCGCTGTACATCTTTCCGTTCGCGCTCGGCAACGTGCTGGGGCCGCTGCTGCTCGGACCGTTGTTCGACAGCGTGGGCCGGCGCAAGATGATCGCGCTGACCTATGTGCTGGCGGGCGTGGGCCTGGCGCTCACGGGCTGGGCCTTCATGGCCGGCTGGCTCGACGCGCGCAGCCAGGCGCTGTGCTGGTCGGCGGTGTTCTTTCTCGCGTCCGCGGCGGCAAGCTCGGCCTACCTGACGGTGAGCGAGGTGTTCCCGCTCGAGATGCGGGCCATGGCCATCGCGATCTTCTATGCCATCGGCATGGGTGCGGGCGGCTTCGCGGCGCCGGTGCTGTTCGGCCTGCTGATCGAAACCGGCAGCCGCGGCGCGGTGACGGTGGGCTACGGCATCGGGGCCGCACTGGTCATCGTCGCGGGGCTGCTGGCCTTGCGCTACGCGGCCGACGCGGAGCGCAAGCCGCTGGAGGAAGTGGCACCGCCTCTGGCGTCGGGGCGTTGAGCCTCAGAGCGCGCAGGTCCTGAAACCGAAGAAGCCGTCGTCGCGCTCGGGCAGCGCGAAGCCGCGGCGCTTGAGCGAACGCATGCGCGCGCGCGTCGCGAACGAGGCGCCGCGCAGCACGCGTGCGCGGCCGAATGCGGCCGTAGGGTCGAACTCGCCGCCGGCGCTCCACGGGTCGGCCCTGAAGCCGGGCCAGGGCTGCAGCGTGCCCGCGGTCCATTCGTGCACGTCGGCCCAGCGGAACCCGCGGCGCGCGGCCGTGTGCGCCGCGATCTCCCATTCGACTTCGGTCGCGATGCGGCGCCCCGCCCAGCGGGCCCATGCATCGGCCTCCCACCAGCTCAGGTGCACGGCGCTGTGGTGTCCGGCCGCACGCACCGTCTTGCCGAAGTGCTGCTGCAGCACCGAGCCGCCGGTGCCGTTGCGCGCCACGCCGATCTGCTCGACATGGCGCGGGCCGCGGCGCCCGTCGACCTGTGCGCTCAGCCAGCGCCAGCCCTCGCTGTGCCACAGCTCCTCGCGGTCGTAGCCGCCGTCGTCGACGAATTCGATGAACTGGCTCCAGGTGACGGGTTGCGCGTCGATCTCGAACTCGGGCACGTCGACCCGGTGCGCGCTGCGCTCCTGCGCAAAGGCGAAGCCGCTGTCGGACGAACCCAGCTCCCAGCGCGTGGCCGGCAACAGCAGCGGCTCACGCGTGACGGCGATGGGCGCCTGCTCGACGCCCAAAGGCAGCCCGAGCGTTTGCGCCATCACCACGAACTGCTCGCCGCGCAGGTCTTCGTGGAACAGCGCCAGCCGGTAGAAGTACAGGCCGGCATCGGTCTCGGCCGCGTGTTCGAGCAGCTCGAGCGTGCTCTCCAGCGTTTCGAGAAGGTAGGCCTTGGTCTGGCCAAGGTCGGGCAGGTCGGCGGACCAGCGGCGTCCCGGCTGGCTCTGCGCCGGGTTCCACCAGTCGTCGGCACCGGGCTCTATGGCGGCCAGCCGCGTGGGCCGCACCGGGCAGTCGATGCCGAAGGCGCGCTGCGTGTTCCGGCCGATCCACCATTCGGCGAACCAGCCGATGTGGCCGGCCAGCCAGACCGGCGGCACCACGCCTTCTTCTTCCGGCACGGGTGGCACCGCAAGGGCTTCGGTGCCCATGGCTTCCTCGTAGAGCGAGAGCAGGTGCAGGGTGTGGTTGCGTGCGTCGATCAGCGCCAGGGACAGCAGGTCGCGGCCGGCGCGGCACATGTCGGGCGAGTCGATCGACCACGATGCCGCCCCGGCGGCGGACGAGGTGTGTCGCGGTGACTGGGCCATGACGGCATTATGACCAGCGGCAGCCCCTGGGTAGGCCCTCAAGGAACTTTTCCCCTACACCGATAGAATTCGCACCGCCTCATGCACCCGACCCGCCGGCACACAAAGCCGGAGCGTCGGGTGCCGTCGTATCAGGGGCATCCAATACAAAAGATGGAGATGTAATGCAAGGCTTGCTCAAGCTGTCCCGGGCCATCGACTGGCTCAATGCCCAGGTGGGCAAATATGCCATTTGGCTCATCCTGGCCGCCACGGTCATCAGTGCCCTCAACGCGATCGTCCGCAAGGTCTTCAACACCAGCTCCAACGCCTTCCTCGAAGTGCAGTGGTACCTGTTTGCCTGGTCCTTCCTGATCGCCGCCGGCTATACGCTGCTGCATCGGGAACACGTGCGCATCGACGTGCTCAACAGCCGCCTGTCCAAGCGCAAGCAGGTGTGGATCGACATCATCGGCTTCGCGTTCTTTCTCACGCCGCTGTGCCTGACGGTGCTGTACCTGTCGATGCCCGTGGTGATCCAGATGTACCAGTCGGGCGAGGTATCGGGCAACTCGGGCGGCCTGATCCGCTGGCCGGTGTGGGCGGCGCTGCCGTTCGGCTTCACGCTGCTGATGCTGCAGGGCTGGTCGGAGCTGATCAAGCGCATCGCGTTCCTGCAAGGCCAGGGGCCCGACCCGATGGGCCGCCTGACCGACAAGACGGCCGAGGCCGAACTCATCGAAGCGCTGCGCCTGCAAGCCGAGGCGGATGCCGCCAAGGCGGCCGCAGGCACGGGCGCTACTGCAAAGCCGCAACACTGAACCGCCAGGCGCCGGAAAAAACACCATGGAATTCATCGTTGCCAATTTCGCCCCGATCATGTTCGCGGGGCTCATCTGTTTCCTGCTGCTGGGTTTCCCGGTGGCATTCAGCCTCGGGGCCTGCGGCCTGTTCTTCGGTTTCATCGGGATCGAGCTGGGCGTATTCCAGTCGTCGGTGATGGCGTGGCTGCCCCAGCGGCTGATCGGCATCATGGCCAACGACACGCTGCTGGCCGTGCCCTTCTTCACGCTCATGGGGCTGATCCTGGAGCGAAGCGGCATGGCCGAGGACCTGCTGGACACGGTCGGCCAGGTCTTCGGTCCGATGCGCGGCGGCCTTGCACTGGCGGTGATCTTCGTCGGCGCGCTGCTGGCGGCGACCACCGGCGTGGTGGCCGCGTCGGTCATCTCGATGGGCCTGATCTCGCTGCCGATCATGCTGCGCTACGGCTACGACCGCAGGCTCTCCAGCGGCGTGATCGCGGCCTCGGGCACGCTGGCGCAGATCATCCCGCCCTCGCTGGTGCTGATCATCATGGCCGACCAGCTCGGCAAGAGCGTGGGCGACATGTACAAGGGCGCCTTCCTGCCCGGCTTCATGCTGATGGGCCTGTACGTGCTGTACGTGGTGTTCCTCGCGATCTTCAAGCCCACGCAGGTTCCCGCGCTGCCGACCGAGGCACGCACCTTCCGCGAACCCGACGGCAGCGGCGGCTATACCTCGCTGGTCGGCATCACCGCGCTGTCGGCGGTCGTGGCCGTGATCCTCGCGCGCAACATGGAAGCCGTGCACACCTGGTTCCAGGGCAGTGAAGTGACCTTCGTGGCAACCGACGAAAAGGTCGTGGTGGCCATGTGCGGCGGCGTGTTCGTGGCACTGGTCATCGCGCTGATCAACAAGGGCCTGAAGCTCAACCTGCTGTCGCGCCTGGCCGAGCGGGTCACCTTCGTGCTGATTCCGCCGCTGCTGCTGATCTTCCTGGTGCTGGGCACCATCTTCCTGGGCGTGGCCACGCCCACCGAAGGCGGCGCGATGGGTGCGATTGGCGCGCTGATCATGGCCTGGGTCCGCCGGCGCATGAGCTTCTCGCTGCTCAAGCAGGCGCTGGGCTCCACCACGCGGCTGTCCAGCTTCGTGATGTTCATTTTGATCGGCGCCACGGTGTTCAGCCTGGTGTTCCAGGCCGCCGACGGCCCGATCTGGGTGGAACACCTGCTGTCGTCGCTGCCGGGCGGCCCGGTGGGCTTCCTGATCGCGGTGAACGTGCTGGTGTTCTTCCTGGCGTTCTTCCTCGATTACTTCGAGCTGTCGTTCATCGTGGTGCCGCTGCTGGCGCCGGTGGCGCACAAGCTGGGCATCGACCTGATCTGGTTCGGCGTGCTGCTCGCGGTGAACATGCAGACCTCGTTCATGCATCCGCCCTTCGGCTTCGCGCTGTTCTTCCTGCGCTCGGTCGCACCCGAGAAGCAGTACGTGGACCGGGTGACGCAGAAGGTCATGGAGCCGGTCACGACGATGCAGATCTACAAGGGCGCGATCCCGTTCGTGCTGATCCAGCTCACCATGGTGGGCATCCTGATCGCCTTCCCGCAGATCGTGACGGGCAGCCTGGACAAGGAAGTGAAGGTCAACCTCGACGACATCGGCGCGCAGATGCGCGACAGCCTGAAGTCCGACGAAGGCACCACGCCCACCGACCCCTACGGCGGCCCCGAAGAAGCTGCACCGGGCGCCGAGCCGAAGGCGGAACCGGGCGCGCCGGGTGCCGCCGCACCCGCAACGCCAGAGCCCTCGGCCGAAAGCACCGAGAGCGATCCGATGAAGGCAATGCAGGACGCGCTCAAGGCGCAGAACCCGAAGCCCTGAGCGACAGAAGCCCGCCTCCTCCCCGGGAGGCGGGCCCATGAAAAAAGGCCGGCCCGCGAAAGCGGACCGGCCTTTTTGCTGCGTGCCGCCGGCGAACCGGCGGCAGCGCCTGGCGTCAGATCTTGACCGAGTTCATGTACTGGTTGAACGGGTACTCCGAGAAGCGGTTCCACAGGATCTGGTCGCGCTGGAAGGCGCGCATGTCCTGGTGGATCTTCTTGAAGTCGGCCGACTTGGCTTCGTGCTCGGCGAACACTTCCATCGAGGCCTTGAAGCCCGCGTCCATCACGGCCTTCGGGAACGGCTTGAGCTGCGTCTTGGCGGCCACGAGGCGCTTGATCGCGAGCGGGTTGAAGGCGTCGTACTTGGCGATCATGTCGCGCGCGGCAACCTTGGTGGCCGCATCCAGGATGGCCTTGTTCTCGTCCGACAGCTTGGCGAACGCCTTGTTGTTGATGAAGAACTCCAGGTCGGCGCCGCCTTCCCACCAGCCGGGGTAGTAGTAGTACGGTGCGACCTTGTTGAAGCCCAGCTTCTCGTCGTCGTAGGGGCCGACGAATTCGGCGGCATCCAGCGTGCCCTTTTCGAGCGCCTGGTACACGTCGCCGGCGGGCATGTTCTGCGACACCACGCCCAGCTTGGCCATGGCCTCGCCGAACACGCCGCCGCCCATGCGCATCTTCAGGCCCTTCAGGTCTTCGACGGTCTTGATTTCCTTGCGATACCAGCCGCCCATCTGCGTGCCGGTATTGCCGGCGCTGGCGGTGCGGAAGTTGTACTGCGCGAAGAAGGCGTCGAGGAGCTTGCGGCCGTTGCCGTACTCTTTCCACGAATCGGTCTGGCGTGCGGTCAGGCCGAAGGGCACGGCGCAGCTGAACGCGAAGATCGGGTCCTTGCCGGTGAAGTAGTAGGCGGCGGTTTGCGCCATCTCGAGCGTGTCGCCCTGCAGCGCGTCGACGACGCCGAACGCGGGCATCAGTTCGCCGGCGGGGTGGACCGAGATTTCGAACTTGCCGCCCGACAGCGCCTTGACGGTCTTGGAGAGCATTTCGGCGCTTCCGAAAATCGTGTCGAGCGAACGGGGAAAGCTCGACGCGAGGCGCCAGCGCACTGCCGTCTGCGCGTGCACGGCGGGCGCAATGCCGGCGGCCAAAACGCCGGCGATGCCGGCGTTTTTGATGAGGGAACGACGATCCATTGATTCACTCCGAGTTCTTTGAAAAAAACGAAACGCGGCTTGTGACCGCGTTGGGGACTTTTGTGTAAGTCTTCTTGATTGTAAAAACCGCCTTACAGACGCCCGGCGGGGGTTTACCCTGCGACGGCGCCGAAGCGTTGCGTGATCGATGCCGCGATGCCAGTCGCATCGAGCCCGATCGACGCCAGCAGCTTGGCCGGATCGCCATGCTCGATGAAGCGGTCGGGCAGGCCCAGTTGCAACACCGGCTTCTGCACGTCGGCCGCCTGCAATGCCTCGAGCACCGCACTGCCCGCGCCGCCCATGGTGGCGCCCTCTTCGAGCGTGACGATGGCGTCGTGCGTGCGCGCGACCTTCAGCAGCAACTCGACGTCGAGCGGCTTGGCCCAGCGCATGTTGACCACCGTGGCGTCGAGCGACTCGGCGGCCGTGAGCGCCGGGTACAGCAACGAGCCGAACGCAAGGATCGCGATGCGCTTGCCTTCGCGGCGCACTTCGCCCTTGCCGAAAGGCAATGCATCGAGCGTGAGGTGCGGCGCGACGCCGGCACCCGCGCCGCGCGGATAGCGCACGGCCACCGGATGGTTCTGTTCGTAGGCGCTCGTGAGCAGTTGGCGCAGCTCGCGCTCGTCGGCCGGACAGGCGACGCTCATGTTCGGAATGCAGCGCAGGAACGGAATGTCGTAGGCACCCGCGTGCGTGGCGCCATCGGCGCCCACCAGGCCCGCGCGGTCGAGCGCGAACACCACCGGCAGGTTCTGGATCGCGACGTCGTGGATCAGCTGGTCGTAGGCGCGCTGCAGGAAGGTCGAGTAGATCGCCACCACTGGCTTCAGGCCTTCGCAGGCCAGGCCGGCCGCGAAAGTCACGGCGTGCTGCTCGGCAATGCCGACGTCGTAATAACGATCGGGAAAGCGCTGTTCGAACTCGACCATGCCCGAGCCTTCGCGCATCGCGGGCGTGATGCCCACGAGCCGGCCGTCGTGCGCTGCCGTGTCGCACAGCCACTGGCCGAACACCTGCGTGAAAGTCTGCTTGGCCACCGCGGTCGACTTGACCAGCCCCACCTGCGGATCGAACTTGCCGGGGCCGTGGTAGGCCACCGGATCGGCTTCGGCCAGCTTGTAGCCCTGCCCCTTCTTCGTGACCACGTGCAGGAACTGCGGGCCGTCGAGGTGCTTGAGGTTTTCGAGCGTGGGCACCAGCGAGTCGATGTCGTGGCCGTCGATCGGGCCCACGTAGTTGAAGCCGAACTGCTCGAACAGCGTGGCCGGAACCACCATGCCCTTGGCATGCTGCTCGAGGCGCTTGGCCAGCTCGAACAGCGGCGGCGCGGCGCGCAGCACGCTCTTGCCGACGTTCTTGGCGGCGGCGTAGAAGTTGCCGCTCATCAGCTGCGCGAGGTAGCGGTTGAGCGCGCCCACGGGCGGGCTGATCGACATGTCGTTGTCGTTCAGGATCACCAGCAGCTTGCAGTCGCACACGCCGGCGTTGTTCAGCGCCTCGAAGGCCATGCCGGCCGTGAGTGCGCCGTCGCCGATGATGGCCACGGTGTAGCGATCTTCGCCCTTCTGCTTGGCCGCCATGGCCATGCCGAGCGCAGCCGAGATGCTGGTCGACGAGTGCGCGGTGCCGAAGGTGTCGTACTCGCTCTCGCTGCGCTGCGGAAAGCCAGAGATGCCGCCGATCTGCCGCAGCGTGGGCATGCGCTCGCGCCGGCCCGTGAGGATCTTGTGCGGGTAGGTCTGGTGGCCCACGTCCCACACCAGCCGGTCGTGCGGCGTGTTGAACACGTGGTGCAGCGCGACCGTCAGCTCGACCGTGCCCAGGTTGGAGCTCAGGTGGCCACCGGTGCGCGAGACGTTGTCCAGCACGCAGGCGCGTACTTCGTCGGACAGTTGCCGCAGCTGGGCTCGGTCGTATTTGCGGATCGGCGAGGGGTCGTGGAGTGTGGGAAGCAGCGGAGCCATGGGGAGGTCTTTTCTTTTCTCAGTTTTCCATCACGCGTCGCATGACCCGCGACGCATGAAACTGTCGCGATTCAGTCGGGAGACACCGCGGAACCGGCTTTGCCGGGCCGCTGGTGTCGCCCCCTGAAAGGGGGTTGGCGAAGCGACACGAAGTGCGCGAAGACTGGGGGTAAGTTTCATCCTAGCGGTCGCGGTCGACCACCATGTGGGCCAGCGCGCGCAAGGCGGCGGTGTCGGCCAGCCCGGTGCGCGCCAGGGCGGCGAGCGCATCGGCCAGCAGTTGGCGAGCCTGCGCGCGCGCGCCGTCGAGGCCCAGCAGCGACACGTAGGTGGGCTTGTCGGCCGCGGCGTCCTTGCCGGCGGTCTTGCCCAGGGTTTGCGAATCGGCGGTGACGTCGAGGATGTCGTCGACCACCTGGAACGCGAGGCCGATGGCCGCGCCGTAGTCGCGCAGCGCGGCCAGCGCCACCGGTGTGACGGAGCCGCAGGCGGCGCCCATCTCGACGCTGCCCTGCAGCAGCGCACCGGTCTTCAGGCGGTGCATTTCGCGCAGTTGGGTTTCATTGAGTGCAATGCCGACGCTGGCCAGGTCGATGGCCTGGCCGCCAGCCATGCCCTGGCTGCCCGCGGCGCGCGCCAGCAGGCGGCACAGCGTGGCCTGGGTGGATGCGGCAACCTCGTCGCCTTCGGGCGTGAGCAGCTCGAAGGCCAGTGCCTGCAGCGCGTCGCCGGCGAGCAGTGCGTCGGCTTCGCCGAACTTCACGTGCACGGTGGGTTTGCCACGGCGCAGCACGTCGTTGTCCATGCACGGCAGGTCGTCGTGCACCAGCGAATAGGCGTGGATGAGTTCGGTGGCGCAGGCTGCGCGCAGCGCTGCGGCCTGGTTGCCGCCGACCGCTTCGCTGGCCGCGAGCACCAGCAGGGGCCGCAGCCGCTTGCCGCCGTCGAGCACGGCATAGCGCATGGCGTCGCCCAGCAGCACGGGCGCATCGACGCCGACCCAGCGCGACAGCGCCGCCTCGACGTTGGCCAGGTGCGGTTCGCTCCAGGCGGAAAGACGCGCGGCGTCCCAGTTGGCGAGG
This sequence comes from Variovorax sp. KBW07, assembly GCF_003852515.1. Classification (GTDB taxonomy): domain Bacteria; phylum Pseudomonadota; class Gammaproteobacteria; order Burkholderiales; family Burkholderiaceae_C; genus Variovorax. The sequence goes on along the minus strand of NZ_QAJK01000093.1, from coordinate 21,345 downwards.
GTCGTCATTGGGGTGGTGGCGCTCATTCGGCCGTCCAGGTCTTCAGGCTGCCCGCGTCGAGCACCTTGATCTGGTCTTCGACCGCCTGCAGCTTGTCGCGGCAAAAAGCCAGCAGCGCGGCGCCGCGCTGGTAGCTGCCGAGCAACTGGTCGAGCGGCAGCTGGCCCGACTCGAGTTCTGCAACCAATTGTTCCAGTTCCTGGAGCCCCGCTTCGTAACTGGCGGGCAGCGGGCCGGTATCGGGCGTTGCCGCCGGGCTGGACGAAGAAGGGGAAGGCACCTTGGGCATGCAACGAAACGTGGGTGAAACCGGGCATTTTAGGGCGCCCCCCGGATCGGGGCCCGGTGGGTACAATGCGAACTTCTCTCGTTGGCGACACACCAACACCCCTCTCGGGCCGTCGAACCTTCCAGACGGCGCCTTCCGTTCTTCCTCTTTCTCTCCCTGTGGGGAGCTTGGTCAGGTCCTCCATGTCTGATTTAAGTCTTCAACTGCAGCAGGCCGCGAGCCAACTTCCAGTTTCCGCGTATTTCGACGAAGCGCTCTATGCGCGCGAAATGCAAAACCTTTTCGCGCGAGGGCCCCGCTACGTCGGCCATCGCCTCGCCGTGCCCGAAATGGGCAACTTTCACACCCTCCCGCAGGAGCACCAGGGCCGCGCGCTGGTCCACACGCCCAAGGGCGTGGAGCTGATCTCCAACGTGTGCCGCCACCGCCAGGCGCTGATCCTGCAGGGCCGGGGCCAGCTCGACAACAAGACCGGCGGCAACATCGTCTGCCCGTTGCACCGCTGGACCTACGCCGCGAGCGACCCGCGCAGCACCGGCACGCTGATCGGCGCCCCGCATTTCGACCAGGACCCGTGCCTGAACCTGCACAACTACCCGCTCACCGAATGGAACGGTCTTTTGTTCGAAAAGAACGCCGATGGCACGGGCCGTGACGTGGCCGCCGACATGAAGGGCCTGGGCCCGCAGGCCGACCTCGATTTCTCGGGCTACGCGCTCGACCGCGTCGAGCTGCACGAGTGCAACTACAACTGGAAGACCTTCATCGAGGTCTACCTCGAGGACTACCACGTGGGCCCGTTCCACCCCGGCCTTGGCAGCTTTGTCACCTGCGACGACCTGCGCTGGGAGTTCAATCCCCACTACTCGGTGCAGACGGTGGGCGTGGCCAACCGCCTGGGCCGCGCGGGCAGCCCGGTCTACCAGAAGTGGCAAGAGCAACTGCTGAAGTACCGCGACGGCAAGCCGCCCAAGTACGGGGCCATCTGGCTCACCTACTACCCGCACGTGATGGTCGAGTGGTATCCGCACGTGCTCACCGTGTCGACGCTGCACCCGGTCAGCCCGACCAAGACGCTCAACATGGTCGAGTTCTTCTACCCCGAGGAAATCGTCGCCTTCGAGCGCGAATTCGTCGAGGCCCAGCAGGCCGCCTACATGGAAACCTGCGTGGAAGACGACGAGATCGCCGAGCGCATGGACGCCGGCCGCCGCGCGCTGATGCTGCGCGGCGACAACGAGACCGGCCCGTATCAGAGCCCGATGGAAGACGGCATGCAGCAATTCCACGAGTGGTACCGACAAGCCATGCAGAACGCCTGACTCGATGATTGCCGCATCGACGGGTGTTCTGGGAACACCGCGGAACCGGCTTTGCCGGGCCGCTGGTGTTGCCCCCGGTGAGGGGGTTGGAGAAGCGACACGAAGTGCGCGAAGCCTGGGGGAGAGCCAATAATGCAAGCGCTCTGGATGGTGCTCGGCGCCTTTTTGTTCGCAACCATGAGCGTGGTCGTCAAGATCGCATCGGCGTGGTTCAACAGCGGCGAAATGGTGCTCGGCCGCGGCCTGATCGGCATCGTTTTTCTCTGGCTCCTGGCGCGCAACCGAGGCGTCTCGCTCGCCACCAAATACCCCGGCATGCACGCCTGGCGCAGCACCATCGGCGTGATCTCGCTGGGCGCGTGGTTCTACGCCATCGCCCACATGCCGCTGGCCACCGCCGTCACGCTCAACTACATGAGCAGCGTGTGGGTCGCGGCCTTTCTCATCGGCGGCGCGCTGCTGGCCTGGGTGCCCGTGCCCGGGCGCGACGGGCGCGTGGAACGCCCGCCGCTGCAGGGCGCGCTGGCCCTGACAGTGCTGGCGGGTTTCGCCGGCGTGGTGCTGATGCTCAAGCCCACCGTCAGCGGCAATGAAGGTTTCGCCGGCATGCTCGGCCTGCTGTCGGGCCTGACGGCCGCCTTCGCCTACATGCAGGTGGTGGCCCTGTCGCGCATCGGCGAGCCCGAGCTGCGCACGGTGTTCTATTTCGCGGTCGGCTCGGCCGTGGCCGGCGCCTTTGCCACGGCCGCCACCGGGTTTTCGGGCGGCAGTTCGTGGACGTGGCAGCATGCGCTGTGGCTGCTGCCGATCGGCCTGCTGGCCGCGCTCGGACAGCTGTGCATGACCCGCGCCTACGCCACCGCCAAGACCCAGGCCGGTACGCTGGTGGTGGCCAACCTGCAGTATTCGGGCATTGTCTTTGCGGCGTTCTACAGCGTGGTGCTGTTCGACGACCACATCGACGCGGCCGGCTGGGCGGGCATGGCGCTGATCATCGCGAGCGGCATCGCGGCCACCGTGCTGCGGCAGCGGGCGGTGCCCAAGGCGCCGGCCGAGGAACACTGAACCACGCGCAACAACGTCATTTCGAAGGAGCACACGCCATGTACACCACCCTCATCTCCGTCGAACAACTCAAGCAGCTGCAGCAGGGCGACACGCCCTTCATGGTGTTCGACTGCAGCTTCGAACTCATGAAGCCCGAAGCCGGCCCGCAGCTGTATGCGGCCGCGCACATTCCGGGTGCCCAGTACGCCAACCTCGATACCGACCTCAGCGCCAGGCATGGCTTGCCCGGTGCGCACGGCGAAGTGGTGGTGGCGCAAGACGACGGCCTGCCCGCCTCGGGCGGCCGCCACCCATTGCCCAGCCGCGAAAAATTTGCCGCCTGGCTTTCCAGCGTCGGCTTTGCCAACGACATGCAGGCCGTGGTGTACGACCGCAACGGCGCCAACTACTGCGGGCGCCTGTGGTGGATGCTCAAGTGGATGGGCCACGACGCGGTGGCCGTGCTCGACGGCGGCCTGCAGGCCTGGCAGGCGGCGGGCGGCGAAGTCACCGGCCGCGAAGAGCCCGCGCGCTTCCAGTCGAACTTCGTGGCCGCCGAGCCGATTGCAAAGCTCGTCACCACCGACACCGTGGTGCGCCGGCTCGGCCAACCTGACCAACAGCTGATCGATGCACGCGCCGGTGCCCGTTACCGTGGCGAGGTGGAACCTCTGGACCCGATTGCCGGTCACATCCCCGGGGCCCTGAACCGGCCCTTCGCCGACAACCTCGGACCCGACGGCAAATTCAAGCCGGCATCGCAATTGCGTGCCGAGTTCGAATCGCTGCTCGCGGGACGTGACGCGGCGACAGTCGTCCACCAATGCGGCAGCGGCGTGAGCGCCGTGCCCAACCTGCTTGCGATGCAGATCGCCGGCTTCGGGACGACCGCGCTCTATGCCGGCAGCTGGAGCGAATGGAGCAACACGCCGGGGCTGCCGACCCGGCAAGGCGCTGAACCATGACATTGACGACCCGACGACTGGGCCGCACCGGCGGTCTTGCAATTGCCGCCGCGTTTCTTGCGGCCGCCCCGTTCCTTGCCGCGCAGGCGCAGCAACAACACGCGCACGTGCACGGCCAGATGAAGCTCGACGTGGCCATCGACGGCCCCACCGTGGTGATCGACATGGAATCGCCGCTCGACAACATCGTCGGCTTCGAGCGCGCCCCCAAGACCGATGCCGAAAAGAAAACCGTCGCCGACGCCGTGGCCCAGCTGCGCGCGGCCGACAAGTTGTTCGTCATCGACCCGGCCGCCAACTGCAAGCTGGGCCCGGTCGACCTGCGCTCCGGCGCGCTCGGCCTTGGCAACCCCGACCCGAGCGAACCCGTGGGCCACGCCGACCTCGACGCCACGTTCTCGTTCAACTGCACCAATGCGGCCGCCGCGAAGTTCATCGACGTGAACCTGTTCGCCGCCTTCAAGGGCCTGCGCCAGATCGATTCGCAGATTGCTTCCGCGCAGGGCCAGTTCAAGCGCCAACTGAAGCGCCCGGGTGCCGCCCAGGCCGCACAGCCCGCCCGCCTGAGCTGGGGCAAGTGACACTGTGAGCACGCCCCACGAGGCCGCAACGACCGCCGCAACGACAGCCACATCGCCCTTGCGCGTCGTGCTCGCCGCCGAAGCACTTCGCTTCTCGTGGCCGGGCGTCAAGACGCCGTGCATCGACATCGAGGCCTTTCGCATCACCGCCGGCGAATCGGTGTTCTTGCATGGGCCCAGCGGCTGCGGCAAGAGCACGCTGCTGTCGCTGCTGGCCGGCGTGCTGGTGGCCGACGAAGGCCGCGTCACGCTGCTGGGGCACGACTGGTCGAAGCTCTCGGGCGCCGCGCGCGACCGCAGCCGCGTGGCGCACGTGGGCTACATCTTCCAGCAGTTCAACCTGCTGCCGTACCTGAGCGTGCTCGACAACGTGCTGCTGCCCTGCCGCTTCTCGGCACGGCGCGAAGCACAGGCCGCACGCAACGGCAGCTCTCGCGAAGAAGCCGAGCACCTGCTCGACCAGATGGGCCTGGACCGCAACCTCTGGAAGCGCCAGGCGCTGCAGCTCTCGGTCGGCCAGCAGCAGCGCGTGGCCGCCGCGCGCGCGCTCATCGGCCAGCCCGAGGTGGTGATTGCCGACGAGCCCACGTCCGCGCTCGACGAAGACCGGCGCGAAGCCTTTCTCGATGTGCTGCTGACCGCCTGCGCCGTGAACCACAGCGCGCTGGTGTTCGTGAGCCACGACCAGCGCATCGCCCAGCGCTTTGCTCGGCATGTGCTGCTGCCGGAGATCAACCGCGCCGCATCCAGCGCGATGGCGGTGGATGCATGAGAGCCCTTTTTTCCATTGCATGGCGCAGCGCCTGGAACCGGCGCTTCACGCTCGCGCTCACCGTGTTCTCGATCGCGCTGTCGACCTTCCTGCTGCTCGGCGTCGAGCGCATCCGCACCGAGCTGCGCGAGAACTTCGCGTCGTCCGTCTCGGGCACCGACCTGATCGTCGGCGCGCGCACCGGCTCCACGCAGCTGCTGCTGTACTCGGTGTTCCGCATCGGCGCGGCCACCAACAACATCTCGTGGAAGAGCGTGCAGGCGCTCGGCGCGCACCCCGGCGTCGACTGGGTCGTGCCGCTGTCGCTGGGCGACTCGCACCGGGGCTTTGCCGTGCTGGCCACCTCGCCCGAATACTTCACGCGCTTTCGCTATGGCGACAAGCAGCTGCTGAAGCTGCGCGAAGGCAAGCCCTTCAGCGAACTCTTCGATGCGGTGGTGGGCGCCGAGGTGGCCGACAAGCTCGGCTACCACGTGGGCCAGAAGATCACGCTGGCCCACGGCAGCGGCGAGCTCAACGTGGCCGAGCATGCCGACAAGCCCTTCACCGTGGTCGGCGTGCTCGCGCGCACCGGCACGCCGGTCGACCGCACGGTGCACATCGGCCTGGCGGCCATGGAAGCCATTCACCTCGAATGGGTCGGCGGCGCGCCGATGCCGGGCGTGAAGATTCCCGCCGAGCAGGTGCGCAAGTTCGACCTCACGCCCAAGAATGTGACGGCCGCGCTGGTGGGCCTGAAGAACCGCGCCGCCGTGTTCGGCGTGCAGCGCTGGATTTCGACCTACACCGGCGAGCCGCTCATGGCCATCCTGCCCGGCGTGGCGCTCGACGAACTGTGGAGCGTGATCGGCATCGGCGAAAACGCACTGCTGTTGATGTCGGCGCTGGTGGCGCTGGTCAGCCTCGCGGGGCTGGTGTCGGTCGTCATGGCCGGCCTGAACGAGCGCCGCCGCGAACTGGCCGTGCTGCGCGCGGTGGGCGCGGGCCTGCGCCACGTGCTGGCGCTGCTGGCGCTCGAAGGCGCCATGGTCACCGTGCTCGGCGTGGCCTTCGGCGTGGTCATGGCGGTGCTGGGCATCGCCCTGCTCTCGCCATGGCTGCAGGCGCAGTTCGGGCTGACACTGAGCCTTTCCGAACCTACACTGAACGAATGGCTGCTGATGGCGAGCCTGCTGGTCGCGGGCTGGCTGGCCAGCCTCTTGCCCGGCATCCGTGCCTACCGACTCTCCCTGGCGGACGGCCTCTCTCCGAGGATTTGAACCATGCGCATCGCAAAGAAAACTTCTTCTTCCTCCTCTTGCTCTTTTTCCGCGCCCCGGGCTTTCAGCCGCCTTTCGATGCTGCTCGCCGGCGCCGGTCTTGCGGCTGCCGCATTGGGCGCCTGGGCCGCGGAACCCGCGCCGAAAGACACGACCGCATCGAACCCGCTGGGCGGCAAGTCCGCACCCGCAGCGGCTAAGGCCACGCCGGGCCAGCCGCGCCAGATCACGTGGGAAGAACTGGTGCCCAAGGACTGGGACCCGGCCAAGGAATTCAAGGGCATGGACCTCAGCGCGCTCGACGACGGCGACCCGCGTGCCAACGAGCTGCTCATGAAGATGCAGGAGGTGTCGAACAACGCGCCGACCAATCCCGCGATGAACGGCACCGAAGTCAAGATTCCGGGCTTCATCGTGCCGCTCGAGGAAGCCAAGGGCGAGATCACCGAGTTCCTGCTGGTGCCCTACTTCGGCGCCTGCATCCACACGCCGCCGCCGCCGGCCAACCAGATCCTGCACGTGGTGGCGCAAAAGGGCGCCAAGTTCCGCGCCATGGACACCGTGTGGGTCACCGGCAAGCTGCAGACGCTGCGCAACGATTCCATGATGGGCGTCAGCGGCTACCACGTGAGCGCCACCAGCGTCACAAAGTACTCGGGCGGCTCCAAGTAGTACCTGGGTTCGGCACCGGGTCGGCGCCCGGGTTCGCAAGGGCTGTGGTTCTGCGCCGACAGGGTTGACGGCGCACCGCCGACACACGCCGTTGCATCCGCGACGCAGGCTTTGTCATCGCTTGTTGCGGCGTTCCGTTGAAAGAGTTCCGGGCACGACGCCGGCGCCTTCATGGAACTTCAGATGACACCCCTCCATCGCCCCACGGTCCCGCGGCTGCTGACGATCTCGCTGTGCATCGGCGCCATCGCCTTCGCACTCCCGGGTTGCGACGACAAGACCAAGCCCCCCACGCCTGCAGCCGCCGCCTCTGCCGAGGCCGATCCCGCGCTGTCGATTCCGCCGCCTTCGGTGCCGCAGGCACCCGCGGCCCCGACCCCGGTGGCCTACACGCCGCCATCGGCCGAACAGCTCTACCAACTGGTGGCGCCCATCGCGCTGTACCCCGACAAGCTGGTGGCGCAAATCCTGGCCGGCGCCACCTACCCCGAGCAGATCACCGCCGCCCACGAGTGGCTGGGCCAGAACCGCTCGCTCAAGGCCGGCCCGCTCGCCGACGCCGCCAACCAGCAGCCATGGGACCCGAGCGTGAAGTCGCTCACCGCCTTCCGCAGCGTGCTCGACCAGATGGCCGGCAACGCGCCGTGGACCGAAGCACTCGGCAAGGCCTACTACAACGACCCGGCCGATGTGATGAACGCGATCCAGGTCATGCGCCAGCGGGCGGCAAAGGCGGGACGCCTCAAGAACAACGACAAGCTGCGCGTGGCCAGCGCGGCAACGCCGCAAGGCTACGCGCCCGCGCCGGACATGCAGCCGATGTATGCAGGCCCTGCCATGATCGAGCCGCCGCCGCAGCTGATCACCATCGAGCCGGTTCAGCCCGACGTGGTGTACGTGCCCAGCTACGACCCGCAGGTGATCTACGGCGTGTCCGAGCCCATCTACCCCGGCTACGCCTATGCGCCGCCCGTCGAGGTGGCACCGGGCTACAGCCGCGGCCAGGTCGCGGCGGCGGGTGCGCTGGCCTTCGGGGCCGGAGTGATCGTGGGTGCCGCACTGGAGCGGCACGATTGGGGCTGGCATTCGTGGAACATGAACTGGGGCGCACCGCGCGGGCGCGACCGCGACCGCAGGCCCGACCTGCAGCCGGCGTATGCACGGCCGGCCGTGGTCTACAACAACAGCACCTACATCTCGCGCTCGACCACCGTGGTCAACAACGTGAACAACGTGCGCAATGTCTACAGCAACAATGGCGGGCCACGCGGGATCCTGCCGCCGGGAGCGCCGCCCAACTTCGCGGCGGGGCCGGCGTTTGCGCAGCAACAGCAGGCGCAACAGCAGCAACAACAGGCCTTGCTGGCGCAGCAGCAGATGCAGCAGCGGCAGCAACAACAGCAGCAGGCGGTGCTCACGGAGCAACAGCGGCAGCAACAGGCCCGTCAGCAGCAGGCAATGCTGCAACAGCAGGCCCAGCAACAAGCGCAGCAACGCGCGCAGCAGCAGGCCGAACAGTCGCGCATTCAGCAACAGCAGGCCAGGGAGCAGCAACAGCAAGCGCGGCAGGCCCGGTTCCAGCAGCAGCAACCGCCACAACAAGCGCAGCCACAACAACAGCAGCAGGAACAGTTGCGCCGGCAGCAAGCGCAGCAACAGGCGCTGCTGGCTCAGCAGCAGCAACAACCGCACCGCGGTGGCAATGACAACCCGCAGGCACAGCAGCAGCAAGTGCTGCAGCAACAGCAACAGCAACAACGACAGCAGCAGGCTCTGCACGACCAGCAGCAGCGGCAGCAACAACAGGCCCAGCAGGAGCAGTCAAGACGCCAGCAGGCGCAGCAGCAACAACTGGCGCAACAACAAGCGCGCGCGCAGCAACAGACCCAGCTGCAGCAGCAACAGGTCCAGCGCATGCAAGCACAGCAGCAACAGCAGGCACAGAACCAGGCGCGTGAACAACAACAAGCCCAGCTGGCGCAGCAACAGGCGATGCGCCAACAGCAGCAAGCCCAACAGCAGCAACAACAGATCCAGCGCCAGCAAGCGCAGCAGCAGCAGCAGCAGCAACAGCAGTTGCAGGCACAGGCGCAGGCACAGAACCAGGCACGCCAGCAACAGCAAGCCCAGCAGGCTCAGCAGCAGGCAGCGGCTGCGCGGCAACAACAGCAGCAGGCAATGCAGCAGCAGCGCCAGGCGCAACAACAGCAGATGCAGCAACAGCAGGCACAACAGCAAGCGCGCGCGCAGCAGCAAGCCCAACAGCAGCAACAACAGGCGCAGGCACGGCAGCAACAGCAGCAGGCCCAGGCCCAGCACCAGCAGCGCGCGGATGCGGCGGCAGCCCGGCATCCGCCGGGCCGTCCCGGCGACCCGAATCAGCCGCGCCAGCAATGACGCGGCCGGTGCCGTCGGGTCAGCTGGCCGTCGCAGCCACTGCGGCGGCAGAGGGCGGCGCGACGATCACAGCGCGATGCGCCAGCAGGAACGCGCGCATGTCCATCGGCTCGCACGGCGGCAAGGCCCCCAGCAGCGCGCGCAGATCGCTCTCACGCACTTCCATCTCGCCCTTCGCCATGCCGCGGTCGATGCCCGCGAAAACGCGCGCCATGCCGGCTGAAGCACCGCATCCGGTCCACGCGGCCTCAAGCTGATCGGGCGCCGTTTCCACCGCCTCGATTCGCACACCGAGCACCTCCGACGCCAACGCCGCAAGCGTGTGCGCATCGAGCGCTTCCTCGCCCGCGATCGACAGCACGCGGCGCCCTTCGAAACCATCGGCCAGCGCGGCCGCCGCAGCCGCCGCGCAATCGCTGCGTGCCACGTACGTCATGCGACCACGTCCCGGCGCACAAGGCAGCCGATGGCTGCGGCACGCCAGCGGCAAGGTCGCAAGCAGCAACTCCGCATAGAAGGCATTGCGCAAGACGCTGAAGCCGCCCGGCCCTTCGCGCAGCAGTTGCTCGGTGGCCGCATGGTCGGCCGCGATGGGCCCGGGCTGCGCCGCACCCGCCGTGGCAAACGAGGTGTAGACCACGTGTTGCACACCGCAGCGCCGTGCCGCCTCGATGGCGTTGCGATGCTGCGTGACGCGGCGCGGCGGCGCATCGACCGTGTTGGTGCTCACCAGCAGCATGCGCGACGCGCCCTCGAAAGCGCTGGCCAGCGAATCGGGTTGATCGAAGTCCGCAAAGCGCACCGAGACGCCGCTTGCCGCCAGGTCGGCCAGCCGGTCCGGGTGGCGCGTGGTGGCGATCAGCGGCACATCGGGCCGATGCTGCTGCAGCAGCGCGATCGCCTGGCGGGCCAGTGCGCCCGAGGCGCCACTGACCAACAGCGCACCACCAGCGGGAACGGAGGGACCCGAGGAAATGGAAGAAGCGGAAGAAGCGGAAGAAGCGGAAGAAATGGCAGAAATGGAGGGAGTCAAATTCATGAGAAAAGTCTTTCGTGTTCCGGGGCGCGGCTCGCGCCCCTTCGGCTTTCAGCTGCGCGCCGACGGGCACGCAAGCGAACAGGTACGCACCGCCTGCGTGAAGCAGGCGGCGTCGAACCGGAAGAGGGGAAGCGATGAAACCGGAAGCCGCGCCGCAAGCCTCAAGGCTCGGGCACGTGCTCCGGAGAATCAGCGAAAGACAATGCGCATGGGGCCGATGATGACCAGCGCCATGGAGCGCGTCAAGCGCCCCATTCCTGCAGCAACCGCGGCCGCGACTGCGGCAGCGTGACGATCAGTTCTTGCCGATCTCGGTCAGCAGGCGCGTGACGAGGTAGATGCGCGGCACGATCGAATCGACCTCGATGTATTCGTCGCGTGCGTGGTAGCCGAAGCCCGCGAGGCCGAAGCTCTCGACCACCGTGGCCTTGCCCGAGCGGCCCGCGTAGCCCGCGTCGGTGCCGCCGCCGGTCATGGGCGTCAGCGCGAGTTCGCGGTCGATTTCCTTGTAGATGGCCTGGGCCTTCTGGGCCAGCGCGAGGCCCTTCGCGCCTGCGATGAAGGCCGGGCGGCCCACCTCGACCTTCACCGTCGTCTCCGTGTCGGGAATCAGCTTGCCACTGGCAATCTTGGCTTGCAGCACTTCGTTGAGCTTCTTCTCCGCGCCCGGCTGCGTGATGCGGATGTCGCCCAGCGCCTGGGCCTTCTCGGTGATCTGGTTGATCGGGCCGGTGGCGCGCGCCACGGTCCAGTTGAGCGTCACGCCGGGAATGTCTTTCGCGAGGTCCTTGGTCTGCAGCATCTGGTACGACAGCTCGTACAGCGCGTTGCGGCCCAGTTCGGGTGCGGCACCGGCATGCGCCGCGCGGCCTTTCACTTCCATCGTGGCCTGCGCGATGCCGGCCGCGCCGAGCAGCAGCGACTCGCCCTTGGCGACCGACTTGGCCGCCGTGGGCTCGAACGACAGCACGGTGTCGTGCAGGTCGGCCGTGGTGGCGATGAGTTCGCCCGAACCGACCGAGCCCACTTCCTCGTCGGGGTTCATGAGCACGGTGAGCGTGTCGTAGTCGCGCCAGCCGGCATCGGCCAGGATCTTCAGCGACGCCATCATCACGGCCAGGCCGCCCTTGTCGTCGGCGATGCCGGGGCCGTAGATGCGGTTGCCGTCGACCTTGTACGGCTGGCTGTTCAGAATGCCCGGCGCATACACCGTGTCCATGTGGCCCTGCAGCATGATCTTGCGCTTGCCCGTGCCCTTGAGCGTGCCGATGACGATGTCGGCGCCCGCACCGGCCGAAGCCTTGCGGCGTTCGGTCTTGAAGCCCGCGGCCTTCAGGCGCCCTTCCACCACGTCGGCCATCTTCATCAGGCCGTCGACATTCAAGCTGCCCGACTCGATGAGCACCATTTCCTTGAGGTTGTCGATGACGGCGGGCTGCGCCTTCTCGGCGGCGGCGAGCAGCTTGGCATCGGGCGCGGCCTGGGCGGCGCCGGCGGCGCCCAGGGCGAGGCCGCAAGCCAGTGCGACGGAACGAAGGCTGAAGAAGGTCGAGGAGCGCATTGTCATGATGGTTCTTGTCTCGTAGTGAATGGCGGGCCACAGCATAGCGAGCCGCCGGGTAATACCGAGCAAATCGGCGACAGCTTGCGTGTCGCCCTCCTTCAGCCCTTGCGGCTGCGTACCGTCTTCTGTGCGGGCACGGCCTTGGTGGCCTTGGCGGTCTTCACGGTCCCAGCAGCCTTGCCCACCGGCTTCATCGCCGGCGCCTCGCGCGCCGACTTCATATGCCCGCTCTCGCCCGAGGTGACGCCGACGATCTTCGCGAGCTGCCGGCTCACGCTCACATAGGCGTGGCCGATGCTGCTGTCGTAGTACAGCGAATCGCCACGCGCCAGGTGCACCACTTCGCCGGTGTCGAAGTGCACATCGATCTCGCCCGACAACACATAAGCGAACTCTTCGCCCGGATGCCTTGCGAAGTCTTCCGGCCCGTTGATGCGGCGCGCATGCACCGTGCCGACGACGGGGCTCATCTGCTTGCCGGCCGCCGTGGTGCCCAGGAACTCATAGGCGAACGAGAGCCCGCGGTAGACCACGCCCTTGCCCGCGCGCGTGATCACCGGCCCGTCGAACTGCGCGGGCTTGACGCCCGCGCCCGCGAACATCGCGTTCATGTCCATCTCGAGCGCGCGGCCCAGCGAGGCGAAGTTCTCGTAGCCCAGCGCGAGCTGGCCGCGCTCGGCGCGCGAGATGGTGGTGATCGACACGCCCGACCGTTCGGCCAGTTGCGCAAGCGTCCAGCCGAAACGCTTGCGCGCGGTGCGCAGCCGATGGCCGAAAGTGGTGCGGTCCAGAGTTGGCGGCTCTTCCTTCTTCGCCCCCGCCTTGGTCCCTGTGTGTGGAGTCACGCTTGGCCTTCTCTTTGTAGTGCCCTGCAATTCTGCCAGTCCGGCGCTGGGCCATCCATGCGGCCATGCACATCGCGGTGCACGGCGCAGGCCCGGAATTTGCGCATGCGCAAATTGCGTCAACGCAAATTCTGCCAGTCATTCATCCCATGGTTTCCCCTTGGTAGGCCTTATTTAATTTGCGTATCCGCAAATTTATTTCTACACTTTTCGCCGATGACCTCCAACACAACAACACCCATCGCGGCCGACTACCTGGTGATTGGCGGCGGCATTGCCGGGGCTTCGGTGGCCCACTGGCTCGCGCCGCATGCCCGCGTGATCCTTCTCGAGCGCGAAGCCCAGCCGGGCTATCACTCCACCGGCCGTTCGGCCGCCCTGTTCATGGAAAGCTACGGCACGCCGCAGGTGCGCGCCCTCACCATGGCCAGCCGTGCCTTCTTGGACCACCCGCCCGAAGGCTTCTCGGAGCACCCGCTGCTCACGCCGCGCGGCGCGCTGATGGTCGCGGGCGAAGAGCACATGGCCGAGCTCGAAGCCCACTGGGACGTGCTGCGCGCCATGGACACCGGCGCCGAGCGCCTGAGCGGCGAGCAGGCGCGCGAGATGGTGCCTGCCTTGCGCCCCGAGCAGGTGGCCGGCGCCGTGTACGAACCCGACGCTGCCGACATGGACGTGCACGCCATCCACCAGGGCTACCTGCGCGGCATGCGGCAGGCCGGCGGCAAGCTGGTGTGCGACGCCGAAGTGACGGCCATCGAACGCGTGGGCGAGCGCTGGCGCGTGACGGCCGGCGGCAACGTCTACGAAGCACCGGTGGTGCTCAACGCGGCCGGCGCGTGGGTCGACACCATCGCGAAACTGGCCGGCGTGGCGCCCATCGGCATCGAGCCGCGCCGGCGCTCGGCCTTCATCTTCGCGCCGCCCGAGGGCGAGAACGTGGCGCACTGGCCCATGGTCTTCGGCGCCGACGAAGGCTGGTACATCAAGCCCGACGCGGGCATGCTGCTGGGCTCGCCGGCCAATGCCGACCCGGTCGATCCGCAGGACGTGCAGCCCGAAGAGCTGGACATCGCCTTCGCCATCCACCGCATCGAAGAAGCCACCACGCTCACCATCCGCCGCCCCACGCGCACCTGGGCCGGCCTTCGCTCCTTCGTGTCCGACGGCGACCTGGTCGGCGGCTTCGCGCCCGACGCACCCGGCTTCTTCTGGGTCGCGGCGCAAGGCGGCTACGGTATCCAGACCTCGGCGGCCATGGGCGAAGCCTGCGCCGCGCTGGCACGCGGCCTGCCGCTGCCGGAGCGCATTGCAGCCTTCGGCCTGACGGTCGAGATGCTCGGCCCGCAGCGGCTGCGCGCGGCCAACGCCAGCTGATCCGCGAACCGCAATCTGCGATCTGCAATCCGCGACCGGCCTTCCCGAACAACAACTCCACCTCACGAGAAACCACCATGCGTGTCTTCAGTGCCTCCCTTGCGACCGAAACCAACACCTTCGGCCCGATGCCGACCGGCCTCGCCTCCTTCAAGGACCGCGGCTACTTTCCCGCCGGCCAGCATCCCGATGCGCTGACGATCTACTCGGGCCCGCTGTGGGCGGCGCGCATCCGCGGCGCCGAAAAGGGCTGGACGCTGCTCGAAGGCATGGTGGCGGGCGCGCAGCCCAGCGGCATCACCACGCGCCACGCCTACGAAACGCTGCGCGACGAAATGCTGAACGACCTGCGCGCCGCACTGCCGGTGGACATGGTGCTGCTCGGCCTGCACGGCGCCATGGTGGCCGACGGCTACGACGACTGCGAAGGCGACATGCTGGTGCGCGTGCGGGAGATCGTCGGGCCCGACGTCATCGTCGGCGCCGAGCTCGACCCGCACAACCACCTCACGTCCGCCATGGTGGACAACGCCAACGTGATGGTCTCCTTCAAGGAGTACCCGCACACCGACGTGCTCGAACGCGGGCTGGAGCTGGTCGACATCTGCGCCGCGGCGGTCGAGGGCAAGGTCAGGCCGGTGGCCGCGATGGTCGACTGCGACATCATCGTCACCGTGCACACCTCGCGCGAGCCGGCGCGCAGCTTCGTCGAGCGCATGCAGGCGCTCGAAGGCAAAGACGGCGTGCTCTCGGTCTCGCTCACGCACGGCTTCTCGTGGGGCGACGTGCCCGAGATGGGCACCAAGGTGCTGGTGTACACCGACGGCGACCAGGCCAAGGCAAACGCGCTGGCGCGCCAGCTGGCCGACGAAGTCATCGCCATGCGCGACGGCCTTACCGTCAACTACCCCAGCATCGACGACTCGCTCGACGAGGCCCTGGCCTTCGGCGGCGGCCCGGTGGTGCTGGCCGATGGTGCCGACAACCCCGGCGGCGGCGCGGCAAGCGACTCCACCTTCATCCTGCGCCGCATGCTGGAGCGCGGCATCACCAACGCTGCAGTGGGCCCGATGTGGGACCCGATTGCCGTGCGCATCGCTTTCGATGCCGGCGTGGGCGCCAAGCTGGCGATGCGCATCGGCGGCAAGATCAGCCCGCTCTCGGGCGATCCGCTGGACGTCGAATGCACGGTAAAGGCGCTGCAGCACGACCTGGTGATGACGGGCCTGTCGAACACGCCCACGGCCATGGGCGACTGCGCGCTGGTCGAGGTCGATGGCATCGACATCGTGCTGATCACGCGGCGCAACCAGGCCATGGGCACCGACCTGTTCACGCAGCTGGGCTGCGACCTGGCCGCGAAGAAGATCGTGGTCGTCAAGTCGTCGCAGCATTTCTATGCGTCGTACTCCAAGGTGGCCAAGCACGTCATCTATGCGGGGGCGCCCGGCGCCGTGACGCTCGACCTCACGACGCTGCCGTACCGCAAGGCCCGCCTGCCCAAGTGGCCCATCGGCGTCGCCGCCTGACCCCCCTCTTCTTTCGCTACCCCACCGGAGAACCGACGATGAAACGACGCACGCTTGCCGCCCTGGCCGCACTGGCTTTTTCCGCCGCGAGCCTTCCCGCGCTCGCCCAGACGCCGCCCGTCAAGACGCTGAAGATGGTCGCGCACGCCGACCTGAAGATCCTCGACCCGACCTTCACCACCGCGTACATCTCGCGCAACTTCGGCTACATGGTCTACGACACCCTGTTCGCGCAGGACTCGACCGGCAAGCCGCAACCGCAGATGGTCGAGAAGTACACGGCCTCCAAAGACAGCAAGCAGTGGAGCTTCACGCTGCGCCCCGGCCTGAAGTTTTCCGACGGCAGCCCCGTCACCTCGGCCGACGCCATCGCGTCGCTGCAGCGCTGGGCCGCGCGAGACAGCCTGGGCCGTGCCATGGTGGCCAGCGGCGCCGAATGGAAGGCCGTCGATGCGCGCAACTTCACGCTCACCATGGCCGAGCCCTTCGGCATGGTGCTCGACGCGCTGGCCAAGCCCTCGGGCTTTCCGCCGGTCATCCTGCCGGAGCGGCTGGCCAAGATGCCGGCCACCGCGCCGCTGCCCGAAGTGCTGGGCTCCGGCCCCTTCATCTTCAAGCGCGACGAATGGGTGCCGGGCAACAAGACGGTGTTCGTGCGCAACCCCAACTACGTGCCGCGCAGCGAACCCGCCAACGGCCTGGCCGGCAACAAGAAGAGCAACTTCGACCGCGTCGAATGGCTCTACCTGCCCGACGCCAACAGCGCCATCTCGGCGCTCAAGCGCGGCGAGGTCGACCTCATCGAGCAACTACCGCCCGACTACATCGTGCCGCTGCGCACCGACGCCAGCCTGAAGGTCGGCGCCTTCGGCACCTACCAGGGCTTCCTGGTCATGAACCAGCTGCACCCGCCCTTCGACAACCCGAAGGTGCGCCAGGCGCTGCTGCAGGCCGTGAACCAGGAACGCTTCATGGCGGCCATGGGCTTCCCGCTGGACATGCGCATGGCCTATTGCGCCACCTGGTTCATCTGCGGCAGCCCCAACGACACGTCGGCCGGCGCCGAGCCGTACCGCAAGTCCGACGTGGCCAAGGCCAAGCAGATGCTCGCGGCCTCGGGCTACAAAGGCGAGAAGGTGGTGCTGATGGTGCCGAGCGACATCCCCGCGCTCAATGCCGAAGCGCTGATGGCCGCGCAGACCATGAAGAGCATCGGCCTGAACGTCGATGCCCAGACCATGGACTGGGCCTCCATCGGTGCGCGCCGCGCCAAGCGCGACGCGGCCGATGCCGGCGGCTGGAACATGTATGTCACCGTGGCTGGCGAGTTCGACGCCAACTCGCCCATTGCCAACGCCTACCTTGGCGCGGCCTGCGGCAACACCCTGCCCGGCTGGCCTTGCGACAAGAAGCTCGACGAACTGCGCACCGCGTGGCTGAAAGAAACCGTGCCCGCCAAGCGCAAGGAGCTGCTCGACGCCTTCCAGGCCCGTGCCTACGAGGCCGTGCCGTACATCAACTCGGGCCAGTACTCGGCGGCCTTTGCCGCGCGGGCCAACCTCAAGGGGCTGGACAAGCTCTGGGCCAGCCTGCCGACGGTCTGGATGCTCGACAGGTAAGGCGCACCGCGCACGCACGACCACATCGCCATGGGCTACATCCTTCGACGCTTTCTTTCCACGCTTCCCGTCATGGCGGTGGTGGCCGTGGTGGTGTTCCTGCTGATCCACCTGTCGCCGGGCGACCCGGCCGCGCTCATTGCCGGTGACCTCGCCAGCGGCGAGGACATCGAGAAGCTGCGCGCCACGCTGGGCCTGAACCAGCCGCTGTGGCAGCAGTTCGTGCTGTGGATCGGCAAGATCCTCACCGGCGACCTGGGCACATCGATCTTCACGCAGGTGCCGGTGGCGCAGCTGCTGGGGCAGCGGCTGGAGCCCACGGTGTCGATCGCCGTGCTCACCATGGCGATCACGCTGGTGGTGTCGGTGCCGCTGGGCACGCTCGCGGCCTACCGCGCGGGCAGCTGGATCGACCGGCTGGTGATGCTGTTCGCGGTGCTCGCCTTCTCGGTGCCGGTGTTCCTGGTGGGCTACCTGCTGGTGTACACCTTCGCGATCCAGTTGCCGTGGTTTCCGGTGCAGGGCTACGTGCACTTTGCCGACGGACCGGGCGAATGGCTGCGTTCGCTGGTGCTGCCCTGCGTGAACCTGGCGCTGGTGTACATCGCGCTGGTGACCCGCATGACGCGCGCCACCGTGCTCGAAGTGCTGCACGAAGACTACATCCGCACCGCGCGTGCCAAGGGCCTGGGCGTACTGCCGGTGCTGGGCCATGCGCTGCGCAATGCGGCCATTCCCATCGCCACCACCATCGGCGCGGGCATCGCGCTGCTGATCGGCGGCGTGGTCGTTACCGAGACGGTGTTCGCCATTCCCGGCGTGGGCCGCCTGGTGATCGATTCGGTGCAGCGGCACGACTACCCGGTGATCCAGAGCGTGCTGCTGCTGTCCGCCGGCGTGTACGTGCTGATCAACTTGCTGATCGACCTGAGCTACCGCCTGTTCGACCCGCGCATCCAGTACTAGTACTGGCCATAAAAAGAACGAACGAGCCCCACGACGCCATGTCCACTGCCCTGCCCATGCGCCAGGCCGATGCACCGGTGCCCAACAGCACCGCTGCCCTCGCCCCCGCCGACGACGCCCCCTTCGTGCCGCCGCGCTTTCGCTGGCTGCGCAAGCACCCGACGCTGATCATCGGCGCACTGCTGCTGATCGCGGTGGCGGTGCTGTCCCTTGCCGCCCCGTGGATCGCCACGCACGATCCGCAAGACATCGACCCGCTCGCGCGCATGCAGCCGCCGTCGGCCGAGCACTGGTTCGGCACCGACGCGCTGGGCCGCGACGTGTTCAGCCGTGCCGTGTGGGGCGGCCGCGTATCGATGATCGTCGGCGCCTCGGTCGCGGTGCTGGCCACCTTCTTCGGCATCGTGCTGGGGCTGGTGTCGGGCTTCGTGCGCTGGGCCGACGGGCCGATCATGCGGGTGATGGACGGGGTGATGGCCATCCCCGGCATCCTGCTGGCCATTGCGCTGATGGCCGTGACGCGCGCCAGCCTGACGACGGTGATCATCGCCATCACGGTGCCCGAGATTCCACGCGTGGTGCGGCTGGTGCGTTCGCTGGCGCTGACCTTGCGCGAGCAGCTGTTCGTCGAGGCCGCGCATGCGGTGGGCACGCGGCTGCCGACCATCCTGCTGCGCCACGTGCTGCCGAACATCGTGGCCCCGCTGATCGTTCAGTCGACCTTCGTGGCGGCTGCCGCGGTGCTGACCGAAGCCGCACTGTCTTTCCTTGGCGTGGGCGTGCCCGCGCAGACGCCGAGCTGGGGCAACATGATGGCCGAAGGCCGCAACTTCGTGACGGTGGCGTTCCACATCATCCTGTACCCGGGCCTGCTGCTGGCGGCCACGGTGCTGGCGATCAACCTGCTCGGCGACGGCCTGCGCGATGCGCTCGACCCGCGCCTGGCACGGCAACTGTGAGCAAGGCGCCATGACGACCACCACCCCGATGTCCCACGCCACCCTCGCCCCCGGCGAGCCGCTGCTCGAAGTCGACAACCTGCGCACCCACTTCCACACGCTGGCCGGCGTGGTGCGCTCGGTCGACGGTGTTTCCTACACGGTGCGCGCGGGCCGCACGCTCGGCGTGGTCGGCGAATCCGGCTGCGGCAAGAGCGTGACCGCGCTGTCGATCCTGCGGCTGGTGCCCACGCCACCCGGCCACCACATGGGCGCCGTGCGGTTGCGCGGCACCGACCTGATGCAGCTGAGCGAACGCGAGATGCGGCAGATTCGCGGCAACCGCATCTCGATGATCTTCCAGGAGCCGATGACCTCGCTGAACCCGGTGCTCACCGTGGGCCGGCAGATCGCGGAGACGGTGCAGCTGCACCAGAAGGCCAGCCGCGCCGACGCGCTGAAGCGTGCCGTCGAGATGCTGCGCGTGGTGCAGATTCCCGAGCCCGAGCGCCGCGTGAACGAGTACCCGCACCAGCTGTCGGGTGGCATGCGCCAGCGCGTGATGATTGCGCTGGCCCTGGCCTGCAACCCCGAGGTGCTGATTGCCGACGAGCCCACCACCGCGCTCGACGTGACCATCCAGGCGCAGATTCTCGATCTCATCAAGCGGCTGCAGAAAGAGCTGGGCATGGGCGTGGTGATGATCACGCACGACCTGGGCGTGGTGGCCGAGAGCTGCGACCGCGTCGTGGTCATGTATGCCGGCAAGAAGGTGGAAGAAGCCGACGTGATCGACCTGTTCGACCGGCCGCTGCATCCCTACACCCGCGCGCTGATGGCCTCGATGCCGGCGATGAACACCGTGAGCACGCGGCTCACCGAGATCCCGGGTCTGGTGCCGGCCGCGCACGAACTGGGCCGCGGCTGCGCCTTCGCGGCCCGCTGCAGCCATGCACGCGCCCGCTGCCGCGCCGAGACGCCGCAACTCACGCAGCAAGGCAACGACCACGTGGTGGCCTGCTTTGCGGTCGAAGAACAATGGGCTGACGTTGCCCGGAACAGCGCCGAGGTAATGGCATGACGGAAACCATCGCAGCAGCTTCAGTTGCAACTGCAGCAACAGCAGCCCCGCCGCTGCTCCAGGTGCGCAACCTGCGCAAGCACTACATCTCGCCGAAGCGCTGGCTGCGCCCGGCCAAGCCGGCGATACAGGCGGTCGACGGCGTGTCTTTCTCGGTGGCGCGCGGCGAAACGCTGTCGCTGGTCGGCGAGTCGGGCTGCGGCAAGACGACCACCGCGAAGTCGGTGATGCGGCTGGTGGAGCCGACCTCGGGCTCGGTCGAGCTCGAGGGCGAAGAGTTGCTGACGCTGTCGTCGCACGAGATGCGGCTGCGCCGGCGCCAGCTGCAGATCATTTTTCAGGACCCGTACGCGTCGCTGAACCCGCGCCTGACGGCCGGCGACATCGTGGCCGAGCCGCTGCGCAATTTCGACATGGGCGCGGCGGCCGAACGGCGCGAGCGCGTGCAGTGGCTGTTCGCCCGCGTCGGCCTGCGCCCGGAGGCCGCCAGGAAGTTTCCGCACGAGTTCTCGGGTGGCCAACGGCAACGATTGGGCATTGCGCGCGCACTGGCGCTGAACCCGAAGCTGATCGTGTGCGACGAGCCGGTGTCGGCACTCGACGTGTCGGTGCAGGCGCAGGTGGTCAACTTGCTGATGGACCTGCAGGCCGAGTTCGGCATCGCCTACCTGTTCGTGGCGCACGACCTGGCGGTGGTGCGACACATCAGCCATCGCGTGGCGGTGATGTACCTCGGACACATCGTGGAAATAGCCGACCGCGACACGCTGTTCTCCGCGCCCCTGCACCCCTACACGGAGATCCTGTTGTCGGCCGTGCCCGTGCCGAACCCACGCACGCCGGCACGTCGTCTGCTGTTGCAGGGCGATCCGCCGAGTCCTGCCAATCCACCGTCGGGGTGCCGCTTTCATACGCGTTGTCCGATGGCACAGGCTGTGTGCAAGGAACAGGTGCCCACGCTGAGCGAGCGGCCTTCGTCTGCCGGCGGTGGGCACTGGGTGGCTTGTCACTTCCGCTGAGATGGCTCGTTGCTCTTCTGTTCGTCGCGTCGTGTTTGACGTTTGCTGTTCAGGGCGCCGCCCA
>NZ_QAJK01000092.1:21669-40115 GCF_003852515.1 Variovorax sp. KBW07 | reverse complement strand
ACGCGCCCCGAATGAACCCGCACCCATCCCCCGCCAGTCACCTCAACAGGCTGACACGTAAAGAGTGCAGGCAAATCAAGCCGCAGCAGTCTCCGCAGACGAACGCACAGGCGCACCGCTCGCCATCCGTACACACAGGTCGAAGGCCTGCTGGAGCCCTTCGATCTGTGCCACGCCCTTTCCGGCGATGTCGAAAGCACTGCCACTGGCGGAAGTGGCCACCGGCACCGGCAGGCCGCCATGCAGCGTCACACCCTGCTCGAAGCCCATCAGCTTCATCGCGATCTGGCCCTGGTCGTGGTACATCGATACCACCGCGTCCACGTCGCCACGCCGCGCGCCGATGAACACCGTGTCCGGCGAGAACGGGCCCCGTGCGTCGTAGCCCTCGGCGCGCAGTTGTTCGATCGCCGGGGCGATGATCTCGATTTCTTCCATGCCTATCGAGCCGCCGTCGCCCGCATGTGGATTCAACCCCGTCACCGCGATGCGCGGCTGCGCCACGCCCGCGCGGCGCAGCGCCGACGCAATGATCTTCACCGCGTCGCCCACGCCCTGAACCGTGATGTGACTCGCCACGTCTTTCAGCGGAATGTGCGAGGTCACGCGCGAGGTCCAGAGCGAGCCCGTCAGGTTGAATTCGCAGACGAAACTGGTCACGGCGAAGCGCTCCTGCATGTAGCGCAACTCGTCCTCGTGGGTCAGGCCGCCCAGGCGCAGCGAATGCTTGTTGAGCGGTGCGAAAAGAATCGCCTCGGCCTGCCCGCGCCGCACTGTGGCCGTCGCCAGTTCCAGCGCCTCGAAAGACGCACGTCCCGACTGTTCGTTCGACTCGCCCAGCACCGGCTCCCGCCCTGCCATCCAGTCGCGCGCGAACAGGCTCGGGCAGCCGTCCTCGAAGCGCAGGGTGTCGAGGTGGTCGACCTGCAGCACGTCGAGCCTGGTGCCCGCCACGCGCTCGCCCGCGGCCAGCACGACCGGGTCGGCAATCAGCAGCACGCGCGCGGCGTCCAGGTTGCGCTGGCGCGCCAGCAGCTTCACGGCCATTTCGGGGCCGACGCCGCTGGGGTCGCCGAGCAGCACCACGATGCGGGGTTTGGCGGAAGTCACGCGCGGGGTCTTCGATGGGGTGGACATATCGACGGGGGTTTGAAAGTAAGAAGGAAGAAGGGAAGAGCGAGCGGCCTCATTCGGCCTTGATGTTGGCTTCGCGCACGAGCTGGCCGTAGTGGTCGAACTCCTGCTTGTTCATGGCCGCGAAGGGTTCGCCGGTCAGCGCGCCGGGCTCGCCGCCCAGCCCCTCGATGCGCGCCTGAACCTCGGCCAGCTTCAGCGTGCGCACGAGTTCTGCGCTCAGCCGTTCGACGGCGGGGCGCGGCGTGCCGGCCGTCACGTAGAGGCCGTACCAGGTGGACACGTCGGCGCCCTTGATGCCCTGCTCGGCCAGCGTCGGCACGTCGGGCAGCTCGGGCGAGCGCTGCGGCGCGCTCACGGCCAGTGCGCGGAACTTGCCGGCCTTGATCTGGCCCATGGCCGAGGAGGTGCTGTCGAACATCATGTCGACCTCGCCCGAGATGATGTCGATGTGGGCCTGCGAGCTGCCCTTGTAGGGCACGTGGATCGACTTCATGCCCGTGGCCAGGTTGAAGGCCTCGCCGCCCACGTGCTGCGTGCTGCCGATGCCGGACGATGCGTACTTGAAGCCGCCGGGCTTCGCGGCCATGCCGGCCACCAGGTCCTTCACCGATTTGTAGGGCGAGCTGGCGGACACCACCAGCACGTTGGGCATCACGGCCACGAGGCCGATGGGCTGCAGGTCTTTCAGCGGGTCGTACTTGAGCTTGAGGATGTGCGGCGCCACCGCCTGCGCGGTGTTGGTCGCCAGCAGCAGCGTGGCGCCGTCGGCGGGGGCGCGGGCCGTGAGCTCGCCGGCGATGGTGTTGGAGGCGCCGGGCCGGTTCTCGACCGTCACGGGCTGCTTGAGCGCCGGCGAGAACTTGTCGGCCAGCACGCGCGCCAGCAGGTCGGTGCCGCCGCCGGGCGAAGCGCCGACCATGATGCGCAGCGGCTTGTCGGGGTACGCGCCTGGCTGCGCACCGACCAGCGACGCGGCGGCGAGCATCGCGGCGGCCAGTCCCGCCCCGCGGGCGAGGGAAGAAAGCTTCATCGGGTGGTCTCCTGCTTGTTGTGCGCCCGAGCCTACGGAGCTTCGCCCGCCCGATCCAATCGAAAAAGCCTGAAGCTCCATATACTTTTGAGCATGACTCCCGGCCTGACAGACACCTCGCTGATGCTCCATGTCCGGCCGCGCCAGCTGCTTCTGCTGGCCCGGCTCGATGCCCATCGGCACCTGGGCCGCGCGGCCGAAGCCATGAACATCAGCCAGCCCGCCGCCACCAAGCTGCTGCAGCAGCTGGAAGATTCGCTGGGCGAAAAGCTGTTCGAGCGCCTGGCGCGCGGCATGGAGCCCACGCCCTATGGCGAGATCCTCATCCGCTATGCGCGCCGCGTGCTCAGCGACTTCGGCACCGCCCGCGAGGAGATGCTGGCGCTGCGCTCGGGCCTGAGCGGGGCCCTGCGCGTGGGCAGCGTGCCGGGCGCCGTGCCCGAACTGCTGGCGCCGGCGCTGGTGGAGTACCACCGGCGCCATCCGCAGGTGGCCGTGTCGGTGGTGGTCGAGACCAGCGACGTGATCCAGGCGCAGCTGGAGCAGGGCGATGTCGACCTGGTGCTGGGCCGGCTCACCGATGGCCACGACGAGGCGAAGTACGCGAGCGTGCCCCTGCTGGGCGAGTCGCAGGTGGTGGTGGTGCGCGCCGCCCACCCGGTGTTCGAGCGCGCGAGCGTCATCGCCCTGGCCGACATGGCGAACTGGTCATGGGTGCTTCAGCCGCCCGGCTCGCCACAGCGCGGGCGCTTCGAGGCAGCGATGCGCGAAGCGGGCATCCAGGCGCGGCTGGACATCATCGAAACGGCATCGCCCATTGCCGTCACGGCGCTGCTCGAAAACTCCGACATGGCGGCCGTGATGCCGGCCTCGCAGGCCAGCCACTACGCCCGGCTGGGCGTGCTGCGCACCGTGCCGGTGGAGCTGCCGGTGCGCGTGCCGCCGATCTGCCTGGTCACCCGCGAAGACCGGGCGCTGTCGCCGGCGGCGGCGCAGTTCCGGCGCCAGCTGCTGGGCGCCATCTGAGGCCTTTGGACCGCTCCCGTATCCATGCTGTATTGCGTCAGCTAGGGAATATCCCAGTCAACTGGTGCATGAAAGTACCACTACCGACAATCGAAGTACCAAAGCTGCAAGCGTGTTTCTCCAGAATTCGGCCACGGCGACCCGACAGGCACAACAGGGCGTCGCTCACCTCTAGGAGACAACATGAAGCGTTTTCTGAAAGCGGGCCTCGTCCTCGCGCTCATCGGCACGGGCCTCGTGTCCCAGGCCGCCACCGAACTCGTGATCGCGACCGTGAACAACGGCCACATGATCGAGATGCAGAAGCTCACCCCCTTCTTCGAAAAAGCCTACCCCGACATCAAGCTGAAGTGGGTCACGCTCGAAGAAGGCACGCTGCGCCAGCGCGTGACCACCGACATCGCCACCAAGGGCGGCCAGTTCGACGTGATGACCATCGGCCTGTACGAAGCGCCGATCTGGTCGAAGAAGGGCTGGCTGCAGCCCATTGCCACCGACGCCGCCTATGACGCCGACGACCTGCTGCCCGCCATTCGCGCCGGCCTGTCGTACGAAGGCAAGCTGTACGCCGCGCCGTTCTACGGCGAGAGCTCGATGCTCATGTACCGCAAGGACCTGGCCGACAAGGTCGGCTTCCAGATGCCCGAGCAGCCCGCCTGGGCGCAGGTGAAGGAACTGGCCGGCAAGATCCACGACCCCAAGGCCGGCGTGTACGGCATGTGCCTGCGCGGCAAGCCGGGCTGGGGCGACAACATGGCCTTCCTGACCACGCTGGTCAACACCAACGGCGGCCAGTGGTTCGACATGCAGTGGAAGCCGCAGATCGACACCAAGCCCTGGAAGGACGCGATCGGCTTCTACGTCGACCTGATGAAGGCCTACGGCCCGCCGGGTGCCTCGGCCAACAGCTTCAATGAAAACCTGGCGCTGTTCAACGAAGGCAAGTGCGGCATGTGGGTCGACGCGACCATCGCGGCCTCGTTCATCAGCGATCCGAAGCAGTCGAAGGTGGCCGACAAGGTGGCCTTCGCGCAGGCGCCGGTGGCCGTCACGCCCAAGGGCGCCAACTGGCTGTGGACCTGGAACCTGGCCGTTCCCGCCAGCTCGACCAAGGGCGCCGCCGCGCAGACCTTCGTGAAGTGGGCGACCTCCAAGGAGTACGTCAACCTCGTCGCCAAGGAAGCCGGTTGGGGCGCGGTGCCCACCGGCACGCGCAAGTCGACCTACGCGAACCCCGAGTTCCAGAAGGTGGCCAAGTTCGCCGCCGCGGAAAAGAAGGCCATCGACAGCGCCAACCTCAGCGACAGCACGCTGCCGAAGTCGCCG
Organism: Variovorax sp. KBW07; assembly: GCF_003852515.1. Classification (GTDB taxonomy): domain Bacteria; phylum Pseudomonadota; class Gammaproteobacteria; order Burkholderiales; family Burkholderiaceae_C; genus Variovorax. Next base: position 35,596 of record NZ_QAJK01000092.1, on the reverse strand, counting down.
TACGTGGGCGTGCAGTACGCGGCCATTCCCGAGTTCCAGGCCATCGGCGTGGCGGTGGGCCAGCAGATGAGCGCGGCACTGTCGGGCAAGGTCACCGTGGACCAGGCGCTGAAGACCTCGCAGCTCGCGGCCGAGCGCGAGATGAAGAAGGCCGGGTACTACAAGTAACCCGTCTTTTTCCCTCTCCCCGCGGGGAGAGGGTCAGGGTGAGGGGGCGGCGTGCCCATGGCCGAAGCCGCATGCCCTCACCCCAACCCTCTCCCGTGCGCGGGAGAGGGGGCAATAGCCAGAGAGGAACACACAATGAAAAGACTCCTGCCCCGGGCCCTCATGGCGCCCGCCGTGCTCACGCTCTTCCTCTGGATGATCGTGCCGCTGTTGATGACGTTGTACTTCTCCTTCGTGAACTACAACCTCATGCAGCCCGGCGAACGCACGTTCGCGGGCATCGAGAACTTTCACTACTTCGTTACCGACCCGGACTTCTGGCCCGCCACCTGGAACACGCTGCTGCTGATCGGCAGCGTGATCGTGATCACGGTGGTGTTCGGCGTGCTGCTCGCGCTGCTGGTGAACGAGCCCTTTCCGGGACGCGGCATCGTGCGGGTGCTGCTGATCTCGCCGTTCTTCGTCATGCCGGCAGTCAATGCGCTGCTGTGGAAGCACATGATGATGAACCCCATCTACGGCATCCTGGCCGACGTGTGGCGCTTCTTTGGCGCGCAGCCCATCGACTGGCTCACCGACGTGCCGCTGCTCTCGGTGATCATCATGGTGGCCTGGCAGTGGCTGCCTTTCGCGTGCCTGATCTTCATCACCTCGCTGCAGTCGCTCGACCGCGAGCAGATGGAGGCCGCTCGCATGGACGGCGCGAGTTCGTTCCAGCGCTTCTTCTATCTCACCATTCCGCACCTGGGCCGCCCGATGGCCGTGGTGATCATGATCGAGATGATCTTCCTGCTCAGCGTGTTCGCCGAGATCGCCATCACCACCAATGGCGGCCCGGGCAACGAGAGCACGAACATGACCTACCTCATCTTCAAGCAGTCGCTGATGAATTTCGACGTGGGCGTGGCCTCGGCCGGTGCGCTGTTCGCGGTGGTGCTGGCCAACATCGTCGCGGTGTTCCTCATTCGCATCATCGGCAAGAACCTGGACTGAAGGAACGACCATGCAACCCAGCAACTTCCTTCCCCAGCTTCTGCGCACCGTGGGTGCGTGGGCCGCGGCGCTGCTCCTGTTCTTCCCGCTCGGCTGGCTGTTTCTCACGGCCTTCAAGACGGAGCTGCAGGCCATTCATGTGCCGCCGCTGTTCATCTTCGAGCCCACGCTCGACAACTTCGGCGAAGTGCAGCGCCGCAGCGACTACCTGCTGTATGCGCGCAACTCGCTCATCACCAGCCTGGGCTCGACCATCCTCGGCCTGCTGATCGCGGCACCCGCTGCGTACTCGATGGCGTTCTTTCGCACGAAGAAGACGCGCGACATCCTGATGTGGATGCTCTCCACCAAGATGATGCCGGCCGTCGGTGCGCTGGTGCCGATCTACGTGCTGGCGCAGACCGCGGGCATGCTGGATTCGCTCACCGCACTGACCATCGTGTTCACGCTGTCGAACCTGCCGATCATGGTGTGGATGCTCTACAGCGCCTACAAGGACATTCCGAACGAAATTCTCGAAGCGGCGCGCATGGACGGCGCGAGCCTGTGGACCGAGTTCCGCCATGTCGTGATGCCGCTGTCGGTGGGCGGGCTCGCATCGACCGGCCTGCTGTGCCTGGTGCTGAGCTGGAACGAGGCCTTCTGGGCACTGAACCTCACCTCCGCCAAGGCCGGCACGCTGGCCACGCTCATCGCCTCGTACTCCAGCCCCGAGGGCCTGTTCTGGGCCAAGTTGTCGGCCGCCTCGCTGATGGCCATTGCGCCCATCGTCGTGTTCGGCTGGTTCAGCCAGAAGCAGCTCGTGCAGGGCCTGACCTTCGGCGCCGTCAAGTAAAGAAAAGGGAGACACCTCATGGCCTACCTCGAACTGAAGAACATCAAGAAAAGCTTTGGTGACGTCAACATCATCAAGGGCGTCGACCTGGAGATCAAGAAGGGCGAGTTCATCGTCTTCGTCGGGCCTTCGGGCTGCGGCAAGTCGACGCTGCTGCGGTTGATTGCCGGGCTGGAGCCCATCACCAGCGGCAACCTGCTGCTCGACGGCAAGGACATCACCTGGACGCCTTCGGGCAAGCGCGACCTGGCGATGGTGTTCCAGAGCTATGCGCTGTATCCGCACATGAGCGTGTACGACAACATGTCCTTCGCGCTCAAGCTCGCGGGCGTGTCGAAGGACGAGATCAGGACCAAGGTCGAGCACGCAGCGAAAACACTCAACCTCACGCAGTACCTGGACCGCACGCCGAAGGACCTGTCGGGCGGCCAGCGCCAGCGCGTGGCCATCGGCCGTGCCATCGTGCGTGCGCCCAAGGTGTTTTTGTTCGACGAGCCGCTGTCGAACCTCGATGCGGCGCTGCGCGGCAACACGCGCGTCGAGATCCACAAGCTGCACCGCGCGCTGGGCGCGACCACCATCTACGTGACGCACGACCAGGTCGAGGCCATGACGCTGGCCGACCGCGTGGTGGTGCTGAAAGACGGGCTCATCGAGCAGGTCGGCACGCCGCTGGAGCTGTACGACCACCCGGCCAACCAGTTCGTCGCGCAGTTCATCGGCATGCCGTCGATGAACATGGTGGCGGCGAGTGCCATTCCCAGTTTCTCCGCCGCAACCGGTGGCCGCCTGCCCAGCGACGGCTTCCTGGGCGTGCGCCCCGAAGGCCTGCGCGTGCATGCGAAGCAGGGCGCGCCGGTGTCCGACGTGCAGGGCCGCGTCGAGCTGATCGAAGCGCTGGGTGCCGACACGCTGATTCACGTCGACGTGGGCGGCGTGCCCCTGATCGCGCGGCAGAACGATCGCACGCCGCTGCAGGCGGGCGACGACGTGGCGGTCGAGCTCGACCCCAGCGTGCTGCATCTGTTCAACCGCGAAGGCCGTTCGGTCTCCGCCTGATTTCTCTTTTTTTCTTTCCGGACACTTCCCGTGACTCTCGCAGCAGCGTCTCTTGCGCAAACACCACCGGCTCTTTCGGAGTTCACGGTGCTTCACCTGGGCCTGGGCTCGTTCCATCGGGCGCACCAGGCGGTCTACCTGCAGCGGCTGATCGACGCGGGCGACACCCGCTGGTCGCTGTCGGGCGCCAACATCCGGCCCGACATGGCCGATGTGGTCGCGGCCCTGCAGGCGCAGGGCGGCCGCTACACGCTCGAAACCGTGTCGCCCGCGGGCGAGTACCGCTACGAGCAGATCGAAGCCATCCGCGAGGTGCTGCCGTACGAGCGCTCGCTGGCGGCCGTGATCGCGCGCGGCGCGGCACCGTCCACGCGCATCGTGTCGTTCACCGTGACCGAGGCCGGCTACTACCTCGACACCAAGGGCAAGCTGGACCTGTCGTTCGCCGACCTGGCGGCCGACATCGAGCGCGCACGGCGTGGCGAAGCAGGCGAGACCATCTACGGCGCCGTCTGCGCAATCCTGCGTGCGCGCAAGGCCGCGGGGGCCGGTGCGGTCACGCTGCTCAACTGCGACAACCTGCGCCACAACGGCGACCGCTTCCGCGCCGGGTTGCTCGAATTCATCGAACGCGCGGGCGATGGCGACTTGCTGGCCTGGGTGAACGCGAACACGCGTTGCCCCAACGCCATGGTCGACCGCATCACGCCGCGTCCGCCACCGGAGCTGCGTGCGCGCGTGAAGGCCGCAACGGGCCGCGACGACGCGGCGCCGGTCACGGGCGAGAGCTTCATCCAGTGGGTCATCGAAGACAACTTCGCGGACGGGCGTCCCGACTGGGGCCGCGTGGGCGTGGAGCTGGTCGAATCGGTCCAGCCGTATGAAGAAGCCAAGATCCGCATCCTCAACGCCACGCACAGCTGCATCGCCTGGGCCGGCACGCTGGTCGGGCTCGGCTTCATTCACGAAGGCACGCACAACGCGGCAATCCGCAAGATGGCGTTCGACTACGTGACCGACGACGTGATCCCCTGCCTGAGCCCGAGCCCGATCGATCTGGCCGCATACCGCGACGTGGTGCTCGACCGCTTCGGCAACCCGGCCATTCGCGACACCAACCAGCGCGTGGCGGCGGATGGCTTTTCGAAGATTCCGGGGTTCATTGCGCCCACGGTGCGCGAGCGGCTGGCCGCGGGACAAGGCATCGACAGCGTGGCGATGCTGCCCGCGCTGTTCCTGGCCTTCCTGCAGCGCTGGCACAACGGCAAGCTGCCCTACGCCTACCAGGACCAGGGCATGGACGAAGCCGTGGCCCATGCCATCTGCGGCGCGGCCGACCCGGTCGCCGCGCTGTGCTCGGATGCGGCGCTGTGGGGCAGCCTTGCGGGAGACGCCCGGTTGATCGACGCCGTTCGCCGTGCGAGCGAGCGCGTCGCGAAATTCGTGGGCGTCGGCATCGGCGCAGGCGCTGAAGGCAAGCCATGAGCGGCCGGCTGCAGGATCGCCATGTGCTGCTGACCGGTGCCGGCGGTGGCATAGGCCTTGCCGTGGCCGAGGCCTGCATTGCCGAGGGCGCACGCTGCTGCGTGATCGACCGTGCAACCGCGGCCCCAGAGGCGGTACGGGCACTGCAGCAGCGCCACCCTGACAGCCTTGCGTACATCGCGGCCGACGTGACCGACACCCAGGCCATCGCGCACCTGCTCGCTGAAGCGCAGGTCGCGTTCGGCCCCATCCACACGCTGTTCAACAACGCGGCCGTGTTCGACCTCGCGCCGCTGCTCGACAGCGACGAAGCCTCGTTCGACAGGCTGTTCGCGGTCAACGTGAAGGGCATGTTCTTCGTGATGCAGGCGGTGCTGCGCCACATGGTCGAGGCCGGCACGCAGGGCGCGTCGGTCATCAACATGGCGTCGCAGGCGGGGCGCCGTGGCGAGGCGCTGGTGTCGCACTACTGCGCGACGAAGGCGGCGGTCATCAGCTACACGCAGAGCGCGGCGCTGGCGATGGCGCCGCACGGCATTCGCGTCAACGGCATCGCGCCCGGCGTGGTCGACACGCCGATGTGGGACCACGTCGACAGCCTGTTCGCCAAGGCCGAAGGGTTGCCGTTGGGAGAGAAGAAGCGTCGTGTTGGCCTGGAAGTGCCACTCGGCCGCATGGGGTTGCCTGGAGACATCGCGGGAGCGGCCGTTTTTCTTGCCAGCGACGAGGCGCGCTACATCACTGCGCAGACCTTGAATGTCGATGGCGGCAACGTCATGAGCTGAGATGACTGTCTGCTTGCTTCTTGTTGGGTTGGGACTCAGTCATTCAGGGCGCGCTCACGCCGACGGTGTGCTCTGCTCCGCGAATGTCCCCCGCTTCGCTCCTCCTTTATTTCGCTGCGCAGAGCACACCGCCAGCGCGAGCGAGTTCAGAGCACCGGTTGAACAGCTGATAGCCAGCAGCGTGTCCAACGTGCGAATGGCACCGGGTGCTCCCCGCAGCGAAATAAAGGAGGAGCGAAGCGGGGGACATTCGCGGAGGGGAGTACCCGGTGTCAGTCGCACGCGCCCTGAACAAACACGCACCGGACAAAACGCACAAGCCAAGAAAGTATCAGCACTGTCCCGCTGGAAGCGGCGACTTGCGCCCGGCACAGTGAGAAGATCGATTCCTTTTGTAGCAGCGCGCACGGCATGAACGAAGATTTCCATCTGTACCTCGACAGTGCCGACCTGGCGGACTTGAAGACCTGCCTGCCGCACCCCGTGGTACATGGCGTCACCACCAACCCCACGCTGCTCCAGCGCGCGGGCGTCGGACGCGCTGCCTTGCCCGATCTGTTGAAACGCTGCATCGACCTGGGCGCGCGGCAAGTGCAGGCGCAGGTGTATTCGAGCGACGTCGACGGCATGCTCGAAGACGCGCGAGCCCTGCTGTCGCACTTCGACCCGGGTCAACTGGTCGTCAAGATTCCCGCCACGCGCCAGGGGCTCGACGCGGGCGCTCGGCTCATTGCGCAGGGCGTGCCGGTCACGTTCACCGCCGTCTATGCCCCCGAACAGGCGCACTTCGCGGCACAACTGGGCGCGGCCTATGCGGCGCCTTACCTGGGGCGGCTCGAAGACGCGGGCATCAATGGGCTGGCGCTGATCGGGCAGATGCAATCGCTGGTGGCGCAACGGTCTTCCTCGGCCACGCGTACGCGCTTGCTGGTGGCCAGCATCCGCTCGCGCGAGGCGTATCTGTCCTTGTTGGGGCTCGGCGTGGGCGCCATCACCATTCCGCCGCGCCTCTTTGCCGAGTTGCTTGACCATCCCGCCACGCTGGCTGCCGAGCGCGGCTTCCTGGCCGACGCTCAGGCCTTGATCGACTGAAAATTCACGCACCATGCGCATTGCACTCACGGGCGAAGCCCTGATCGATTTCACCGCCAGCGAGGCGGGCACGCTGGCCTTCCTCGGCCATGAGGGCGGCTCGCCGCTCAACACCGCCGTGGCCTGTGCACGGCTCGGGCAACCGACCGGCTTTTTCACGCAGCTGTCGACCGACCTGTTCGGCGAGCGGCTGATGGGTTTTCTCGAACGCAATGGCGTGGACACCCGCTTCATCCTGCGCAGCAACGCGCCATCGACGCTGGCCTTTGTCGAGCGCACGCCGCAGACCAACCGCTACGCCTTCTACACGCGCGGCAGCGCCGACGCCACCTGGGCGCCCGAGCCGTTGCCGCAGTTGCCGGTGGATTGCCGCTTCCTGCACTTCGGCTCGATCTCGCTGCTTCAGGACCCGGCCGCCACGCGCATCGCCGACCTGGTCGCGGCCAACGCGGGTCGCTGCGTGATCGTGTTCGACCCGAACGTGCGGCCCAGCCTGATCGCCGACATGGCCGCCTACCGGGCACGCACCGCAGGCTGGTTCGCGATGGCCGACCTGGTCAAGCTCAGCGATGAAGACGCCGAGCTGCTTGCGCCGGGCAGGCCCGTCGATGCGCTCGCGGCCGATTGCCTGGCCGCCGGTGCGCGTGCCGTGATCGTCACGCGCGGCGGCGACGGCGCCACGCTCTGGCGCACGGGGCACGAGGCACTGGCCGTGGCGGCGCCGCGCGTGACGGTGGTCGACACCATCGGCGCGGGCGACACTTTCACGGCCGGGCTGTCGGTTTCGCTGCTGGCGCATGGTGTCGAGCGGCCGGAGCAGCTCGACGCGCTGGGCGACGAGGCCTGGAAAGAAGTATTGCGCTTTGCCGCCACCGCCGCCGCTTTGAATTGCACCCGCGAGGGCGCGGACCCACCGATGCTGGAAGCCGTTCACGCCGCGCTCGCCCAGGAAGACAATGGGGCCGTCGCTTCCCGGTCCTGATCGGTGCTGCCATGACAACGTCCACACGCAAACGCGCGATTCCTCGCCAGCGCCAACCGGAGCTGGAGCGCGATTTCGCACGCTCGCCTTCGCTGGGCTACGAGGCGCCTGAAGAAACCGGCCTGGTGCGCTGCCTGGCGCACGGCTTTCCGAGCCCGCTGGTGCGATGGCACTTCCATGAAGACTACGAGCTGCACCTGATCACCGAGACCTCCGGCAAGGCTTTCATCGGCGACTGGATCGGGCCGTTCCAGCCGGGGCACCTGGTGCTGTGCGGGCCGCGGCTGCCGCACAACTGGATTTCGCTCGACGTGCCCGAAGGCGGCGCCGCCGGGCGCGACCGCGTGATCCAGTTCCGTCACGAGCCGATCGAGCGCGCGGCCGCCGACATTCCCGAGCTGCGCGAAGTGATGCAGCTGCTGGAGCGGGCGCGCCACGGCATCGAGTTCTTCGGCATGTCGCAGCAGGCGCAGACGCACTGGGACAACATCAAGGCCGCGCGCGGCGTGCGGCGCCTGGGCCTGTTCTGCGAGTTCATGGCCGACCTGGCGCAATGCACCGACTACCGGCTGCTGTCGAGCGTGCAGATGCAGGGCGTGCAGGGCAGCGACGGCGATGCGCAGGTCGACCAGATCAACGACATCGTCAACCGCATCACCAACAACATGGCGGACCCGATCTCGATGTCGGACGTGGCGGCCGAACTGGGCATGAGCGAGAGCCGCTTCAGCCGCTTCTTCCGGCGCTCGACCGGCAACAGCTTTACCGACTTCGTCAACCGCGTGCGCATCAACAGCGCCTGCCACCTGCTGATGCAGACCGACCACTACGTGACGGACATCTGTTACCAGGTGGGCTTCAACAACGTAGCCAACTTCAATCGGCGCTTCCTTGAAATCAAGGGCATGACGCCGAGCGAATTCAGGCGCCAGGCCGACACGCGGTTCGGCTGACACGGCCCGAATCTTCGAGAAGCAATCAGGGAGAACATCTTGTATCTGGGACTCGACCTCGGCACGTCCGAGCTCAAGGCGCTGCTGCTCGCCGACGATCACCGCATCGTCGGCGTGGCACGTGCCGCACTCACGGTCGAACGGCCGCAACCGCTCTGGTCGGAGCAGGCGCCGGGCCAGTGGTGGCAGGCGCTCGAGCAGGTCATGGCGGAACTGCGCGCCTCGCATGCCGAGGCGCTGTCCGCCGTGCGTGCCATCGGCCTGTCGGGCCAGATGCATGGCGCGACACTGCTCGATGCGGCGGGCGAGGTGCTGCGGCCCGCGATTCTCTGGAATGACGGGCGCAGCGGCGCACAGTGCGATGAAATCACGCGCGCCGTGCCGCGCCTGGGCGAGATCGCAGGCAACCTTGCGATGCCGGGCTTCACCGCGCCCAAGCTGCTGTGGGTGCGCGAACACGAGCCCGAAATTTTCAAGCGCGTGGCGCGCGTGCTGTTGCCCAAGGACTGGCTGCGCTTCATGCTCAGCGGCGAGGCCGTCAGCGAAATGTCCGACGCGGCCGGCACGCTGTGGCTCGACGTGGGCGCGCGCGACTGGTCCGACGAGCTGCTCGCGGCCACCGGGCTGACGCGTGGCCACATGCCGCGGCTGGTCGAAGGCAGCGAGGTATCGGCGCAACTCAAGCCCGAGCTGGCGGCGCGTTGGGGCGTGGGCAATGGCACTGTGCTCATCGCTGGCGGTGCGGGCGACAACGCCGCCAGCGCGGTCGGCATGGGCCTGGTGGAACCGGGGCAGGGCTTTGTCTCGCTCGGTACTTCTGGCGTGGTGTTCGTGTCGACCGACCGCTTCCTGCCGAACCCCGCGCAGGCGATGCATGCCTTCTGCCATGCGCTGCCGAAGCGCTGGCACCAGATGTCGGTGATGCTTTCGGCTGCGAGTGCCGTGAGCTGGGCGGCGAAGACATTCAGGTTCGCCGACGAAGCCGCGTTGCTTGAAGCGGCGGCCTCCGTGCCGCTGGCGCAACGCGACCACTGCCCGTTGTTCCTGCCGTACCTGTCGGGCGAACGCTCGCCGCACAACAACCCGAATGCGCAGGGCGCGCTGTTCGGCCTCACGCATGCGCATGGCCCCGCGGAGATCGCCTATGCCGTGGTCGAGGGCGTGAGCTTCGGTCTTCGCGACGGCTTCGACACTTTGCGCCTGCCAGCCGACATGCCGCTGCGCGAGGTTGCGCTGGTGGGCGGAGGTGCGCGAAGCATCTGGTGGGGCCAGTTGCTGGCCGACATCTTCCAGGTGCCGCTCACGCTCTATGCGGGCAGCGAGACGGGCGGTGCACTCGGTGCGGCGCGGCTCGCGTGGCTGGCCGATGGTGGTGCGGTGGCCGAGGTGTGCACGCTGCCGCCGGTCAAGCAGAAGCTGACGCCTTCGTCCGAAGGAGCCGATGGGCACAAGACGCGCCATGCGCGCTTCCAGGTGCTGTACATGGCGCTGCGCGATCAGTTCCGCTAGACGACACCTAAGCAAACCAGACGCCCATAAAAAAACCCGTCGCAAGACGGGTTTTTTACTTTCGCGAAACACCGAGGAACCGGCTTTGCCGGGCCTCAGGTGTTGCCCCCGGTAGGGGGTTGGCGTAGCGGACACGAAGTGCCGCGCAGCCTGGGGGCGAGCCAAACCCCCTGGGGGCGAGCGAAATTTACATGCCCATGCCGCCCATGCCGCCCATGCCACCCATGTCGGGCATGCCGCCGCCGCCAGCGCCGGACTCGTCCTTCGGTGCGTCGGCAACCATGGCTTCGGTCGTCAGCAGCAGCGAGGACACCGATGCTGCGTTCTGCAGTGCGGTGCGGGTGACCTTCGTCGGGTCCAGGATGCCCAGTTCGAGCATGTCGCCGTACGTGTCGTTCGCAGCGTTGAAGCCATAGTTGCCCTTACCGGCCAACACAGCGTTCACCACCACCGAGGCTTCGCCGCCGGCGTTGTTCACGATTTCGCGCAGAGGCGCTTCGATGGCCTTCAGCACCAGCTTGATGCCGGCTTCCTGGTCGGCGTTGTCGCCCTTGACCGACTCGCCGACAGCTTGCTTGGCACGCAGCAGAGCCACGCCGCCGCCAGCCACAACGCCTTCTTCCACTGCAGCGCGGGTAGCGTGCAGGGCGTCTTCGACGCGAGCCTTCTTTTCCTTCATTTCGACTTCGGTGGCAGCGCCGACCTTGATCACTGCAACGCCGCCGGCCAGCTTGGCCACGCGCTCTTGCAGCTTTTCACGGTCGTAGTCGCTGGTCGCTTCTTCGATCTGAACGCGGACTTGCTTCACGCGGGCTTCGATGTCACCGGCAGCGCCAGCGCCGTCGATGATGATCGTGTTTTCCTTGCCCACTTCGATGCGCTTGGCTTGACCCAGGTCGGCCAGCGTCACCTTTTCGAGCGTCAGGCCCACTTCTTCAGCGATGACCTTGCCGCCCGTCAGGATGGCGATGTCTTCCAGCATGGCCTTGCGGCGGTCGCCGAAGCCAGGCGCCTTGACAGCCACGACCTTCAGGATGCCGCGGATCGTGTTCACGACCAGCGTAGCCAGGGCTTCGCCTTCGACTTCTTCGGCAATGATCAGCAGCGGACGGCCAGCCTTGGCGACTTGCTCCAGCACCGGCAGCAGGTCACGGATGTTGCTGATCTTCTTGTCGAACAGCAGCACGAAGGGGTTGTCCAACAGCGCCGATTGCTTCTCGGGGTTGTTGATGAAGTAGGGCGACAGGTAGCCGCGGTCGAACTGCATGCCTTCGACGACGTCGAGTTCGCTGTCCAGCGACTTGCCGTCTTCCACGGTGATCACGCCTTCCTTGCCGACCTTGTCCATCGCGTCAGCGATGAGCTTGCCGATGGTTTCGTCGCTGTTGGCCGAAATGGAGCCGACTTGCGCGATTTCCTTGGAGGTGGTGGTGGGCTTGGAAGCCTTCTTCAGCTCGGCGACCAGGGCCGTCACAGCCTTGTCGATGCCGCGCTTCAGGTCCATCGGGTTCATGCCGGCAGCCACCAGCTTGAAGCCTTCGCGAACGATGGCTTGTGCCAGCACGGTCGCGGTGGTGGTGCCGTCACCGGCGTTGTCCGAAGTCTTGGAAGCCACTTCCTTCACGAGCTGGGCGCCCATGTTCTGCAGCTTGTCCTTGAGTTCGATTTCCTTGGCCACGGACACACCGTCCTTGGTCACGGTGGGGGCGCCGAACGAGCGTTCGAGCACCACGTTGCGGCCCTTGGGGCCCAGGGTCACTTTGACTGCGTTGGCCAGGATGTTGACACCCTCGACCATGCGTGCGCGGGCTTCTCCGCCGAAGACTACGTCTTTTGCTGCCATGATGAATTAACTCCGAATGGATTGGATTTGATGGGATCGAAAGGGAGGAGAAGGATTACTTCTCGACGACTGCGAACAGGTCGTCTTCCTTCATCACGAGCAGTTCGTCGCCATCGACCTTGACGGTCTGGCCGCTGTACTTGCCGAACAGGACGCGGTCGCCGACCTTGACGGTCAGTGCGGTCAGTTCGCCCTTGTCGGTGCGCTTGCCCGGGCCCACGGCCAGGACTTCACCCTGATCGGGCTTTTCGGCGGCTGCGTCGGGGATGACGATGCCGGAGGCGGTCTTGGTTTCGCTGTCAACACGCTTGACGATCACGCGATCGGCCAAAGGACGAAGTTTCATTGCATCTCCTGGATATGGATAAGAAACGGGGTTGGGTTCGGGTGCCGGAGGGGAGACCGACGGCCCATCGACTTGAAGCGAGGGCTGTTAGCACTCATCAGCAGCGAGTGCTAATGATAAGGGCAATCCGTGGCCTTTCAATGGCTGGGGTGTTGGCAGGGGCTAACTCGATGTTGGCTCTCAGCTAACTCTGAACTCCTGCATCTGACTCGGAACTGCACGACCGTGCTTTTTATGGAATTCCAGCATCCATACGGCGTTGCGGCTCGCCGGCTGGCGGCGTTAACGCCCAGCGAGTGAAACGGAATTCCGTGACTCAGGCTGCCGGCGTGCACAAGCGAGTGGAGGCCACGGGCCGATCTGGCACATGGTCATGCGCTCAGAAAAGCGCAGGTGGCTGACCCCGTTCATCGAACCATGAGTTCATGGCCGAGCAAGTGGGGAAGATGAAGGCCCGTTCCGGGCCAAGGTCGAGCAGCACCGAATGGAGTCCTCGGGACAGCTGAGCCGCCCTCTGATCGGGAGGGTGCACCGCGAGTGCCGGCAGCAGCCCGTCTCTTCGAATCGCGAGCACGGCGAGGACGACGCCGTTCTACAAGCGTCGTCCTCAGGTTGCCGCGTTTGAGGGGATGACTAGTGCCAGTTGGCGGCTATCACTGTATTCAAACTACTCTGATAGCTGCTAGGCAAGTTAGTCTCTCCAGCCGTAGGAGGCGAGAAAGCCGCCATGGCGTCGACGAGGCTCTGCACTTGGCTGTCGAGCAAAACTCTCCCGTCGCTGGTCTTGAATTGCTCGATACGATAGCTGCCGCTCGCGTACCAGTTGCTGATCGTCAATTGATCAGAAGTACCAATGATGGTTACCGATAGATCATTTCCATTCTTGGTAAACCAAAGCTGATCAGCAGAAACGCCGGCGCTAATTTGCGCGCTGTCGAGGTTGCCCGCGGTGGTGTCGTAGTCGGAGACGGTGTCGCGCCCGGAGCCACGCCCGAAGAGGTAGGTGTCGTTGCCCACGCCGCCATTGAGAGCGTCGTTGCCTGCGCCGCCGTCCAGGGTGTCGTTGCCTGCGTCACCGTTGAGGGTGTCGTTGCCGTCACCGCCTTGCAGCAGGTCGGCGCCGGCGCCGCCGTTCAGGATGTCGTCCTGCGTACCACCGATGAGGGTGTCGTTGCCGTCTTCGCCATACAGCGTGTCTGCGCCCGCACCCCCACTGATCGTGTCGTCGCCGGCACGCCCGTAGATGATGTCGTCACCGCCCAGGCCCGAGAGGGTGTCGTTGCCAGCGTAGCCGACGAGGCTGTCGTTGCCCTCGGTGGGTACGATCACCTTGGCCTTGATGGCGGCTAGGTCCCAGTTGGTGCCGTCGGCGAAGCGGATGTTCTCGACCGAGTAGGCGGAGACGCCTTCCTGGTAGAAGTAGTTCTGCAGCTCCAGACGGTCGCCCGTGAGGCCATCGATGTAGAGGTACAGGCTGTCGCCGCTGCGCAGCAGCTGCACGTCGGAGGCCGCGACGCCTTCGCCGAATTGGACCGTGTCGAGGTTGCCCGCGGTGGTGTCGTAGTCGGAGACGGTGTCGCGCCCGGAGCCACGCCCGAAGAGGTAGGTGTCGTTGCCCACGCCGCCATTGAGAGCGTCGTTGCCTGCGCCGCCGTCCAGGGTGTCGTTGCCTGCGTCACCGTTGAGGGTGTCGTTGCCGTCGCCGCCTTGCAGCAGGTCGGCGCCGGCGCCGCCGTTCAGGATGTCGTTGCCAAGGCCACCTGAAAGTGTCTCGTCAGCAGTGGTGCCTTGGAGCGTGATGCCAGTCGGTGGATTTACCGTCACGACCTTGGACTTGGTCGTTGCGTAGTCCCAACTGGTGCCATCGGCGAATCGGA
>NZ_QAJK01000092.1:0-21392 GCF_003852515.1 Variovorax sp. KBW07 | reverse complement strand
TGCCCGTGCCGCCCAGCAGCGTGTCGCTGCCGGCGCCGCCGGACAGCGAGTCGTTGCCGTCGCCACCGATCAGGGTGTCTGCGCCGTCACCGCCGGTGAGGCTGTCGTTGCCCGCACCGCCGTCCAGCGTGTCGTCACCTGCATAGCCGTAGATGGTGTCGTTGCCGTCACCGCCCAAGAGCGTGTCTGCTGTGGCGTAGCCGTGCAAAGTGTCGTTGCCTGCGGTGCTCTGCTGCACCAGGGCCTTGACCGCATTGACGTCCCAGGTGGTGCCATCGGCGAATCGGACCTGCTCGAGCTTGTAGCCGCTGGTGCCGTCGGCGTCGAAGTAGTAGTTGACGGTGATGGTGTCGGTCGTGCCCTTCAAGCTCAGGATGAGAGCGTTGCCTGATCGCGTGGCCACGATGTCGCTGGCGGAGATGCCGGCTGCGAACTCGATCGCATCGGTCTTGCCTGCGCTGATGTCGTAGTTGCTGATCGTGTCCTGGCCCCAGCCGCGTGCGAAGCGGTAGATGTCGGAGCCGTCACCGCCGGAGAGGGAGTCGTTGCCCGCGCCACCGTCCAGGATGTCGTTGCCGGCTTCGCCGTTGAGGGTGTCGTTGCCCGTGCCGCCCAGCAGTGTGTCGCTGCCGGCGCTGCCGGACAGCGAGTCGTTGCCGTCGCCACCGATCAGGGTGTCTGCGCCGTCACCGCCGGTGAGGCTGTCGTTGCCCGCACCGCCGTCGAGAATGTCGTTTCCTGCTCCACCGCTAAAGTTGTTGCCTGCCGTACTACCGACATAGATGTCATCTATAGCGCTGCCTGTGGTCGAGGTCCCCGCATAGACGTTCAAGCTGGAAAGCTCTGCCTGAAGGGCAGAGTCCGAGGGGAGAGATTCGATCCAACCGCGTAGACGCTCCATTCCATCGAATCCCACCCCGCGCAGCGTGCCCTGCGCATATCGGTTGAGTTCGATAAGATCGACCAAAGCCGCTCGTTCGTTGTTGGCCTTGAGGCCATCCAGCTTCGCGACCAGCGCAGTTAGATCGAACCCGATGGCCCCGCTTTCATTAATTGTGAGGTCGACGGATTCCAAGTAGGGCTTGAGCCTAGTTTGCATGACCAATGCGCCGTAGATGCTTTCTTTCAGGCGCTCATAGCTTTGCTGAAGCAAAGCCAGCTGTGCTGCGGGAGGGTTGATGAGATAGCTAGGGCGGACGAGGGTCACGCCGCCTGACGTCGTCGTGCTGGTGCTGCTAGTGAAACCCGCTACGGTTTGTACTGTCTGGGTTGTGCTGGGCTTCTCGTAGAAGCGCTCGCCATTGAATGCCTCGAGCACACTGATCAGATTGCGGAATTGGTCGATCGTCATCCCTCCAGTCACCGTGATGCCTAGGCTGATGTTTTCCTTACCGCCAAGGTTGTCCTCGATGCTGTTCCAGAAATCGCTGCTTTTGGCCCACGTCGTGATCAGGTTGTCGATCAGCGCCATCTGCACTTCGCGCGTCGTAGCCGAACTGAAGGCCGTGAGCGCTACCGTCAGCGCTGGGCTCAGACTCACGGCCTCCGCCAAGTCGCGTACCCTGCCGGAGCCTTGCATCGTTGGAAGCGCCTTGGCGATGTCGGACAGGGGGATGTGATCGGTGAACTCCCGATGGAAGTTGCTCGAGGCCAGATCGATGGCGCCCGCCGAGAGGCTGGCGGATCCTACGCTGAGGGCTTGATCATTGCGTGTGAAGCTGGCGCTTTGCGCGATGAAGTTTCCGTTGATGCTTGTGCCAGCTTGGCTGCCGCCGGTGGTATTGGTGGTGCTGCCAATCACCCCGATTCGGGTGATGCCCAATTGGTCAAGCGAGAAGAGCTCGCCTGCATCAGAGACGCCGTCCTGATTGATATCACGCCAGACCTTGACTTGGCTCCATGCCAGATCGGCGCTGGTGAAGTTGCCATCGGCGTTGCTGTCCAAGTCCGCCAAGGCATCGAAGGCATTGACCGCCTTCTCACCGTTGCGCTTGATGGTGTCGACGCCGAAGAGCTCTCGCCCGGTCTGGATGAGGCCATTGCCATCGAGGTCGCGTACGAGAAGGCCGTCATCGGAGCCAAGCCAACCGGTGCCCGTTTTGACGCCATCGGCGTCGTGGTCAAACAGGATGGAGCCATCGGCAGCCTTCAGTTCCAGCCCGTCACCATCCAGATCCAGCATCAAGGGATCGACAGGCTGGCGCCAGCCTTTGGCATTTCTGTAGTAAATGTTTTCGCCTTCATCAATCGAAGGCAAAAACTCGTCCCAGGGATTCCTGAAATAATCATCGAGCCATGGCAATTTCATATTGCCTACCGCGTCCCAAATCGACTTTACAGTTCGTGCAATCGCATCCCAATTTGCGGTTCCAGGCGCCTTGTCGATCCAATCACTTGCCTTATCCCGGGTTTCTGCGTCAGGACTGCGGAGAGCCTTTCCGACCTCCGTCATTAATCCAGTGCTTTCTGCTAAGCCATCAAGGCCCGTTCCACCCGTATCTCTGATTCGAGCCCATCTATCTTCAACTGCCTGATCCCCGTATTTGTCTCGAACAATATCCATTGGTGTCTTCAATGTCCAATTGTCGATTCCAAGACCATTCTCGCGAAATGCCTGGTCATGAAAATCGTATGTCTCCTGATACGAGACATCACGATTGACTACGCCACCGTTTGAATTGGAAATATCACGTAAAGCATCCAAGTAGCCTTGCGCCATGCTCTCTCTGATATTATCAACTTGGGTCGGCGTAAGATTCTTACATGCTTCACTTCCAAGGCCCATTAATGCCGTACTTCGCAAATAATCCAAAGCGGCCGCGCCGGTAATGGTGTCACCGCGCGCGACACCTAACGCCCAATCTGCATAGCGATATCCGTTATCGCTCATAGCTTGGTAGAAATCTTGATACTGACCTTGATTCAGCATGGACTGAAACGAATCAAGCTGCGGTGAAGCAATGGAATTTGGCATTTCCCCTCCTGTTTAATTTCTGAAGTCGTTTAATCTAAGAATTGAATTTTTCTGAATCAAATTCCATTCGGGTAAAAATTTTTTTTCATAATTTAATGTTATTCGAGTTCTCAGTTCATCAATTTGCAAATAATGTTTGCAAAGGGATTTTTCGCCGCGAGAATTCCCGCAGCGTATAAAAACCAGGACCTTGTTTTTCAAGCCGGTTCGAGTGTAAGTGTCAAAATTTCTCATTGCAGGGATTTTTTTAAGATTTTCATCTGGTCTTAGAGAGAAATGACGAAGCCCGTATATGGATTTTTCCTCCACATAATTATATTGAGCATCATGATTAATTTCTTTGAGGCTTTTTTCTAAAAAATTCCCGTCCCCGTAATATGAGTTGGCTGTCAAGGTGACCCCGACGATCGGCTCGTTTGAGTTTGTTTTATTATTTAGAACATTAAAGGCAAGAAGATTAACTCTGAATCCTAAACTTCTGAAACTTCTGTTGCCTCCGTCAGATCTTTTTTCGCCAATTGCTCTTGCCCCCCAACCTGGATCGCCATCATATTCAACGTTTCTCACCATATCGGCTGGAAACAAAAAAGAAGTTTCATTTAGAAAGCCTAAATACGACTTGGAAAGATTTTTTTCATCTAGAAGTTGAGCGTGTCCAATTTGCACGCCAGCTGCTATATTAAAAAATAATAGAATTCCGACTTGGAAAAAATAGAATGTAAATCTCATATTTAATGGAAGCTAAAAAGTCGTCACTTATCTCTCCCGCAGACTTTCAGTGGCGGCCCGCTGGACCGGGCTGAGCAGGAACTCAATAACCCGCCTCTTGCCCGTCTTGATCTCCGCCGTCAGGTTCATCCCCGGGCTGAGCTTGATCGGCCTGCCATCCACATCAATGGTTGTGCTGTTGAGGTTCAGCGTCACCGGGAAGATCGCCCCGCGCTTCTCGTCATTCACCGCATCCGCCGTCACCGTCTTCACGGTCGCGTTCACCGTGCCGTAGCGCGTGTACGGAAACGTCTCCAGCTTGATCGCCGCTTCCTGCCTCGGACTCACGAAGCCGATGTCCTTGTTGTCCAACGTCACCTCGGCGGTTACTTCAGCGCCGTCCGGCACGATCACCATGAGCGGTTGCGCCTCGGTGACCACGCCGCCTTCCGTGTGCGTGACCAGTTGCTGCACCGTGCCTGCCACGGGCGCCTTGAGCGTGGTCAGGCGCTCGCGCTGGCCCGCCTTGGCCAGGTCCTGCGTGCCTTGCTGGCGCTTGAGTTCGGCCGCTGCCTCACGTGTCCTGAGGCTGTGCTTGGTCTCGGCGATGTAGGCAGACCTCGTGTTCTCGCTCTCCCTCAGCGTGGCATTGGCCTCGGCCAGCCTTGCGCGCTGGGTGGCCAGGTCGCGCTCCAGCTCGATGCGTTCTCTTGTGCGGTCCTGGTTCGCATGGCTGGACATGAAGCCCTGGTTGGCCAACTGGTGGAAGTCGGCTTCTCTTTGCCTGGCAATCGGCACCGTCGTCTCCAGCTTGGCGACCATCTCGCGCACCGTGGCGATCTCGGCCTGGCGTCTATTGATCTCGGACGCTGCCTTGGCCAGCTTGGCCGTGATGTCGCTCCACTCGTCACTCAGCTGGGATTGGGTTGCGCTGATGTCGACCTCCGTCCAGCCACTGGGGATGGCTTTGCCCAGCTCGGGGGTACGGGAGCTTGTCGATGCATTAAGCGCCAGCAGCAGTGCGCGGGTGCGCAGCACCTCGGACTGCACGGACTTCAGTTGCTCATCGATGCTGGTCTTGTCGGCGTTCGCGGTCGTTGGATCCAGTTCGACCAGTGCTTGCCCCGCTTCGACATGGTCTCCATCCCTGACCAGCACGCGCTTGACCACGCTCACCTCCAGCGGCTGAATGATCTTGGTGCGCTCGCTCACGATGATCTTGCCGGGCGCCACGGCCACGATGTCGATCTGCCCGAAGATGGACCAGGTCAGGGCAATGAGGAACAGTGCAATCAGCGCGTAGGCCAATCGCCGGGGGGCCGGATGCACGGGGGTGTCCTGCAGACTCAGTGCCGCAGGCAGGAAGGCCGCTTCATCGGACAGGCGTCTGGGTCCGGCCAGTTCGTGGCGATGCTTCCAGGCGGCCTTGAAGATGGCCTTGTAGCGCCCGAGCAGTTCGATGACTGGGTGCCGCATGTCCCGCGCGTGGGGTGCATTGGCCGCGGGTGCGGTGGTCGACACATCGGCGGAGTTCACGCTCATACCGCAGCCCCCGTGCCCACATCAGCTCCCGCCCCTTCGGTCGGCAGTCCACCATCCTGCATCGCCCACAGGTGCGCATAGATGCCCTTCGGTCTGGCGAGAAGGCTCTCGTGCGTGCCGCCTTCGACAATGCGTCCCTTGTCCATCACGATGATGCGGTTCGCGTGCCGCACGGCGCTCAGGCGGTGCGCAATGATGAAGACGGTACGGCCCTTGCAGATGTGCGCCATGTTGCGCTGCACGATGGCCTCGCTCTCGTAGTCCAGTGCGCTGGTGGCCTCGTCGAAGATCAGGATGCGTGGATGCGTGAAGAGCGCGCGGGCGATGGCGATGCGTTGGCGCTGGCCGCCTGAGAGGCTTGCCCCTTGTTCGCCCACCATGGTGTCGTAGCCCTCGGGCAGCTCGCTGATGAACTCGTGGGCACCCGCCAACTGAGCCGCATGGATGATGGCTTCGAGCGGTGCGGCCGGATCGACGATGGCGATGTTCTCGCGCACGCTGCGATTGAACAGGGTGTTCTCCTGCAGCACCACGCCCACTTGCCTTCTGAGCTGCGCCGCGTCGATCAGGCTGATGTCGATGCCGTCGACCAGCAAGCGCCCTTGCTCGGGGGAGTACAGACGCTGGATGAGCTTGGTGAGCGTGCTCTTGCCGGAGCCCGAGCGCCCTACGATGCCGATGACTTCGCCGGGGCGCACATCCAGGCTCACGCCATTGAGAACTGGAGCGGCTTCAGGGCGGTAGCGGAAGGTCAGGTTGTCCAGCGTCACGCGACCCTTGAGCGCTGGCAGCTGGGCTGCGGTGCTGGGCGGTACTTCGGTGTGGGTGTTCAGGATGTCGCCCAGGCGCGCCATGGAGATGCCGGTCTGCTGGAAGTCGGTCCACAGCTGGGCCATGCGCATGATGGGCTGGCTCACCCGCTGGGCGAACATGTTGAAGGCGACGAACTGGCCGACCGTCAGGTCGTTGTTCATCACCAGATGCGCGCCGTACCAGAGGGTGGCGGCATTGACGAGCTTGCCGATGAGGTTGACGCCTTCGTGTGCCCAGCTGGCAAGGTTCTGGGTCCGGAAGCTGGCGGAGACGTAAGCGGCGAGCTGGTTATCCCAGCGGCGCCCGAAGGCCGGCTCGAGCGCGGTGGCCTTGACGGTCTGGATGGCGCTGACGGTCTCCACCAGCATGGCCTGGTTCTCCGCGCCGCGCGCAAACTTCTCGTCCAGGCGACTGCGCAGGATCGGCACCACAGCCAGGCTCAGGCCGAAGTACAGCGGCATGCTCACCAGCACGATCAGGGTGAGAGGCACGCTGTAGAACAGCATGACGACCACGAAGACGATGGAGAAGACGACGTCCAGCAGCACTGTCAGCGCATTGCCGGTCAGGAAGCTGCGGATGTTCTCCAGCTCGCGCACGCGGGCGACGGAATCGCCCACGCGTCTGGCCTGGAAGTAGGCCAGGGGCAGTTGCACCAGATGGCGAAACAGCCGTGCGCCGAGTTCGACGTCGATGCGATTCGTGGTGTGGCTGAAGACGTAGCTGCGCAGGCCGTTGAGCAATGACTCGAAGACGACGACCACCAGCAGGCCGATGACCAGCACATCCAGTGTGGTCAGGCCGCGGTGCACCAGCACCTTGTCCATCACGACCTGAAAGAACAGCGGGCTGACCAGCGCAAAGAGTTGCAGGATGAACGAGATAAAGAGCACTTCGCCCAGCAGCTTCCTGTGCTTGACAAGGCTGGGGATGAACCAGGAGAAGTCGAACTTGGCCAGTTCTCCGGCAAGGCTTGCGCGGCTGGTGATGAGGATGAGTTCGCCTGTCCAATGCGCGCCGAAGACTTCCAGGGGTTCGATGACGGGGCGCGCGTTCGATGAAGAAGGGTCTTGCAGCAAGACGCGCTGAGCGTCGCACTGGGCGAGGATGACGAAGCGTTCCTGGCCTGACTCGTCACGCAGCACAGCCAGCGCGGGCAACGGTGTCAGCGAAAGACGCTCGAGCGTCGTGCGAGAAGACTTGGCTTTAAGGCCCAGGTGCTTGGCTGCACCCAGCAGCGTGGCGGTGTCGATGGGCTCTGAGGGCGTCAGGCCCAGTTGATGGGCCAGCAGCGATGCATCGGCTGCGATCTGGTGGAAGCGTGCGATGGTGCACAGCGCGACGAGAGACGGATGCGCGGCAGCCCCCGCATCGGGAGCCTTTTGCGGCGGCGCGCCAACCTCCCCGTGCTGTGGCACGGCCGTCTCCACCCCTCCCATTTAGAACCCTCATCCGGTATTTTTGATACATCAAGATACCTGATTGAAGACTGACTAACAACTGCAATATCACGACACACTTTTGTGTTACTTCAGCTCAAGGAATGCTCAAGCTGCATCGAGTGCGGCACTTCTCGCGCTTTTTCCCCCTCACACGCATGCAGATGCGGCTCAAGTTTGTTGGAATCGATCCGATAACCAACTTGTGCTGAACATACGCGGGCTCGACGAGCCCTTGCCTGGCCTACCCTGCTTCTTCGAGTTGCTCGAGGACGCGTCGGCGCGGCTGACGGTGCGCGACAAGGCGATGCGCCTGCTCGCTCATCCTCACCGAAGTCTGGATGGTCGGCTTTGACTTCAAATATGCGCGATGTTCCGCAGGGCCCCGTGGTTCAAGAACCGGGCAAGGCGCCTGCGGTTCGGCGCCTTTCAAATCATTCTGAATTCGTTATGACAAGACGTTTTTCGCGACGGCGAAAAAACATTCGGCTCTCTGTGGGCCAAGGCAGCGCGATCCTGCTTCCGACCGGAAGCCGCCCATGAAGCGGTTTCTTGCCAATTTACGCAACCGTGCGACGCTCGCCGACGCGATGCTGGCGGAACTGCATGGGGTCCGCCAGTTCCAGGCCGAGTTTGCAGCGCTGCAACAGCAATCGAGCGAGAACGAAGATGGCGTTCGGGCCGAAGCGGCTCGCCAGCGCGGCGCGCTGCTGAGCGAAGTCGCCGAGCAGCGGGCGCTGCTGGACGCCCTGCTCAAGGCACAGGAGCTCGCCCTTGCCCGGCTCGATGCCGTGAACGGCAAGTTGGTGCGCATGGAGCGGTCGATCGCGTCGGCCCCGAGCCCGGCCTCGGCCGGCGCCCTGACCGCAGATGGGCCGCATCGAGCGCACCGAGGGGCGATACGCGTTCACTTCTTCTTTCAGTTGCCCGAGGTCTGGACCACCTGGGAGAGCGTTTGGCGCGCGTGCACGCAATCGCCGAGCATCGAGACGACGATCGTCTTGCTGCCGTTCATGCACGCGAGCGCGGGCGATGCGTCCCGCGCGCGCAGGTTCCTTGCCGAGCGAGGTCTTCCCTTCGTACACCTCTCCGCCTATCGCCTGGAGGAAGAGCAACCCGACCTCGTATTCCTGCAGAACCCCTACGACTCGACAAGGCCGCCTGAGCTGGCGGTCGATCGCCTGGTCGACCAGGGCGTGCGAATTGCGTACATCCCCTATGGGCTGGACGTCGGAGGCGGGCAGGACAACCTGCGCTGGCAATACGACCTGGAAGTTCAGCGCAGCGCCTGGCGTGTCTTCGTCCGCTCGGAAGACCACCGGCGGATGTACGGGCTGCATTGCCAGTCGGGCAATCGGAACGTGATGGTGACCGGGCATCCGAAGATCGACAACATCGTTGCCCGCTGCCTGCCTGCTGAGGCCCGCCGGCAGCGCCCGGGCCAGGACGAGCGCAAGAGAATCCTCTGGTGTCCGCACTTCACCGTGGAGAAGGGCGGGTGGGCCACGTTCATGGCGCTCTACGACTCGATTCTTTCGTTCTTCGAGCGGGAGCCGTCGGACCTGTGCCTGATCGTCAGGCCGCATCCTCTTTTCTTCGGGCGACTCAATGAAGTCGCGGCGCAAGCCCCCGTGACCGAAGCCCAACTGCGCCAGCGCCTTGGCCAGTCGCCCTGGATCGTGTTCGATGAGACGGAAGACTATTCGGCTGCGTTTCAGTCGTCGGACGCTCTCATGACGGACGCCGGTTCGTTCCTGCTGGAGTACCTGCCGACAGAAAAACCGATCCTGTACCTTCATAACCCGGACGGTCCCGGACTGAACGAGTCTGCCGGGTTCGTCGACGCCTATTACCGGGCTTCGGACTTCTCCGCCGTACGTGACTTCTTCGAGATGGTTCGCAAAGGTGACGATCCAGGGCGCGAGGAGCGCCTTTCCCTGATCCCGTCTCTTCTACACCGCACCGACGGCACCGTGGGCGCGCAGATCGCCAACCACATTGCCCAGGAGTGGGCGCAAGGCCTGCCTGTACTCGCGAGCCACGCCAGCGCGCCAAGCAACAAGGATCGCGAATGACGCGCATCTATGGAAAGCCGGTGGACCTAGACGCCGAGAAAGTGCACGCTTTCTTCGAGAAGAGGGGCCAATCGATCAACGCGAAGCACCCGGTCACGAGCGTGCTTTACCAGGACCACGACCCGCAGCTCGCCGAGAGGCGCGACGCCTATGAAAAGGCGAGGATCCTGCCGCTTCTCGGTCTGCACGAGACGGCATCCGTACTGGACATCGGCTGCGGAATCGGCCGCTGGGCGGACGCGCTCGTTGGCAAGGTCCGCCGCTACCACGGTATCGACTTCAGCGAGTCGCTGGTGGAGGCGGCGCGAAAGCGCCATTCCGCGCCCGGCTTCAGCTTCCAGGTGCTGGCAGCCCAGGATGCGCGGCCTTCGATGCTCGCTGTGCCGGGGCCCTTCAGCCATGTGCTGATCGCAGGCGTGCTGATTTATCTTAACGACACAGACCTGCTGCGCTCGCTCGCCTCGGTGGCGGCGTGCTGCGCGTCGACCGCACGGGTCTACGTGCGGGAGCCGGTTGCACGCAAGGAGAGGCTGACGCTGAACAACTTTCCGTCAGCGGAACTCAAGAGCGCATACAGCGCGATCTACCGAACCGAAGCCGAGCTTCTTGCCGCCTTCCAGGCCCGCCTGCTCCCGTCCGGATTCCGGATCACGCTCAACGACCAGCTCTACCACGACGATATGAACAACAGGAGCGAGACCGCACAGCGCGTCTTCGTGCTTCAGCGACCATGACCACCCACTTCGCCTTCGACCTCGACGGAACCATCACGACCCAGGAACTGTTGCCGCTCATCGCTTCGGAGCTCGACCTGCTGAGCGAGATGCGGCTGCTCACCCGCCTCACGCTCGACGGAACGATCGGCTTCGAGGAGTCTTTCAGGCTCCGCTGCGCCATCCTCCAGTCGATTCCGATTTCCGATGTCCAGGAAATCGTTGCCGAGACGCCGCTCAATTCGGACATCGCGGAATTCATCGAGGCAAATTCCGATCGATGTTCCGTCGTTACCGGCAACCTCGATGTGTGGGTCCGGCCCATTCTGGAGCGCTTGGGCTGCAGGCATTTCTGCTCGACAGCCGTGACGGAAGGAAACCGCCTCGTGCAACTCGATCGGGTACTTCACAAGAGCAAGCCCATCCATGAGCTGAAGCTCGGGTCCGACCGTGTGGTCGCTATCGGAGAGGGGGCGAACGACCTGCCGATGTTCGAGGCTGCCGACGTGGGCGTGGCCTATGGCGGCGTGCATTCGCCGGTTCAGTCCCTGATCGAGATTTCCGACTACGTGGTTTTTGAAGGGAGCGCCCTGTGTCGTTTGTTGAACACGCTGTAATCGCTGCGGCGGGGCTGGGCTCGCGCCTTGGGCGGGGACATCCCAAGTGCCTGCTCGAAATCCGGGGGCGAACGATTCTGGAGAGGCAACTGCGCTTGCTGGAGGCCGTTCCGGAGGTTCGGGTGGTCGTCGGCTTCGAAGAGCAGCAGGTGATCGCGGCTGCACGCGCTGTTCGGCCAGACATCGTCTTTGTCAGGAATGCGGCCTACCGGAGTACGAGCACCCTGCGCAGCTACGCCATGGGAGCGCAAGGGCTCACCGAAAACTGCCTGTTCATGGACGCGGACATCCTCTTCGAGCCGGCCAGCTTTGCTTCGTTCGTTGCTGCCTGCAAGCCCGGGGAATCGATGATCGCCGTGACGGCCGCCAAGACCAACGACGCCGTCTATGCGCATCTTGAGAACGGAAAAGTCACCAGGTTTTCCCGCACGGCTGCGAGCGAGTTCGAATGGGCCAACCTGTGCTGGCTTCCGCCCGGATACTGCGAAAAGGGCGAAGGCGCCGTCTTCGAGCGCCTTGCAGGAGATGTGCCATTGAAGTCCCGCGTGATCGAATCGTTCGAGATCGATACGCCGGACGATCACGAGAAGGCTTTGAAGAACGCCCGTTTCATCTGAACCCCAAAGAATCTTTATGGGCCGCATCATGTGCCCGCTCTTCATGAACGGCGCGAGGCGGGGCACCATGCCAGGATGAATTCCTCTTTCCCCATCCAGCCCGATCGCCTCTGGCAGCGGCTGGACGCACTCTCCGCCTTCACCCGCCCCGACATTCCCTGGACTCGCCGCGCCTTCTCGGCCGAGTTCCAGCAATCCCGCGACTGGCTGCGCACGCAGTTCGAGCAAGCCGGGCTCACCGTGCACATCGACGCGGCAGGCAACCTGACGGGCCGCCGCGAAGGCACCGAACCGGGCCTGCCCCCTCTGGTGACTG
Organism: Variovorax sp. KBW07; assembly: GCF_003852515.1. Lineage (GTDB taxonomy): Bacteria > Pseudomonadota > Gammaproteobacteria > Burkholderiales > Burkholderiaceae_C > Variovorax. The sequence continues at coordinate 9,578 of NZ_QAJK01000092.1, read as the reverse complement.
GCTCGCATTGCGACACCGTGGTGGGCGGCGGCCGCTTCGACGGCATCCTCGGCGTGCTCGCGGGCATCGAGGTGGCGCAGTCGCTGCAAGACAGCGGGGTGTCGCTTCGCCATCCGCTGGAGGTGATCGACTTCCTGTCCGAGGAGCCCAGCGACTACGGCGTTTCCTGCGTGGGCAGTCGCGCGTTCGCCGGAACGCTCGACGAGGCCATGCTGTCCCTGTGCAACGACGCGGGCGAGAGCCTGGCACAGGCGATGCGGCGCATCGGCGCCCAGCCCGAGTCGGTGGCGCGCGCGGCCAGGGGGCCGGGGAGCATCGCCGCGTTCGTCGAACTGCACATCGAGCAGGGCCCGGTGCTGGAGAGCGAGGGGCTTCCTATCGGCGTGGTCAGCCACATCGTCGGCATACGCCGCGTGGCGATCACCGTGACCGGCCAGCCCGACCACGCGGGCACCACGCCGATGGACATTCGCCGAGACGCGCTGGTGGGCGCTGCCCGGTTGATCGATGCGGCGAACCGCGAGGCAAGCGCGATGAACGGCAGTCCCCACTATGTAGTGGCGACGGTCGGGCGGCTGGCCTTGAGCCCCAACGTGCCGAACGCGGTGCCCGGCCGGGTGGACATGGTGCTCGAAGTGCGCAGTGATTCGCAGGCGGTGCTCGACACCTTTCCGGAACGCCTGCTGACCCTTTGCCGCAACGGTCTTGAAGAGCTCCGGGTTGAAGCCAGCGCCGCGCCGCTGACGCAGACGCCTCCGGTGGCGTGTTCCGGGTTGGTCCAGCAGGCCATCGCTCAAGCCGCGGACGGGTTGGCCCTGCGGCATCGGACGCTGCCCAGCGGCGCGGGCCACGACGCCATGCATGTGGCAGCCGCCGGGCCGATGGGGATGATCTTCATCCCCTGCCTCGACGGGCGCAGCCATTGCCCGGAAGAGTGGGCAGACCGGGAGCAGGTGGCCGTGGGTGTTCAGGTGCTGGCGGAAACGTTGGTGGTGCTGGACAGGCAATGCAACGTGAAGGCCGGCGTGTAGGTCCGATCAGCGTGCGCCAGCGGCCTCGACCGCCTCGACCACCTTTCCCGCCGCGACGATGCCTTCGATCAGCTTCTGCAGGCCCTTGCTCAGCGGCTTGTCGTTGCGGGTAATGAGCGCCAGCGTGCGGTGCAGCGTGGGCGAAAGCGGCCGCAGTTCGAGTTCGGCGTGGTGCCCGCGCCCGGTCACGGCCATCTTCGGCAGGATCGCCACGCCCAGGCCCGACGCCACCATTTCCTTGATGGCCTCGACGCTGTCGAATTCCATCACGGGCGCCGAAGTGCGCCCGCCGGCGCGCAGCCAATCGTCCACGAGGCCGCGCGCGCTCGCCTCGGAGCCGAACTTGACCAGGGGGAGAGACTCCAGGTCGCCCGCCGTGACTTCGGCAGGCCAATGGCAACTGCCTCGCTGGCAGACGGCGACGAACTCGTCCCGCAGGATCGGCATCACGGCCAGCGCTCGCGAGGTGACGGGCAGCGTGACCACGGCGGCGTCGACCGCGTTGTCTTCCACGCGCCGCACGTAGCTTTCGGTGTTGCCGGTGCTCACGACGATGTTCAGCAGCGGGTAGCGTGCGCGAAGGTCGCGCAGCACGGTGGGCAGCAGGTACAGGCAACTGGTGCCGCCGGTGCCCAGCCGCACGCGGCCTGCGACGCTTTCCGAATGCACGGTGGCGGCGCTGATCGCGTTGGAAACGGCCAGGGCAAGGCCGGGGAGCTCGGCCATGAGGTCCGCGCCGGCAGGCGTCGGCCCGACCCCGCGGCCGACCCGTTCGACCAGGCGCACGGCCAGTCGCTTTTCGAGCTGCTTCACTTGCACGCTCACGGCCGGCTGGGTCAGCCCCAGGCGCTCGGCGGCGGCGGAAAAGCTGCCCAGCTCGATGACCAGCGCGAAGGTGCGCAGTTGCTCGAAGTTGATCGGCAGGTCGAGATGGTTTTTCAACGAGGGGCGGCCTGGCTCACTCACGGCAGGTCACAGCTGGTCGGTCGGCACGAACCACGAAAACAGCAGCAACTGCAGCCGCGTCAGCATGCTCGAGTCGGGCTCGCTGTCGAGCACTTCGTTGTTGACGTCGCCGGTGCCGATCCACTGCACGTTCTGGCCGTCGGGCTTGAGCACGACGCGGTACACGCCCTCGATGTCGTCCAGCTGGTAGGCGAACAGCAGCGCCTGCGTCAGGTCGAAGCTGCGCACGCGCACGCCGAACTCGGTGTTCAGCCGGGCCGAGCGCGGGTCGAGGTTCATGGAGCCCAGCAGCACCCACTGGCGATCGACCAGCGCCAGCTTGGCGTGCAGCCGGCCGCGCGCTTTCTTGAGCAGGTCGCGAAACTGCCCGCTGCGCTTGAGCTGCTGGGTGCTGACCTCGTACAGGTTCACGCCCAGCTTGAGCATGTCGACGCGGTAGCGGTTGTAGTTGATGTTCACCAGCGGCTCGTCGCTGTCGGCCAGCGAGTTGGTGATGACCGTGATGTTGATGCCGTGCTCGCGCCCCAGGCGGATGCGTTCCATGCCTTCGTCGCCCGGAATGAAGTAGGGCGAGATCACCACCACGTTCGACTGCGCGGTAGCCAGCATTTCATGGAAGCGTTGCGCCAGCGATTCGGTGGGGTGGCTCATGACGCCCAGCGCCTTGTTGGGGCTGTCCGCGGTGGCGTCGGCCTGCGCGCGCATCCATTTCGCCTCGTCGATGTTGGCGAGCTGCGCGGCCAGGGGCAGGTCGCCGAGCAGGTCGGTCACGGGCAGCGGGTCGGGCGGCGGGGCAAAGGCGGGGGAGGTGGCGGTGTCGAATTCAGCCTTCAGCACTTCCGGTGTGCGGCTGGTGCTGGCCACCCGCTGCAGCGGGTAGACGACGTCGCTGTTCCAGTAGGTGTCGAAAATGGCCGCGGCCTGGGGCACCACGGGGCCGGCCATGAGCAGTTCGAAGTCGATGAAGTTCGCGCTCTCGCTGCGCAGGAAGTACTCGTCGGCCAGGTTGCGTCCGCCCGCGATGGCCATGGCACCGTCGGCCACGAACAGCTTGTTGTGCATGCGGTGGTTGAGCCGCCGGAAGTCGCCGAAAAACTCCAGCCAGCGCCCCGACGAATGGTCGCGCGCGTTCACGAAGGGGTTGAACAGGCGCACCTCGGCATTGGGCTCCACCGCCAGGCCCAGCAGCAGGCGGTCCATGCCTGCCGTGTAGAAGTCGTCGAGCAGCAGCCGCACGCGCACGCCGCGCCGGGCGGCATTGCGCAGCTCGCGCAGCAAAAGGCGCCCGGTCTTGTCGTTGCCGAGCTGGTAGGTCTGTACGTCGAGGGAAGACTGGGCGCGCCGGATCAGCTCCAGCCGGGCATCGAGCGCGAACGAGGCCTCGATCAGCGGACGCATGCTGGACAGCCCGTCGGGCGGCGTGTTCAGGCGGATGGCCGCGCGGCCGAGTTCGGTGGTGGGCGAGATCGCGATGGCCGTGGCCGGCGGCTCGGGTGTGCGGGGCGGCAGGCCGGCGCAGCCCGCGAGGGCAAAGGCAATCAGCAGCAGAGCCGGACCGCGCAACGCGGGAAACAGAAAGGCAATGAGCTTGAGCATGAGGGCTGCCAACGCACGAAGAGGCGTGCGGGCGGCATGGTAGCCGCTTACCCGCTGAATCAAGGACGCAATTTCGCAACGGTCGACCCCTTGCCGCCACTGAATTTGGGCGAATCGAGACTTCTTGGTCAGTAAAATGAGAATGGTTCTTAATTGTGTTGAAGGAGTGGAGCAGGAATGACGAGGTTGTTGGCGCGGCGCAGAGCCGCTTCGGTGCTGGTGGGATGCCTGGCGATCTACATGCAGCACCAGGTGCTGGCCCAGACCAGCGCTGGCAGCGCGACGGGCTCCCTGCCGGAAGTGCGCGTCGACGCCAATGCCGAAGCCGAGACGGCCAGGTCGCCGGTCATCGGCTACCGCGCGAAGAACGCGGTCACCGCCACCAAGACCGACACCCCGTTGTCCGAAACCCCGCAGTCCGTGACCGTGGTCACGCGCGACCAGATGGTCGACCAGGGCGCGATCAATGTGCAGGACGCGCTCAACTACGCGGCGGGCGTGCGTTCCGACGCCTACGGCCTCGATGCGCGGACCGACTCGGTGCGCGTGCGCGGCGCCACGCCCGACACCTACCTCGACGGCCTGCGCCAGTCGTACGGCTACTACACCAGCACCACGCGCACCGAGCCCTACACGCTGGAGCGCCTCGAAGTGCTGCGCGGTCCCTCGGGCATGCTGTTCGGTGCCGGCACGGCGGCCGGCGTGGTCAACATGGTCAGCAAGCGTCCGCTGCAGGAGGCGCAGCGCGAAGTGGGCGTGCAGTTCGGCAGCTTCGGCCGCAAGCAGATACAGGCCGACCTGACCGGTCCGCTGAACGCGGACGGCCGCCTGTCGTACCGCCTGGTCGCGCTGCAGCGCAAGTCGGACACGCAGGTCGACCACGTGCCCGACGACCGCAGCGTGATCGCACCTTCGCTGACCTGGCGGCCCAATGCGGCGACTTCGCTGACGCTGCAAGGGCTCTGGCAGAAGGACAAGAGCGGCAGCAGCTCGCAGTTCCTGCCGTGGGAAGGCACGTTGTTGCCGAACCCGAACGGACGCATTCCATCCAGCCGCTTCATTGGCGAGCCGGGCTTCGACTACTACGACAGCGAGCGCAAGACCTTCGGCTGGCAGTTCGAGCACAAGTTCAACGACAGCTGGACCGTGCGGCAGAACTTCCGCTACGCGCGCAACGAAAACGACAACCGCTACCACTACGGCGCGGCTTTCTCCGGCTTCGACAGCTGGTCCACCGACCCGATCTTCAAGCGCGTGCTGGGCCGCTACTACGACAGCGGGCTGACCCGCAATCGCACGCAGACGCTCGACAACCACGTCGAAGGCCATTTTCAGACCGGTGCCCTCAAGCACACGCTGCTGATGGGCGCCGACTTCGCGCGCCAGCGCGAGAACGTCTGGACCGGAACGACCTTCGACACCATCGACATCTACGCGCCCGTGTATGGCCATGTCGACGTGCCTGAACGCAGTGCCCGCCCGCGCACGCGCCAGCGCCAGAACGGCTTCTACCTGCAGGACCAGGTCAAGCTAGACAACTGGATCTTCGTCGCGGGCCTTCGCCACGACAAGGCGGTGTCGAGCGCCGAGGGCAGCGATGCCGAGAAGAGCAGCGCCACCACCAAGCGCTTCGGCGTGATGTATGCCTCGCCGTCGGGCTGGTCGCCCTACGTGAGCTACAGCGAATCGTTCACGCCGCAGTCGCCGCGCGAAGGCCGCATCTTCACGCCGCTGCGTGGCGAGCAGTGGGAGGTGGGCGTCAAGTACGAGCCCAAGGACCGTGCCCTGGCCTTCAGCGCCGCGGTGTACGACCTGCGCGAGAAGAACCAGATCGTGGAGCCGCAGCCCAAGGTGTTCACGCAGACCGGCCTGACGAAGACCCGGGGCGTCGAGCTGGAAGCCAAGGGCTCGATCGGCCCGAACCTAGACCTGATCGCCCACTACAACTACACCGATGCCGACGCGCTGATCGAGGGCCTGCCCAGGCACCAGGCCAGCGTCTGGGCCAAGTACCGCTTTTCCATCGGCGGCGTGAATGGCTTCTCGGCCGGTGCCGGCTTGCGCATGATGAGCTCGTTCCGCGACCTGCAGACCGGCGTGGGCCCGCGCGTGCCTGGCGTGGCGCTGGCCGACCTGGTGTTCGCCTACGACACCGAGCGCTGGCGCTATGCGCTCAACATCAACAACGTGACCGACAAGGTGTACTTCAGCACCTGCCTGTCGCGCGGTGACTGCTGGTACGGTTCGCGCCGAAACGTCGTCGCCAGCGCGACCTACCGTTTCTAGAACCCGTCCCCCAACCACAGCCACCACGACATGAACAGCCGAAAGATAAAGACCTGGGCCTGGGTGCACAAGTGGAGCAGCCTCGTGTGCACGGTGTTCATGCTGCTGCTGTGCATCACCGGGCTGCCGCTGATCTTCCACCACGAGATCGGCCACCTGCTGGGCACCGAAGTCGAGGCGCCGAAGATGCCGGCCGGCACGCCGCACATCAGCCTGGACCGCGTGCTCGACATCGCGAAGGCCAGGCACCCCGACCGCGTGGTGCAGTTCGCCTCGCAACCCGAGGACGACGACGGCCTGTGGTTCGTCACGCTCACGCCCACGCCCGAGCCCACGGACGACTTCAAGTCGGTGGCGGTCGACTCGCGCACCGGCGCCGTGCTGGCGCAGCCCAAGTTTGACGAGGGCTTCATGTACGTGATGTTCAAGTTGCACGTCGACCTGTTCGCGGGGCTGCCGGGCAAGCTCTTCCTGGGCTTCATGGGCCTGCTGTTGCTGGTGGCCATCGTTTCGGGCGTGGTGCTGTACTCGCCCTTCATGCGCAAGCTCGACTTCGGTACCGTGCGGCGCGACAAGCGGCCTCGCCTGAAGTGGCTCGACCTGCACAACCTGCTGGGCGTGGTCACGCTGGTGTGGCTGTTCGTGGTGGGCTCCACCGGCATGATCAACACGTGGGCCGACCTGCTCATCAAGTACTGGCAGTACGACCAGCTCAGCGCGCTGCTCGCGCCCTACAAGGGCGAGCCGACGGTGCCGGTGGCCGAACGCGGCTCGGTGCAGCGCTCGATGGATGCGGCCATGCAGCGCGCGCCCAACACCAAGCTGTCGTTCATCGCCTTCCCGGGCACGGCGTTCTCGAGCCCGCACCACACGACCTTCTTCCTGCGAGGCAACGAGCCCTTCACCTCGAAGCTGTTCCAGCCGGTACTGGTCGATGCGAAGACCACCGAGGTCACGGCATCGCCCAAGCTGCCGTGGTACCTGACCGCGCTGCTGGTCTCGCAGCCGCTGCACTTCGGCGACTACGGTGGCATGCCGATGCAGATCCTGTGGGCGCTGCTCGACATCGCGACCATCATCGTGCTGGGCAGCGGGCTGTACCTGTGGCTCAAGAAGGGCAAGCCCGTGCCGGCCTCCACCAAGGCGGCGCATGAAAAGCGCGCACCGGACAGTGAAGGCGGCGTGCCGCAACCCGAGCCGGCGCCGGCAATGAAGGTGCAGGCATGAAGCATCACCACCAGCAACAGCAGCACCACGGTTTCTGGCGCATGTGGGGCTGGCCGATCGCGCTTGGCCTGCTGACCACCTTCGGACTGATCTCCGCACTCTTCAGCGATGGCGGGCTGGGCGATGTCCTGGCCTGGTTCGCGCTGGGCATACCGGTCGCCGTGTGCGCCTGGTATGGCTGGCGGCGCGGCCCTTCGCGCTAGCGGCCAGTCGCCGTTGCGTTCTCGTCCCTGAGCGGGTTCTCGCTAGGGGAGGCGCCCGGTGCACCGAAGCAGAATCGGTGCAATGAATTTTGCATTCGCCTCCGCTGCCCGCCTGCTGATGCTGGGTGCCCCCTTCGCCGTGCAGGCGCAGCAACCCCAGGAAACCCCTGCAGCAGAGGGTGCCGTGGCAGGCGGGCTGCGCGAGATCACCGTTTCCACGCCGCGTGGCGAGGTCGCACCGTTCAACGTGCCCGGCTCGGTGGATCGCATCGATGGCGACGAAATGCGCAGCGGCCGCCTGCAGGTCAATCTTTCCGAGGGACTTGGCGCCGTGCCGGGGCTGCAGGTGCAGAACCGGTTGAACTACGCGCAAGACCTGCAGCTGTCCATTCGCGGCTTCGGGGCGCGCTCGACCTTCGGCGTGCGCGGCGTGCGGCTGTATGTCGATGGCATTCCCGCCACTTTGCCCGATGGGCAGGGCCAGACATCGAACATCGACATCGGCTCGGTCGATCGCATCGAGGTGCTGCGCGGTCCGTTCTCGGCGCTGTATGGCAATTCGTCCGGGGGCGTGGTGCAGGCGTTCACCGCCTCGGGCGAGGGCGCACCCCGGCTGTCGTATTCGCTCGCCGGCGGGAGCTTCGGCACCTGGCGCCAGTCGCTGCAACTCAGCGGGTCGCAGGGCCAGGTCGATTACCTGCTCGGCGCGAGCCGTTTTCACACCGATGGCTGGCGCGAGCACAGCGCGGCCCGGCGCGACATTGCCAACGGCAAGCTCGGCATTGCGCTGGACAACGGCGACAAGCTCACGCTGGTGCTCAACAGCGTGCGCATCGATGCACAAGACCCGCTGGGCCTGACCGCCGACCAGTACGCGCTGGAGCCACGCAATGCGCCGCTCGCGACCCAGTACGACACCCGCAAGACGGTCGAGCAAACGCAGGTCGGCCTGCTCTACGAACGGCGCATCGACGCCACGCAGGCGCTGCGCCTGATGGTCTACGGCGGCGAACGCAAGACCACGCAGTACCAGTCGATCCCCGTGTCGGCGCAGCAGAACCCGTTGCATGCGGGCGGCGTGATCGACTTGTCGCGGCAATACGGCGGCGTCGATGTGCGCTGGACTGCCGCGCTGCAGCTGGCCGACAGGCCCTTCGACGTGGTCGCCGGGCTGGGCTACGACAGCCTGCGCGAGCAGCGCCGCGGTTATGAAAACTACATCGGTCCGGTCGCGGCCCCGTTGCTCGGCGTGCAGGGCCGGCTGCGGCGTGCCGAGCGCAACGAGGTCTGGAACCTCGACCCCTATGCGCAGGCGACCTGGCGCTTCACCGACCGGTGGACGCTCGAAGCCGGCGTGCGCCGCAGCAGCGTGCACTTCGATTCGCAAGACCACTACATCGTCGGCGCCAACCGCAACGACAGCGGCAACGCGCGCTACAGCCGGACCCTGCCCGTGGCCTCGCTGCGCTACCAGGCCACGCCGGACCTCGCGCTGTACGGCTCCATTGGCCGTGGCTTCGAGACGCCGACGCTGAATGAACTGTCTTACCGCTCGGGTGGTGCGAGCGGGCTCAACTTTGCGCTGCGGCCGTCGGTCAACGACAGCATCGAGCTGGGCGCAAAAGCGCGGCTCGCCGGCGGGCTGCTGACGGCGGCCCTGTTCCAGACCCGCACGCGAGACGAGATCGTGACCGACACCAACGTCGGCGGCCGCGCCACATTCCAGAACGCGGGGCGCACGCGGCGCAACGGCTTCGAACTGGGCTGGCAGCACGAGACGTCCGATCACTGGCGCACGCAGCTGGCCTACACCTGGCTGGACGCAACGTACCGCGATGCCTTCTGTTCGCCGTCGCCTTGTGCGGCCGCCAACACCGTGGCCGCGGGCAACCGCATTCCGGGCATTGCAAAGCAGTCGCTGTTCGCATCGCTGGGCTGGGTTCCGCCCGAAGGCTGGCGCGCGGGTGTAGAGATGCGCGCACTCGGACGCATCCAGGCGAACGATGTGAACACCGCGAGCGCGCCGGGCTATGTCGTTGCGGCGATGTACGCGGGCTATCTGAAGAAGTGGGAGCGGTGGGAGTTCAACGCCTTCGCGCGTGTCGACAACCTGTTCGACCGTCGCTACGTGGGCTCGGTCATCGTCAACGAAGGCAATGGACGCTATTACGAGCCTGCTGCGGGTCGCAACTGGACTGTGGGCCTGAGTGGTGCTTATCGGTTCTGAGGGGCTGCTGCTGTTCAGTTCGGGTCATTCAGGGCGCCGCTC
>NZ_QAJK01000091.1:27061-40487 GCF_003852515.1 Variovorax sp. KBW07 | reverse complement strand
GCGCAGAGCACACCATCGGCGCGAGCGCCTTCAGAGCGGTCGTTGATCGGCCAATGCGAGAGCAGCGCCCTCGTGCGACTGGCATCGGGTGCTCCGCGCAGCGAAATAAAGGAGGAGCGAAGCGGGGGACATTCGCGGAGCAGAGCACACCGTCGGCGCGAGCGCGGGGCGCGGAGCTCCCCAAAAAGTCAGTCCAGCAGCACGCCCCCAAGCACCGTACTGACGATGCTCTCAAGCGCCTTGTCGTAATGCGCAGAAGTCATCTTCTTCACCTGCAGCACCGCATTCACGATCGGCTCGTAGTCGGCATAGAACTGCGTCGACGCCCACAGCAAGAACAGAAAGTGCTGCGGATCGATCTTGCGGATCTTCTTGGCCGCCATCCAGGCCTCGAACACCTCGATGCTCGCCGCCGTGCTCCTGGCGATGTGGGCCCGATCGGCCGCCGACAGGAACGCGCCGCCGCGCACCACCTCGTTCGCGAACAGCCGCGCTTCCAGCGGGTTCTTGCGGCCCAGCTTCAGCTTGGCTTCGACATACGCGCGCAATGCCACGGCGGGCTCCGTCTCTACCTTGAGGATCTGCAGCGCGCTGTCCCACTCTTCCAGCAGCGGCGCAAAGGTCGCGCTGTACAGCTCTTCCTTGGTCGCGTAGTAGTAGTAGACGTTGGCCTTGGGCAGGCCCGCGACGGTGGCGATCTCGGCGATGCGCGCGCCGTCGAAGCCCTTGGCGGCAAACACCTCGCTCGCCGCCTTGAGGATCTTGCGCTTGTTGCCCGCCCTGATCTCTCGGTCCGCGGTGGTTTCCGGCGTCGTGGATGGTGCAGGTCTGGTGTCGCGCATGGGCAATGGTGTCACTTTTTACCGGGAACAAATTCTAGGGGCGGCGCTGCGGGCAGCGGGAAATCACCTAGTCAAAATTTCTGACCAACTCGTCAGTTTTTTCTTTAGAATTTCCTGACGAACTGGTCAGCTTTTAGCGTTTGAATGTAACCCATGCCCCAAGCCCTGCGCAGCGCCCTGCAAGAAACACTGACGAATTGGCAAGCCGACCTGCCCGATGCCTGGCGCACCGCGCTGGGCGACGTGCAGCTCGATTTCGATGGCGTCGATGCGGCCCTGGAACTCGAAGCCTGGGAGCCCATCTTCCCGGCGCGCAAGGGCCGGCGCCTTCCCGGCATGCCCGCCGGCGCGCACATGCTCAAGGCCTTCGACAGCGTGGCGCCGTCGCGGGTGCGCTGCGTGGTGCTGGGGCAAGACCCCTATCCGTCCATCGACATCGCCACCGGCCGCGCCTTCGAAGTCGGCAACGTGGCCGAATGGCGAGAGCTCGACAAGATGTTCACCAAGAGCATTCGCGCCTGGGTGCAGATGGTGGCCGAGGCGCGCACCGGCGACGCCCGCTACGGCGGTGCCTTCGCCCACTGGCCGCACACGCTGCAGGCCATCGAATCGGGCGCGCTGCCCTTCGAATCGCCCGAGGCCCTGAGCGACCGCTGGACCGAAGGCGGCGTGCTGCTGCTCAACACCTCGTTCACGCTCAGCCGCTTCCAGGTGGGCATCGATCCGCACCAGTCGCGCGGCCACCTGGTGCTGTGGAAGCCGTTGATCGATGCGGTGCTGAACCACCTGCTGGCGCACGACGAGCCCCTGGTGTTCATGGGCTTCGGTGCCTCCGCCGCCGAGGCGCTGCAGTCGGCCGGCGTGGTCGAGGGGCGTCGCCGCAACGTCGCCTGCATCCTGCGCGAGCACCCGGCCAGCGCCGACGCCGTGCTGTCGCTGCCCAACCCCTTTGCCCTGTGCAACGCCTATCTCGCGGAGATGAACGGCGCTCCCATCAATTGGTAATTCATCAATGAACGACGCGAACGACTACGACTACATCATCGTGGGCGCGGGCTCCGCAGGCTGCGCCCTCGCCGCGCGGCTCAGCGCCCGCCCCGCCACGCGCGTGCTGCTGCTCGAAGCCGGCGGCAAGGACTCCAACCCGCTGTTCCGCCTGCCGATGCTGATGGGCAAGCTGTTCCAGTCGGGCATCTACAACTGGCACTTCCACACCGAGCCCGAGCCCAACCTGAACGGCCGCAAGCTCTACTGGCCGCGCGGCAAGGTGCTGGGCGGCACGTCGACCATCAACGGCATGATCTACGTGCGCGGCGGCAAGCAGGACTACGACGGCTGGGCCGCGATGGGCAACCCCGGCTGGTCCTACAAGGACGTGCTGCCTGCCTTCAAGCGCTCCGAAGGCCACATCCAGCGCGAAGGCGTGTTCCACAACACGCAGGGCGAACTGACGGTGTGCCGCGCGCGCGGCTGGAACGCACTGCTCGACGTGTTCTGCGAAGCCGGCAGGCAGGCCGGCTATCCGCTGAACGACGACTTCAACGGCCCCACGCAACTGGGCTTCGGGCGCTACGACTTCACCATCAAGAAGGGCAAGCGCTGGTCCACGTCGTTCGCCTTCCTGCGGCCGGCGCTCAAGCGCAGCAACCTCAAGGTAGTGACCCGCGCGCTGACCCACAAGGTCATCGTCGAGAAGTCGAAGGCCGTGGGCGTGGCCTACGAAACGAATGGCTTGATGCACACCGTGCGTGCGCGCAAGGAAGTGATCCTGTGCGCCGGCGTAGTCGGCTCGCCGCACCTGCTGATGCTGTCGGGCATCGGGCCGGAGGCCGAGCTGGCGCAGCACGACATTCCGGTGCTCAAGGCCTTGCCCGGCGTGGGCGGCAACCTGCAGGACCACGTCGACTGCGTCATGGCCTACGAGTGCAAGCAGCCGGTAACGCTCTACAAGGACCTGCGCTTCGACAAGATCGCGTTCTCGGTGGTGCAGGGCATGCTGTTCGGCGAAGGCATCACCACGACCTTTCCGTACGAGGCCGGCGCCTTCATCAAGACATCGCCCGAGCTGGCCGACCCCGACGTGCAGCTGCACTTCATGCCGGCGCTCGAAAAAACGGCCAACCTGTATTTTCCGAACCCGTTCAAGAAGACCAGCATCGAGGCCAAGCACGGCTTCACGCTGCGCGTGGGCCCGGTCAACCCCAACAGCAAGGGCCGCATCCGCCTGCGCTCGGGCCGCCCGACCGATGCACCGCTCATACAGCCCAACTACCTGGACACCGACTTCGACCGCAAGACCATGGTGAACGCGATTCGCGCGACGCGCCAGGTCATCGAGCAGCCGGCGTTCGACGCCTACCGTGGCAAGGAAATTGCACCCGGCCCCGACAAGCAAAGCGACGAAGACCTGATGGCCTGGCTGCGCGCCACCGCCATGACCACCTTCCACCCGGTGGGCACCTGCAAGATGGGCCACGACGACATGGCCGTGGTCGACCACCGGCTCAAGGTGCACGGCATTGCCAACCTGCGCGTGGCCGACGCCTCGATCATGCCGGTCATCTCGAGCGGCAACACCAACGCCCCGGCCATCATGATCGGCGAGAAGTGCGCCGAATTCATCCTGGCCGGCCAATAGCAGCAAGCAGATTCACAGGAAAGAAAAGAGCACTGCCATGATCATCGAACACCGCCTCTATACCTTTCGCCCCGGCACCATCGACCAGTGGCGCGAGAAGTACGAACGCGAAGGCCTGCCGGTGCAGAAGCGCCACCTGAACAAGTTCGTGGGCCTGTACGTTTCCGAGATCGGCCGGCTGCACACCACGGTGCTGATCTGGGCCTACGACAGCCTTGCCGACCGCGAAGCGCGCCGCGCCGCGATGTACGCCGACCCCGAGTGGCAGTCGTTCATCAAGAGCGTGTGGGCGCTCGACGCCATCCAGAGCCAGGACGTGATGATCATGAATCCCGCGCCCAGCTCGCCCACGCCCTGAGTCCCTCCCCCAGTTTCATTCGCCTGTTCGCCCGCCCTTCCCTCAACCCCAGAGATATCCGCATGACAACCAACGCCACCTCTCGCGCCGCCACCCCACGCCGGCAGATCCTGAAAGCTGCAGCAGGCCTGGGCGGTGTCGCCATGGCCAGCGCCCTCTATCCGCTGATCGCCAACGCCAAGGGCGGGCTGATCGCGCTGGTGCACACGCAGGCCGCGGGCGATGCCAGCGCGGTCGACGCGATGATCGCGCGCCTGAAGCTGCTGGGCAAGGAAACGGGCATGCAGACCCGCGCCATCTACGCGAAAGACCCGTCGACCTACGAGACCATCTTCCGCACGCTGGGCGACGCGGGCGCGGCGGTGATCGTGTCGACCTTCAACGAGGTCACCGAGCCCTTCAAGGCACTGGCGCCCAAGTACCCGAAGACGCAGTGGCTGCAGCTGTTCGGCGACGAAATGAAGCCGGCCATCGCGAACGTGACCACGGTGTCGTACGACTACTACCTGGGCACCTACCTGGCCGGCATCTTCGCGGGGCGCATGTCGACCAGCGGCAAGATCGGATTCATCGGCGGCATGTCGATTCCGCCGCTGAACGCGGACTTCAACGCCTTCAAGGCCGGCGTGCTGTCGGTGCGCAAGAACGCGACCGTCACGGTTGCCTTCGCGGGCTCGTTCCAGGACCCGGTGAAGGGCCGCGAGATCGCCACGCAGATGTACAACAGCGGCATCGACTTCATCCAGACCGATGCCGCCGCCACCGACGCGGGCATCATCGCGGCGGCCAACGACAAGCCCGGCCGGCTGGTGAGCTGCCTCGACCCGGCGCAGTATCCGCAGGGCCCCAAGTCGCTCGTGTCCATCGTCAGCCTGCACTTCGGCAAGTCGCTTTACGACGAGGCCTCGCGCATCATGAAGGCCGGCAAGGGCGGCTCGCACCTGCACACCGGGCTGGGCACCGGCGTGGTGGCACTGGAGCTGTCGCCGCTGTTCCAGAAGGAAGGCGACAAGGCGGTCGCGGCCAAGGCCGAAGCCACCATGGCGGAGATCCGCACCGCGCAGGCGGCCATCCTCGGTGGCTCCCTCAAGGTGCCGTTCAACACCGTTCTCTGATTTCCCCGATTCTTCCGGCTGCAGCATGAACAGAAGTTCTCCGAACGGCGAGGCCACCCATCCGGGCGCCGCGCTGGTCCTCGATGGCGTCACGGTGCAGTACGACACCGTGAAGGCGCTGTCGGATGTTTCCATCGCCTTCGAGGAAGGGCTGATTCATGCGGTGGTCGGCCAGAACGGCGCGGGCAAGACCACCTTTGCGCGCGTCTGCTCGGGCCTGGTCAAGCCCACGCACGGGCGCGTGCGCATCGGCGAACACGACATCCGCACCGGCCACGTGAGCGCCGCGCGCGCGGCCGGCGTGGAGCTGGTGCACCAGAGCTTTGCGCTGCCGGCCTCGTTCACCGTGGCGCAGGCCATGGAGTTCGGCTCCGACCGGCACCGCGGCCTGTTCACCTCTCGCCAGCTCGAAAAGCGCTGGCAGTCGCACCTCGACGGGCTGGGCCTTGCGGTGAGTCCGCGCGAGGTCATTCGCAACCTGCCCATCGAGACGCAGCAAGGCATCGAGATTGCACGCGCGCTGGTGACCGATGCCAAGGTGCTGATCCTCGACGAGCCGACGGCCGTGCTCGCACCCGCCGGTGTCGAGACGCTGTTCGAGCGCATCCGCATCCTGAAGAAGCGCGGCGTGACCGTCGTGCTCATCCTGCACAAGATCCGCGAAATGATGGCCATTGCCGACACCGTGAGCGTGCTGCGCCGCGGTGAACACGTCATGGGGCCGGTGCCCTGCGGCAACATCAGCGCCGCCGACCTGAGCCAGTGGATCATGGGCGACGCCAAGGCCCCGCCACCGGCCGGCAGCGAGCCTGTCGCACGAAAGCCGAATCCCGGTGCGCCGACCGTGATGCGCATGCACGAGTTGTCGACCAAACCCGATGCCGAAGGCGCCGCGCTGGCGCAGGTGAGCCTGGACATCCGCGCCGGAGAAATCATCGGCATCGCGGGCGTCGAGGGCAACGGCCAGCGCACGCTGGTGCGCGCCATTGCCGCCCTGGCGGAAACCGCCGGCGGCACCATTGCATTCGACGGCCACGACCTGACGCACAGCGACCTCGCCACGCGCCGCGCGGCCGGCCTTCGCATCATTCCCTTCGAGCGCAACGTGGAAGGCCTTTCGCTGAACAGCAGCCTGTGGGAGAACTGGGCCATGGGCCGCCTGCTGAAAGACGGCCTGCTGTCGTTCGTGCGGCCGAAGAAGCTGCAGGCCGAATGCGACACGGCGCTCACGCAGTGGGACGTGCGCTACGCCACCTGCGGCCAGCCCGCGGGCTCGCTCTCCGGCGGCAATGCGCAGAAGGTGATCTTCGCGCGAGAGGTCGACGACAGCGCCCGCCTGATCATCGCGGCTCAACCCACGCGCGGCCTGGACATCGGCGCCACCGCCTATGTCTGGAAGGCACTGCGCCAGGCACGCGACCGGGGCGCCGCGATCATCCTCATTTCTTCCGACCTCGACGAGCTCTTCGACATCAGCGACCGCGTGCTGGTCATGCTGCGCGGGCAGGTCGTCGGCGAGTACAGCGCGCCCTACGACCTGCGGCAGGTCGGCCAGGCCATGGTGGGAGCCCACGCATGACATCGAACGCCATGTCTTCCTCTTCCCTCTCGCTGGCGCGCATGCTGCCGGTGCTGCGCGTGCTGCTCTTCGTGTGCCTTGCGCTGCTGCTGTGCGCGCTCGCGTTCTTCTGCGCCGGGCTGCCGGTCGGCGAGCTGTTCACGGGCATCCTCGACGGTGCGTTCCTGCGCGACGGCGCGGTGCACCAGGGCCTGCGCTGGGCCATGCCGCTGTTCATTACCGCGACCGGCGTGGCCATCGCGTTCCGCGCGGGCTTCTTCAACATCGGCGCGCAGGGGCAGTTCTACATCGGCTCGATCTTCGCGGCGTTCACGGCCGAATGGCTGTCGGGCGGGCCGGCCTGGCTCGTGGTGTCGTGCTGCCTGCTCGCGGGCATGCTGGGCGGTGCGCTGTGGGCCATGTGGCCGGGGCTGCTGCGCCTGCGCTCAGGCACCGACGAAGTCATCACCACGCTGATGGGCAACTTTCTTGCGGGCCTGCTGCTGGTGTACGTGACCTCGGGTCCGCTGAAAGACCCGACCGGTTCGGGCCAGCAGGCTTCCAGCCGCCCGATTGCCGATGCCTACCGCATCTCCGATTCGCTGGGCGTGTCGCCGCTCATCGTCATCCTCACGCTGCTGGTGTTCGCGCTGTCGTGGCTGCTGGCCAACCGCACGGCGCTGGGCATCGTGGCCAACCTGGCGGGGCGCAACCCGACCATGGTGTCGTGGCAAGGCGCACGCGTCGGGCGCATCGGCCTCTTCAGCTTCCTGGTCAGTGGCGCGCTGGCGGGGCTGGCCGGCAGCATCGAACTGCTCGGCCCCAACGGACGTCTGGCCAGCGGTTTCCTGCCCGCGCACGGCTTCACCGCCATCCTGATCGCGCTGGTGGCGCAACTGTCCATCGTGGGCACCGCCGTGTCGGCGCTGTTCTTCGGCGCGCTGGCATCGGCCGCGCTGTACCTGCCGGTGATGGTGGGCCTGCCCGCGGCGGCCATCGAAGTCATCAACGCCACCATCGCCCTCTTCATCACGTCCCGCGCCAAGTGGCTGGACAAGCTCCTGACCCGAAAGCCGGCATGACAGACACACTGGTTTCCATCCTCATTTCGGGCACGCCGCTGATCTACGTCACGCTGGCGGGCGTGCTGGCCCAGCGCGCGGGCGTCTGGAACCTGGGCCTGGAAGGGCTGATGATCATCGGCAGCTGTGCGCTCATCGTGGGCATCGTGCAGACCGAATCGTTCGTGCAGGCCATGCTGATTGCCATTGCGCTGTGCGTGCTGGCCTCGGTGCTGCTGTGGTACGTCGTCGAGAAGCTCAAGGCCAACCCGATCATCGCGGGCCTGGGCCTGGCCGGCCTTGGCCTGGGCGGCACGTCGCTGGCCATCCAGGCGCTGTACGACAGCGAAGCCACGGTAACGGCGCCCTTCGGCATACCCAAGCTCAACAGCCTGTTCGACGCCGACCTGGGCGCGTTCGGCAGCCTGTCGGTGTTCGTGCTGTTCATGCCGGTGGCGGTGTGGCTGGTGTGGCTGCTGCTGGAACGCACCCGGCTGGGCCTGCAACTGTCGGCCTCGGGCGAGCACCCGTTCGCGGCGCGCAGCGTGGGCGTGAACCCCAGCCGCATGCGCCTGCTGGCGTTGGCGCTCGGCGGCATCCTGTGCGCCATGGGCGGTGCCGAGCTGGCCGGCGGCAGCCTGCAGATCTTCTCGCAGAACATGACGGCGGGCCGCGGCTTCATGGCCTTCGCGGCCGTGATCTTCGGTGCCGGCAGCGCGCTCGGCGCCACCGCGGCGGCGCTGTTCTTCGCCATCGTCTCGGCGCTGGGCATCCGCGCCCAGCTGATCTACGGCGGCGCGATATCGAACGACCTGCTGCAGGCTCTGCCCTACATTGCCACGGTGTTCGGCGTGTGGCTCAGCACCAAGCTGCGCGGTGGCCTTGGTTCGATCCGGGGCACGGCGGAGATGCGCGACTGAACGGCGCGCATGAGGAGCAGCAACGCATGACGACGGCATCGAAGTCCATCCTGATCCAGGGCGCGGAAGTCCTGGCCATGACCCGGCCCGACGGCGAGCGCCCCGTACGCGCCGACGTGCTGCTGCAAGACGGAAAAATCGCCGCCATCGGCACCGGCCTTGCCGTGCCCGCGTCTTGCGAAGTCATCGCGGGCCACGGCAAGCTGCTGATGCCGGGCCTCGTCAACGCGCACACGCATTCGAGCGAGACCTTCTTCAAGGGCCGCTACGAGCAGATGCCGCTGGAGACCTGGCTGCTGTACGCCTACACGTACATCTCGGGCGCGCCGATTCCCGACCGCCTGCTGTACCTGCGCACCCTGCTGCTGGCGATGCAGTCGCTGAAGAACGGCGTGACCACGCTGTGCGACGACTTCTTCGACCCGATGGCGCACAGCACCGAGCGGCTCGGCATCGTCTTCCAGGCGTACCGCGATGCGGGCATTCGCGTGAACGTGTCCAGTGCCGTGCTCGACACGCCGGTGCTCGATTCCACGCCCTTCGGCCACGAGATTTTTCCGGAGCACCTGCGCAACCAGCTCACCTTTGGCGCGCCCACCACGGTGGCCGACTACACGGCCTATTGCCAGGAGGCCTTCAGGCAGTTCCACGGGCAGGCCGATGGCCGCCTGCGCTTTGCCATCACGCCGTCGGCACCGCAGCGCTGCACCACCGGCATGCTGCAGGCCTGCCACGCGCTGGCCGTTGAACACGGCGTGCCGCTGCACACCCACCTGCTCGAAACCAAGGTGCAGGCCGTGGCCGGCCAGATGTTCTACGGCAAGACACTGCTGGCCCACATGCACGACATCGGCGTGCTCGACCGGCACACCACGCTGGCGCATGCCATCTGGATCACCGACGACGACATCGCGCGGATGGGCGAAGCCGGCTGCTCGGTGGTGCACAACCCGTTGAGCAACCTCAAGCTGGGCTCGGGCCTGGCGCCCATCCGCAAGCTGCTGGACGCAGGCGTGGCCATCGGCCTGGGCACCGATGGCCTGTCGTCGAACGACAGCGCACGCGTGTTCGACCTGGTGCGCTTCGCCACGCTGATGCACAACACCGGCGGCACGCCACCGGCGCAATGGCTCAGCGCCATCGAGACGCTGCGCATGGCCACCATCGACGGCGCCCGCACCGCCATGCTCGACGGCGTGACCGGTTCGCTCGAAGTCGGCAAGGCCGCCGACCTGGTGATGCTCGACCTGGACAACGACAACTTCCGGCCCCGGAACGACATCGTCAGGCAACTGGCCTACTGCGAGAACGGCAGCTCGATCGAACTGGTGGTGGTGGCCGGCCACGTCGTTTGCCGCAACGGCCAGCTCGCCACGGTGCGCGAGAACGACGTGTGGGGCGAGCTGAACCAACTCCTCCCCGCCTACCTGGAAGAACACGGCCGCTGGGAAATTGCCAACCGCGTGTTCGAGCCCTGCTTCTCGGAAGTCATCCGGCGCTGCAAGGCCACCGACATCGGCCTGCAGCGCTAGGCAAGACGCTTCAGACCGGGCCCGCGGCGGGCAGCGGAACATCCACCTTGGGCCGGCACGGCTGCCGCTGTGTCGCCTTGCAGTCCGGCAAGGCATTGGCATGCGTGTACGGCACGTGGCCCAGCACGATGCTGGACGGCCGGGCCTTGTCATGCCACACCGTGTAGGTCGAAGGCGCCTTGCTGTTTCCGAACACCCAGTAGCCGGTTTGCGATGGCGTGTCGAGCGTCAGGCGAATACTGGAGCCCGCACGGAACACGTGCGCGAACTTCTGGATTTCGAGCCGCATCTGCGTGGGCTCGTTCGGCACCAGCGGCTTCACTGCCGCCTCGGTGAAATCGCCCCAGGGCCGCAGCACGCTCGACCTTGCGGCGTCCAGTTGCCGCTTGGAGGCGCGCAGCCAGCCGCGCTGCACGAACATCTCCATGCCATCGGGGCGAACCTCCGACACGGTGACCTGCAGGTCCGCGTCGCTGGTGGTCGAACTCAGCCACAGGTCGACCGAGCCTTCGCCGTAGAAGCTCAGGCTTTGAGGCAATGCCGCTGTGGTGAAGGTGAGCTGGCCGTCCGGTGCGGTCACCGGCTTCCAGCCTTCGTCGTCCGGATTGTTGACGGCGGGGCTGTCCACCGGATAGCGGTAGCTGCTGGGCGGCACCACCGGGTCCTGCGTTTCCACGTCGCTCATCGCGCCGCCGGGCTTGAGCCACAGCCGCATCGGCGTCGCCTTGACCGGCAGGCGGTCGAAGGTAGCCACCGCGGTGGGCGTCAGGACGGGGAACTCGTCGTCGCCCCCGGACACCTGCAGCTCCTGCAGCAGGTGCACGCGCGGCTCGCGCTCGAAGCCGTTGGCCTCGCCCTTCAGGAAGTGCGCATAGAAGCGCTTCTGCATGTCGAAGATGTAGGCGCTCGATTGGCTCGTGTCGTGCGTGCCGTTGGAGCTGATCAGCCACATCTTCTCGGGCGCGATGGTGTCCTCGTAGTAGCCCATGCGGCCGCCCACCTGCTCGTCTTGCCACGACTGGCTGCCGAGCGTGGGAATGTCGATGTTGCCGGTGACGAACATCGCGCTTTTCTTCGCGTAGCGCGCGCCGTAGTGCGGGTCGGTGTTGAGCCACAGGTCAAGGTCGAGATCGGGCCGCTTGATCTTCTCGAGGTTGTCGGCCACCGTCTTCCCGCATTCGGTGTCGCCGTCGAGCTCCCTGGCTTTTTCGGCGGCGAATTTCCAGATGCCGGGAAACCCCGACCACCACAGCGAAGGAAACCCGATGTTCTGGATGCCGCCCGGATAGGCGACGTCGCGGTACGGGTCGGTCACGTTCTTGCCCGGCGCAATGGCCACCAGCCCAGCCGGCCGCTGGGCCGCCACCCACAGCTGGTTGTAGCCCGGATAGGAGTAGCCCACCATGCCGACCTTGCCGGTGGACCACGGCTGCTTCGCGGCCCACTCCACCGCAAAGGCACCGGCCGCGCCGACCGTGGCATCGAACACCTGGTCTTCACCGCTCGAGCAGCCTGTGCCCGGCACGTTGAGGCCCATCACCGCATAGCCCTCGGGCACCCAGCGGTCGGCTTCGCCCGACTGCGAGCCCGAGGCATAGCCGTCGTATTCGATCAACACCGGAAAGCTGCCCGTCGCGCGCGGCAGCATCACGCTGTAGCGCATGCGGTTGCCATCGGGCAGCGTGAGGTAGCCCCACTTGCGAAGCGACCCGTCGCCGCCTCTGTCTGGCGGAGGTGCAGGTGGAGGCGGTGGTGGCGTGCTGCCCACGATGGGCGGAAAGAACGTGACGCCGGATGAACCACCGCCGCAAGCACTGAGCCCGGCCACGAGAACCACCGACGAGGCCATCGCCAGCCAGAGCCCTCGACAAGCAAAAATCTTCATGCATTCGTCTCCATTGATCTGTTGAGCACCGATGCCCCGACGAGGCATCGGCGCGCAATCTAGACGCAATAAAAACGCTTGTCGAAATTCGTGAAGGGTTGGTGAAGGGCTCATGAAGAGGGCTTGCCATTGCGGGCAAATGGTTGTTCCCTGGAGGCCACCGGAACGTTCGGCGGCTTGTGCATCGGAGCGGCCGGGCCCCGGTCGCGGTCACGAAACGAACGGCTACAGTAGCCGGCACAAACACCCATGCGAGCCATGCTTCAGAAAGAAGACGACCGGTATCTGTGCACCGCGCGGAACGCGATCCGCTGTTGTTGTCGACCTCTTCGCGGCAAGGTTCCACGATGAGCCGAACGCGCTGGACCGTTGCCGCATTCGTGTCGGTCGGCGCCGCGCTGCTGGCACTCGTCTACAGGGAAGAACTTGCGGCGAGTACGCTCGGCAGCATCGCCCTTGTCGCGCTGCTCGCGCCCGCGCTGGTCACCCTGTACGTGCTCGTGCATGTGCTGGGTGAAGGCGCTGTGCTCCTACTGCTCCTGGGTGCGTTCAAGGTCGTGACGCTGGGGCAGGTTCGCATCGGCTTCCCTGGAGCGGGCATGCAGTTTTCCTGGCACGGCTTTGCGCGTGCCGATGACGGTTCAGTGGTTGCTTCGGAGAATGCGATGGCGCTCATCGGCATTGCAACCTATGCGGTCGCGGGTCTGGCTGCATATTTCTTCTCCCGCACCTGAGAAAAGCAATTCGCCAGGCTCGGCGAACCGGGGTCACAGCCCCAGCTTCGTCAACGACCAGGCCACCGTCCCGAGCTGCACCACGTTGAGCATCATCCCGACGATGTGGAGCCGGCGGAACTGCGAGACGGACGTGTCGGCAGCCGGGATCGTGTGCCGCAGGAAATCCATGCGCGGGATGATGAGCCAGCGGCGCAGCGCAAACGCCAGGCCCGCAATGAACGCCATGCCTACGGCAAAGACGAACCTGCCGGACCACACATAGCAAAGCGCCGCCGCGCTGCCGGTCAGCATCACCGCGAGGTAGTAGACGTTGAACAGGCCGCGGATGAAGCGCGAGTCCAGCGGGGTGTCGTGCTTGAGCACGAGCAGCGGCAGCGAGCCCATCATGAAGAAGCCCATCCACACGAGCAGGATGACCGTTGCCGCTAGCGAAATGACGATGGGAAGCATCTGGACTGAACCCTCCACGGTCGCGAAGCATACGCCCGGCCGGCGCATTCCGGGAGGGGGCTAGCGTGGCTGCCGGTTCAGCATGACGTTGGACAAAGCAGGCTCCCCGGGCTGGTGGAAGATGGCAAGGGCCGCGCCCCCAACCCTCAACCCACCGCCCAGGTCAGCGGGTCGAGCCGCAGATAAAAATCGAGGCGCCCGTCGTCCAGTGCATCCGCCCCGTAGGCCTCGGACAGAAGCGCCCTGGCGGCCAGCGCGTCCTCCGGCCCCCGCCAACTGTCTCGCGCGTTCGCAAGAAAGAGCGAGAAGTCGACATGCCGGTCCGCGGTG
>NZ_QAJK01000091.1:0-26962 GCF_003852515.1 Variovorax sp. KBW07 | reverse complement strand
CGCGCCTCCTGCACCAGCCGCTCGGGCATCTGCTTGCGCAAGGCATCGAGCAGAACGGGCGGCGGAATGTCGCGCTGCTCGGGGTCGAGAAACTCGGGGTTGACCGCGCCGCGCGCAACCACGTCCACCGCGCGATCGAACATGGCCGACAGCCGGCGCTCGAACGGGCAGCCCGCCACCGGCACCTCGTGCAGCGCCTTCAAGCGCCAGGCCATCGAAGGCCAGGCCCGCAGCAATTCGGGCGCCGCGAGGTCGCTGGCCGGCACGCCGGGCACGGTGCTCGTGACCAGGCAGGCGCCGTGGCCGGAGGCGCGCCAGTCCAGCACTTCGGCAGTGCCAAGGCCGAACGGCGCCAGCCATTCGGTGCGGCGGCGCTCTTCGTCGAGCGATGCGGCGCCCTTGCCCATCGATACCTTGGCAAAGGCCACGCCGTCGCTGCGCCGGTAAACGGTGTCGCCGGATTCGCCCGATGGCGCGGCCATCCATTGCTTGCCGGCTGGAAGCGGCGGAAGAAGATGTTCAGGGTTCATCGGCTTTCTGTTCGCGGGTGCAGCGGGTTGAGTTCGCGCAAGTTCTGGGTAGAGTGGGGTTTCGCGGAATCTATCCTCCCTCGTTCACCACAGTCACCAATCCCCCTCATGAAATTCGGCTACACCATCGTCTACGTTCCCGACGTGGCGCAATCGCTCCAGTTCTTCGAGCAGGCCTTCGGCTTCCAGCGCAAGTTTCTCCACGAGTCCGGCACCTATGGCGAACTGTTGACGGGCGAGACCACGCTGTCGTTCGCCGCGCATGAACTGGGTGATTCGAATTTTCCGAACGGGCACGTGGCCGCGTCGGAATCGGCCAAGCCACTGGGCATGGAGCTGGCCTTCGTGACCGACGACGTGATGGGTGCACACGCGCGTGCCCTCGCGGCCGGTGCAACGGAACTGAGCCCGCCGGTGTCCAAGCCCTGGGGACAGGTGGTGTCGTATGTGCGCTGCCCGGACGGCACGCTGGTCGAGCTGTGTTCCCCCATCGGCGGCTGAACCGATAAAAAAATCCGCAGGGAGCCGCCCCATGTCGCACCGCGTCTACCTGAGCAGTTCGAACTTGCCCCGCATGCCCGAGGGCAGCCGGAACGAATGGCGCGGCTTCTTCGGCAGCGGCGGCGAGCTGGAGGCCAACGCCTTCTTTCCGCTGTTCTGGCGCGCGCTCTTCAGCGAGAACGACATTCGGCGCGCACGCTTCATCGACGAGTACGACGTCGACGATGAAGCCGCCAGCGTCGACCGCGAGGAGTGCCTGGAAGACTTCGGCCCCGACGCGACGTACCCGTACCTGGCCACCGACAAGGCCTCGGCGCTGGAGCGGCTGGCAAGCCGGCGAGAGCCGATCATGGCCGCCATCGGCGAGCGCTACCGGCCGATCTACACCGCCTTCGCGGCAATGATCGCGCGCGACTTCGGCGGCCACATCCTGCTGCGCACCATCGGCCTGCCCGACGCGGCCGATGCTGAGCCGTGGCTGCGCACCGACCTGGCCCTGCTCGAAAAGCTGACCGACAAAAACGCACTCGCCGACCTCGCCAAAGACCTCGCCCGGCATGACGCCGATCCGGTCTGGCTGCTGGCGGGAAACGGCACATCGAGCACTTCACCCTGGCCGACGCCGGAGCTGAAGGCGCTCTTCTCGCAGCCGCACAAGCAGGGCAAGCCGCCCCGGCCTCTCACGCCGAAGCAGATCGAGAAGCTCGACCGCGAGCAGGCGGCCAAGCGCAATCAAAAACCCGCCGGCTGGCTGGACTCGGCGCTCGAATGGCTGGCCGCACTGGCGGCGGCGGGTGCCGCGCTGGGCGCCTACGGGTTCACGCAATCGGTCTGGCTGGCGGTGCTGGCCTTCCTGGCCGTTGCGCTGGGCCTGGCGTTCGCACTCATCAAGCTGCGCGGCCCGAGGTTCTGAAAAGACCCGTGCCGCATCGCCCCCGTCAGTGAATGAGCTTGCCGCCGTTGCCGATCATCGACAGCGTGACCGGATGCGGCCGCACGCCGGGGTCATCGCCGCTCGACACCGGAATGCCATCGACCTCGCGGCGCAGCAGCTGGCGCATGGCCTCCTGCATGGGGCGGCGCGGTGAGGTGGCCAGCGACGTGCGCGCCGCCTCGACCGCGACCATCGCCGCCACGTAGCCCTCGAGCGAAAAATAACTGAACTCGGCCTTGCCGGTGAAGCTGCGCATGTCCTGCTGGTAGCGTTGCACCAGCGGCGTGGTGGCCAGGTGCGGGTTGGGCATGACCTGCGAGATGACGGTGCCGCGCGCCGCGTTGCCCACGCTCTTCGCCAATGCCTCGCCGTTGACGATCGACAGCATGTACGGCGTGAGCTTGTGCGAGCCGTCGCGGCCCAGGCCCGACAGCAGCTTGACGGCGCAGGGCGTGACGCACAACGCGAACAGCGCATCGGGCGCGGCCGAGCGAACGGCGGTGGCGACCGCCGGGCCGTCCATGTTCGCCAGCACCACGCCCTGTTGCCCCACGAGCTCGATGCCCGATCCGCGCAGCGCGACCTCCAGCGCGGCAAAGGCGTCGCGCCCCAACCCGTCGTCCTGCCACACTGCGAACACGCGCCGCTGCCGCACCGACACGGCCTGCGCGACCAGTTGCCGCACCTCGTCGGCATAGCTTGCGCGCAGGTGGTAAATCAACGGCCGCTGCGTGCCGTGCAGCGCGGAGGCCCCCGTCATCGCGCCGATCAGCGGCGTGCCGGCTTCGCGCATCGCGGCGTAGGCCGCATCGATGTGCGAGGTGCCCGCCGACAGCCCGAGCGCATCGACCCTGTCCTGCCCGACGAGGCGGCGGATGTTCTCCACGTGGCGCTCGATGGAATAGCCATCGTCCAGCGCGCGCCAGCTGAGCTTGTGCCGCCCCAGGATGCCTTCGCGCTGCACGCGCGCCAGGTAGGCATCGACGCCCTCCTTCACGTTGCGCCCCGCCTCGCCGAGCGGCCCCGACAGCGGCAGCGACTGCCCGATGACGATCTCGTCGGCGCGGCCTGTGGTGCCGAAGAAGATCAGGGCCAGAAGCACAAGCCAGCGGGTCGTCATCGTGTCGTCCTTGCGTGAAGCGGACCCGCACCTTAGGAGCGGACCGCCCCCGCCGGCCATCGGACATTTCCGGTTGGGGCTACGGGGAACCCTGCTTCTCGCAAACCCGCAGCCGGTGCCCGCCGGCGCGTTGCCGACCTATCATGAAGACGCCCACCGCTCTCCCCCCACGTGACCGACCTCGAACGCGAAAGCCTGCCCGACATGCCCTTCCACACCATCGTGGAACAGATGGTCGCGGGCATCTACGTGATCCAGGACGACTGCTTCGCCTACTGCAACGCCACCTGGGCGGGCATCATCGGCTACACGGTGAAAGAGGCCATCGGCATGTCGCTGGCGCAGGTCGTTCCACCCGACTTTCTTGAGGTCGTGCGCTCGCGCATCCGCGCCCGCCTGTCGGGCGACCCGCCGAGCATGCACTTCATCACGCGAGGGCTGCACCGCAACGGGCAGGTGCGACTTATCGAAGTGCATGGCTCGCGCATCGTCTACAGGGGCCACCCCGCGGTGATGGGCGTGGGCGTCGACGTGACCGACCGGGTGCGCAACGAAGAAGAACTCAAGCGCTCGCGCGAGCAGCTGCAGGCACTGGCCGCCTACACCGCCAACAAGCTCGAAGAGCAGCGACTGGCCATGGCACGCGACATCCACGACGTGTTGGGCGGCATGCTCACGTCGATCAAGATGGACGCCACGCGCATCCAGCGCCGCGCCGACAACCCCGAGCTGCAGTCGCTCACGCAGGGCCTGATCGCACTGACGCAGCAGACCATCGACACGGTCAAGCAGATCTCCGAGGCACTGCGGCCCAGCGCACTCGACCACCTCGACCTGTCGGTGGCGTTGGCCAACGAGCTGCACGCGTTCACGCGGCGCTCGGGCGTGCGGCATGCGCTGGACACCGATGCCAAGGCGCTGCGCCTGCTGCCCCGGCACACGACGGCGGTGTACCGCATCTTCCAGGAGGGCCTGACGAACATCTCGCGCCACTCGAAGGCCCAGCACGTCGGCGTGACGCTGCGCGTGGAAGACCAGCAGCTGCGGCTGGAACTGCACGACGACGGCTGCGGCTTCGATCCGGCGGAACCCGGTGGCAGCGCGCTCGGGCTGCTGAGCATGAGCGAGCGGGCGCGCGAAATCGGCGGCGAGCTGCGGATACGTTCGGCGCCGGGCCAGGGCACACGCCTGAGCCTGCGCGCACCGCTGCATTGACGAACGACGACAAGAAGAAAAGGAGGCCGCGGTGATCGACATCCTGATGGTCGACGACCACACGATCTTCCGCTCGGGCCTTCAGCGCCTGCTGCTCGACGAGACCGACATCCGCACCACCGGCGAGGCGGCCAACGGTGCCGAGGCGCTGGAGCAGGTGCGCCACCGCCGCTTCGACGTGGTGCTGCTCGACATCAACATGGAAGGCCGCAACGGCCTGGAGGTGCTGGCCTCGATGCGCGCGGTGCAACCCACGCTGCCGGTGCTGATGCTGTCGATGTACGCCGAGGAGCAGTACGCGCTGGTCGCCATCCAGGCCGGCGCGCGCGGCTACATCGCCAAGGACGCGGAGCCGGCCGAGCTGGTGCGCGCCATACGGCGCGTGGCGGCCGGTGGCCAGTACCTGAGCGCGCGCGCCGCGCCGCTGGTGAGCGGCCAGCTCGAAGGCCGCGACGAGCGCCCCGCGCACCAGCGGCTGACCGTGCGCGAGCACCAGATCATGCTGATGATGCTCAAGGGAATCTCGCTCACGGTGATCGGCGAAGAAATGCTCATCAGCGTGAAGACCGTGAGCACGCACCGCACCAACATTCTCGAAAAACTCGGTGTGGCCAGCACGGCCGAGCTGGTGCTCTACGCCGTGCGCCACGGGATCATTCAGTAAACAACTTCAGCGCGGACCGCTGCGCAGCGGGTCCACCGATTCCGGCAGGTTGTTGAAGTCGATCTGCTGCAGCAGGAACTCGCGCTGCTGCGGCGACAGCAGCGTGTAGCGCGGCCAGAAGAACAGGTAGTCGTCGGGCGACATGTACGACTGGTTGTCGAAGATCATCCGCTTGCTGCACAGCAGGCAGACGAAGTTGGTCCAGTTGTTCCACGTCCCCTGGCCGTCGAACAGCCGGCTGGGTGCGCCGTAGCGGGCAAAGCTCGCGGTGTAGCCGATGAACTTGTCCGACAGCGCCTTGCGGCTGCCCGCGTTCTGCGGGCTCCAGGCAAAGCGCATGAAGTTCGGCTCGTCGGTCACGAAGTTGCCGAACAGCGCCGCCACGTCGATGCCGTGGAACGCGCCGAAGGTGTCTTTCCACGGCTGCGGCGTGTCGTCCCAGTTGTAGTTGTAGCGGTAGATGTCGCCGTTCTGCAGGCGCAGCACGCGAATGACGTTGTCGATCACGTTGTCGATGGCGTACGTCAGCACCTCATGCGTCTGCGTGTAGATCGGGCGGAACTCGGGCTTGATGAGCTGGTTGAAAGTCACGCTGCCCGGTGGTGCGTAGTTGGTGAGGTTCCAGAACTCCTGCTGCGACGGCTGGCCCATGCCGAACAGGAAGGCGAAGTACGAGCCCTCGTCGTGCGTGGAGCCGATCATCAGCGGCATCTTGTTGTAGTCGCCCAGCAGCAGGCCGGGCAGGCCCGAAGCGCGGATCACCGTGCCGTCGGTGAAGTGGCCCGGCACCACCGGGCTGGGCGTGTACTTCATGATCTGCGCGGCGCTGGCGTTGCGCAGCAGCGCGGCAATGTCGGCGTTGCTCATGGTCGCGCGCTGTGCCGTGGCCTGCGCGGTGGTCGAGGCGCGGCCGGTGTCGACCAGCAGGCTGTCGATCAGCACCTCGGCCGCCAGCGTGCCCACCACCGGCGGGTAGGCATTGGGCACGCCCGACATGCACACCGCGCGGTGGAACTTGCCGCTGGCCAGCGGCGACTGCAGCAGGCCCCAGGTGTTGATGCAGCCGGCCGACTGGCCGGCCACCGTTACCTGCCCGGGGTTGCCGCCGAAAGCGCGGGCATTGGCCTTGACCCAGTCGAGCGCGCGCACCAGGTCGAGCGTGGTGAAGTTGCCCGAGTCGTCCAGCGCATTGCCGGTCTTCATGGCCGGGTGGTTGAGCCAGCCGAGCATGCCCATGCGGTACTGCACCGTCACCACCACCATGTTGGCCTTCTGCGCCAGGTAGGCGCCGTCGTAGGCGGGCTCGCGGGCCGAGCCCTTGGTGTTGCTGCCGCCGTGGATCCAGAAGAACACCGGCAGGTTGTCGGCGCTGGAGTTGGGGCGCCACACGTTCAGGTAGAGGCAGTCTTCGCTGCCCACCGGCTGGCCGAAGGTGGCGGGGTCGGGCTCGCCGAAGGGGTTGCCGACCTGCGCGCACATGCCGGCCAGCGTGGTGGCGGCACGCGAGCCGCTCCACGGCGTTGGCGGTTGCGGCGCGCGCCATCGCAGGTTGCCCACCGGCGGCTGTGCGAACGGAATGCCCAGGAAGGCCTGCGTGTTGTTGCTCGCCGCCTTGCCGTAGATCTGGCCGGCGTCGAGCGTGCGCGTCAGGCTCTGGTTGTAGGCGGCCAGCGCGGGAATCGAAAGAAGCGCAAGCGCGCCGATGGCCCATCGGGCCAGGGCGCGAACAAGGCGTGGCAGATACCGTCGGTTCATGGGTTGTCTCCTCGGGGTGGATGCGGCTGGCTCTGACGGCCAGGGTCATCGACCGATTCTGCGGACCGCGGGGCGCCGGCGGGCTCGGTGTCATCGAAGGGGCCCGCAAAGAATTCTCCGATTGACTTCGGGGCCGCAAAGGAACATGAACTCTTGCGGGTGGCTAAAGTCAGAGGCTGGTCGACATTCATGCCCGAGCAACCCAAGGACCCCATGCGAACTTTCGCCGCGAGCGCCCTCTTCCTGTTTGCCGCGTCCATGCACGCCGGCGACGCGTCGGCCCAGTCGCTGAGCTGCGGTGGCGCGCTTTCGGGCGTGGGGGATTCCAAGTTCTCGGTCGTCCAGCGCTGCGGCGAACCCTTGTCGAAAGAGTTCGTCTGCGTGCCGCGGCCCCAGGTGATCTGGGTGCCTTCCAACTATCCGGGCGCGCCGGCGCAGCAGATCGTCACGCAGCAGTGCGTGCCGATGGAAGACTGGGTCTATCACCGTGGGCAGGGCAACTTCCTGGGCATCGTGCGCTTCTACAACGGTGCTGTCGAGTCGGTGCGCGACGGCGAAAGGGTGCGCTAGGCAGTGCAGCCGAAGCGCCGCGGCGCTACCATCCCAAGCGTCGAAAGGACGTTCCCGTGGCCCGACCCGACCCTCGCAACAGATCGCGTTACTGGCATGCGCCCGGCGTGCCGGGCATGGACATGCTCCACGCCGACTTCACGACCCACAGCTACGCGCCCCACGTGCACGACTCCTTCGTGGTCGCGGCCACCGAGGTCGGCGGCTCGGAGTTCACGAGCCGTGGCCGCACCGACACCGCCCACCAGCAGGCGCTGCTGGTGTTCAACCCCGCCGAACCGCATTCGGGCCACATGGGCGGCAGCGAGCGCTGGCGCTACCGGGCCTTCTACCTGGGCGAGGCGGGCATGCGCGACGTGCTGTCGTCGCTCGGCATCGACAGCCCGCGCTACTTCACGTCGAACGTCTTTCGCGATCCCGACCTGATCGCGCGCTTCCTGGAACTGCACCACGCGCTCGAAGGCGAGCAAGACGCGTTGCTCCATAGCGAATTGCTCGTGCGCAGCTTCGGCGACCTGTTCCAGCGCCACGGCCACGCGGCGCAGCGCGTTCCCCGGGCACCGGCCGACGCGCGCCTGCTGGCCCCCGTGCTCGAACTGATGCGCGAATGCCATGCCGAACGCCTCACGCTGGAACAGATGGGCGCGGTGGCCAACCTCACGCCCTTCCAGCTGATCGGCGCGTTCAAGCGGTCGATCGGCCTGACGCCGCACACCTGCCTGACCCAGCTGCGCCTGCGCGCGGCCTTGCGACGGCTGCGGGCGGGCCAGTCGATGGTCGAGGCCGCGCTTGCTTCGGGCTTCTACGACCAGAGCGCGCTCAACAAGCACTTCAAGCGCACCTTCGGCATGACGCCCCAGCAGTACGTGGCCGCACGCGCGGGAGACGCCAGATGATTCCAATGCAAAAGCCCGAAGACGCTCCCCGCGCGTTTCAAGACGCCTGGAACAACCACGACATGGCCGCCCTCGGCGCGCTGTTCGATGAAGACGCCACCTTCGTGAACCGGTTCGGCCACTACGTGCGCGGCGTCGGGCAGATCGTCGAACTGCACGCGCCCATTCACGCCACCATCTACAGCGACTCCACGCTGCGGAACGAGCTGATCGACGTGGTCGCGCTCGGCGACGGCGCAGCCGTCATTCATTTCTGGAGCCGTCTTGCGGCCGGTGCGGCGCATCCCGCGGGCCCGCATGCCGTCGACACGCTGATTCTTGCGGTGCTGACGCAGCAAGCGGGGCAGTCAGGGCAAGCCGGTGAATGGCGAATCAAGGCACTCGAGAACGTCACGCTGACGAACCCTCGCACGGGAGAAACCGTGTTGAGGGACTCGCCCGCCCCATCGCAGGGGCGTCCCGCCTAGTCCGGCTTTCGGACCCGCAAGGCATCGTTCGCCACCGCATCGCGAAGCTCGGGCCGAACGCGGCGCAGCACGCCCATGTCTTCATCGAACTCGTCCAGCGTGTCGAGCCGTGCTTGCGCAGGCACTGCCATGCCAAGCCAGTTCTTGCCGCTTTCCGTTTGCAGCACATGGGCACCGATGTAGGTGATCTGCCCCGGGGCGACGGTAAAGACCAGTGGCGTGCGGCGCTGGGGCCGCGCCGACCAGGTCATCGATCCGCCATAGAGCTCCACGCGCTGCTCGACGACTTCGTAGTTTCCGGCCGGCACCTTGTAGCCGACCAATACGCGCCTGCCTGAATCGGTCGGTCGAACGTAGTCTTCGTCGCGCCATGCGCCTTGGGCAAACATGTGCGCCTGCGTCGACACCTGGATCTTCTGCGCCGTGCCACCCGACTTCGATTGAACGGCCAGGTGTATGGCCGGGCGCTGCATCACGTTGTTCACCAGCCGCTCTTCGGAGTTGCGATAGCCGAGCGACGCGACGATGAGGCCCTCTTTCTCGCTGACCATCGGACGGTCTTTGTACAGCAGGTCGGAATGAGGCGCGGCGCAACCGGCAAGCATCGAACAGACAAGGGCGACAACGAACACGCAGCTTCTTGAGAACATTGAGCGGAACTTCTTTTGTTGATTGTTTGTTTGCTGGATTCAAGTCTCGCACGGTACCCAGCCCCGTTGGCCACTACAAGCCTTTGGGCGGCTCGACGCCGATGACCTGGCGCAACCGGGCGAGGTCGGGAAGATCCGATGCGATAGTAAAAAGGTCTTCTTCGATCCCGGTTCCGTTGTCGGCAATTCCGATGACGAAATCGCGCTCGAAATGCGCATGCAGCCGCCCCATGAAACGCGCGATGCGCTCGACATCCGAGAACCACCCCTCGGGCTCGTGCCCCACATCGGGAAGCGAAAGGTTCAGCCCCAGGTGCCACGGTGGCAGGTCGCCGGCCGGCAGGCCATCGTCGGTGCCCCGCTGGTTGACCACGAACGGCGCCGCGACCCGCCACTCGCTTTCCCTGGCAAACGCGGCCAGGCGTCTTTCCACGGAATCTGCGATGTCGTGAAGGTCGGCACCATCGACGTAGGCGAACAGCGTGTGTTTGGACATGGCGGTGAATGTCTGGTTCGGGCCGCATTTTGCCTTCTGCTCTTTTCACCGGTACGGCAGATGAAGGCGGGCAAGCAAAAAACCGCCCCGCCCTTCAATTTCAACCAATAGCGCCGCGCGTCATCCTGCCAAGCTGCCCCCATCAGCAAGGCGACCCATGACACGACTCTTCTGCCAGGACCACCCCGACACCCTTCAGCTCGACGCCACCGTTCTCAAGGCACGGCCAGGCGCCGTACTGCTTTCTCAACACCCGTTCTACCCCGGTGGCGGCGGGCAGCTGCCTGACCTGGGCATCGTGCGGTGGCACGGCGGCGAGGTGCCGGTCACGGGGTTCAGCGAAGAAGGCGGCGCGCTCTGGCTCCAGCTTGCCGACGGCATCGAGATGGCGGGCGAAGTCCGGGCCGAGGTCGATCCGGCGTTCCGCCAGTTGATGCGGGAGCTCCACACCGACCTGCACGTACTGAACGCGCTGGTCTTCAGGGATTTCGACGGCGCACTGGTCACGGGCGTGCAGATGAACGCCGACGGCACGGCCCGCATCGACTTCGACCTGCCCGATGCGGACAACGACCGCCTGCGCGCGCTCGAACCCGAACTGAACGACGTGATCGCCCAAGACCTGCCCGTGCTGGCGCACCACATGTCCCTGACCGAAGCGCATGCCGAAAAAGGCCTGCTGCGCTCGCGCTCCGTGTCGCCGCCGCCATCGTCGGAAGGCCTGATCCGCATCATCGAGATCGCGGGCCTCGATCGGCAGGCCTGCGGCGGGACGCACCTCGCCTCCACGGGTGCGTCGCGGCCGCTGAAGATTCTCAAGATCGAGAACAAGGGCCGCTCCAACCGCCGCATCCGCATCGGGCTGCAAGGCCTGTAGCGCCCGGAGCCATTCAGGCCATGCGCAACAACAAGCCCCTGCTCCAGGCCCTCTGGGCCAATCCAGCCTGGCTGCTGTGGCTGCCGCCGGCCTTCTGGGCCGGCAACCTGGTGCTGGGCCGCGCCCTCGGGCCGGTCTTTCCGCCGGTGTCGCTCGCGGTCGGCCGCTGGGTGGTGGCGCTTGTGGCGCTGGCGCCTTTCGTCGGCTACCAGGCCTGGCAAGAGCGCGCGCTGCTCGCACGGCACTGGCGGCTCATTGCGGCCTGCGGCGCCTTCGGCATTGCCGGCTACAACGCACTGGGCTACCTGGCGCTGCAAACGGTTCCGGCCGCGAGCGTGGCTTTTTTGAATTCGACACTGCCGCTGATGGTGCCGCTGGCCGCGCTGGTGCTGGGGGTCGAACGCATCACGTGGAAGTCGCTGGCCGGCATTGCCATCTCGTTCGCCGGCGTGAGCTGGATCGTGGCGCGCGGCAACCTGGCCAGCCTGCTGGCCTTGCGGCTGGGCGGCGGCGAGTTGCTGGTGCTGCTGGCCGTCTTCAACTACGCCGTGTATTCGGTGCTGCTGCGGCGCAAGCCAGCCGCGCTGAGCCCGCTGGTTTTCCTGGCCGCGACCATGGCGGCGGGGCTGCTGGTGCTGATGCCGTTCTGGGCCCTGGAGCTGGCGCGCGGCGCGCGCATTCCGACGGACATGGCGTCCATCGGGGCGGTGGTCTACATCGGCCTCTTCGCGTCGCTGTTCGCTTTCATTCTCTGGAACCGCTGCGTCGCGATGCTGGGGGCGACGGTGACCGGCGTGTCGTTCCACCTCGTCGCGCTGTTCACCGCGCTGCTGGCCTTCGTGGTGCTGCACGAGGCGGTGCGCAGCTTCCACGTGGCGGGCATCGCGCTGATCCTGCTCGGCTTCCTGGTCACGACGCTGCGCCCGACGGGCCGGGCCGTGCCCGCCCCCGGCCCGTCGCGGCCCTGAGCGCACCGGACACGCCGGACACATCGGCATTGGCATGAACACCGTCGAACTGCTCCGCACGCTGGTGGCCTTCGACACGACCTCGCACCGGTCGAACCTCGATCTGATCCGCTGGATTGCCAGCTACCTCGGCGCACACGGCATCGAAGCGCGGCTGGTGCACAGCGACGACGGCGCCAAGGCCAACCTGCTCGCGACCATCGGCCCGTGCGTGGCGGGCGGCATCGTGCTGTCGGGCCATACCGACGTGGTACCGGTGGACGGGCAGGACTGGCACTCCGACCCTTTCACGCTGACCGAACGCGATGGCCGGTGGCATGGCCGCGGTGCCGCGGACATGAAGGGCTTCATCGCCGCCTGCCTCGCGGCGGTGCCGGCCTGGCGTGGGCTGAAACTGCAGCGGCCCATTCACCTTGCCCTGTCGTACGACGAAGAAGTCGGGTGCTTCGGCGTGCCACGCCTCATCGCCGACATGCGCACCCGCGTGCCGACGCCGGCGCTCGCCATCATCGGCGAGCCGACGCAGATGCGCATCGGACTGGCGCATCGCGGCTTCTACGGCCACAGGACCGTCTTCCACGGCCGGCCGGCGCACTCTGGCGATCCGGCACTGGGCATCAGCGCCATCGAGCCGGCGGCCCTGCTGATCGCGCAACTGGGCCGGCTCGGCCGCACGCTGGCCACACGCGGCGAGCGGACCACGTTCAACGTCGGCCGTGTGCTGGGCGGAACGGCCATCAACATCGTGCCGGGGTGCTGCGAAGTGCTGTGGGAGTTCCGGCCCACCGACGAGGCGGGAACGGCACTGGTCAAGCGCGAAGTCGAGCGAATGCTCTCTGCCCTGCCGCCCGACGTGAAGGTCGAGACGGCGCAACTGGCCGGCGTACCGGCGCTAACCGCCCACGATGACGGGCTGGCAGTGAACGTCGCCCGTGCACTCGGCGCGCTCTGGCCGCCGGGCGATATTCCGTTCGGCACCGAAGCGGGCTTCTTCCAGCAGGCCGGCATTCCGTCGCTGGTCTGCGGGCCGGGCGCGATTGCGCAGGCGCACCAGCCGGATGAATGGATTGCCGCCAGCGAACTCGACGCCGCCGACGCATTCCTGCGCGGCGTCGGCACGTGGGCAGCCGGACCGGAGACGCCGGCATAGATCGGCCGCGCCACAATACGCAGCCCCTGCTCGGATCCACGCAAATCCACGCGGACCCACGCAGCGGGCCACCTCCGATCACCCGCCTCCACCGAAGAAAACCATGGCTGAACGCGCACACGGCGCCCCACCGCCCGAAACCCGCGCACAACTGTTCGGTGCCAGTTGGTACGGGCAGGACATTGCCGGTCAAACCCATACCGCCGTGCTGTTCGGCGACCTCGACATGAGCGAGGCCCGCAACACCGGATCGGTTTTCATCGACTGCACTTTCCGGAGCGCCCGCTTCAATGCATCGGCGCATGCCGATGCGGCCTTCGTCAACTGCACCTTCGTGGCCTGCAAGTTTTTCGATGCGAGCTTCAGCGAATGCAAATTCGTGGGCTGCATGTTCGACGGTTGCATGTTCGACCTGATGAAGGTCACCGGCGGCGATTGGTCGTTTGCGGGGCTGCCCGGCGCGGACCTTCGCAAGGCGTCTTTCCAGGGCACCCGCATGCGCGAGGCCGACCTGACCGGCGCCCGCTGCCAGGGCGGCTCGCTGCGCGACGTGGACCTGTCGGGGGCGTGGCTGCACAGCGCCGATTTTTCCTCTTGCGACCTGCGCGGCAGCGACCTGAGCGCACTGGAGCCCGGCAACGTGAAACTGCAGGGCGCGATCATCACGACGACGCAGGCACTGGTGATTGCCGAGGCGCTGGGGCTGAACGTGCGGCCCGAGTACTGATGCGCTCCACGCACTGATCCGCTGGCAGGCCTCCAGCCTCAGGGCGGCAGCACCAGCGGCCCGCAGTTCTCGTCGGTCACGAACACCGACACCAGCTTTGCCGGCCGCACCGGGTCGGGGTTCTCGGCGAACAGGTGCAGGGTGCCCGGCGGCTCGAAGAAGGTTTGGCCCGTCTTGTAGTCGCCCACCGGGCCGCCGGCCAGCTGCGAGCGCACCGT
The DNA here is from genome assembly GCF_003852515.1 of Variovorax sp. KBW07. Classification (GTDB taxonomy): domain Bacteria; phylum Pseudomonadota; class Gammaproteobacteria; order Burkholderiales; family Burkholderiaceae_C; genus Variovorax. The sequence continues at coordinate 13,224 of NZ_QAJK01000091.1, read as the reverse complement.
GCCTTCGAGCATGAGAACGGTCACCGAGCCCGGATGCCGGTGGGCCGGCGAATAGGCCATCGGCGGAAAGTCGACGATGGCGGTGGTTACGGATTTGCCCGGCACGTGCGGCAGCGATTCGCACGAAAGCACCTTGACCGTGGTGCGCGGCCGCGCGGCCGCGGCGGAGCCTTCGGTTGCCGGTGCGGACGCGAACATCGGCCGGGCTACCGCGCTGCAAACGTCGTCGATCCATTGCACCGCCGATTGCTTGCCGGCATGCGGCACCAGCGCCCAGCCCGCGCCGGCGAGTGCCAGTGCAGCGAACCCGGCGCTTGCCGCATGGCGACGCGAGAGCGGCGTCGTATTCATCATCGCGCGGCTCCTTCAGGCCGGCGCCATGTGGCGTGCCAGCCGAGTTCACGCTTCGCCTTCTCGCTGCTGGCCTCGGCGTTGTCTTCGGCGATGTTGAAGATGCCGCCCACCCCGCGCTGCAGCGCCAGCAGCGCCGCCTGCGCTGCCGCCTCCACGTGCACCGGGCTTACGCCCCTGGGCTCGGCGGCCGAAGTGCCCGGCCCGTAGAGCTGGCCGTAGCGCAGCACGGTGCCGACCATGCCCTGCGCGCCCAGCACGCTGCGCTCCAGAGAAACCACCGCATCGGCGCTGATGCGGCGCGGGCTGTCAGGGTCCAGGTCGAGCGGCATGTCTTCGGTGAAAGGCTTCGGCCCCGGCGCATAGACCCACGCGATGCTCTGCGCCACCAGCCGCCGCGTGCCCGCTGCCTGCGCGGCGGCCACGAGGTTGCGCGTGCCCTCGATGCGCAGGCGCGCATTGCGGGCCACGGCCTCGGCCATCAGCTTCGGATCGAGGTTCTTCGGCAGGTCTGTGAGCTGGTGCACCACGCCCCACGGCGCGATGCGCTTCAGCGCGGCATCGAGCGCGGCCGCGTCGAACACATCGACGACGACCGGCTGCGCGCCCTGGGCTTCCAGTTCGCCGGCACGCTCGGCGCGCCGCGTGCCGCCAAACACGGCGTAGCCCGCCTCGACCAGCAACGGCACCAGCACGGCGCCGATGGCCCCTGTGGCGCCCGCCACGAATATCTTCTCGCGCATCGCATGTCTTTCCTGAAGGCTGTTCATGGGACAAAAGCTTAGGTCTACGATGCACCATCGAAAAGAGCCAAGATTTGAATAAATGACAGGTCCATGATGGGCAAGACGAAATCACCGGCCGGCATCGCGAAGCTGGACCGCGACAGGCGCACGCCGCTGTCGCGGCAGGTCTACGAGCGCTTTCGCGCGGCCATCGAGCGCGGCACGCTGCGGCCCGGCGACCGCGTGGCGTCGGCACGCAGCCTGGCCAGCGAACTGGGCGTGGCCCGCGGCACCGTCGAAGCGGCCTACAGCCAGCTGGCGGGCGAAGGGTATTTCGAGCCACGGGGCCAGGCGGGCACGGTGGTCTCGCCCGCGCTGCCGCAACCCCGACCTGCGCGGCCCGCACGTTCCACACGGCCCGCTGGCCGCGATCCAAGGCGCGCCGGTGTGCGGCCACAAACCAATGCCCTCGCCCCGCTGGCCGCGCCGCCGCCCTTGCAGCTGGGCATTCCAGCGCTCGATGCGTTCCCGCGCGAGCTGTGGGCGCGGCTCGTGGCCCGGCGAGCCCGGGCCGCGGGCGCGGCGGACATGTTCTATGGCGACCCGGCCGGCCACCCGCCGCTGCGCGAGGCCATCGCGGCCTACCTGCTGGTGTCGCGCGGCGTGTCGTGCCATCCGGCGCAGGTGTTCGTGACGGCCGGCTACCGTGCCTCGCTCGCGCTCGTGTCCCGCACGCTGCTGAAGAAAGACGATCGCGTGTGGACCGAAGACCCGTGCTTTCCGCCGACGCAAGACGTGCTGCACGCCGCCGGCCACCGCACGGTGCCCGTGCCTGTGGACGACGAGGGCATGGTGGTTGCGCGCGGCCTGCGCAAGGCAGCGAAAGCGCGCATGGCGATCGTCACGCCGTCGCACCAGGCACCGCTCGGCGTGTCGATGACGCTGGCGCGCCGGCTGCAACTGCTGGCCTGGGCCTCGCAGGCGAACGCATGGATCGTGGAAGACGACTACGACGGCGAATACCGCTACGCCGGTCCGCCGTTGCCGGCCCTGAAGAGCCTCGACGGGCACGACCGCGTGCTGTATGCGGGCAGCTTCTCGAAGGTGCTGTACCCCGGCCTGTCGCTGGGCTACCTGGTCGTGCCTGAATCGCTGCGCGCGCGTTTCCACGACGCCGCGCGAACGTGGTCGAACGGATGCCCGCAGATCACGCAGGCGGTGGCGGCCGACTTCTTGCGCGATGGCCACTTCTCGCGCCACCTGAAGAAGATGCGGCTGCTCTATGCGCGCCGCAGGGCGATGCTGGTGGCCGCGCTGCAGAAGGCTTTCGGCGATGCGGTGCGCATCGACCTGCAAAGCGGCGGCATGCACCTGATCGCACGCTTCGACGGGCGCCGCGAGAGCGATGTGGAACTGGCGGCTCGCGCGCAAAAGGCCGGGCTGAACTGCCAGCCGTTGTCGGAACGCGGCACGCCGGGTATTTGCGGCGAAGGGCTGCTGATGGGCTTCACCAACGTGGCCTCCGGTGCGCAGGCGCAGCAGCTGGCGACGAAGCTGCGCGCGGCGCTGGATGCGCGCTGAGGCGGTGGAGCGGATGCGAAACGAGAGAAGGTGAAGTAGGCTGCGGCCCATCGCAGAACAGAGCCACACAACACCACCCAGAATCGACATGAGCACATTTCAAGACCACTTTGCAGACCACGCGGCTTCCTCGTTCGCCAGGCAGATGGCACTGGGTGATGTCATCGGTAAAAGAGCCTGGGGCATCGACATACAGAAAGGCCTCCTGCGCTTCGGTGACGACCTGGAATACCCGGTGCAGTTGCTGGGTACGCATGCTTTCGAGCCCGGCACATGGCTGTGGGTCTGGGCCAATACACAAAGCAATCTTCCCGCGCAGCTGACCGAGGCCGCCTCCCGCATCCGACAACTCGGGAAGGAGCAGGCGGTCCAAGCGTTCACACAACCCTCACTGCAGCTGGGCGACATCTCCGATCACATGATTGCCATGACATGCAGCGGACTGGAGGGTGGCCGCTGCTACTACCGCGCGCCCTACGACGGCGGTGCACTGTTCGCGCTGCTCGACGACGTACCGGCCGAGGTGCTGGCGCCGGTGTCGCTGCCCCGCGTGAACACGGTGCTGATGGAAGTGATTTCGCAGTTCGACGTGGACCATCGCCGGATGGCGACCAGCTTCCTGCGACAGCAGGGGTTGCGCATGGAATCTGACGGCGTAGCAAGCATTCGCGCCGAGAGAGCCGGCGAAGGAAACATCGAGATCAGCTTCGACGAACTCGGCCGCATCTCGAATATCGCCGCAACGTTGGGGCCGGCGGTGCAGGCACCGAGCGCGCAGGCTACTCCGAAGAAGTCGCGCTGGCAGTTCTGGAAGTGATCCCCGCGCCGACGGCCCCGGCCTTCAGGCCGTCTCGTCATCCATCGCCGCGCTCCGGTCCTTGATGCGCGTGACCTGCGACAGCACCGCATCCGCCGACGTCATGTCGGGCCGCTGGCCCTTGTAGACCGGCTGCTCGAACTTGCCGCCCGCATAGCGATAGAGGTAGCGCACTTCGACCAGCGTGCCCACGGGTGGCAGCGCTTCGTTGGGCGGCACCGTCACGTTGCCCAGGTCGAGCATCGCGCCCGCATCGTCGCGCAGGCCCACGGCCACCGAGCGCTGCGCGTTGACGCGGATCACCTCGCAGGTCGCGCTCTGGTTGAACTTGAACTTCAGGCTGTGGGTGCTGCGCCCCGCGCTGAACGGCGCGTCGAGCGCCTTGAACACATAGCCTTCGCCGTGCGCGGCCAGCAGCGCCGCGGCGCGGGCGCGCTTGCCTTCAGCGGTGAGCTCCAGGTCGAGCACCACCATCCACGGCACCCGCCCGGCGATCTTGCGCAGGTGCCCGAAGCGCTCGATGAAAGGTGCGGCGCGCAGGTCTTGCCCGCCGAGTTCGAGCAGGTCGAAGGCCTTGAAGACATCGCCCACGTGCTCGCCCGGAATCACGGTGCGGCCGGCCGGCACATCGGCCGTGCCGACCCACGCCTGCGGAATGTCGACGAACAGGCCACGCCGGTTGGTGCCGCGCACCGTCTGGCCTTCGATCAGCAGGATGCGGTTTTCGCCATCGGCCTTTTCCTGCAGGCCCCAGCCCGCGTCGTCGAAGTAGCGCGCGGCCTGTTCTTCAAGAATGAGCGTGGGCAGTTGCGGCAGCTCGCCGCTGATGCGGCCGGCAAGGTCGGTCGAGGTGTAGAGCGCGCCGGATTGGTCTGGCGTGTAGCCTTTAGTCGTCTTTTCCTTCACGACTTTTTCGTAGATCTTCAGCGCAGCCTCGAAGGCGAGCGGGCTGCTGGTCTTGGTACCGGTGGCAAGCGTGCCGCCGCGGCGGCCGTTGCCGTAGTCGACCACCCAGCCCTCGTCCTTGGGGCGCAGATGCACCTGGTAGACCTTGTCCGAGCCCTGGCCCGTGAAGTAGAGAAAGCTCGATTGGGGAAGGTGTCCGATGGTCGCCATGAAGTGCCTGTGTGTTTGCGGTTCTGCCTGCACGCCGCGATGCTACACATGCCCGATTGCCGCACGCGCCCGCTAAGATGCGCGGCGAGAACAAGCACAAAGCAAGCATCCAACCGAAGGCAGGGAGGCCTCCGCGTGAAGCGTATTCGCTCCGAGAAATTGATCCGCACGAAGCCGGGCACGCAAGCGGCCTCGGGCTTCTGCACCGTCGAACTGTTCGCCCTGCCCGAGGCACCGGGCCACGTGGTCCACGTGAGCACCAGCAGCGACGGCCGGCAGTGGAAAGAAACGGTCTACACGCCGTCGCCCTTGCCGCTGGAAGCGGCCAACGCCGCGTTCGATCGCGCCGTGGCGGCGCAGATTGCGCAGGGCTATCTGATCGAAGGCAGCGCGCCTTCCGCTGCCACTGCATCCTCGATGCCGGCGCCCTCCACGGCGGCCTACCCTGGCGACGCCATCCTGCTCGCCAGCATCCACCCCGATGCCTGGCGCCTGCTGCCCCCGGTGCGCCGCGGCCGCGTGGTGTGGCGCATCGGCGAACGGCGGCTGGCCGCGGCCGTGCCGCGCCTTGTCGACTTGCTGGAAACCGGCGAGCCGCTGCTCGACTACAGCATCGCGTGGGCCATCGGCCGCTGCGGCGACGCCGGCGCCTTCGAGGCGATGCGCGAACTCTCGCAGCGCGCAAGCAAGCCGATGGTGGCGCGCGCCGCGCGGTGGGCGGCGCTGAGCCTGTGGCCCGAGGCACAGCGCATGGCCGAGGCCGACCGCATCGTCGACGACTGGCCCGCCGCGCTGCGCCGCACCTGGGCCGGCCTGCAGGCGGCGCCGGCCGAACAGGTGCTGCCGCTGGTGCGGCAACTGCTGGCCGACCCCGCGCACTGGAACGGCCTGAAGTACGACGGCTGGATCGAGCAGTTGTTCGACCTGTCGCTGCTCGAAGGCTTGGCCGCCAACGGCCCGGCTCGCACCGCCGTGCTCGAAATCTCGCATGACCTGCCGCTGGCCGCGCGCACTTTCCGCGCATGGCGCCGGCTCTACAAGGGCGCCGAGTTTGCGGGCGACTACACGCTGCTCGGCGTGCTGCACCAGCGCCTTGAAACACAGCGCGCGGCGTTCCGCTCCGGCGGCCGCTGGGCGCTGGCCAATGGCCGCCACGTCGAGATCGCGAAAGAAATCGTACGCCCCGACAGCCGGCTCGCGTTCAGCCATCGCACGCGCGACTACCTTCGCCGCCGCACCTGGCGCAACCTGCGCCGGCTGGCACTGGCCGGCCCGGCCGACGAGGCCGACTGGCTGCAACTCGCGCTCGGCGTGCTGCTCGCCGCCGACGATGCCGACGCCGGCACCGCCGGCCAGCAGCCCCTGTCGCACTGGACCGAGGAACCTGGCCGCTGGCACACCGGCCCGTACAGCCGCTGGCTGGTGCTGATGCAGCTGCTGCACCGCCACGACGACGAATGGGAAGCCCAGCGCGGTGGCCTGCGCTGGCGCCGGAGCACGCCGCTGCCCACGCAGCGCACCCGCCGCACCGAGGCCTGGCCCGAGCGCTGGGACCGCCATCCGCAGGCCCTGCTGCAACTGATGCAGCAAGGCCGCTGCGCTGCCGTGCATGGCTTTGCCGCGCGGGCGCTGCAAGACAACAAGCCCTTCTGCGATGCGCTCGCAGCGCCCACGGTGTGGGGCCTGCTGGCCAGCACCTGGGCCGACACCGCGCACTTTGCGCTGGCCATCGCGCGCCAGCGCATCGGGTCCGGCACGCCGGCGCTGGCATGGCTGCCCGCCCTGCTGGGCTCGCCGCTGGCCGAGGCGCGCACCTATGCGCTCGAATGCATCGCGCAAGACCCGGGCCTGTACAGCCAGCAGGTCGACCTGCTGCGGATGATGCTCACGTCGGCCGACATCGAAGTGCACCGTGCGTCGCGCCTGTTGCTGCAGGCCGCGGCGCCGAACCTTTCCACGCTCGATGCGCTGTGCGTCGAGCTGCTGGCCTGGCTGTCGGCTTGCGATGCCGAGGCGCCCGCGCTCGACGCCATCTGCGAGAACCTGCAGTGGGCGCTGCAAGGCCTGCTGCGCATCGCAGCGGCCAAGGCGCCGCTGCCGCAGCTGCTCGCGCTGTTCGACCATGCCAGTCCCGACGTGGTGGCCACGGCGGCCGAGTGGCTGCTGCTGCACCCGGCGTCGGTACAGGGCCTGCCGCTGGAAGTGCTCACGCGGCTGCTCCAGTCCGACGACCCACGCCTGCGCGGCGCCGGCGTGCGGCTTTTCACGGCCCTGCCCGACGCTACGCTGGTCAGCCAGCCCGAGCTGTTCGCGGCCTTCTGCAGCAGCCCGATGCCGAACGTGCGCGCGGCCGTGGCGCCCAAGCTCGCGCAGTTGCTGCCGCAGCACCCGGCCTTCGGCGCCGCGCTGATGCCGCTGCTGCGCGACGAGCTGTTCCGCGCCGAAGCGGCCGAAGGCGTTTTCGACTTCCTGCTGCAATGGCTGTGCGGCCCGCTGGCCGACCACACCCGCGTGGGCGAGCCGGCCGTCACGCTGCGCCTGCTCGAAGCACGCAGCAAGGGCGCGCAACGGCTGGGCGACTGGCTGCTGCCGCAACAGGCGCCCGACAGCTTCAACGTGCTGCAGACCGCGAGCCTCGGCCTGGTCGACACCGCCGCCGCTCGCCGCTGGGCCATGGAGCAGCTGGCCGCACGCCCGCAGCGCACGCTGGCGCAACTCGACGATGCCTTGCGCATCTTCGACAGCCGCTGGGACGACGCGCTGGAATGGGCCCGCACGTGGTTCGGCGCGCAAGGCAACGCCAGCGAATGGACACCGGCGCTGCTGGTGCGCCTGTGCGATCACAAGGACGCGGGCGCGCAACGACTGGGCCGCGAACTGCTCACCACCCACTTCGACGTGACCGACGTCACCACCTACATGCTGCAACTGAGCCAGCACCCTTCGCCCGGCATGCAGCTGTTCGTCACCAACTGGCTGGCCTCGGCCGCGGGCCGCAAGGCCGACGTGCTGGCGCGGCTGGAGCCCTACTTCCTGAGCGTGCTGTCGCAGGCCAACCGCGGCCGGCTGGCGAAGTCGCGGGTCATGCAGTTCCTGGCCGCGCAGGCGGCGCACTCGGAAGACATCGCACGCATCGTCGCGCGCGTGTTCGCGCGGCAGGCCGTGACCGGCGCCATCACCGAGCGCGCGCAGTACGTGGCCGGGCTGCGCAGCATCCAGGCGCTGTTTCCCACGCTCGACAACCCCTTGCAGACCGCGCCAGTGCGCAGCGTTGCGCCACGCCGCGCGTTGCCGGCCCTGCCCACCGCGACCTCCGGAGGGCCTGCCGCATGAGGTTCCTGTACCGTTATTTCGGCCACTCCGGCGTGCAGCACACGGCCGACAGCACGGCGCTGCAGTTCGCGCCCGACACGCTGCGCGCGCCGGTGCATTTCGTGGCCGACATCAACCGCTACCTGCCGTTTCGCGAAGGCATGTCGGCGCTGCACGACGTGGTGGTGGGCGACCTGCGCTTCAAGCCGCGCGACAAGAGCGCATACCTCGAATGGCTGGCCGGGCAGGAAGGCGACCTGCTGGCGCAGTTCATGGCGCGCAGCGACGAACTGAAGACGCAGATGGCGCCGATCCAGGCCGAGCTGCTGGAGTTGCGCAAACGCAAGCAGGAAGTGCTGAAGCCCTTCATGGGCGCGCAGCAGCGCTACTTCGACCACATCTACAAGGTCAACCGCGAAGCCTGGTTCGTGCTCGACCCGGTGATCACCGTGCACCCCGACCGCGTGTTCTTCGAGTGCTTCAGCCAGGACGAGTCGAGCTACGGCATGTTCTCGTGCAGCCACGAAATCTTCGACCGTGTGAGCGACCACGCCTATGGCACCACCAACGTCGACTATTCCGAATCGCTGTACGACGAGTTCCAGAAGATCCGCGACTACAAGTCGACGCGCCTGTCCATCGACCCCGGCGGCTTCCAGGTAAAGAGCGGCAACGATCCGGCTTTTCACGAGCCGAAAATCGACGTGCCCGACAGCTGGGTGCGCGGCTTCCTGCAGGTCAGCAGCGCGATGCTCCTGCCGGCGCAGCGCTTGCAGCTGCACCCGATGGACATCCACAACATCTGCCTGGTGCTGCGGCGCCGCAAGGAACGCGTGGGCCCGCGCTCGCTGCGCTTCATCCTGCGGCCGGGGCAGCCGGTGCGCATTCTGTTCGAGCCCTGGGGCCACGAGCTGGTGTGCCCGCGCTCGACGCACAGCGCCACGTCGGACATCGACATCCGCGTGTGGGGCCGGCGCCGCCTGCTGCAGCTCGAGCGCCTTGTGCCGGTGGCGCAGGGCTTCACGGTGCACCTGCTGGGCACCGGCATGCCCAGCTTCTGGGTGGCGCAATTGCCCGACATGGAGTTCACGCTGGGCCTGTCGGGCTGGACCGCCAACGACTGGTCGAGCAACGGCCACTTCGAGCTGCTGCAGCCGCGCCACACGGTCGACCAGGACAGCCTGCTGCGCGTGTTCGCGGCGCTGGGCGAACGCTGGCGCGCCACCACCGACGAGCTGGCCACGGCCACGGGCCTGTCGAGCCTCACGGTCGACGCCGCGCTCGGCAGCTACGTGCAGGCCGGCCGCGTGGTGTACGACCTGGCGCACGGCGTGTGGCGTTTGCGCGAACTGAGCCGCGAGCCGCTGCCCATGGACAAGTTGCGCTACGCCAGCCCGCAGGAAGAAGCCGCCGCCGAACTGGTGCGCGCACGCCGCGTCAGCAACGTGAAGACGCAGACGCGGCCCGACGGCGCCGTGACGCTGAGCGGCAAGTGCAAGGGCGCCACCGGCCAGCGCGAGTACCTGGTGAGCCTGCAGCTCAATGCCGAGCAGCGCGTCGACAACGGCGACTGCCAGTGCGACCACTTCTTTCGCAACCACATGCGGCAGGGGCCGTGCGAGCACATGCTCGCGCTGCGCCTGTCGGCCGCGCCGGCACTGAACGCCGCGCTCTCGAACATTCCCACAAAGACGACCGATCCGGAAAGGACCGCACGCATCGACTGATACACTGCTTTTTGCGAACGGAGCGGGAAGGCTCTTGCAACCCGGGTGGCGTATCGCCACCCTCGCACACAGCACTTCCCAAGCGTCACTGGACGTCTCTTCACTGTGCCGGATGGCCATGGTGACGCGACAACAGTACGGCTTCCTCGAAGCTCATCGGCGTCACCATGGCCATCCGGCGTCGAGTGGAGCCCTCCAGTCCCGAGGCTCTTCGACGAGATTCCCGCTCCGTTCGCAATTTTTCTTTCCAGCAGTGCATCGGCCGATGGCGTCACGCCAAGACCATGCAGCCTCCCGCTTCTTCATCTTCCGTTCCCGATTCGGCGCTGACACGCGAGCAGCTCTACGAGCGCCTGCGCGGCAGCTCCAAGCAGGAAGTCATCCTCGAGGAAATGCAGCGCCTGGGCTTCTGGCCGCAGGACGCGGCGCAGCCCACGGTCGAATCGCAACTCATCCGCCGCGAAAGCGAACTGCAGGCCGCGCTGGGCAAGCTCGGCGAAGAACTGCGCGGCATCGCCGACCGCGACAAGGCCCTGAAGATGATGCGCCAGGAGCGCATGGCCAAGGCCCGCGAACGCCGCGAGGAAACCCGCCAGCGCCTGGCGCAGGGCCGCCACGCCCGCGCCCTCGCGTGGCACGACCGGCACCAGCGCGAACTGCTCTATGTGGGCGACGGCGTTTCGGGCGGCCTGAACGAAGCCCAGAGCGACAGCCAGGCGCTGGCCCGCAACGCCCTGCCCGCGCTGAACCACGCGGGCGACCTTGCCACGGCGATGGGCATCGCGCTGGGCGAGCTGCGCTTCCTGGCGTGGCACCGCGAGGTGGCCAGCGTGAGCCACTACCAGCGCTTCACCATCGCCAAGAAGAGCGGCGGCGAGCGGCACATTTCGGCGCCGATGCCGCGCCTGAAGCGCGCGCAATACTGGGTGCTCGACAACATCCTTGCGAAGATGCCGGTGCACGAAGCGGTGCACGGCTTCCTGCCCGGCCGCTCGATTTTGACGAACGCCGCGCCGCACGTGGGGCAGGACGTGGTCATCAACCTCGACCTGAAAGACTTCTTTCCTTCCATCGGCATGCGCCGCGTGCGCGGCGTGTTCCGCCAGCTCGGCTATTCGTCGCAAGTGGCGAGCCTGCTGGCGCTGGTGTGCACGGAAGCACCGACCGACGAAGTGCAGCTCGATGGCCAGCACTACTTTGTCGCCCGCGGCGAGCGCGTGCTGCCGCAAGGCGCGCCCACCAGCCCGATGCTGACCAACCTGCTCTGCCGCCGGCTCGACGCGCGGCTGGCCGCCAGCGCGGCCAAGCTGGGCTTTCACTACACGCGCTACGCGGACGACCTGAGTTTTTCGGCCGGCCCCGAGCACAGCCGCGACACCGGCAAGCTGTTGTGGCGCGTCAAGCAGATCGTGGCCAGCGAAGGCCTCACGGTGCACCCCGACAAGCAGCAGGTGATGCGCAAGCACCAGCAGCAGCACGTGACCGGCATCGTCGTCAACGACAAGCTCTCGCTCGACCGCGACACGCTGCGGCGCTTTCGCGCGGTGCTGCACCAGGCCGAACGGCACGGGCCGCAGGGCCTGCAATGGAACGGCAACAGCGACGTGATCGGCGCGCTGCGCGGCTACGCGAACTTCATCACCATGACGGATGCGGCACGCGGCGAGCCGTACCTGCGGCGCGTGCGCGCGCTGGCGGCGAAGCATGGCAACAGCGGTGCCGTGACGAAGCCGGTGGTGGCGTCCGAGGCATCGCTGCTGCAGCAGCAACAGCAACAACAACAGCCGCACCGGCAACTGGCGCCGGGGCAGTTCCGAAAGCAGTCCGCAGCGGGCCAGGCGCCCTGGCCTGCCTGGTGGCAGCCGGCGCAGGCGCCCGCGCCAGTGCTCGAAAAAACGGCCGAGCAACTGGCCGGGGAGAAGAAGGCCAGGCGCGAGGCAGAGCGCGCGCAGGCAGCCGCAGCGAACGCCCCCGCACCGCGCGCGGTTGCGGCGGCGAGCGCCGCGCCGTCGTCGTCATCCACACCAACGAACGCCGAACCCACAGCGCCTGCTCGCGGCTCCGAATCGCCATTCGCCCTGTGGGCGAGCCTGACTCTGCAGAGCGCCTATGTGCTGATGTCCATCTTCACCGGCCGCAGCGCCGTGGTGTGGCTGCTGGTGGGCGCGGTCGTCGTCAGCAACATCATCAAGCGCCGCTCGGGCTGGATGTGGTTCCTCATCACGCTGATCGCGGCCTCGGGTCTCTCGGGCCTCGTGCGCAACCTGAGCCAGTAGCGCCAGTAGCGCGAGCACAACAAGCGACGGGCAGCGTTCGACGGTGCTGCGGAGCCTTGCTGAACTGCGATAAAAAGGAGTTCATATGGGCATAGCAAACGAGACATCCACATCGCCGCGCCGGCGCTACCGGGGCGCGCGGCGCGCGCTCGTCGCCACGGGCGCCGTCGTCGTTGCGATCGTTGCCGGAGGCTTCGCCCTCACGGCGGCGCTCGGCATGAAGAACCCCGTGTTCCTCGTGCGCTTCCTGTTCACGCCGAGGTCCGAGGTGGAAGTGCTCTACGACACCCGCAAGATCAGCGCATCGCCGCACCCACGGCCCATTCCCGAGCAGCTGCAACCCCTGTCGCAGACCGTGCCGTGGAAAGGCAGGAACGAAGACATCCTGCGCGTGCTGCGGGAGACCGAGACCAACGTGTTCCTGGTGATGTGCCACGGGACACTGGTGAACGAGTGGTACAGCGAGCCCGGCAAGAAGACGTCGCGCGAATCGTCGTGGTCCATCGCCAAGTCCGTCGTGAGCATCCTCATCGGGCAGCTCATCGGCGAAGGCAAGCTCTCGGAAAACACGAAGCTCGTGGCCGCTCTTCCTGAGTTCGCCATCGGCGGCAAATTCGACGAGATCACCGTCAAGGATTTGCTCGACATGAAGAGCGGCATCGACATGTCCGAGGACTACGCGGAGTACAAGCCTTTCACCGGCGTGGCCGGCATGCAGGTAACGGCCGACCTCCATGCATTCCTGATGAAGAACCGCGCCCTCGCCTTCGCAACGGGCAGCCGGTCGGAGTACCGAAGTGTCGACACGCAATACCTGTCGATGATCGTGGCGCGCATCGAAGGCGAGCCGTTGGCGAAGGTACTGGAGCACCGGCTTTGGCATCCGCTCGGCGCGGAGGACGACGCAAGCTGGAACCTGGACCATGCGGACGGCATCGAGCGAGGCTTCGGCAACCTGAACGCAACGCCACGAGACTTCGCGAAGCTGGGGCTGCTGGCGCTGGCGGGCGGCAAGGTGGGCGAGCAGACCTTGATCTCTCCTGCGTGGATGGCCCGGATCACTACGCCAGTGGCCGAGGCGGAGCCGGGCTGGATGTACGCGGCGCAATGGTGGCACCCGCCGGGTCACGAGAAGAACGGCGACTACACGGCGATTGGTGTCTATGGGCAGTACGTGTACGTCAATCCGAAGCACCACGCTGTCGTTACCAAGCTTAGTGACTATGGTGCGCAGCAGGACGAGGCTGAGTTGATCGACGTCTTTCGTTCGGTCGTCGACGGGTGTCATTGAGGCTTTGGGGTTCGGGTTCGGGTTCGGG
>NZ_QAJK01000090.1 GCF_003852515.1 Variovorax sp. KBW07 | reverse complement strand
TCCCCGCAGCGAAATAAAGGAGGAGCGAAGCGGGGGACATTCGCGGAGGGGAGTACCCGGTGTCATTCGCACCCGTCCTGAATGAACCCGCGCCCGCCCGGAAAAAACGTAGAGCTCCACAAGCCACTGACATGACCTTCACGAAACTCAAACTGGAAATCGAAGGCCCCATCGCCCGCATCTGGCTCGACCAGCCCGAAGCCCGCAACGCCTTCGACGACATCGTCATCGCCGAGCTCACGCAGGCCTTCGCTGAAGCTGGCGCCGCGCAGCAGGTCAAGGCCATCGTGCTCGGTGCCAATGGACCGGCCTTCTGCGCAGGCGCCAACCTCAACTGGATGCGCCGCATGGCCGACTACACCCGCGACGAGAACATCGCCGACGCGGGCAAGCTTGCCGACATGCTGCGCACCATCGCCGAATGCCCCAAGCCCACCATCGCGCGCGTGCAGGGCGATGTGTACGCCGGCGGCATGGGCCTGGTGGCCGCGTGCGACATGGCCGTGAGCGTCGACACCGCTTGGTACTGCCTTAGCGAAGTCAAGATCGGCCTCGTGCCCGCGACCATCAGCCCGTATGTGCTGAGCGCGATGGGCACGAGGGCTTCGCAGCGCTACTTTCTGACGGCCGAGCGCTTCACCGCCGCCGAGGCGCACCGCATCGGCTTCGTGCATGAAGTGGTGGCCGCCGATGCACTGGACGCCAAGGTCGATGAACTGCTGAAGGCGTTGACCGGCGCAAGCCCCGCCGCCGTGCGCACTTGCAAGCAGCTGATCGCCGACGTGGCAGGCCGCGAGATCGACGATGCGCTGATCGCGAAGACCGTCGAAGGCATCGCCGACATCCGTTCGAGCGACGAAGGCCGCGAGGGCGTGCAGGCCTTCCTGCAGAAGCGCAAGCCTTCCTGGCTCGCGGGCTGACGACACCAACCAGGGACGCATCACACCATCATGAACGCACTCGATATGCCCCAGCTGATTGCACTGGCCGCGGCCATCGGCTGGGCCAGCGGCGTGCGTCTCTACCTGGTCGTGCTGCTGACCGGCGTGGTCGGCTACTTCGGCTGGGTGCCGCTGCCGAACGGGTTGCAGCTGCTGGCGCACCCGGTCGTGATCGCGGCGAGCGGCTTCATGGTGTTCATCGAGTTCTTCGCCGACAAGATTCCCGGTCTCGATTCGCTGTGGGACGTGGTGCACACCGCCATCCGCATCCCGGCCGGCGCGGCGCTGGCGGCCAGCGTGTTCGGCGCCGACCATGGAGTGATGGCCATCGTGGCGGCGCTGGTCGGCGGCGGCTTCGCGGCCACGGCGCATGCGGCCAAGGCCACCACGCGCGCGGCCATCAACACCTCGCCCGAACCCTTTTCCAACGTGGGCGCGTCGCTGGTCGAAGACACGATGGTGCCCGCGGGCCTGTGGCTTGCGGTGGCGCACCCCTTCGTTTTTCTCGTGCTGTTCGTGCTGGTGCTTGTGGCGAGCGTGTGGCTCATCCGCAAGAGCTGGCGTTTCCTCAAGGCGCTGTTCGGCCGCGTGGCCCGCATCTTCAGCGGCCGACCCGATCCGGGCGTGGTGCCCGCGTTTCAACTGAAAAAGAATCCTCCGGGAGACACTCCGAATGTTTAAGAAGATCCTGATTGCAAACCGCGGTGACCAGCCGCGAAGCGGCGCAGCGGCGAAGCCAAATTGCCTGGCACGCGCAGCGTGCGCAGGCGATTCCACCGCGAAGGCCCTCCATGTTTAAAAAAATCCTTATCGCTAATCGCGGTGAAATCGCCTGCCGCGTTGCCGCAACCGCGCGCCGCATGGCCGTTCGCACCGTGGCCGTGTATTCCGATGCCGACGCGCATGCCAACCACGTGCGCGCCTGCGACGAAGCCCTGCACATCGGCGGCAGCGCACCGAAAGACAGCTACCTGCGCTGGGAAAAGATTCTCGAAGCCGCCAAGGCCACGGGCGCGGAAGCGGTGCACCCGGGTTACGGCTTTCTCAGCGAGAACGAAGAGTTCGCGCAGGCCTGTGCCAAGGCCGGGCTGGTCTTCATCGGCCCGCCGCCCTCGGCCATCAAGGCCATGGGCCTGAAGGCCGAGTCGAAGCAGCTGATGGAAAAAGCCGGCGTGCCGCTGGTGCCCGGCTACCACGGCCACGACCAGGACCCGGCGCTGTTGCAGCGCGAGGCCGACCGCATCGGCTACCCGGTGCTCATCAAGGCCAGCGCCGGCGGCGGCGGCAAGGGCATGCGCGCGGTCGACAAGGCGGAAGACTTTGCCGCCGCGCTGGCGTCGTGCCAGCGCGAAGCCATCAACAGCTTCGGCGACGACGCGGTGCTGATCGAAAAATACGTGCAGCGCCCGCGCCATATCGAGATCCAGGTGTTCGGCGACACGCAAGGCAACTACGTCTACCTGTTCGAGCGCGATTGCTCCGTGCAGCGCCGCCACCAGAAGGTGCTCGAAGAGGCGCCCGCACCCGGCATGACCGAGTCCATGCGCAAGCAGATGGGCGAAGCGGCCGTGGCCGCGGCACGGGCCGTGAACTACGTGGGCGCGGGCACGGTCGAGTTCATCGTCGAGCAGCGCGAAGGCGGCGAAATGAATTTCTTCTTCATGGAGATGAACACGCGCCTGCAGGTGGAGCACCCGGTGACCGAAGCCATCACCGGTCTCGACCTCGTCGAATGGCAGCTGCGCGTGGCATCGGGCGAACCGCTGCCCGCCAAACAGTCGGAGCTGCAGATTCACGGCCATGCCATCGAGGCGCGCATTTGCGCCGAGAACCCCGACAACAACTTCCTGCCCGCCACCGGCACGCTGCGCGTGTACCGCAAGCCGCAAGCGACGGCCTTCCAGCGAAGCCGCGTGCGCATCGACGATGGCGTGCGCGAAGGCGGAGAAATCTCGCCCTTCTACGACTCGATGATCGCCAAGCTGATCGTGCACGGCAGCACGCGCGAAGAAGCGCTGGCCCGGCTCGACGCCGCACTGGCGCAGGTGCAGATCGTGGGCGTGTCGACCAACGTGCAGTTCCTGCGCGGCATCCTGGCGACGGAATCGTTCTCGAAGGCCAACCTCGACACCGCGCTGATCGAGCGCGAGCGCGCGGTGCTGTTCGACCGCGAGTCGCTGGGCCTGCCGCTGGCGGCGGCCGCCGCCATCACGCGCACGCTGGTCACCGAATGGCCCGCGAAGATGCCCGAGCCCTTTGCGCGCCGCGACGGCTGGCGCGCGCACGGCGAGTACCTGCGCCGCTTCGACTTCGAGTTTCGCGGTGCCGAGAAGATTGCCCTGCTGACCTACAAGCGCGACGGCAGCCTCTGGCTCGAAGCCGGCGGTGTCGAAGGCACGCTGGTCATCGGCCAGTTCCCCACGGGCGAGTTCGAGGTCGCGTTCGCGGGCAACCGCCAGACGCTCGACGTGCACGTCGACGGCGCCACGGCGCACGTGTTCGCATCGAAGGGCGCGACGAAGATCACCACCATCGACCGCCTCGCCCATGCGGGCGACACGCAGGCCGAAGGCGGCCGGCTCACGGCGCCGATGCCTGGCAAGGTCGTGTCCTTCGCGGTCAAGGCCGGCGACAAGGTCAGCCGCGGCCAGCCGCTGGCGGTGATGGAGGCCATGAAAATGGAGCACACCATCGCAGCGCCGGCCGACGGCACCGTGGAAGAACTGATGTTCGCGCCCGGCGAGCAGGTGGCCGAGGGCGACGAATTGTTGCGAATGGCCACTGCAACGGCTTAACCCCGTTGCGGGTTCTGGCCCGTATCAGCTGCGGTAGTCGTTCTTTTTTCCAAGGAATTCTCATGCCGCATCGCACGCCTTTCGTTTCGTTCCACCCTGTCCGCCGCTGCGCGGGCATCGCCTTGCTGGCCCTGGCGGCCGCGCTCACGCTGGCCGGTTGCGACCAGAAGAGGAATGCCGAGGCAACGGCCGGAGCACCACCGTCTCCCATGCAGGCCGCCGCAGGCTATGCCGGAGGCATGGCAATGAAGGAGCGGTCGCGCTCCGCGCCCTCGCCGGATGTCGAAGCGCCGGCCGTCGAGTCCGACCAGTCCTCGTCCCAATCGCAAGAGTCGCCGCTCCAGCGTTTTCTTGCCGTGCGGCAGGACCTGAACGTCGAGGTGCCGCCCGATCAACTGGCCGATGCCTGGGGCAAGGTGCGCGACCTGTGCGGCACGCTGAAGTGCGAGCTGCTGTCGTCGTCGCTGTTGCGCGAGACGCCGCAGCAACCCGGCAACGCCGTGCTCGAAATGCGCGTGGCGCCGGCCGATGTCGACAAGCTGCTCAACGGCCTGGCCGGCGTGGCCAAGGTGGTGTCGCAGAACACCACCAGCGAAGACAAGACCTCGGAAGTGATCGACGTCGAGGCGCGCATCAAGAACCGCACCGAGTTTCGCGACAGCCTGCGCCTGATGCTGCGCGACACCGTCACCAAGCGCACCATGGCCGACCTGCTGGCGATCCAGCGCACGCTGTCGGACACGCAGGCCGAGCTCGACGCCATTGCCACGCAGCGCAAGGTGCTGGCGCAGCAGACCAGCAAGCAGCACATCCAGATCCAGTTCACACCGGCCCGTGCGCTGGTGCAGGGCGGCCGCAGCTACAACCCGATGATGCATGCGCTGCGCGAGGCGGGTTCGGTGCTTGCAGAAAGCGTCGGCGCGCTCATCACCTTCCTTGCAGCGGTGCTGCCGTGGCTGCTGCTGGTGGTGCTGCCGGTTGGCTGGCTGGTGCGTGTGCTGTGGCGCCGCCGCCGTTCTTCCAAGGCTGCCTGAAGGCAACACAAGGCAGGCGCTGCGGTCGGGCAGGCGGGAGCGTCGCGCTTACAGTCAGGCCTCTACCCTGGAGGAGATTGCCTTGACCGACCCGCTTCGCCTGTACGTGGACGCGCAGTTCACCAGCCCCTATGCCATGTCGGTGTTCGTGGCGCTGCACGAGAAGAAATTGCCGTTCGACATGGTGACCGTCGACCTCGCGGCGCTCGAGCACCGGGGCACCGGTTTTTCGGACTTCTCGCTCACACAGCGCGTGCCGACGCTGCGGCATGGCGACTTCGCGCTGTCGGAGTCCTCCGCGATCACCGAGTACCTCGACGAGGTTTTCCCGGGCACCGCGCTGTATCCCTCGGAGCCGCGAAGCAAGGCAAGGGCGCGGCAGTTGCAGGCCTGGCTGCGCAGCGACCTGATGCCCATCCGGCAGGAGCGCGCGACTGACGTGGTGTTCTACCGGCCGTCGGGCACGCCGCTTTCAGCCGCGGCGCAGGCATCGGCCAGGACGCTCTTCGATTTTGCGGAAGCCCTGCTCCCCGCCGATGCGGAGAACCTGTTCGGCGAATGGTCCATCGCCGATGTGGACCTGGCGTTGATGCTGAACCGCTTGGTGCTGAACGGGGATGCCGTGCCGCCCAGGCTGGCTGCGTACGCGGGCCGGCAATGGCAGCGGCCTTCGGTGCAGCAGTGGGTGCGGCAGGCGCGCCCGGCGATCTGACCCGATGCGGGCGTGGGCGCTGTCAGCCCACCACCACTTCGCTGATCTGCATCACCGGCGCGATGTCGGTGTAGTTCTTCACGTCGCCCATGATCTCCTTCATGTGCGGCCCGAACGCCTTCTGGAAGGCCTCGACCGATTCGCTGAACACGTGGCACATGCCGACGTAGGTGGGTGGCGAGCCCGGCGCACCGCCGGCCAGTCCCTTGTCGATGGTGTACGACAGGCAGGCGTCGCCCATGCGTGCCTTGAGCAGCGGCATGTGCTTGTCGCGGTAGTAGGCGTGGTCGAAGCGGGCGTCGGCCACGTAGGGGTACATCACGCTGACTTTGATCATGGGGTTCGTCTCCTGGCTGTTGAGTGTTGATGACCGAGATGGAATCCGTCGAGCATAGGAGATGGCTCGCAGCGGAACAAGCCGCGGCCCCCTAAGATTCAGCCCATGCGAATCACCGTCTACCTTACCGACAACCGCCCAGACCCCTGGATCGAAGGCCTGAAGGCCGAACTCCCCGATGCCGTCATCGAAGCCTGGACGCCCGGCGCGCCGCAGGCCGACCATGGCGTGGTGTGGGCGCCGCCGCAGCAGTTCCTCGACGAGCAGCCGAAGCTGCGCGGGCTCTTCAACATCGGCGCGGGCGTCGATGCGCTGCTCAAGCTCAAAGTGCCGGCGCAGACGCGCATCGTGCGGCTCGACGATGCCGGCATGTCGGTGCAGATGGCCGAGTACGTCTGCCACACGCTGATCCGTCATTTCCGCGAGTTCGACGTGTACGAAGCCGACGCGCGTGAAGGCCGCTGGAGCTACCGCAAGCCGAAGCTGCGGCGCGATTTTCCGGTCGGCATCATGGGCCTGGGCGTGCTCGGCGAGCGGGTGGCGAAAGCTGTGGCGCAGTTCGAATTTCCGGTGCTGGGCTGGAGCCGGTCGGCAAAGGCGATCGACGGCGTGCAGGTGTTCAGCGGCGAAGCGCAGTTCGAGGAATTCCTGTCGTCGACGCGCGTGCTGGTGAACCTGCTGCCGCTGACCGAGGCGACGCGCGGCATCCTGAACCGCAAGACGCTGGGCAAGCTGAAGCCCGAGGGCTACCTGATCAGCATCGCGCGGGGCGGCCATCTGGTGGAAGAAGAGCTGATCCCGATGCTGGACGCGGGCGAGCTCGCGGGTGCGACGCTGGACGTGTTCCAGGTCGAACCGCTGCCGGCTGAACATGCCTTCTGGCGTCACCCGAAGATCACGGTGACGCCACACGGTTCGGCGCGAACGCTGCGCGAGGAATCCATCACCCAGATCGCCGGGAAGATCCGCGCGATGGAGCAGGGCCTGCCGGTGAGCGGCGTGGTCGACCCTTCGCGCGGGTACTGACGCCGTACCTTGCCGGCCTGAGTTTGGGGCCGGCTTCTTTGCTTGCGGTGGGACGGCTGCTTGCTTGTCTCGGCTCATTCAGGGCGCCGCTCACGCCGACGGCGTGCTCTGCTCCGCGAATGTCCCCCGCTTCGCTCCTCCTTTATTTCGCTGCGCGGAGCACCCGATGCCAGTCGCACGAGGGCGCTGCTCTCGCATTGGCCGATCAACGACCGCTCTGAAGGCGCTCGCGCCGATGGTGTGCTCTGCGC
>NZ_QAJK01000009.1 GCF_003852515.1 Variovorax sp. KBW07 | reverse complement strand
TGGTGTACCGCTGATCAACGACCACTCTGATGACGCTCACGCGGATGGTGTGCTCTGCGCAGCGAAATAAAGGAGGAGCGAAGCGGGGGACATTCGCGGAGCAGAGCACACCGTCGGCGTGGGCGTCGCCCTGAACAGCAGCGCTCAGATCACTAGCAACAAAGAGCCGAACAGCAAAGGCGTCGCCTCAAGGCAGCGACCCAGTATTGGCAGTGCTCAACGGCAGCCGCGACACCTCGGCCAGCAGCAGCGCCAACTGTTCAGCAGCCGAGTCGATCACGGCCTGACCGTTTGCCGCAGTCGCGGCAGCCGCGTTACCCGCCGCACCCTGGGCGTTGTAGTCCTCCATCGCCCAGCCGAGCTTTGCGCTCTTGCCGTTACCGAGGATCGCGTAGTCGGCCGCTCGCTGCTCCGACGTCGAACGGAAATCTTGCGCTTCGGCCATGCGTACCAGCTGAGGGGTCAGGGCCAGCATCATCGATGTTTCGATCTCGCCTGCGTGCACGCCGAAACGGTGTTCCTGCGCGCTGAATTTTTCACCCGCATCGCCCAGCGGCAGGTTGAACCAGCTCACGCTGTAGACGATCAGGCCGTGCGCCGCGCGCAGCTCCCGCGCCACGATGTCCATCGCGCCCACGTGGCCGCCGTGTGCATTGAACAGCACCAGCTTCTTCACGCCGGCCCGCGCCACACCGGCGCCGATTTCGCTCCACATGCGGATCAGGGTCTCGGCCGACAGCGTCAGCGTGCCCGCGAAACGCGCGTGCTCGGGGCTCAGGCCGATCTGCTGGGTTGGCAGGAACAGCACCGGCAACGCAGCCGGCAACAACGGCAACGACGCGGCCACGATGCCATCGGCCAGCACCGTGTCCACGCCCAGCGGCAAATGCGGGCCGTGCTGCTCGGTCGCACCCAGTGGCAGCACCGCGACGCTGGCCGCTGCGTCGAGCGCCGCGAAGTCGCGCGTGGTCAGTTGGGACCAGAAGCGGGGCAGGGAAGGAGCCGAAGAAGCATTCATCGAGCGATCTTAGTTGGCCGGAGATGCGTCCGAATTGAGAGCAGTTGTCCTACGTAACCACATCCTGGCGACAACCAAAACGTCAACCTATTCACACTTATAAGCATTTCCTGGCACTTTAGTTTGCCATTGTTAACAGTTCTGAATAGAGTCGATTTTCAGAATCAATTTTAGAACTCCGAGGTCCGGCTTTCCGGTCCGAAGGGTTCGGCTTCCGTGGCGGCAATGTCTGTTGCCGCATGGAAGGCGTTGGTCAAAGGGAGCAGAGTGTTCATCCAGAAAATAGCTGGAGGCACGGTCACGGCTGGGCGCAAATTGGCGCTCTACCGTTCGTTGTCTCAACACCTCGCACCGAGTGCGCGAGGATTTCCATCCATTGTTTACGTACTGGCCGCCTTCGGTGCTTCGACTGCGGCGCTGGCCCAGTCGCCTGTTATCACGACAAATGCGCCCGCCGCCGACCGCGGCGCGGCAGTGGCGTACGGCGCGCAAGCGCACGACGCATTGATCGTCGCGCGCCGCGCCGGCCGCATCACGCCGACGCAGGCACTGCAGCAGCTGAAAGACTGGCTTGCGGCGCCTGGTTCACCCGGCACGCTGGGCACCTTGAGCGAGGCCGAGCGCCAGCGCGTGGTGTCCGACGCCATCGCCATCGCGGCCGGTGACGGCCAGTTCGCCGAAGCCGTGGCGCTGGGCCGCCAGCAGTCGCCGGCAAAGCTGAGCGACTACGCACTGGGCCCGCTCGCGCTGGCTGCACGGCGCACGCACGACACCACGCTGCAAGGCGAGACCATCCGCGCCTGGCGCGCACGGCAACCGGCGGCGCGCGAGCCCCGCATCCACGAAGCCTTCTGGCGGCTCGACAGCGGCGACGTGGCGGGCGCGAAGGCGCTCAGCGACGCCCTTTCGAAAGATTCGAAAGAACCCGCACGGCAGGTCGAAGACCGCGTGGCGGTGCTCGAACTGCGCGCGGCCGTGGCCCGCGCCGACGGCCAACCGCTGCAGGCGCTGGCCGCCTACACCGAGGCCGGCGCGCTGCGCCCCGAGCGCCGCGACATCCGGCGCGAGGCCGACTTTCTTCTCGCCGACAACGGCGCCGCATCGACCGCCTTCGAAGACGCCGAAGCCACCGAGCGCGCCCACCCCGGCAGCTTCTCCGCGCTGGCCTTGTCGGTGCTGCAGCAGAAGGCGCTGGCGCAGCGGCTGCGCTGGGCCATCGAGGAGCGCGACCAGCGCCTGGGCCCGGCCCGCGTGGTCGCGCTCGACAAGGTGCTGGCCGACCAGGACATCGCACTGGCCCGGCTCGACGCCGCGGCGCTGCGGGCCAATGCAGGCAACGCCAACGCCGATGGCGATGCCGATGCGTGGCGCGCCCTGCGCGTGAACCTCCAGTCCGACCGCCTGCTGGCACTGGTCGAACGCGGCCGCCCCGCCGACGCCATTGCGCTGTACAACAGCCTGCGCGCCGCCGGCACCGACCTGCCTTTCTACGGCCTCGCCGCGGCAGCCCGCGCACTTGCGCAGGAGCGCCGCTCGGTCGATGCCGTGCCGCTCTACGAAGCCGCCGTCGCCAAGGGCGGCGCCGACCTGCCGATGCCCGACGAAATCTATTTCGGGCTGGTCTACGCCTACCAGGACACCGGCCGCTTCGAGGAAGCCGAAGCACTGCTGACGCGGCTCGAAGAGCACACGCCGGCCCTCATGCGCCTCACGCCCGAAGCCGGGCGGCCCAACGGCCAGTACACCGACGTGAGCGGCATGCGCGCGCTGATGCAGCTCTACACCGACCGGCCCGCGGCCGCGCAGCGGCGCTTCGCGACGCTGACGCAGGAAGCCCCGCTCAATGCCGGCTATGCCTTCGGTGCCGGCCTGACCGAGCGGCTGCGCGAACACCCCGAGGCGGCGCTCGCGCGCTTCGAGGCGCAGGCGGCCGACCAGCCCTACGACACCAGCGCGCGCGTCGGCCATGTCGAAGCCCTGCTCGACGCGGGCTGGTTCGGCAACGCACGGCAACGCGCCGAATCGCTGGTGGCCGACGCCGGCGACACCGTCGAGGTGCGCGACATGGAACGCAAGCGGCGTGCCCTTACCGGTGCGCGGCTCGACGTCGACGCCGAGGCCTCCCGCGGCGGCGCGGCCATTGCCAGCCGCGAATGGCGCATCGACAGCCGGCTCAGTTCTGGCCTCATCAACGACGAATGGCGCGTGTTCTACGACCAGTCGCTGGGCCGGGGCAACACCGACATCGGCAACGCGAACTGGGCCCGCGGCGGCCTGGGCCTCAGCTGGCAGCGCGGCCCCTGGCTGGCCGAGGGCGCACTGCAGCATGCCAACGCCGGCCCCTACCGCAACAGCGTGGCCGGGCGCCTGGACTACCGCGCCAGCGACGCCTGGCGGCTCTCGGCCACCTACGACGGCGACAGCAAGGAGCTGCCGTGGAAGGCACGCGTGGCCGGCATCGGCGCGCGCGAAACCGCAGCCAGCGTGGGCTACGTGGTGAACGAGGCGCGCCGCTTCGACCTGCAGCTGCAGCGCCTGGACTTCAGCGACGGCAACGTGCGCGACGGCCTGGGCCTGGGCTGGCGCGAGCGCTGGATCAGCACGCCGCGCTTCCAGCTCGAAACCAAGCTCGAGGCCGACACCGGCCGCGGCCGCGCGCTGGACACGCCCTACTTCAACCCCTCGCGAGACGCCAGCGTGCAGGCCACGGTGCGCGCGCAATGGCTCAACTGGAAAAGCGACGACCGCCAGTTCTTCCAGGCCGTCGAGCTCGGCGGCGGCAGCTACCACCAGGCCGGCTTCGGCAGCGGCCCGCTGTGGAGCCTGCGCTACGAACACCGCTGGAACTTCGGCCAGAAATTCACGCTGCGCTACGGCTTGAGCATTTCCAGCCATCCCTACGACGGCGTGCGCGAACGACAGCGCGGCGTCTTCCTGAACCTCTCGATGCCCCTGCAGTGATGCCTACGAAGAACCTTTTCCCCTTCCTGCGGGCGGCCATGCTGTGGCTGCTGCTCGGGCTTGCCCTGGGCGCCCTGCCCCGGCTCGCCCTGGCGCAACCGCTGCCGCCGGCCGACCCCGACGACGGCGTGAGCTTTCGCGTGCTTTCGTTCCACGACGTGCGCACCGGCGTGCGCGCCAGCTTCGAGAGCTCGCCCGACGAAACCGCCATCGACGACCGCACGCTGGCCGAAGTGTTCGCCTGGCTGCAGTACAGCGGCTACCACCCGGTGAGCCTGCAGCAGATCATCGATGCGCGCGCCGGCGGCAAGCCGCTGCCCGCAAGGCCGGTGCTGCTGACCTTCGACGACGGCTACCGCAGCGCCTACACCAAGGTGTTTCCGCTGCTCAAGCGCTACGGCTACCCGGCGCTGTTCGCGCTGGTGACGAGCTGGCTCGAAGTGCCCGAAGGCCAGCCGGTGCACTGGGGCGACAAGCCCGCCCCGCGCGAGAACTTCCTGCTCTGGCGCGAGGCCGCCGAAATGGCGCGCTCGGGCCTGGTCGAGTTCGCCAGCCACAGCGATGCCATGCACACCGGCATCCAGGCCAACCCGCAAGGCAACATGCTGCCGGCGGCGGCCACCCACCGCTACGACCCGAAGACCGGCCGCTACGAAGACGACGCCGCCTACATGCGCCGCATCGAGACCGACCTGCGCCGCAGCCGCGCGCTGATCGAGGCACGCACCGGCGCCAAGGTGCGCGCCACCGTCTGGCCCTACGGCGCCTACAACGCGATGGCGCTGAAGGCCTCCGAGCGCGCGGGCATGCCCTACACCTTCACGCTCGACGACGGCTCCAACACCGCCGCCGTGCCGCTCACGCAGATCCGCCGCGCGCTGGCCGCCTACGACAACACCGCGCCCGAATACGCGCAGCTGCTGCGCAGCCCGGTGGGCGGCGAGGTGCGGCCGGTCAACCGCGTGATGCACGTCGACCTGGACTACGTGTACGACGCCGACCCGGCCCAGCAGGAGCGCAACCTCTCGGCACTGATCGACCGCGTGGCCGCCGTGCGCCCGCGCTCGGTGTTCCTGCAGGCCTATGCCGACCCCGATGGCGACGGCGTGGCCGACGCGCTCTACTTTCCGAACCACCACCTGCCGATGCGCGCCGACCTGTTCAGCCGCGCCGCCTGGCAGCTGCGCAGCCGCACCGGCGTGAAGGTCTATGCCTGGATGCCGGTCACGGCCTTCCGCCTGCCGGCGTCGAACCCGCTGGCCACCCGCACCGTGCTGGCGCAGGGCGGCAAGACGCCGGCCGACCGCTACCACCGGCTCACGCCCTTCGACCCGGCGGTGCGCACGCTGGTCGGCGACATCTACGAAGACCTGGGCCGCCATGCCTTCTTCGAGGGCCTGCTGTTCCACGACGACGCGATGCTCGCCGACGACGAAGACGCCAGCCCCGCCGCGCTGGCCACCTATGCGAAGTGGGGCCTGCCGCCCGACGTGGCCGCGATTCGCGCCGACCCCGCGCTGATGGCCCGCTGGACCACCGCCAAGACCCGCTACCTCATCGAGTTCACGCAGGAGCTGATGGGCCGCGTGGGCGCCTGGCGGCCGGCACTGGAAACCGCGCGCAACCTCTATGCGCGGCCGGTGCTCGAGCCCGAAGCCGAGCAGTGGTTCGCGCAGAACTACGAAGCCTCGCTGGCGGCCTACGACTACGTGGGCCTGATGGCCATGCCGCGCATGGAGCGCGAGGCCGATGCGCAGGGCTGGCTCACGCGCCTGGCACGCCGCGCCGCCGACACGCCGCGCGGCCTCGACGGCACCGTGTTCGAGCTGCAGGCGCGCGACTGGCGCACCGGCAAGCCCGTGCCCGACGACGAGCTGGCGCGCCAGTGGACGCTGCTGCAGCGCGCCGGCGTGCGGCACCTGGGCTACTACCCCGACGACTTCTTGAACAACCAGCCGTCGCTAGACGTGGTGCGCCGCGCGATCTCGGTGCGCTCGCTGCTGCCGCGCGCGCTGGCTTCGTCCCCCGTTCCCGCCGCGACGACACCGTCGCAAACCGCGCCCGCTCCGGCGGCAACAACAGCAGCCCCCGTGCAACCGGCTCAGCCGGCCCAGCCGGCGCAAGGAGAACGGTCGCCATGACCTCCACCCACTTCCTCGCACAGACGCTGCCCACGCTGCTGTTCGGCTTCGTCTTCTACTACCCGTTCTTCATGGCCTGGGTGTGGATGGCGGGCGGCATGTCGCACGCCATGGTGTTCGAGCGCAAGCGCGACGTCGACGTCGATCCGCTCGACCTGCTCGCCACCCGCCCGCTGGTCACCGTGGTGGTGCCGTGCTTCAACGAGGCGCCGCACCTGCGCGAAGTGATCGAGCAGCTGATGCGCACGCGCTACCCCAACTACGAAGTGATTGCCGTCAACGACGGCAGCAGCGACGGCACCGGCGAACTGCTCGACGCGATGACGAAGGAATACAGCCGCCTGCGCGTCATTCACAACGCCAGCAACCAGGGCAAGGCCGTGGGCCTGAACACCGCCTGCCAGCTGGCACGCGGCGAATACATCCTGGGCATCGACGGCGACGCACTGGTGGACGCCGACGCCATCGCCTGGATGCTGCAGCCGATGCTGGCTTCGGAGCGCATCGGCGCGGTGACCGGCAACCCGCGCATCCGCACCCGCACCACGCTGCTGGGGCGCATGCAGGTGGGCGAGTTCTCGTCGATCATCGGGCTCATCAAGCGTTCGCAGCAACTGGTGGGCACGCTGTTCACGGTGTCGGGCGTGCTGGCGATGTTCCGGCGCCGCGCCGTGATCGAGGTCGACTTCTGGAGCCCCGACGTGCTCACCGAAGACATCGACATGAGCTGGAAGCTGCAGCTTGCCGGCTGGCAGCTGCGCTTCGAGCCGCGCGCGCTGTGCTGGATCCTGATGCCCGAGACCTTGCGCGGTCTCTGGAAGCAGCGCCTGCGCTGGGCCGTCGGCGGCATCCAGACCATGCTGCGCTACACGCCGCGCATCCTGCGGCCGGGCAACTGGCGCATGTGGCTCATCTACGCCGAGTACATGACCAGCGTGGTGTGGGCCTATGCCATGGCCGCGGTGCTGGTCATCAGCCTGGCACGGCCCTTCCTGCCGGTGGACTCGCTCTGGCACTCGGCGCTGCTGCCGCACTGGCAGGGCACGCTGCTGGCCATGACCTGCATCCTGCAGATGCTGCTCAGCCTGTGGATCGATCGCCGCTACGACCGCGACCTGATGCGCTATTTCGCCGGAACGATCTGGTACCCGATCGCTTTCTGGACCATCACGATGGCGACCACCGTCATCGCCCTTCCCAAAGCCCTGACACGCCGCCGCGGCAAGCGCGCGGTGTGGACGAGCCCTGACCGAGGAGTTTCCGATGCCCCATGAGTCCCACGCCCATTCCCAGCCGCCCGAGACGCACGCCGACATGAACCCGCCGACACGGCGGCGCTCGTGGGGCCAGCCCGCGGGAGAAGAACCCATCATCGACGCCGCGCGCATTTCGCTGCGCGCCTTCGGCAACGGCCGTTCGCCGCAGCGCACGCTGGCCATGTACCTGTGGCTGCGCGTGCTGCGCCCGGCGGTCACCATTGCCATCTGGTTCTGTGCCATCTGGTATGCGTGGCCCTATGTGCTGGGCGCGCGCTCGCAGCCCGAAGTGCTGCACCTGCTGGGCCTGTACGCGGTGGTCATCTGCGTGATCCTGTTGTCGATGCTGGTGATGGCGCCGTGGCGCCGCCGCCAGCAGGAACGCGAGGCGCCGCCGGACCAGGAACAGTCGTCGCTGTTCGCGCTGGCTTCCTACATCGAGGTGCCGCCGGCGCGCCTGTCGACCTGGCAGCGCACCCGCCAGCTGCTGGTGCACCACGACCACGACGGCCAGCTGCGCGACGCCACCGACACCACGCCCGGCGCGCTGGAGCCCGAACCGCTGCGCCGCGCGGCCGCGCGCCGCTGACAACACGGCGGGCAGCGCGCATGCGTCCTTGATTGAAAGTGAAGGAGTGAAAGCGCGGCCGGCCAACGGCCGCGCGCGTGCAGGGGTTTCGCGGCGGTGATTCAATCGGCCGCCACGCCCCTTCACTCATTCCCCAAGGACGCCTTCATGGATCTCCAGCTCCAGGACCAGCACGTACTCATCACCGGCGGCAGCAAGGGCATCGGCCTGGCCTGCGCGCTGGGCTTCCTGCGCGAGGGTGCGCGCGTGAGCCTCGTCTCGCGCGATCTGCAGAACCTGCAACAAGGCCAGCAGGCGCTGGTCGAGGCCTTCGCACAGGCCGAAGGCCGCATCTCGCTGCATGCGGCCGACCTGAAGGACCCGGCCAGTGCGGTGGCCGCGCTCGATGCGGCCGAGCAGGCCTTCGGTGCGGTCGACGTGCTCGTCAACTCGGCCGGCGCCGCGCGCCGCACCCCGCCCGACGACCTGACGCCCGCCGCCTGGCACGACGCCATGGACGCCAAGTACTTCACCTACATCCACATGATCGACCCGGTGGTCAAGCGCATGGGCCAGCGCGGGCGCGGCACCATCGTCAACGTGATCGGCCAGGGCGGCAAGGTCGCGAGCCCGGTCCACATGGCCGGCGGCGCCGCCAATGCCGCGCTGATGCTGGTGAGCGCCGGCATGGCCGCGGCCTATGCCGCCAAGGGCGTGCGCGTGAACGCCGTGAACCCCGGCCTCACGCTGACCGCGCGGCTGCAGGAAGGCATGAAGGCCGATGCCAGGCTGCAGGGCATCGGCACCGACGAGGCGCTGGAGCGCGCCACCGCGCGCCTGCCGCTGGGCCGCATCGCGACACCTGAAGAGATCGCCAACACGGTGCTGTTCCTGGCCTCGCCGAAGGCCAGCTACGTGACCGGCGCCATCGTGGCGATGGACGGCGCGGTCACGCCGATGATCTGAGCCGGCCTTCAGCTGGCCAGCAGCAGCTCGAACTTCGCGGCCAGAAAATCGACGAAGGCCCGCACGCGCGCCGGCACGAAGCGGCCACTGGGCAGCAGCGCATGCAGCGGATACGGCTCGGTGTCCCACCCGGGCAGCAGCCGCACCAGCCGGCCTTCGCGCAGGTCGTTGCGCACATCGAGCGCCGACTTGAGCGAAATGCCATGGCCCGCCACGGTCCACTCGCGCGCGAGCGAGGCGTCGTCCACGCTGCGGTTGCCGTTCACGCGCACTTCGGTCCACTGCCCGTTCTGCGCAAAACGCCAGGTACGGTGAAGGCGCCCGCCGCGGTTGAAGGTCAGGCAGTTGTGGTGCGCCAGGTCTTGCGGCGTCTTCGGCGCGGCATGGCGGCGCAGGTAGTCGGGCGAGGCGGTCAGCAGCGGGTTGGTCATTGCGAAGGGCCGCGCCACCAATCGCGAATCGGCCAGCGCGCCGTAGCGCAGCGCCACGTCGACCTCGTCTCGCATCACGTCCAGCGGACGGTCGCCCACCGACAGCGACAGCTGCACGCCGGGGTGCAGCGCCAGGAATTCGTCGAACCACGGCAGCAGCGTGCTGCGCGTGAGGTCCGAAGGCGAGGCCACGCGCAGCGTGCCGATCAGCTCGCCGCGGTCGGCCGTGACCAGCGATTCGCCTTCGTCGAGCAGCTCGAAGGCGCGCACCGCGTAGTCGAGCAGCGTCTGGCCCTGCGGCGTGAGGCGCATGGCGCGCGTGGAGCGTTCGAACAGACGGGCACCGAGTTGCGCCTCCAGCCGCTTGAGCGTGGCGCTGGCCGCCGCCGGCGTGATGCCCAGCGCGTGCGCCGCCGCCGTGAGCGTGCCGCCGCGCGCCGTTTGCACCAGCACCCGCAGGTCGGATGTATTTTCAATTTTCATTTGAAGGTGTTGCTGGTTTCACGGGTCTTATCAAACCGGCCTTGCCATCCTACAGTTCAGGCATCGTTTCAAAAAGGTCCATTGCCATGAAAGCCATCGGCTACTACCAGCCCCTTCCCATCGACAACGCCGAATCGCTGCAGGACATCGAGCTGCCCGCTCCCGTGGCCGGCCCGCGCGACCTGCTGGTGCGCGTGAAGGCGGTGTCGGTCAACCCGGTCGACACCAAGGTCCGCAAGAACGCCGCACCCGAAGCCGGCCAGGCCAAGGTGCTGGGCTGGGACGCCGTGGGCACGGTCGAGGCCATCGGCGGCGCGGTGAAGAACTTCAAGGTCGGCGACCGCGTGTACTACGCGGGCTCGATCATTCGGCCCGGCGCCAACTCCGAGCTGCACGCGGTGGATGAACGCATCGCCGCCCTCGCGCCGAAGAGCCTCGACGACGCGCAGGCCGCGGCGCTGCCGCTGACCACCATCACCGCTTACGAGCTGCTGTTCGACCGCCTGCAGGTGCCCAAGGGCGGCGGCGAGGGCCAGACGCTGCTGGTCACCGGCGGTGCGGGCGGCGTGGGCTCGATCCTGATCCAGCTGGCACGCCAGCTCACGCAGCTGCGCGTGATCGCCACGGCCTCGCGTGCCGAAACGCGCGAGTGGTGCCTGGCACTGGGCGCGCATGCGGTGATCGACCATTCGAAGCCGCTGGCGGCGGAGCTGAAGGCGGCGGGCATCGGCGAGGTGGACATGGTGGCGAGCCTGACGCAGACGGAGCAGCACTACGCGCAGATCATCGAGAGCCTGAAGCCGCAGGGGCAACTGGCGGTGATCGACGACATGAAGGTGCTGGACGCGATGCCGCTGAAGACGAAGTGCATTTCGCTGCATTGGGAAATGATGTTCACGCGCTCGCGCTTCGAGACGCCGGACATGGCGCAGCAGGGTGCGTTGCTGGCGGAGGTGGCGGCGCTGGTTGACGCAGGGCGCATTCGCACGACGGCGAACGCGAGTTTCGGGACCATCAACGCAGCGAACCTGAAGCGTGCGCATGCGCTGATCGAGAGTGGCAAGGCGCAGGGCAAGGTCGTTCTGGCCGGATTCTGAGTTTCCTGCTCGCGATCGTTCGCATGGCCGTTGGGTCTGTTGTGAGTTGATGCGGGAGCGGGGGCATTCGGGGCGCGTGCGANNGCTGATCAACGACGGCTCTGATGACGCTCACGCCGATGGTGTGCTCTGCGCAGCGAAATAAAGGAGGAGCGAAGCGGGGGACATTCGCGGAGCAGAGCACACCGTCGGCGTGAGCGTCGCCCTGAATGGCCCCGAGCACAATCGCTCGCATGACCAACAACAGCACGACGCCACTCATCGAATTCGAAACCCCTCGCCTGCGCCTGCGCCAATGGCGCGAGAGCGACTTCGCGCCCTTCTTCGCGCTGGCCTGCGACCCGCAGGTGATGGAGTTTCTTCTGCCCCTTCCGACACGTGCCGACAGCGACGCGTCGGCCGACCGTGCCAGGGCGCTCATCGCGAAGAACGGCTGGGGTTTCTGGGCCGTCGAGCACAAGGCATCGGGCGAGTTCGCCGGCTTCACCGGGCTCAACGTGCCGATGGCCTCGCTGCCGTTTTCACCTTGCGTCGAAATCGGCTGGCGCTTCGCCCGCAAGTGGTGGGGCCAGGGCATGGCGACCGAAGCGGCGCGCGGCGCATTGCAGGTCGGGTTCGAGCGGCTCGGGCTCGACGAAATCGTGGCCTTTACCGCGGTCGGCAACGTGCGCTCGGCCGCGGTGATGGAACGCCTGGGCATGCATGAAGACGTGGCCGGTGCGTTCGACCACCCGGCCGTGCCCGAAGGGCATGCGCTGCGCCGTCACCGGCTCTACCGCATCGGCCGCCCGCAGCGCTGAGAACGAAAGGTCGGCTACTGCGGCTTGCTGCGCGACACGCGCCACACGGCATTGCCCACGTCGTCGGCCACCAGCAGCGCGCCGCTCTTGTCGAGCGTCACGCCCACCGGGCGGCCCTGGGCCTTTTCGTCGGCACTGAGAAAGCCCGTGAGCACATCGACCGGCGGGCCGCTCGGCTTGCCGCCGATGAAGGGCACGAACACCACCTTGTAGCCCGACTTGGGCTTGCGGTTCCACGAGCCGTGCTCGCCGATGAAGACGCCGCTGGCGAACTCGGGCGGCATGCCGCGCGCATGCGAGAAGGTCATGCCCAGCGGCGCGACGTGCGAGCCCAGCGCGTAGTCGGGCGCGATGGCCTTGGCCGCCATCTCGGGGTTCTGCGGCGTCACGCGGGCATCGACGATGCCGCCGTAGTACGTCCACGGCCAGCCGTAGAAGGCGCCTTCCTTCACCGAGGTCAGGTAGTCGGGCACGAGGTCACTGCCGATCTCGTCGCGCTCGTTCACCACGGTCCACAGCACGTTGGTGTCCGGGTCCCAGCCCATGCCGTTGGGGTTGCGCAGGCCGCTCGCGAACAGGCGCTTTTCGCCCGACTTGGTATCGACCTCCCAGATGGCGGCGCGGCCTTCTTCGGCGGCAAGGCCGTTCTCGCCGATGTTGCTGTTGGAGCCGACCGTCACGTAGAGCTTGCTGCCGTCGGCATTGGCAATCACGTTCTTGGTCCAGTGGTGGTTGATGCCCGCGGGCAGCGGCGTCACCAGCACGGGCTTGGCGCTGACGGAGGTTTCGCCCTCGGTGTACGGCACCTTCACGAGTGCGTCGGCATTGGCGATGAAGAGCTCGTTGCCGACCAGCGCCATGCCGTAAGGCGATGTGAGGTTGGCCATGAAGACCTCTTTCACCTCGGCCACGCCGTCGCCGTTGGCGTCGCGCAGCAGGGTGATGCGGTTGGCGCTGGGCACGCCGGCGCCGGCGCGGCCCATGACCTTGCCCATGACCCAGTTGCGCACCTTGGCCACGAGGCCGCTGCCGCCGTCGTTGCTGCCCTCGGGCTTGGGCGGCTTGTTGCTCTCGGCCACCAGCACGTCGCCGTTGGGCAGGG
This sequence comes from Variovorax sp. KBW07, assembly GCF_003852515.1. GTDB lineage: Bacteria > Pseudomonadota > Gammaproteobacteria > Burkholderiales > Burkholderiaceae_C > Variovorax. Next base: position 3,767 of record NZ_QAJK01000009.1, on the reverse strand, counting down.
TGTAGACCCAGCGCGGGTGGTCCAGGCCGCGTGCCAGGGCGGTCACGCGCAGGCCTTCGGCGGGGGTGGGCGCGGCGGTGTCGGTCCAGCCGATGGCGGGGGCCACGTTCACGGTGGGGAACAGCGTCTTGTTGGGGTCGGCCAGTTGCGGGCGCGGGCCGGTCGTGACCTCGGGCGTCAGCTTGGCGGCCTCGCCGCAGCCGGCCACGAGCAGCGCGGCGGCCATGGCCGTAACGAGGGTCAGGGCCAGGGCGGGTGCCCGCCGGGCTGGCCGAGTCGGAAAAGCATTGCGGGTGGGTACTTGCTGCGGTGCTTTCATGCGGAATCCTTGCGCGGCCGGTCGCCGCATACCGGGCGGATCATCCACAACCGGGCCGCCACGGGTTGTCGGTCGTGGGCGCTTTCGGGCGTGGGCGCACCTCATTTGCGCATCGCCGCTACCATCGCCGCATGACCGACGACCTGTTCCGCGCCGACGCGTACCTGCGCACCTGTGAAGCCCGCATCGTGCGCATCGAAGACACCGGCATCGTGCTCGACCGCACCGTGTTCTATCCCCTGGGCGGCGGGCAGGCCGGAGACGCCGGCGCGCTGGTGCTCGCGGACGGCCGCGAGCTGGCCATCGCCGACACGCGCAAGGCCAAGAACGAAGAAGGCCAGCCGCTCAACGAATTCATTCACGTGCCCGCGCCCGAGCAGGCCGAGCTGCTCGCCGCGCTGAAGCCCGGCGACACCGTGACGGCCCGCCTCGACTGGGAACGCCGCCACCGGCTGATGCGCTTTCACACCGCGTCGCACCTGCTGTGCCACCTCGTGCCGGTGCCGGTGAACGGCTGCTCGATCACGCCCGACTACGCGCGCATCGACTTTCACATGACCGACCCGCTCGACAAGGAAGCGCTCACCGCCGGCCTCGCCCGGCTGGTCGAAGCGGCGCATCCACTGACCGTGGGCGCCATCACCGACGAAGAACTCGACGCCAACCCGGCGCTGGTCAAGAGCATGAGCGTGCAACCGCCGCGCGGCTCGGGCACGGTCCGCACCATCCGTATCGGTGGCATGGGCGGCACGGCCGAGGGCGACGCGCAGATGATCGACTTCCAGCCCTGCGGCGGCACGCACGTGGCCAACACCGCGGAAATCGGCGCCGTGGTCGTGACCAAGATCGAGAAGAAAAGCGCCAACAGCCGGCGCGTGGTGCTGGGCTGGGCCGCCGCCGCGGCCTGAGAACGGCCGGAACTTCGCACCCTCTGAATGCTCCGACTGACGGCATGATCTTTTCGCGCATCCAATTCGCTACGCTTCTGATAGCAACCGCCGCAGCCTGCATGCCGGCTGCGGCCCAATTGACTCCCAAGACCGGGGCGGTGGTGACCACCCCCCACGTGCGCGCCGAGCTGATCGCGCACGCGCCCGATGGCGTAGCGCCCGGCGCACCGGTCTGGCTGGGCCTGCAGATCACGCACCAGCCCGAGTGGCACACCTACTGGAAGAACGCCGGCGATTCGGGCCTGCCCACCGAAATGACGTGGACGCTGCCGCCCGGCGTCTCGACCGGCGAAATCGCCTGGCCGGTGCCGAAGAAGATCCCGGTCGGCAACCTCGCCAACTACGGCTACGAAAACACCGTGCTGCTGCCGGTGCCGCTGGAGGTGTCGACGCTCTACAAGCCGCCGGTGGCCCTGGGTGGCACCCCGGCCATGGACATCCAGCTCAAGGCCACCTGGCTGGTCTGCCGCAAGGAATGCATTCCCGAAGAGGGCGAGTTCACGCTGTCGCTGCCGCTGCAAGGCTCGACCGCGCTGCACAAGGCCGATTTCGACACCGCGCAGGCGGCACAGCCGCAGCCGCTGGCCAAGCCCGGCGCCATCGAAGTCGACGGCGCCAACCTGAAGGTGCGCCTCGAAGGCCTGCCCGCCGCCGCGCAGGGCAAGACGCTGGCCTTCTTCCCCGAGACCCCCGAGGTGATCCGCACCGCGGCCGTCTCCGGCAAGGACTGGACCCAATCGTGGCAAGGCGGCACCTGGACCGCCACGGTGCCACTGGCCGACCAGCGCAGCGCCAGCCCCACGGTGTTGCCTGTTGTTGTGGCGCTGGCCGAAGCCGACCGGCAGGCCGGCCAGCCGGTCGCGTGGCGCGCCGAATCGCCCGTCACCGGCAACTGGCCCGCGGCACCGCAGCGTGCCGAAGTGTCGCCCGCGCTGCAGGCAGCGCTGACGGCCAATGCGGCCAACGCGGCGAAGGCGGCAACCGCCGCCGCGGCATCGCCCGCCGCCGACCTGAACGCCCCTTCTTCGACCACCTTCGTCATGGCCCTGTTCGGCGCCCTGCTCGGTGGCCTGCTGCTGAACCTCATGCCCTGCGTGTTCCCGATCCTGGCCATCAAGGTACTGGGCTTCGCGCGGCAGGCCGGCAACGCCAGCGCGCACCGCAAGGCCGGCTTGGCCTACACGGGTGGCGTGATGCTGTCTTTCCTCGCGCTGGGCGGCGCCATGCTCGCGCTGCGCGCGGCCGGCGCCGGGCTGGGCTGGGGCTTCCAGCTGCAGTCGCCGGGCGTGGTGGCGGCATTGGCCGCGCTGTTCACGCTGATCGGCCTGAACCTTGTCGGCGTGTTCGAGTTCGGCCGCGCCGCGCCGTCGTCGGTCTGCAGCGCGCAGGCCAAGCACCCGCTGGCCAACGACTTCCTTTCCGGCGTGCTGGCCGTGGTCATCGCCTCGCCCTGCACCGCGCCGTTCATGGGCGTGTCGCTGGGCTTCGCCATCGGCCTGCCGGCCGCCCAGGCCCTGTTGCTGTTCGCGGCATTGGGCTTCGGGCTGGCGCTGCCGTACCTGGTGGCCGGCTTCGTGCCCGCCATCGCGCGGCTGCTGCCCAAGCCCGGCCCGTGGATGAACACGCTGCGCCGCCTGCTGGCCTTCCCGATGTTCGCGACGGTGGCCTGGCTGGTCTGGGTGCTGGGCCAGCAAAGCGGCATCGACGGCGCGGGCACGCTGCTGGCGCTGCTGGTGTGCCTGGCCTCGATCGTCTGGGCGCTGACGCTGCGCGGCCGCACGCGGGTCGTGATCGCAACAGTGCTCATCGCCTTCACCGCGCTGCTGACCGGCGCAATCGGCCGCAACGTGCTGCAGGTGGTGGAGCCTGCCAGGCTGGCTGCATCATCGACCGACACCGGCACGCAGCGCTGGCAGCCATGGTCGGCCGAGCGCGTGGCCGAGCTGTCGGGCGCCGGCCAGCCGGTGTTCATCGACTTCACCGCGGCCTGGTGCGTGACCTGCCAGTACAACAAGAAGAGCACGCTGTCCGACGCCGAGGTCCTTGCCGACTTCGACGCCAAGAAGGTAGCGATGCTGCGCGCGGACTGGACCCGCCGCGACCCCGCAATCACGGCGGCGTTGACTGCGCTTGGACGCAGTGGTGTGCCTGTGTACGTGCTGCAGGCACCGGGCAAGCCGCCTGTGGTGCTGACCGAGATTCTGGGCAAGGACGAGGTCCGGGCCGCGTTGGCGAGACTCTGACTTTTGCCGGCAGGAAGACTTGGATGAAACCTTGTTTTTCTGTTTGTCGCGGGGTGTTTTCGGGGACCGCAGTTCGGGTCATTCAGGGCGACACTCGCGCCGACGGTGTGCTCTGCTCCGCGAATGTCCCCCGCTTCGCTCCTCCTTTATTTCGCTGCGCGGAGCACCCGATGCCAGTCGCACGAGGGCGCTGCTCTCGCATTGGCCGATCAACGACCGCTCTGAAGGCGCTCGCGCCGATGGTGTGCTCTGCGC
>NZ_QAJK01000089.1 GCF_003852515.1 Variovorax sp. KBW07 | reverse complement strand
TGTCGTGTCGTTCAGTTCATTCAGGGCGACGCTCACGCCGACGGTGTGCTCTGCTCCGCGAATGTCCCCCGCTTCGCTCCTCCTTTATTTCGCTGCGTAGAGCACACCGCCGGCGTGAGCGCGCCCTGAACGACAGCGCCCAGAACGCAGAACATGACGAAAAGAAGAAGCAGTCATCTCAGCGCTCGATGGCCATGTCGGCATGCCAGCCGCGCGTCTTGCCGGGGTTCATCAACCCCATCGGATCGCTGCGCTTCTTGAAGTCGATCTGCTGCGTGTCGATGGTCTTCATGCCGCCGTCTTCGATCGTTACCACGTGCGGGTTGAAGATTTTGCAGCCGCCTTCAGACTCGATCTCGCGGATCAGTTCGTATTGGTGCGCTTCGCCCTTCCAGCGCACCAGCAGGATGCCGAACGTGCCGCACTCGCCATTGGCGCGCGCGAAATCCTGGTGCTGCAACACGTCGTCGCCGAATATCCGCATGTGGCGCTCCACCACCGAGGGGTCGAACGGCTGCGCGTACGCCACCTGCAGGTACGTCCAGCCGCGGTCGGCCTTCAGTGCCTGCAGCGTCGTGTGATTGAACGCGCACTCGTACGCGGGTGGCAGGCCATCGGCCAGCAACTCGGCCTCGGTGCCCGCCACGGAAATCGTGCCGCCGTGCGCCTGTGCGAGCGCACGGAAGTCGGCCATCGAATCGGGCGACACCATGGTGAACACCGCGTGCCGGTCGATCGGAAAACGGTCGCGCATGGCCGTGTAGTAGGGCGAGAAGCGGGCTTCGACCGTCGACAGCAGGAAGATGTCGAGCGTCGGCGCTTGCGCCGCAATGCCGAAGTCGAGCGCGCCGCGGTAGGTGTCGAACAGCACCGTGCAGTGCACCCATTCGACGGCGGGGCTCAGGGCCACCTCGACGTCGAGGATCACGCCGTTGGTGCCGTAGGCGTGGTGCACCTGCTGGATCTCGTCGCCCTGCAGCTCGATGACCTGCGGCTCGCGCTCGACCGTCATCACGCGTGCGCGCAGCAGGTTGCCGGGGTCGCGCAGGATGCCGTGGCGGAACGAGCCGATGCCGCCGAAGCCGCCCGCGATGAAGCCGCCGATGCTGGCCACGTGCCAGGTCGATGGCCACATGCGCAGCGCCTGCCCCGTTTCGCGCGCGGCCAGGTCGATGTCGTGCATGCGCGCACCGGCCTCGACGCGCATGCGGCCTTCGCCGATGTCGAGCACGCGGCACATCTGCGTCACGTCGAGCACCAGGCCGCCTTCGAGCGGCACGCACTGGCCGTAGTTGCCGGTGCCGCCGGCGCGCACGGTCAGCGGCAGCTTCCACTTCGCGGCCACGGCGGCTGCCTGGCGCACGTCGTCCTCGGTGCTGACCTTGACCACGAGGTCGGCCACGCAGCCCGCGAGCTGTGCGGTGAGGATCGGGCTGTACCAGTAGAAGTCTTTCGACAGCTGCTTGCGCTGGTTGGGCGCGGTGATCACGTTCAGGCCGCGCAGGTCTTCCCGCACGGCGTCCCAGTCGATGGTGGTGGTGTGCTGCATGGCCCTAGCGTTCACGGCGCATTTCGCTTTCGTGCCAGTGGCCGAGCACCAGGCGCGACAGCGCCGCGAACACGATGAAGATCACGATGCCGAGCAGGGACACCAGCAGCAGCGCCGCGAACATCATCGGGATCTCGGTGCGAAAGCTCGACTCGAGAATGCGCGAGGCCAGGCCGGTTTCCTTGCCCGCGGTGCCGGCCGTGAACTCGGCCACCACCGCGCCGATGAGGCTCAGGCCGCCCGCGATCTTCAGGCCCGCCATGAAGTACGGCAGCGCACTGGGCGCGAGCAGGTAGCGGAAGGTCTGCCAGGGCGAGGCCTTGTACAGCTGGAACAGGTCGCGCAGGTTGCTGTCGGCGCTCTTCAGGCCGATGACGGTGTTCGACAGGATCGGGAAGAAGGCCACGATCCATGCGCACAGCAGCAGCGCTGCGGTGGTGCTCGACACGTAGATCAAGATGAGCGGCGCGATCGCGATGATGGGCGTCACCTGCAGGATGACGGCGATAGGGAACAGCCCGATCTCGACCCACTTGAACAGCGCGAACGCAATCGCCAGCAGCACGCCGCCGACGATGGCCGCGAGCAGTGCCAGCAGCGTGAGCTTGACCGTGAACCACAGCGCGCTCGACAGCGAATCCCAGTTGTCGAACAGCGTGCGCAAGATCAGTGAGGGCGCGGGCAGGATGTAGTGCGGAATGTTGTTGGCGCGAACCATCCACTCCCACACCAGCAGCAGCGCCGAGACGATGACCACCGGCACGACGATGCGCAGCATCGACTCGCGCCGGCGCAGCTTGTCTTCGTGCGCGCGCAGCATGTCGGCGGACGGCGTGGCTTCGGTGGCGTCCATGGGCATCGCGGGTTCAATGGTCGACGTCGAGGCCATGGAGTGCTCCGTGCAGGGATTGGGACACCGCGGTGCAATGTGCGTTGTAGCGGCTCGATGTGCGGAATTCTTCGCCGCGCGGATAGGGCTCGTCGATGGCGATCTCGTCGATCACCCGGCCGGGCCGTGCCGCCATCACGACGATGCGGTTCGACAGGTACACCGATTCATACACGCTGTGCGTGACGAAGACGATCGAGAAGCGATGCTCGCGCCAGATGGCCAGCAGGTCGTTGTTGAGCTTGATGCGCGTCATTTCGTCGAGCGCGGCAAAGGGCTCGTCCATCAGCAGCAGGCGCGGGTGCGTGACCAGCGCGCGCGCAATCGACACGCGCATCTTCATGCCGCCCGACAGCTCACGCGGGTACACATCGGCAAAGCGCGAGAGGCCGACCAGCTCCAGCACCTGCTGCACCACCGGCGCGGCTTCGTCGCGGCTCATGCCCGCGAGCTTGAGCGGCAGCCAGACGTTGTCGAACACCTTGGTCCAGGGCATGAGCGTGGGCTCCTGGAACACGAAGCCCAGGTCGCGGTCGCTCTTGCTGTTCTTGGCGACGCCGGTGTTGGCGCCCGACCATTTCATTTCGCCCGAGCTGAGCCGGGTGAGCCCGGCGATCAACCGCAGCGCGGTGCTCTTGCCGCAGCCCGAGGGGCCCAGGAAGCTGACGAAGTCGTGCTCGCCGATGTCGAGCGTCATGCCCTGCAGGGCAAGCGTGCCGTTGGCGAAACGCTTGCTGACGTTGCGCAGGCTGACCAGCGGCGGCGTGGATGGCGTGGTGCTTTCCATGGAGATTCGGGCCTAGCGCCAGGCGGGTACGTTGGACAGGCGGGAGAGCGGGAAGCGGTCGACCTCTTGCAGCAGCTCGACAAAACGGCGGCCCACGTGGTCGAGCACCGCCGCGCCCTTTTCGGCGGTGGCGCGCGTGGCGTCGCCGGCGGCGCCCGCGGGGTTGATGTCGTGCATCTGCCAGCCGAGCTTGCCGCTGGGCGTGATCGAGAGGAACTTGTTTTCGGCGGCCAGCTGCTCGGTCATGGAGCCGAAGTTCTGGAACTGGTCTTTGCGCACGTAATCGGGCGTCAGGTGCAGCATGACCGAGCTTTCGAGGTCGCCGGCATGAATGCCGTGCTTGCCTTCGTGCGCGGTGAACAGGCCTTCGGGCAGGCCCAGGGTGTACCAGTTGGCGGCGACGACCATCATGTCGTGCTCTTCGCGCAGGTCGCGCGCCACGATGTCCATCACGCTCATCTGGCCGCCGTGGCTGTTGTAGAGCACCAGTTTGCGCACGCCTGCTTTTGCAACGCATGCGCCGATGTCTTTCCACAGCGAGATCAGCGTGTTGGCCGACACGGTGAGCGTGCCCGGGTAGCGCGAGTGCTCGTTGCTCTTGCCGTAGGGCACGGTGGGCAGGAAGAGCACCGGCAGGTCGTCGGGCAGGTAAGGCAGCGTGGCTTGCACCATGCCGTCGATGGTGGCCGTGTCGGTCGACATCGGCAGGTGCGGCCCGTGCTGTTCGGTGGCACCCACCGGCAGCACGGCGATGAGCCGTTCGCGGTCGAGACGGGAGAACTCTTCGCTGGTCAGGTCAGACCAGAAACGGCTGCGCAACAGGGGCGGATTCATCGTGGCAAACCTCTTGACGGCGGGTTGGGTAGTCTAAATTATCCATCTGGTCAGAAAAAGTTAGACATGGGTGGATACCCTTGACCAAGCGTATGCAAGTGCTGTGCCAGCAAACCGATGCAGTTGGTCAAAACACCCGCGGGGCCACGCCGTGCCGGACTGCCCCCCGCAGTGCTACCAGCGCAGGCGCATGCCCAGTTGCCCCTGCACGCTGGTCTGCTCGGTGCGGCCGATGGCACTGGTGTAGGCCAGCCCGCCGTACACCGCCAGCACCTTGTTCACCTGCCCCACGATGCCGGCGCCGACTTCGAGCGCGCCTGCATTGCGGCGGTTCACGACCTGGTCGGTGGGACCGAAGTAGATGGCGTTGCTGCCACTGAAGGTGTGCCAGAGATTGGCCTTCAGGTAAGGCTTCCAGGTGCCGCCGCCAGCGCTGAAGTTGCCTTCGAGCCGTGCGCCCAGGCGTCCCGTCACGGCGTTGTCGCGCTGGAAGCGCACGGCGGAGATGCCGTCGTCGAAATCGTCGAAGTTGCTGCGCTGCCAGATCAGCTGCACCTGCGGCTGCAGCGTCACGCTGTCGCTCAGTGCCAGCGGGTAGCCGGCCTCGAGCGATGCGGTCACGCTGTTGCCGTGCGGTGTGCCGCCGCGCCCGAGCGTGGAGCGCGCGTCGGCCTTGTAGCGGCTGGCCAGCAGCACGGCGTCGCTGTACCAGCCGGTGCTGGCAACCCGCGTCCAGTAGGCGCCGAGGCTGTAGCCCTCGATGCTCAGGCGGCCGGTGGCGGCGTTGGTGCCTCCGCCCGCCACGCCGCTGGTGTCGCCGCTGGCGCGGGTGTAGCCGCCGAGCACGCCGACGCGGTTGCGACCGCCCGAGCCGTCGGTGGCAATCAAAAAGTCGTGGCCGAGCTGCAGGCCGGAGATGCGGCCATCGAACTGCGGGTCGGCGTCGCCGCGCAGCCGCTGCCGCGTGCTTTCGCCGAACACGCGGCCCCACGAGGCCTGCGCGCCTTCGTCGCCGGCCAGAAGTTGCTGGTCGCCCTGCCGGTCATGGAAGCTGCCGAGCTGCGCCAGCCCCAGGCGGCGCACCACCAGCGGCATGGCACTGTAGAGCGCCACTTCGGGGCGGTACAGCTTGACGGCCTCGATCTCCATGGCCGGCGTGCCGGGTGCGGGCGGATGTGTCTCTATGAATTCGAGGGCCTCGGTCACCGAGCCCACCACGTTGCCGCCGACCACGTAGCCGTTGTTGCGCAAGTACCAGTTGTTCGGGTTGTTGCCGGCCGCGCCGCCGCGGAACAGGCGGTAGTTGTAGGCCCCGGCCTCGACGGCCTGCGTCAGCGAGAAGGCATTGGCGGCGGTGGTGCCGCCGTTCACGGCCTGCACCACCAGGATGCCGTCGGCCAGCGTGGGCGCGCCCAGCCCCCCGCGGTTGAGCACCCGCAGGCCGGTGGCGCCCGAGGCCGCGCCGCCGTCGATCACCAGCTTGTCCGACGGCGCGTTGTCGCCGGCCAGCACGGTGTTGACCTGCACCAGCGCGCCGCTGCCGCCGAAGTAGTTGCCGCGCACCGTGAAGGCGCCGAAGTTCACGCCGTCGTTGGGGCCGGGCAGCAGCGTGCCCTGGTGGGTCACGTTGCCCGCGAAGGTGCCGGTGCCCGCGACCGTGGCGCCGGGGAGTACGGCGATGCTGGGGCTGGTCAGCGTCGCGGGCAGGTCGAAGCGGCCCGACTCGATGCGGATCGAGTTCGAGAAGCTCGCATCGGTCTTCCACGACCACGCGGTGCCGCGCATCGTGAGGTTCTGGAAATTGCGAAAGGCGTTGTCGACGGTGCCGTTGCCTTCGAGGAAGGTGTCGCTGCTCGCGTCGCCGCCGTCGGCCGCGCCCTTGATGACCGAGCCGGTCTGCAGGATCAGCGTGCCGGTGCCGCCACCGCCCATCAGGATTGCGCCGTCGTTGCCGGTGCCGCCATTCCCTTCGATGGAGCCGGCATTGATCAGCGTGTCGTTGCCGTTCTGTCCGCGATAGCCGTAGTCATTGGCGCTGGAGAGCAGGCCGCCGGCCCGGTTCTCGACCTGCGAGAAGAAGCTCGCGCTCAGCGTGTTCACATGCACCGCACTCGCGAAGCCGCCCGTGGCCGAGGTGTTGGCGCCCGTGGCGCGGATGGCGCCGGTGTTGATCAGCAGATTGGCGACACCGTTGCCGCCCTGCAGGTAGACGCCCTTGCTCGCGGTACCGCTGACATCGATCGTGCCGCTGTTGACGACCGTATTGCCCGGCCCCAGCGTGGAAATGCCGTGCGAGCGGCCGCCCGTGGTGGTGATGCTGCCGGTATTCGTGAGCAGCGTGCGGGTGCTGCTGTTCGACGTCACCAGCATGCCCACGGTGCCCACGCTCGTGGTGCTGATGGTGCCGTTGTTGGTCTGCGTGTTGTCGTTGCCCGTGGAAACCATCGCGCCGCGCCCACCGCCGCCACCGCCCGACATCGTGATCGTCCCGTTGTTGGTGATGCTGCTGCTGTCTTGCACCAGCAGGGCCTGGGTGGCGTTGGTGCTCAGCGTGGCGCCGTTGTTCACCGTGATGCTGACACCGGTGCTGCCCGGCACCGCGATCACGCTGGGCGAGCCGGTGTTGGTGCCGTCGCAGACCACCGTGTCGCCGGTGCCGGGCGTAACGGTGGGGCCGCAGGCCGCGTGTGCACCGCCGCCGGCCAGTGCGGCAAGCACGGCCGCGAGGGATGAAACAAGAGGAAGAACCGGGATGTGGCGCGGAAATCGATGCGGTCGCTCGATGTGCATGCGTGCTCCTTATTGCTTCTTGTGTCGGCCCTGGGACCGGGGGATGCCCGGCCATTTGGCACGATTCACAATCAAGAAACAATCAGAGTCCCGTTGCTCTGTTGCTCCTGCGAGACGCCCCGAAGCCTCAGCGCCGCACCACGTAGCGCGTGACCACCGGTGGCGACTCGCCCAGGTGGAATGCCAGCCGCCGCTCGCGCAGCGCCATGTCGGAGGCGGTGGCGCGGTTGAAGCGGCGCAGGTGGTCGGTCCACGAATCGTCGACGATCTCCTCGACGTAGCGGGCCGGCTGCGCGATGTCGTGCAGCAGCTCCCAGCCGACGGCGCCCTGGCTCAGTCGCGCGCGGCGGGTCTGCTGCATGACGATGTGGAAGGCCGCGGCGCGGGCCGGGTCGATCAGGTACTCGACCGTGATCACCACGCGGCCTTCTTCCTGCGGCGCCTCGGCCGGCGGGCCGGCGGCCCAGCCGGCTTCGGCGGGGCTGGTGTCGTCTTCGCCGCTCACGTCGGTCACCCAGCGCAAGGCCAGGAGCATCACCAGCGTGCCGCTGATGGCGCCGATGACCAGGCTCAGCTGCAGCGTCGTGACCGTCGCCACCTGGCCCCACAGCGCCGCGCCGATGGCGCTCGCGCCCATGATGGCCATCTGGTACATCGACATGCCGCGCGCGCGCACCCAGTCGGGCAGTGCGAGCTGGGCCGACACCGAGAGCGAGTTGGCCACGGTGATCCACGCCATGCCGCCGAAGAACATCGCCGGCACCGCGACCCATGCGTTGGGCGCGAAGGCCATCACCGCCGTGGCGCCCGACTGCAGCAGCGTGCCGCGCAGCACCAGCTGGTCGCGCCCCAGTGCCTGGCGCAGCCGCGGCAGGAACAGCACCGCGACGATCGCGCCCGACCCCATGGCCGCCAGCAGCAGCGTGAAGGTGCCGGCGTCGCCGCCCTTCAGGTTGCGCGCCAGCAGCGGCAGCAGCGCCAGCAGCGCGGTCGAGTGAAAGAAGAAGATCGACACGCGCACCAGCACCGCGCGCATGCGCTGCGACTGCCGCACGAACTGCACGCCCACGCGCATTGCGCTGATGAGCTTTTCGCGGCCCAGCGGATTGGGCGTGTGCGCGCGCCGCCAGCGCAGCACCACGAAGCCCGAAGCCACCGACAGCACCGCGTTCAGCGCGAACACCCACACGGTGCCCGCGCTGGCGATCAGCACGCCGGCCGTGAGCGGCCCGACGATGCGCGAGGCGTTCATGGCGATGCCGTTCAGGCCAAGCGCCGCCGGCAGCTGCGTGCGCGGCACCAGCTCGGGCACGATGGCCGAGAACACCGGCCAGCGCAGCGCCAGCCCGATGCCGTTGGCAAAGGTGAGCGCCAGCAGCAGCGGCGCGGTCATCAGGTCGAGCGCCAGCGCCGCGCACAGCACGATGGCCGTGCCGGCCAGCCAGAACTGCGTGGCCATGAGCCAGCGCCGCCGGTCGAGGATGTCGGCCAGCGCGCCGCTGGGCAGGCCGAGCAGGAACACCGGCAGGGTGGAGGCCGACTGCACCAGCGCGACCCAGATCGGCGAGGTGGTCAGCGAGGTCATCATCCACGCCGCAGCCACATCGTTCATCCACATGCAGATGTTGGCGATGAGCCAGGTGCTCCACAGCATGCGGAACACGGGGAGCTTCAGGGGCTCGAGGGCCGCGAACTTCGAGGGCTGCGGCCGAGCGGGCGGAATCGGTGTCTCTTCGGGGGATATGGGTGGCATGTGGCGCTATTGTGGCGCGGCCTGCGCGCCGCTCAGCCCCGGTCGCTGCGTGCCAGGCGGTGTTCGAGCCTGCGCAGCATCGTCGTCAGCACCAGCGTCATGACCCAGTAGATGACCGAGATCGCAAGGTACGGTTCCCAGTAGCGCGCATAGGCGCCGGCCACGGTGCGCGCCGCATAGGCCAGCTCGGCCAGGCCGATGGCGGACACCAGCGAGGTGTCTTTCAGCAGCGCGATGGCGTTGTTGCCCAGCGGCGGCAGCATGCGGCGGAAGGCCTGCGGCAGCACCACGTAGCGCATCACCTGCGCGGGCGAGAAACCGATCGAGCGGCCGGCATCGAACTGCCCGCGCGAGATCGACTGGATGCCGGCGCGGAACACCTCCGAGATGTACGCCGCCGAGTTGAGCGTGAGCGCCACCACGCCCGAGATGAGCGCACCGTGCTCCTGCTTGAGCGTGCGCGCGAGTTCGCCGTCGATGAGGAGGCCGGAGGTCGGATGGATGAACACCGGCATCACCGCGAAGTGGATCAGCAAGATCTGCACGAACAGCGGCGTGCCCCGGAAGAAGCTCACGTACACCGTGGCCGGCCAGCGCAGGAAGAAGCGCGCGACCCAGGTCCACGGCGCATGGCGCGGCTGCGCCAGCCGGGCGAGCGCCAGGCACAGGCCCCAGCTCGAACCCAGCAGCACGCAGACCACCGTCATGCGCAGGGTCATCCATGCGCCTTGCCAGAACAGGTCCTTGTATTCGACCAGGATGTCCCATCGGAACCATCCGAACAGCAGGATTGGTTGTTCCATCTATTGCCTCCGCTTCATCGCATCAAACTCAAAAAAACAAACGGCCGCATGGTGGCGGCCGTGATCGGGTCACAGGTGTCGTGCGGCTCAGCGCACGTTCGGGTCCTTGTTGAACCACTTCTTGTAGATCGTCACGTAGCTGCCGTCGGCGCGAATCGCGGCCAGGCCGGCGCTGAGCTTGTCGAGCAGGGCCTTGTCGCCCTTCTTCACGACGATGCCGAAGCCCTCTTCGGGGAACGACTTGTCGTCCAGCGTCTTCAGGTCGGCGTGCTGCGCCACGCGGTAGGCAATGACGCCGTTGTCGCCCATGGCGGCATCGACACCCCCGCCGGCCAGCTCGGAAATGATGAGCGGCGTGCTCTCGAAGCGGCGGATGTCGGGGTTGGTCTTGCCGAACTCGCGCGAGGCGATGTCGTCGGCCGTGGAGGCGCTGACCACGGCGATCTTCTTGCCGGCCAGGTCTTTCAGCGAGGCCACCTTGCTGTTCTTCGGCAGCGCGATCAGCTGGCGGGCCGCGAAGTAGGGCGGCGTGAAGTCGTAGCTCTGCTTGCGCTTCTCGTTGATGGTCACGCCAGAGATCACCAGATCGACGTCGCCGTTGTTCAGCGCGCCGAAGATGCCGGTGAAGGGCGTGTTGACGATCTTGATCTTCAGGCCCTGCTGCTTGGCGATGGCATTGATGATGTCGATGTCGAAGCCGACGATCTGCTTGTCCTTGTTCTCGAAGGCGAAGGGCGCGTAGGTGGCGCTCGAGGCCACGGTCAGTTCTCGATTCTGGGCTTGGGCCTGGGCACCGAAGGCGAGCGTGGCAGCTGCGAGGCCAAGGCCAAGAGCCAGGGCGCGGCGGATGGGGTTCATTCGGAGTCCTCTTTTTTCCGCAAATGGCGGCAGGTGGTGGGCGAGGATTTTAGGCTGACGCTATCGGCCTACCCTGGCGGGCCTGTCCCGGCACGCGAGCTAACTAAGGTTCTCCGGGCGAAACCGGGGGCATCGCGCGGCGGCACCTGGCGTGCTGACTACGATGCGGAGCATTCCCTTCCAGGAGCCTTGCATGACCCAGCGGCCCGCGCTTTCTTCTCTTCTTTGCGGCCTCGGCCTCGCATGGGGCGCCACTGGCGCGCTGGCGGCCGACCCGGCGCCCCGCTTCGATCCGCAGCGGCTGTCGCAGATCGTGAAGACCATCTCCGGCGACGACTTCGAAGGCCGCGCGCCGGCCACGCCGGCGGAGGCCAAGACGGTCGATTACCTCGTGGCGCAGTTCAAGGCCGCGGGGCTCGTGCCTGGCGGCGACCTCGAAGGCGGCAAGCGCGGCTGGACGCAGTCGGTGCCGCTGGTGAAGACCGAATTCCGCGGCACGCCGCAGTTCGCGCTGCAGGTCGGCTCGCAGCGCGACGCGCTGGTGCAGGGCGAGCAGATCGCGGTGCGCGCCGCGCTCGACGGTTCCACCTCGGTGGCAATCCAGCAGGCGCCGCTGGTCTTCGTGGGCTACGGCGTGAGCGCGCCCGAGCGCCGCTGGGACGACTACAAGGGCGTCGACCTGAAGGGCAAGATCGCCATCGTGCTGGTCAACGACCCTGACTTCGAGACAGGAGAGGGCGTCAGTGGCGACTTCGGCGGCAAGGCCATGACCTACTACGGCCGCTGGACCTACAAGTTCGAAGAGGCCGCGCGCCGTGGCGCATTGGGCGTGCTGATCGTTCACGAGACCGCGCCGGCCGCCTATGGCTGGGCCACGGTCAAGAATTCGAACACCGCGACCATGCTCGACATCGAGCGCGACAACCCGGCGGCCGTGCATCCGAAGCTGGAAGGCTGGGTCCAGCGCGACGTGGCGGTCGAGCTGCTGCGCCGCGCGGGCCTGGACTTCGAGGCGCAGAAAAAGCTGGCGCAAACGCGCGAGTTCCAGCCCCAGCTGCTGAAGGACGCGAGCCTCTCGGCCGAGTACGCGATCGACCGGCAGGTGATCGTCTCGAAGAACGTGGTCGGCCGTGTCGAGGGCCGCAAGCGCCCCGGCGAAACCGTGATCTACAGCGCCCACTGGGACCACCTGGGCGTGGGCGCGCCCGATGCCAAGGGCGACAGGATCTACAACGGCGCGGTCGACAACGGCACTGGCCTGGCCGCGCTGATCGAGATGGGGCGTGCCTTTGCGAGCGCGCCGAAAAGGCCCGAGCGCTCCGTCGTCTTCCTGGCCGTGACGGCCGAGGAACGCGGCCTGCTGGGCTCCGAGTACTACGGCGCCAAACCGCTGTATCCGCTGGCGAAGACCGTGGCGGTGATCAACATGGACGCGCTCAGCCCCGAAGGCCCGGCGCGCAACTTCAGCACCTCGGGCAGCGCGGCTTCGCAGTTGCAGGACCTGCTGGTCGAACAGGCCAGGGGCTTCGGCCTGGCCTACGCGCCCGACCCGCACCCAGAGGCCGGCTACTTCTTCCGCTCCGACCATTTCTCGTTCGCCAAGCGCGGCGTGCCGGCGCTGTCTTTCGCTTCGGGCAACGACTGGGTGGAAGGCGGCCTCGCGGCCGGCGAAGCGGCCAGCAAGGCCTACACCGCCGAGCGCTACCACCAGCCGGCCGACGAGTGGCGCGCCGACTGGTCCTTCACCGGCATGGCGCACGACCTGCCGCTGCTCTTTCGCGTGGGCGAGACGCTGGCCAACAGCAAGCGCTGGCCGGCGTGGGGCGCGGCGTCGGAATTCCGCGCCACGCGAGAGGCGAGCCGCAATGAGCGGCGTTGATCTTCTTCCTCAGCGACCGAAGAAGACGTAGAGCGCGATCAACGCGATCAGCGCGATCACGACGACGCCGACCGCCTTCTTCCAGAGACCCGGTGCCGGTGCCGGTGCCGGATCTGGCTCCGAGGACGTCCAGGTGAACGTCTGCGTCTTCGAGACGAAAGAAGAGGGCAGCTTGAACGACGCGGTCGGCACGGAAGACGTCGAGGAGGACGAGGAGGACGACGAGGACGAAAAGGTGGTGGTGGTGAAGTCCAGCGAATCGAGGGAGAGCGTCGTCGATCTCGATGTCTTGTGCGTCACCGTCTTTGCGCTGTCGATGCGCGCGATGGCGTCCGCGACGATCTCGGGGTGCGACGTGCGGCCGGCCAGCGCCTTCAGCTCCTCATTGCTCAGGGCGCCCGACCGGAGCACCGTCCAGGCGAGCGTGGCGGGCAGCGAATCGGGCGCGGCCCAGGCGTCCTGGTGCGTGGGCAGCATCGAGAGGCTGTGCGCGTGCTGCGCCGCATCGATCAGTTGCAGGTCCAGCAACTGGTCGAGCGCGGCGGCGCTCACGCCGTCCTGCATGCGGCGCTCCAGCAGGTTCATGTGGAGCAGCGCCCAGGCCGGCAACGGGACGTCACCGCTGATCAGGCCGGTGGCTTCCGAGACGATGACCTGCGCCTCGTTTTCCCGGCCGGCGGGCGCGCGGGCCGGCAACGCGTCGAGCTGCGCCTGCGGAACGATTTCGCGGGCCACGACCCAGCCCAGGGCTTCGCCGGGCGTGCGCAGCGTGATGTTGGCCAGTTCGGGGTCGCTGGTGGCCGCGGCGTGTTCCGAAGCGGTCAGCAGGTCGATCTGCTGCAGATGGTCCAGTGCGCGGAGGCTGGCTTCGAGATTCATGCGGCTCCCTTTTTTGTCTCGTCGATGGGCGAATGCTCGCACACCGACCGGTGAACCCGACCGGGGCCCCGCGCGCCGCTACTTCGCCAGATGGCCCAGCGGCAGCGCGCTGCTGGCCTTCACCTCGCCCAGCGAGAAGCTGGTGTGCAGGTCTTTCACGTTCGGCAGGTTCATGAGGTGCTGCCGAGCGAAGGCCGAAAAACCGTTCAGGTCCGGCGCCACCACCTGCAGCTCGAAGGTGCCGGTGCCGCTGATGTAGTGGCAGGCCACCACCTCGGGCATCTTGCGGATGGCGTCTTCGAGCTTGCGCGTGGCCTCGTTGGTGACGCGCTCGGTGTCCACGCGCACGAAAGCGAGCACGCCGAGCCCTATCTTGTGGCGGTCGATCTCGGCGTGGTAGCCCTTGATGAAGCCGGCTTCTTCCAGCGCGCGCACCCGGCGCCAGCACGGGGCCGCCGAGAGGCCCACGCGCTGCGCAAGCTCGGCGTTGGTGAGGCGCCCGTCGGCCTGCAGTTCTTGCAGTATTGCGAGGTCGAACTTGTCAATGCTTTCCATGGATGCCGATATTAAGCAAGAATCTTTCTGGAACCTGCTTTTTCGGGGCAAAGAACGCAAACACCTGTCGCGAACCCCGGCATACACTTTGCGTGATCATGGGCTCGCGCCCTACCGGGCACAGACCCACAGCCAATCAGCCAGGCCCACAAGGCCCTGCCAATACGGAGACAGAGAACATGAATGCCCCGCTGCCCGCGCACATCCGCAAGGCGCTAGAAACCGTCACGCTCGACGACAAGTACTCCCTCGACTACGGCCGCGCATTCATGAGCGGCGTCCAGGCCCTGGTGAAGCTGCCCATGCTGCAGCAACTGCGCGACAAGCAGGCCGGCAAGAACACCGCCGGTTTCATCAGCGGCTACCGCGGCTCCCCGCTCGGCGGCTACGACCAGGCGCTGTGGAAAGCCAGCAAGTTCCTGAAGGAACAGAACATCGTCTTCCAGCCGGGCGTGAACGAAGAGCTGGCGGCCACCGCGCTGTGGGGCACGCAGCAGCTGGGCTTTTCTCCGCAAGGCACCAACAAGTTCGACGGCGTCTTCGGCATCTGGTACGGCAAGGGCCCGGGCGTGGACCGCTGCTCCGATGTATTCAAGCACGCCAACATGGCGGGCACCACCGAATTCGGCGGCGTGATCGCGGTGGCCGGCGACGACCACATTTCCAAGAGCTCCACCGCCGCGCACCAGAGCGACCACATCTTCAAGGCCTGCGGCACGCCGGTGTTCTTTCCGACCAGCGTGCAGGAAATCCTGGACCTGGGCATTCACGCCTTTGCCATGAGCCGTTTTTCGGGCGTGTGGTCGGGCATGAAGACGATCCAGGAGATCGTCGAGTCGAGCGCCACGGCCATGATCGACCCCGAGCGCGTCGAGATCGTCATTCCCACCGATTTCGAAATGCCGCCCGGCGGCCTGCACATCCGCTGGCCCGACCATGCGCTGGAGCAGGAAGCCCGGCTCATGCACTACAAGTGGTATGCCGCGCTGGCGTACATCCGCGCCAACCGCCTGAACTACAACGTGATCGAAGGCCCGAACGACCGCTTCGGCATCATGGCCAGCGGCAAGGCCTTCAACGATACGCGCCAGGCGCTGCTCGACCTGGGGCTTGACGATGCGGCCTGCCGCCAGCTGGGCATTCGCCTGCACAAGGTGGCCGTGGTGTGGCCGCTGGAGGCGCAGCTGACGCGCGAGTTCGCCACCGGCCTGCAAGAGATTCTGGTGGTCGAGGAAAAGCGCCAGGTCATCGAATACCAGCTGAAGGAAGAGCTCTACAACTGGCGCTCGGACGTGCGGCCCAACGTGGTCGGCAAGTTCGACGAAGGCGAAGGCGCCAGCGCCGACGGCTACTCCGGCGGCGAATGGTCGATGCCCAACCCCACCGCCCACACGCTGCTGCGCGCCAACGCTGACCTGAACCCGGCCCTGATCGCCAAGGCCATTGCCGCGCGCCTGAAGAAGACCGGCCTGCTGGCCGCCGCCGGCGCCGACATGACGGCCCGCATCGAAGCGCAACTGGCCATCCTCGAAGCCAAGGAGCGTTCGATGGTGGTGCAGCAGGCGTCCACCAGCGTGGCCGACGCCACGCGCCAGCCGTGGTTCTGCTCGGGCTGCCCGCACAACACCAGCACCGTGGTGCCCGAAGGCTCGCGCGCCATGGGCGGTATCGGCTGCCACTTCATGGCGACCTGGATGGACCGCTCGACCATCGGCTTCA
Organism: Variovorax sp. KBW07; assembly: GCF_003852515.1. Classification (GTDB taxonomy): domain Bacteria; phylum Pseudomonadota; class Gammaproteobacteria; order Burkholderiales; family Burkholderiaceae_C; genus Variovorax. The sequence continues at coordinate 34,614 of NZ_QAJK01000089.1, read as the reverse complement.
CGCAGATGGGCGGCGAGGGTGTGCCATGGGTGGGCCAGCAGCCCTTCACGACCGACCAGCACATCTTCGCGAACCTGGGCGACGGTACGTACTTCCACAGCGGCCTGCTCGCCATTCGCCAGAGCATCGCGGCCGGCGTGAACATCACCTACAAGATCCTCTACAACGACGCGGTGGCCATGACCGGCGGCCAGCAGGTCGGCGAGCGGCCCGAAGGCCACTCGGTGCTGCAGATTGCCGAGAGCCTGCATGCCGAGGGCACGAAGAAGGTCGTCATCGTGACCGACGAGCCCGAGAAGTACGAAGGCGTGAGCATCCCCGGCGACCACGTGCAGGTGAAGCACCGCGACCTGCTCGACGAAATCCAGCGCGAATTCCGCGCCATGCCGGGCACCACGGCCATCATCTACGACCAGACCTGCGCCACCGAAAAGCGCCGCCGCCGCAAGCGGGGCACCGCCGTCGATCCGGCCAAGCGCGTGGTCATCAACGAGCTGGTCTGCGAAGGCTGCGGCGACTGCAGCGTGCAGAGCAATTGCCTCTCCGTGGAACCGCTGGAAACCGAATTCGGCCGCAAGCGCACCATCAACCAGAGCAGCTGCAACAAGGACATGAGCTGCCTGAAGGGCTTCTGCCCGAGCTTCGTCACCGTCGAAGGCGGCCAGCTCAAGAAGAAGAGCAAGAACAAGGCGGCCACGCCGGCCGAGTTTGGCCTGCTGCCCGAGCCCGTGATTCCCTCGCTGGCGGGTGGCAAGGTCTGGGGCGTGGTGGTGGCGGGCGTCGGTGGCACCGGCGTCATCACCATCGGCCAGCTGCTGGGCATGGCCGCGCACATCGAGGCCAAGGGCATCGTCACGCAGGACGCGGCCGGCCTGGCGCAGAAGGGCGGCGCCACCTGGAGCCACGTGCTCATCGGCGACACGCAGGACGACATCCGCACCACGCGCGTCGGCACCGCGGCCGCCGACCTGATCCTGGCCTGCGATCCGCTGGTCACGGTCAACGGCGAAACCATGGCGCGCATGCGCGAAGGGCGCACGCACGTGGCGCTCAACAGCCACAGCTCGCCCACCGCCGCCTTCGTGCGCAATGCCAACTGGCAGAACCCCGAAGACGCCTGCGCCGCTGAAATTGCGCGTGCCGTGGGCATCGACGGCATGGGCACCTTCGACGCCGATGCGGCCGCCACCACGCTGATGGGCGACAGCATCTACGTCAACCCGATGATCCTGGGCTACGCCTGGCAAAAGGGCTGGCTGCCGCTGGCGCACGAGTCGCTGATGCGCGCCATCGAGCTCAATGCCGTGGCCATCGAGAACAACAAGACCGCCTTCGAGTGGGGCCGCCAGGCCGCCGTGCGTCCTGAAGAACTGCAAAAGCGCGTGCGCCCGGGCCAGGTCATCGAGTTCAAGAAGCGCGAAACGGTCGAGGCCATCGTGGCCCGCCGCGTCGAATTCCTGACCGGCTACCAGAACGCTGCCTATGCCGAGCAGTACAAGCAGTTCGTCGGCAAGGTGCAGCAGGCCGAATCGGCCCTGGGCAAGACCGCCCTGACCGAAACGGTGGCCCGCTACCTGTTCAAGCTGATGGCCTACAAGGACGAGTACGAAGTCGCGCGCCTGCACACCGACCGGACTTTCCTTGACCGCGTCGAAGGCATGTTCGAGGGCGACTACAAGCTCAACTACCACCTCGCGCCGCCGCTCATGGCCAAGAAGAACGCCAAGGGCCAGCTGCAGAAGCAGAAGTTCGGCCCCTGGATGCTCACGGGCTTCAAGCTGCTCGCCAAGCTGAAGGGCGTGCGCGGCACGGCGCTCGACATCTTTGGCCGCACCGAAGAGCGCAAGACCGAGCGCGCGCTGATCGGCGAGTACCGCGCCAGCATCGAGGAAGTGATCGGCGCCCTGCGCGCCGACAACCACGCGCTGGCCCTGGAAATTGCCGGCCTGCCCGAGCAGATCCGCGGCTACGGCCACGTCAAGGACCGCAACCTGGTGGCGGCCCGCGCGCGCTGGAACGAGCTGCTGGGCAAGTGGCGCAATCCTCAGGCGCAGCGCGCCGCGGCCTGATCAGCCGGCCTCGCCTTTGTCGTTGCCTTCGGCCCGGCTTTCCAGCCGGGCCCGGGCGGCCACCAGGGCGCCGTGGATCTTCTGCTCGAACACTTCGCGCGGCGGCAGCACGGTGAGGTACTCCGCCACGTGAATGCCTGATTTGTTCAGCTCGAGCAGTTCGATCTGTTCCTGCTTCTTGCCGGTACAAAGAATGATGCCCAGTGGCGGCGCGTCGCCGGGCTCTTGGTCATGGCGCGCCAGCCAGCGCAGGTAGAGCTCCATCTGGCCCTTGTACTCGGCGCGGAATTCGCCCAGCTTCAACTCGATCGCCACCAGGCGGCGCAGCTTGCGGTTGTAGAAAAGCAGGTCGATGTAGAAATCGTCGTTGTCCAGCTGGATGCGCCGTTGCCGCGCCACGAAGCTGAAGCCTGCCCCGAGTTCGAGCAAAAAACTCTCGAGCTCGCGCAGGATGGCGTCCTCGAGATCCTTCTCCAGGTGCCGGTCTTGCAGGCCCAGGAAGTCGAGCACGTACGGGTCTTTCAGCAGCAAGGCCGGCTCGGTGGGGTTCTGGCCTTTCAGCTCGCCGAGTTCATGGCGAATCAACGCGTCGGGCTGGCGCGACACGGCGGTGCGCTCGTAGAGCAGCGAGCCGACGCGCTCCCGCAAGGTACGAACGCTCCAGCCTTCGAGCTGGCACATCTGTGCATAGAACTCGCGGGCAAGTGGGTCCTTGACCGGCAGCAGCACCAGGAAGTGCGTCCAGCTCAAATGTCGTATCAGCGATACGACAATTTCCTCGGAAGGGAACACCTCGGCGAACTGCACCATGCGCCGGAGGTTTTTCTCCTCGAAGCCGCGGCCATAGTCGCTGGCCAATTGTCGTGACAGCGTCGCGACAATTTCTTCACCATAGCTGGCGCGCTGGCCGCCCAGCACTTCGGTGCGGATGCGCTGGCCGATGCGCCAGTACATGAGCGTCAGTCCCGCATTCACCGCGGCGGCGGCCGTTTGCCGGGCCTGCTCGATCAACTGCCGCAAGTCTGTCAGCAGGGGATCGGTGCCCTTGCGAAGCGCCGGTGCGGCGCTGGCTGTCGTCAAGCTGTTGCGCTTGCTCATGGAGGCTCCTTGATTTGCGCGTCAAGCGGATGGAATTGTCCGGCTGCCGTCGCTTCGCCTCTCAAGCGCTACGCGGGGAAATCCGGAAAAAGAGCGGAAAAGCTCGTGGTGCGTAGAGTATTTGCTATCGAAACAGAAGCAATCGCAAGGCCGGGAAGCCTTCTGAAAGCCCCGCTCGTCGCGCCGGGATAGCACCCCGGGAGGCGCTGCGCCCCGAATACAATGCCCGGTGCTGTGCGCGGCCAAGCCCCGCCGAGCTTTGATTTGCGGCCCGTTTTCCCTGTGGCCGCGAAGAGATGGAACGACGGACCCCGGTTCGCGCTCTTCTCGTTTTCTCTTCCCTCTGTTGGAGACTCTCTTGTTCATTTCCTCTGCTTTCGCCCAGACCGCGCCCGCAGCCGCCGGCGGCGGTGACATGTTGTCCTCGCTCGGGAGCATGCTGCCCCTGGTGCTGATGTTCGTGGTGCTGTATTTCGTCATGATCCGCCCGCAAATGAAGCGCCAGAAAGAAGCGCGCGCCATGATCGAAGCGCTGGCCAAGGGCGACGAAGTCGCCACCGCCGGCGGTGTGCTCGGCAAGATCACCTCGCTGGGCGACCAGTACCTGGGCCTCGAAATCGCCAATGGCGTCGAGATCAAGGTGCAGCGCAGTGCTGTGGTCCAGGTCCTGCCCAAGGGCGCCGTCAAGTAAAAAAAGCGTGAGCTGATCCTTGCGCTTTGCGGCGCAGGGCCCCAATTCACGCCGTGTTCCGTTCTAGAAAAGCGCTTTCTCATGAACCGTTACCCGGTCTGGAAGTACGCGATCATCGTGATCGTGTTGCTGGTGGGGCTCATCTATGCCCTGCCCAATTTCTTCGGTGAGGCACCTGCTGTACAGGTGTCCGCGGCCAAGACGACCGTCAAGGTCGACGCCGCCACCCAGACCCGGGTCGAAGAGGCGCTGAAGTCGGCGGGCCTGACGCCCGACCTGATCACGCTCGACGCAGGCTCGCTGCGTGCCCGCTTCACCACCACGGACGACCAGCTCAAGGGTCGCGACGTGCTGCAGCGCGCGCTGGTGCCCGATGCCAGCGACCCGCCCTACACGGTGGCGCTGAACCTGCTGTCGCGTTCGCCTTCGTGGCTGACCGCGCTGCACGCTTTCCCGATGTACCTCGGCCTCGACCTGCGCGGCGGCGTCGACTTCCTGCTGCAGGTCGACATGAAGGGCGCGATCGACAAGAAGGCCGAGTCCTTTGCGAGCGACCTGCGCACCACCTTCCGCGACAAGAGCATCCGCGGCACGCAGGTGAGCCGTAACGGCCAGACGGTCGAGGTGACTTTCCGCGACGCGGCCTCGCTCGACGCGGCCAAGCGGATCATCCAGGACCAGTTCCAGGACCTCTCCACCACCGACAGCCAGGACGGCAGCAACTGGCGCCTGACGGCGACCATCAAGCCGGAGGCCGCGCGCCGCCTGCAGGATGCCGCGCTCAAGCAGAACATCACGACGCTGCACAACCGGATCAACGAACTCGGCGTGGCCGAGCCGGTGATCCAGCAGCAGGGCCTGGACCGCATCGTGGTGCAACTGCCCGGCGTTCAGGACACGGCCAAGGCCAAGGAAATCCTGGGCCGCACCGCCACGCTCGAAATGCGCATGGTCGACGAAAGCCCCGAAGGCCGCGCGGCCGAGCTGGGCGGCGGACCGGTGCCTTTCGGCTCCGAGAAATTCCTCGACCGCACGGGCCGTCCGGTGATCGTGAAGAAGCAGGTGCTCGTCACCGGCGAAAACCTCACCGATGCCCAGCCTGGCTTCGACCAGCAGAGCAACCAGCCCAAGGTCGACCTGACCATGGACGCCAAGGGCGGCCGCATCATGCGCGACGTCAGCCGCGAAAACTTCAAGAAGCGCATGGCCATGCTGATCTTCGAGAAGGGCAAGGGCGAAGTGCTCACGGCCCCGTCGATCAACGGCGAACTGGGCAACCGCTTCCAGGTTTCGGGCTCGATGACCGTGAGCGAAGCCAACGACCTCGCGCTGCTGCTGCGCGCCGGCTCGCTGGCCGCGCCAATGGAAATCATCCAGGAACGCACCATTGGTCCGAGCCTGGGCGCCGACAACATCGAGAAGGGCTTCAAGAGCGTGATGTACGGCTTCCTGGCGATCATGGTCTTCATGTGCGCGTACTACGCACTGTTCGGCCTGTTCTCCTCGATCGCGCTGGCCGTCAACCTGATGCTGCTGGTGGCCATTCTCTCGATGCTGCAGGCCACGCTCACGCTGCCCGGCATTGCGGCCATGGCGCTTGCCATCGGCGTGGCCATCGACTCCAACGTGCTGATCAACGAGCGCGTGCGCGAAGAGCTTCGCAACGGGGCGTCGCCGCAGGCGGCCATCCACGCGGGCTACGAACGCGCCTGGGGCACGATTCTCGACTCCAACGTGACCACGCTGATCGCGGGTATCGCGTTGCTGGCCTTCGGTTCGGGCCCGGTGCGCGGCTTCGCGGTGGTGCATTGCATCGGCATCGTCACCTCGATGTTCTCGGCCGTGTTCTTCTCGCGTGGCCTCGTGAACTTCTGGTACGGCCAGAAGAAGAAGCTCAAGTCGGTGTCGATCGGCACGGTCTGGCGGCCCAAGGCCGATGGCGCCGACGGCACGGCCGTGGCCGACGCCAAGTAAAGCTCAAGGACAAGCGCCATGGAATTTTTCCGCATCCACAAGACGATCCCGTTCATGCGCCATGCACTGGTGCTGAACATCGTCTCTTTCGCCACCTTCGCGCTGGCCGTGTTCTTCCTGTTCCATCGCGGCCTGCACCTGTCGGTCGAGTTCACGGGCGGCACGGTGATGGAAGTCGCCTACAAGCAATCGGCCGACATCGGCAAAGTCCGCGAAGCCATCGGCAAGCTCGGCTATGCGGACGTGCAGGTGCAGAGCTACGGCTCGTCCGAAAACGTGCAGATCCGCCTGCCGGCCCAGAAGGGCATGAGCTCCGACCAGCAAAGCTCTCAGGTCATGGGCGCGCTCCAGTCGGTCGACCCCTCGGCCACCCAGCGCGGCCTGGAGGTCGTCGGACCGCAGGTCGGCGAGGAACTCACCACCAACGGCCTGAAGGCCCTTGGCATGGTGGTCGTCGGCATCATGATCTACCTGGCGTTTCGCTTTGAATGGAAGTTTGCGCTGGCTACCGTTCTGGCCAACCTGCACGACGTGGTGATCATCCTGGGCTTTTTCGCCTTCTTCCAGTGGGAGTTCTCGCTGGCGGTGCTGGCGGCGGTGCTGGCGGTGCTGGGCTACTCGGTGAACGAATCGGTGGTTATCTTCGACCGGGTCCGCGAGAACTTCCGCCGCTACCGGAAGCTGTCGACCCACGAAGTGATCGACAACGCGATCACCTCGACCATCAGCCGGACCATCATCACCCACGGCTCCACGCAGCTGGTGGTGCTGTCGATGTTCTTCTTCGGCGGCCCGACCCTGCATTACTTCGCCCTGGCGCTGACCATCGGCATCTGCTTCGGCATCTACTCGTCCTGTTTCGTGGCTGCCGCCATCGCCATGTGGCTGGGCGTGAAGCGCGAAGACCTGATCAAGGGCGGCCCGACCAAGCGCGACGGCGAATCGGAAGACGACCCCAACGCCGGCGCTGTGGTCTGACGGATACTTGAGGTTCAAACAAAGCGGCAGCGGCGGGGCCGCACCGCGGTTCGCATGCAACGCTGGCGGTGCAGACACTTGTGCGGTTGCGCATCCCGATGCAAGCTCGCGGGTGTTGCCGACAACGTCGAATCGTTTACCTTGGTTTTCCCGATCTTTCAATGAGCATTGCGCGGTCCGCTTCCTCCCTGCAGCTCGCACGCGAGACGCGTGAGCGTTTCGTATTGGCCACGGAAGGCGTGATCGTTCCGCTGGCCCGCGCGATCCGGGACCGGCTGGCCTCGCAGTCTTCGGAAGCCGGCAACGCCCGCGCCATGCAGGAGCACCGCGACGACTTCGTGGCGTTCCAGGGACAGGGCTCCCAATGGATTTCGCTCGCCCAGACCGGCTGGCGCAAGGCGCTGGGCGCATCGACCGGCAGCGCGCCGTCGACCTCGTCTTCGGCGCTGCGGCTCGAGCTGATCGGCGACGAAGTGGTGGAAAGCAACATCCTTTCGTCGCGCCTGGCGCAATTGATCCACGACAAGGCCAGCTTCGAGCTGAGCGACTTGCGCCTGCGCATCCAGCACCTGGAAGGTACGAGCGAGCTCGATGCCAAGGACGTGCTGAAGCCCGAGACGCTCGCCAAGCTGCTGGTGGAGCAATGGCTGGCGGCCGGCCTGAGCCGCGGGCTCTGGAGCCGGGTGCAGGACGCGGTGCAGGCGGCGCTGATCGACGGGGTCGTCAAGGCCTACGAAAGCGCCAACGCCTTCCTGATCGCCAATGGCGTGATGCCGGAGATCGACCTCAAGAGCTTCGTGCGGCGCACGGGCAACGCGGGTGGTGGTGCGGGCACGGGCACGGGCGGCTCGTCGTCGAACGCGCCGATGGACCATCACCAGGGCCACAGCAGCACGTCCGGCGGCCCGCACAGCGCGCAGCGGCCGGGCTTCGGTTTCGAAGGGCAGCAGGGCTCGGCGCCGTCGTCCGTGATGTCCACGTCGACCACCGGCGGCTCGCCGCTGATGATCGCCCGGCAGCGCGCGCAGACCGCGCTGCTGAGCCTCAAGCGCTTCGTGACCGCGCGCATCGGCGGTGACGCGGGTGGCGGCGGCAACCAGAATTTCGCTCCGGGCGCGGAGGCGCGTGCCAGTGGCGGCGGTGGCGGCAGCAGCAGCGTGAGCGGCGGTGGCCATGCGGCGCACAGCGGCACTGGCAGCGGCGGCGCCGCCGCGCCAAGGGCGTTCTCGCGCACCTTCGCCGGCGCCATCGCCGATGCAGAGGTCGCCTACCGCATGGCGGCCACGCAGTTCATGGACGGCTCGGGCGAACAGGCCACGCTGCTGCAGCAATCGGCGGTCGACCTGCGCCGGCGCAGCGCCGAGCTCAAGAAGCGCGCGCCGACCACGGCCGACAAGGCCACGGTCGAGATCGTGGCGCTGATGTTCCAGGCCATCTTGGCCGAAGAGCGGATTCCGTTCTCGGCACGCGTGTGGTTCGCGCGGCTGCAGATGCCGGTGCTGCGCGTGGCCATCGCCGAGCCCGAATTCTTCGGCACGCTGCAGCACCCCGCGCGCATGCTGATCGACCGCATGGGCTCCTGCGTGATGGGTTTCGACGCCGCCGCCATCACCGGCAGCGCGCTCGAAAACGAAATTCGCCGCGTGGTGCAGGTGATCGAGCAATACCCCGAGACGGGCCAGCGCGTGTTCAAGTTGGTGTTCGACGAGTTCGTGGCTTTCCTCAGCCGCTACCTGACGCAGAGCGACAGCACGCAGCGCGTGATGAGCGTCGCGCAGCAGGTCGAGCAGAAGGAAACGATGGCCATCCAGTACACCATCGAGTTGCGCAAGATGCTCAACGACATGCCGGTGCGCGACGAGATCCGGGAGTTCCTGTTCAAGGTCTGGGCCGAGGTGCTGGCCATTGCCGCGCTGCGCTATGGCGCGCAGGGCGAACAGACCGTCATGCTCAAGCGCGTGGCCTCCGAGCTGGTCTGGGCCGCGAGCGCCAAGCCCAACCGCACCGACCGCGCCCGCGTCATTCAAGACCTGCCGCAGCTGCTTCAGCGCCTGCGCCAGGGCATGGCGCTGCTGGGCATCGTCGATGAGCCGCAGGAAGCGCACATCAAGATCATCGGCGCCACGCTGTCCGATGCCTTCCTGTCGAAGACCGAAGCCATTCCGCAGGCCAAGATCGAAGCCATGGCCGAGCGGCTGGCGCACCTGGAAGATTTCGTCAGCGACGACGGCGGCGCCTCCGACCTGCCGCTCGATGCCCACAGCATCGAGATGCTGCTGGGCGTGGATGCGGCATCGATCGAGGTCATTCCCGATGCCGCCGGCACCCAGGTGGCGGAAGACATGGTCGCCTGGGCGCACGAGCTGCAGGTGGGCAACTGGTTCATGCTCGACCACAACGACCGCGTGAACCAGGTGCAATTTGTCTGGCGCAGCGACCGCAAGCGCCTGCACCTGTTCGCGTCGGCCGACGGGCGCAGCTTCCTGATCCAGGTGGGACGGCTGGCAACGTATCTGCAAGCGGGCCTGCTGGTGCCGGCCGAAGAAGAGACGCTCACCGTGCGCGCCACGCGCGAGGCGCTGGCCAAGCTGGACGCCAATCCCGAGCGCTTGCTGAACTAGCGAACTGGCTTTCGGCCCCTTCGTGGAACACCGAGGAACCGGCTTCGCCGGGCCTCAGGTGTTGCCCCCGGTAGGGGGTTGGAGAAGCGACACGAAGTGCGCGAAGCCTGGGGGCGAGCTAATGTGCCGTACGGCCTTCGCGGCTTTCGCAGAGCTCGTCGAGCACCAGCGCATCGGGCTCGATGCCCGTGCTCCAGTGCACCATCAACACGATGATCTTCAGCTCGTCGAGCGCAACCGGGTCGCCGGGCGCGGCCATGGCGCGCTCGACCACGATCTCGCGCAGGCCGCACGGCAGCACGTTCGACGCTTCGAGAAAGCGGATGAAGCCCAGGCACTCCGCACCCAGGTGCTCCTGTTCGGCCTGGGAGTAGACGCGCATCGCATCATCCGATTGGGGCAGGGCTGCTTCGGGCGTGCCGCGCAGGCGGACCGTGGCGGTGGCTGCGTTGTCGGCGTGGCGTTCGATCTGCATGCCTTGCGTTGCAAGGCTCAGGCCGTCGAGCCAGTGCAGGGCATCGCGGATCTCTTCTGCCTCGAAGCCGTGGGCACTGAGCTTGCGGCCCAGTTGCTCCGGTTCGGGACAGGCATCGCCGCGCCAATAGTTTTCGTAGACAAAAACAAGCACTTCGAACATGAGCCCAATATAGCCGACGTTCGTGCAATGCGGGCTAAGTGGAAGCGACCCGTTGAAAGAGTCCGCCGGGCAGCCGTGAAACATAGCCGTCGAGCTCGAGTTCGAGCATCTTTGCCTGCAGCGCAGCGACGCTCCAGCCGGTGCGCGCGCTCAGCGCGTCGAGGCTCACGGGGTCGAAGCCGAGCGCTTCGAGCAACGGATCGTCGGAGGCCGGCGTGCCGTTGTCGGTCGCTTCGTCTTCAACGGGCGCAGCCATGGTGCTGGCGGTGCGCAGGGGCGGCAGTTCTTCGAGGATGTCGTTCACCGACTCGACCAGCTTCGCGCCCTGGCGGATCAGCGCATGGCAGCCGCGCGATTGCGGCGAGTGGATCGATCCCGGAATCGCGAACACTTCCTTGCCCTGCTCCGACGTGAGCCGCGCGGTAATGAGCGAGCCCGATTGCAGCGCCGCCTCGACCACCAGCGTGCCGCGCGCCAACCCCGCGATGAGGCGGTTGCGCTTCGGAAAATTCTGCGTCATGGGCGGCGTGCCCAGGGGCAGCTCGCTGACGATCAAGCCCTGCAGGGTGATGCGGTGCGCCAGCTCGCGGTGCCGCGCCGGATAGACCCGGTCGAGCCCGGTGCCGACCACGGCCACCGTGGCAAGCCGTGGCGTGTTGCCCGCGGCCTCGAGCGCGCCCTGGTGCGCCGCACCATCGACGCCCAGCGCCAGCCCAGACACCACCGGCAGGCCGGCATCGCCGAGCGCCCGCGCAAAGCTGCGCGCGTTGGTGGCGCCCTGCGGCGTCGGGTTGCGGCTGCCCACGACGGCGATGCAGTTGCCGAGCTGCGTCAGGTCGAAGTCGGCGGCGCCGAGCACATAGAGCATCGGCGGCGGGTCGACCATTTCGAGCAGCGACGTCGGGTAGCTGGCGTCGCCCAGCGTCACCAGGCGGCGCGAGATGCCGTTGTCGGTCGCGTGCAGCCACTGCCAGGTCTGGTCGACCTGCGCCTGCAGGCCGGTGGGTATTTGCCGCAGGGCGTCGGCCTGGGCCAGCGAGACGACTTCTCGCAGCGCGGCATCGGGCTGCGCGAAGACATCTTCGGGCAGCCCGAAGGCCGCGAGCAGGCGGCGCGCGGTGGCATCGCCGATGCCCGGCGTCAGTGAAAGCCGCAGCCAGCCTGCGAGTTCGGCGCGTTCCAAGCGAGTGTGAGTGCGAGAGAGGCCGGAGCCGCAGGTCAGGGGTTGACGAGGAAGTCGCCGGCGCGCGGAGTGTCGTTGATTTCGAGCACCAGGGCGTAGGACACCTTCTCGAAGGTGCGGAACACCATCAGCAGGCCGATGCGTTCGTTCGGCAGCTTGATGGTTTCCTTGCGTGCACCGGTGCGGTCGATGATGGTCTCGCCGTTCTTCAGGATCGCCAGCACGTGGCCGCTGTCGATGCCGTCGCGCGTGCCCTTGTTGATGGCCACGACCTGGTTCTGGGCCGCGAACTGCACCGCGTTGCCATAGACCGAGATGATGCGGCCGTCGACCTGCGTGGACGGGGCACGAGGGGCGTAGCTCAGCAACTGGCGTGGCGGCTCGGGCAGCAGGCGGTCGCCGGCGCGCATTTCCTCGCGCGACGCGACGATGTCGATGCTGGCGGGCACCACGGTAATGAGGTCCTTGTCTTCCACCGTCTCGATGGTGGTCGACTCGCCGCGTTGCAGCTGGGCCTTGCCCAGGTACTGCGCCTCGTAGCCGAGGATCTCGCCGGTGCCGGGGTCTTTCAGCGGCGTGGCGTTGCGGAACACGCGAAAGCTCTGCACCGGACCCGGCACCTCGACCAGCGGCGATTCGGCGTTGCCACGGGCATAGGCGCGGTCGCCGCGCGACAGCAGCACGCGGCTGTCGTTGCCGGCCACGATGCGCGGTGCGGCGTCGAGCGTGTTGGCGTCCACCACGATCGGCTCGCTCAGGAAGGGCTCGATCAGGCTGGGGTTCAGCGTGGGCAGCGCCATGCCGGCCAGCGAGTCGAAGCGGGTGCGGGGTGACAGCTTGATGGTGCCGCCGTCGCCGCTGAAGCCGCCGCGGCGGGTGGTCAGGCGGGCGCGGCCGCCGCTCTTGTCCAGGTAGAGCACCTGGCCCGGATAGATCCGGTGCGGGTTGGCGATTTCGTTGATGTTCATGCCCCACAGTTCCGGCCAGCGCCAGGGGCGCAGCAGGTACAGGCGGGAAATGGCCCACAACGTGTCGCCGGGCTTGACGGTGTATTCGTCGGGCGCCTTGGGCGACAGTTCGCTCAGCGGAACGCCGGCCTGCGCGGTTTGCTGGGCCGTGGCCCGTTGCTGGGGCGTGACAGGAAAGCTTTGAGTCTGGGCCCAGGCCGTCGTGGCGCCGCAACTGCCAATGACCGCCAGGGCGGTCAACGTTGCACGGAAAGAGGGGCGCTGGCGTTCAGTGGATCTGAGCTTTTTCATGTCTGGATGGGTGAGCGTGCGACGTATCGCTGCGCATACGAATCTCACAATTTGCTACGAATTCTGCGCTGAAGCCCCTGGGAGGGCAACGTTTTCGGGCCCGTGCGGCCCGTCGCGTCGCGGAATTGGCGAAAATAGCCACAACTTCCCCCCGATTTCATGGCCAAACGAATCATTCTGAGTTACCCGGACAAACGCCTGCACACGGTGGCCAAACCCGTGCAGGGCGTCGATGCGCGCATCAAGGCACTGGTCGCCGACATGCTGGAAACCATGTACGACGCCAACGGCATCGGTCTGGCCGCGACCCAGGTCGACGTGCACGAGCGGCTGGTCGTCATCGACGTGTCCGAAGAACGCAACGAGCCGATCGTGCTCATCAACCCGGAAATCACCTGGGCGAGCGACGAAAAGGTGCTGAACGAAGAAGGCTGCCTGTCGGTGCCCGGCATCTACGACGGCGTCATGCGCTCGACCTCGGTCAAGGTGCAGGCGCTCGACGCCGAAGGCGAAATGCGCACCATCGAGGCCGACGGCCTGCTGGCCGTGTGTATCCAGCACGAACTCGACCACCTGCTCGGCAAGGTGTTCGTCGAATACCTCTCGCCCCTGAAGCGCAACCGCATCAAGAGCAAATTGCTCAAGCAGCAACGCGAAGAAATGCGCGAAGGACGGCCTTGAACATGAAGCGCAGCCTCGGTACCCTGGGCGCACTCGGGTTTTTCGCGGTCGCCAGCCTGGGGCTCGCCGGCTGCGCCAACGACCCCACGCGCATCCAGCCCGGCACCACGGCCGCCGAGACGCTGCAGCGCCTGGGCACGCCCACCGGCCGCTATCCGCTGAACGGCGGCGGCGAGCGCCTGCAGTACTCGCGCATGCCGGCCGGCTTCGAGGTCATCGACATCGACGTGGACGCCTCGGGCAAGGTCGTCTCGGCCACCCAGGTGCTGAGCGAGGCGCGCTTCGGCCAGGACATCAAGGTCAACGAGTGGCGCCAGAACGACGTCATGGCCTTCTATGGCCGGCCCTATGAAATTTCCCGCGTCAGCTCGTTCGACGGCGTGGTCTGGACCTGGCGCTACAAAGCCGTGAACGAGCGCCGCATGCTCTATATCTACATCGACCCGACCGGCGTGGTCCGGCGCTATCACACGGGGGACGATCTCGCACTCGATCGGCTGCGGGATTGAGCCGCCTCAAGGTCGTTTTTGCGGGCACGCCCGAGTTTGCGCGCGTGGCCCTGGAAGCCATTGCGGCGGCCGGCCATGACATCGCGCTGGTAATGAGCCAGCCCGACCGGCCCGCCGGTCGCGGCATGAAGCTGCAGGCTTCGCCCGTCAAGCAGTGCGCGGTTGCCAACAACTGGCCCGTCGCCCAGCCGCGCAGCCTTCGGCTCGACGGCAAGTACCCCGAAGAGGCCGCTGCGGGGCGCGACGCCCTGCTGGCTGCGCAGCCCGACGTGATGGTGGTCGCCGCCTACGGGCTGATCCTGCCGCAGTGGGTGCTCGACCTGCCAAAGCACGGCTGCCTGAACATCCACGCCAGCCTGTTGCCACGCTGGCGCGGTGCCGCGCCCATTCACCGCGCCATCGAGGCCGGCGACGCGCAGACCGGCATCACCATCATGCAGATGGACGCCGGCCTGGACACCGGGGACATGCTGCTGCGCGAAGCCCTCGACATCGGCGACGACAACACCGCCCGCCTGCACGACCGGCTGGCCGAGATGGGCGGCCGGATGATCGCCCAAGCGCTGGCGAACATCGGCAACCTCGTCCGCACGCCGCAACCGGCCGAAGGCGTGACCTACGCCAGCAAGGTCGAGAAGCACGAGGCGCTGATCGACTGGGCCCAGCCGGCCGAGGCCATCGTGCGCCGCGTGCGTGCCTTCGATCCCTTCCCGGGCGCCAACAGCCCGCTCGACGGCGAGACCGTCAAGCTCTGGACCGCCCACGCGGTGGCCGCCGCCGACGCATCGGCCGCGCCGGGCACCATCCTGGCCGTTTCCGACACCGGCGTCGCGGTGGCGGCGGCCGGCTCCACCGTCATGCTCACCGAGCTCCAGCGTCCGGGCGGCAAGCGCCTGGCGGTGGCCGACTTCCTGCGCGGCTTCGACCTGAAGGCCGGGCAGGTGTTCGGCTGATGTTTCTTTCGGCAGCCATTCGCCGCCGCCCGGAATTCCGGGTGGGTGTGCGCGACATGTCCTCGGTGGCGCTGGGCATCGGCGCCTGGGGCCTGATGACCGGCGTGGCCATGGTCAAGTCGGACATGAGCGTGATCGAGGCGCTCGCCATGACCCTGCTGGTCTACGCCGGCAGCTCGCAGCTGGCGGCCATTCCGCTGCTGTTCGCGGGCGCGCCGGCCTGGGTGATCCTGGCCACGGGCTTCTGCGTCAACCTGCGCTTCGTGGTGTTCAGCCTGCACCTGCGCCCTTACCTCATGCACATGCCGCGCTGGCGCCGCATCGTGCACGGCTACCTGACGGCGGACATGAGCTATGCGCTGTTCACCCGGCAGTACCCGAAGCCGCCGCTGACCACGGCCGAGCAGGAGTCGCAAGAGGCGTACCTTACCGGCAACTACTTCGTGACCTGGTGCGCGTGGATGGGCATGAGCGTGCTGGGCATCGCGCTGGCCAACTTCATTCCGCAGAGCTGGGGCCTGGGCTTCGCGGGCGTGCTGAGCCTGGTGGCCATCGTCTGCTCGATGGCGACCACGCGGCTGCGCGTGCTGGCCGGGCTGATTGCCGGAGCCACGGCCGTGGCCGCCTATTCGCTGCCGCTCAAGCTCAACATCGTGGTGGCCATCGGCGTGGCCGTGCTGCTGTGCTTCTGGCTCGAAAAGCAGTTCGGGCTCGACCCCACCGCGGAGGACGACAAGTGAAGGGCACCGACCTGTGGACCCTGGGCGTGATCGTCGGGCTGGCGCTCGTCACCGTGCTCACGCGCTGCTTCTTCTTCATTCTCGACCGGCCCTGGGGCCTGCCCGACTGGGCGCACCGTGCGCTGCACTACGCGCCGGCCGCGGCGCTGGCCGGCGTGATCGCGCCCGAGATCGTCATGACGCAGGGCCACCTCATCACCACGCTGCACGACGCCCGCCTGTATGCGGCGGTCGTCGGCGCGGCGTACTACTACTGGCGGCGCGGTGTGCTCGGCACCATGCTCGCGGGCATGGCTGTGTATTTGCCGCTGCACCTCGGCCTGGGCTGGTAGGCCGGCAACAAGCAAGCAGGCCAACCGGCCAGGTCAGTCGAGCTTCACGCCAGCCGCCTGGATGATCTTGCCCCAGCGCTCGCTCTCTGCCCGCGAGAGCTTGTAGAACTCCTGCGGCGTGCCCGGCAGCGCCTCGAAGCCGAACTCCGAGAACAGCTTCACCACCTTCGGCGCCTTCATGGCCTTGTGCAGCTCGCTGTTGATGCGCGCGACCGCTTCAGGCGGCATGCCGGCGGGGCCGATCAGGCCGTGGAAGGCGTAGGCGTTGACGTCGCTGAAGCCGGCCTCGACGAAGGTCGGCACCTCGGGCAGCGCACTGGCGCGTTGCGGGAGCGCGATGGCCAGCACCCGCACCTTGCCCGACTTGATGATCGGCAGGCCTGAAGCAAGGTCGAGCATCATCGTCGGCACCTGGCCGCCCATCACGTCGGTCATGGCGGGCGCGGCGCCCTTGTACGGCACGTGCGTGATGCTCAGGCCGGCCTTCTGCTTGAACAGCTCCATCGCCATGTGGTGCGGCGAGCCGTTGCCCGGCGAGGCATAGCTCACCTTCTCGGGGTTGGCCTTCACGTAGCGCACGAACTCCGCCACGTTCTTCGCGGGAAAGTCGGGGTGCACCACCAGCGCCACCGGAAAGCGGCCGATGGTGCCGATGTAGGTGAAGTCGGTCGCGGGCTTGTAGGGCAGCTTGGCGAACATGTGCTCGTTGAAGAGCAGCGCCGCGTTCTCGGCCTGCATGATCGTGTAGCCGTCGGGCTTGGCCTGCATCATCACCGACACGCCGATGTTGGTGGAGGCGCCGGGCCGGTTGTCGATGATCAGCGGCTGCCCCAGCGAAGGCTGCATGGCCTCGGCCAGCGAGCGCGCCAGGTTGTCGGTGCCGCCGCCGGCCACGTACGGCACGATCCATTTGACGGGCTGGCTCGGGTAGGCCGCCGGCTGCGCGGATGCGAAGGGGCTGGTGGCCAGCGCGAGGGCCGCGGCCAGCATGGGAAGGAATCGCTTTGTCATCGTCTCTTGTCTCCGTTGCTTGTTTTGAAATCGGTCGGATCGGGGCAGGTCGGGTCAGGTCACATCAGGTTTCTCCGCGCAGCACCTGCCAGAGCTCGCGATCGCGCTCGGCGGTCCACACCACCGGGTGCTCGATGCCGCGCAGCTCGTCGTAGGCGCGCGACACGTCGAAGGGCAGCACGTGCTGGAACACGGGCCAGTCGCCGAAGCGCGGCATCATGGCGGCCTCGGCGCGCGCGAAGCAGCCGCGCAGCGTCTCGCCGGCGGCAATGCCGGCGCGCACGCTGTCCAGCAGCGTCGAGAGAAAAGCCTTGGTCAGTCCGATGGCCCCGGCGCAGGCGGCTTCGTCCTGCAGCACCGCGCCGCGCCCGGGCACCAGCACGCGCGGCTTCAGCGCCAGCACCGCGTCGAGCGTGCCGGCCCAGTCGCCGATGTAGGCATCGCCCGCGTACACGCCGCAGTGGTTCTCGACCACGTCGCCCGAGAACAGCACGCCGCAGTCGGGCAGCCACGCGACCGTGTCGCCGCTGGAGTGGCCACGGCCCAGCGCCATCAGCCGCAGCTCGCGGCCCGTGCCGGGGCGCGGGCCGAGCCACAGGCTCATCTCGCCCTGGAAGCTCTGGGTCGGATACGTCAGGCCCGGAATCTCTTCCACGCCCGCGAACAGGCGCGGGAAGCGGCCCACCTCCGAATCGAAATCGACCTGGCCGCGCGTGCGGATCCAGTCCAGCGTGCCGTTGCTCGCGATGATGGCCTGCACCTCGTCGAAGGCGCTGGCGCCCATCACGCGCACCGCGTGGTAGTGCGTGAGCACGATGGTCCTGATCGGCTTGTCGGTCACCGTGCGGATGGCCGCAAGAAAGTCGCGCGCCATGCGCGGCGTGGGGCGCGTGTCGATCAGCACCACCTGCTCGTCGCCGACGACGAAGCCGCAGTTGGGATCGAAGTCGCTGATGTAGCCGTACACATCGGGCGCGAGTTCGCGCAGCCGGGGCTTCTGCTCGCGGGTGTCCGAGGCAGAAGCGAAAGAAACGTTGGCGCTCATGGGGTGTGGTTCGTCGTGGGGTTGTCTTCGGCGGCCGCGCGGATGCAGGCCAGCAGCACGGCCTGGTCGGCGCACTGGTTGGCCAGCAGCAGCACGAGGCGGGCGTTGAGGTCGGCGCTCCGGGACTCGCTCAGGCCTTCGTGCGCGGCCAGCAGGGCGGCGTAGAAGCCGTCGGGGTCGGGGATGCGGGGCTCGGTGTTCATGGGGCGCCGTGGTCGTTGTTGGCGTTGTGAGCGAGTGCCGTGCGCAGCGCGGCAACGATGGCTTGCGGCGTGGCTTGCGCCAGCACGGCGGCGCGGTAGGCGTCGGGCCGAACCAGAACGAGGCCGCCCGCTTCTTCGCCGATGCCCAGATGCCGCGCGAGCTTTTCGTCGGCTTGCAGCGTCGGCAGGTCGCTGTCGCCGCCCACGGCAATGAGGCGCAGCGGCAGCGAGGCCGTCGCTTCGAGGGCGGCGTCGGCCTCGCCGCGCGTCGGCGCGAACCACAGGCCGATGCATTGCGTTCCCTCGGCCAGCAATTGCATCAGCGTCGTCTCGCGCCCACCGGCCCAGCGCAGCGGCAGGTTCTGCACCGAGCGCGCGCCGTCGGGCAATTGCGCTGCCGCCGGATAGTCGTTCGCGACCGACATGCGACCGGTGTTCACCAGCGCCCGCGCAAACGGATGGCGCGCAGCCAGCGCCACCACGGCGCGCCGCAGCGTGTGCTCGGCCGGCGAGCGCGGCGCAAGGAAGCGGGCCGAGCGGCTCGTCACTTCAAGGTTCTGCCGTGCCGCAGGCTGGCGCTCGGCGTCGTAGCTGTCGAGCAGCGCGTCACCGGCCTTCCCCTGCGCGACCAGCGCCAGCTTCCATCCGAGGTTTGCTGCGTCCTGGATGCCGCTGTTGCCGCCGCGCGCGCCGAACGGGCTCACCACATGGGCCGCATCGCCGATGAAGAACACATGGCCGTGGCGAAAGCTGTCGAGCAGGTGGTCGCGGTAGCCATACGGACCGATCCACACGAACTCGAACTCCACGCCCGGCCCGAGCTGCTCGCGCAGCCGCGCGCCCGCCACTTCGGGCTTGCTGATGTGGGCCGTGTCGCAATCTTCCGGCATCTGGTAGTCGATGCGCCACACGCCGTCGGCCATCAGGTGCTGCCAGACGCCACGGCCTTCGTTGAAGGGCGCGTCGACCCAGGTCCAGCGTTCGGTCGGCAGCGGCTTCTTGAAGCGCACGTCGCTGATGCACCAGCGGTCGGTGCTGCGCGAGGCGTGCGCCTCGATGCCGAGCTGCGTGCGGATCGGGCTGTTGGCGCCCGTGGCGTCGATGAGGTGGTCGGCCTCGATGCTGTAGCTGCCGGCGGGCGTCTCGATGTCGATGCGCACACCGTCGCGCAGCGGTTCGACGTGGGTCACGCGGCTCTTCCAGCGCACGTCGGTGCGTCCCAGTTCGAGGATGCGCTCGACCAGGAACCACTCCACATAGAACTGCTGCAGGTTGATGAACGGCGGCTGCTTCGAAACGCTGTTCGCCTGCAGGTTGAAGTTGTAGACCTCCTGTTCGCCCGAGAAGGTGCGCCCGAACGACCAGGTGATGCCCTTGGCCGCGATGCGCTCGTAGATGCCCAGGCGCTCGAAGATCTCCAGGCTCTTCTGCGCATAGCAGATGCCGCGCGACGACGCACCGCGCACGCCGACGGTGTCGTCTTCGTCGAGCAGCACCGCGTGCACGCCGCGTTGCGCCAGGTCGCAGGCCAGCGTGAGGCCCGAAGGCCCCGCGCCGACGATCACGATCGGATGCCGGACGACAGTCGGGCTGCCCAGTTCGGGCGGAGGCACGAAGGGCCAGGCCGGCAGCTCGTAGGCCGGTGCAAAAGCAAAGTTTTCCATGGGGTGTCTACAGCGCGTGAGCAAACTCGGCAATGGCGTCGGCTGCCTTCGGAATCAGATGCGGCTGGCCGGCCAGGTAGTGGTTGCCGCTCACGATGTCGACATTGCGGATGCGCGATCCGCCGGCGGCCATCCACGCGTCGCGCGTGCTCGGAAAGGTCGACTGGTCGCCGGTGTAGGTCAGCAGCAGCTTGGGCACCGTGGTGCGCGCAAGGTTGGTCGGCCCGTCGGCCTGGGAGCGCGACGACCACTGCGAGAGGAACGCCGTCAATGACGTGGTGCGTCCCATCGCATTGGCCGAGTAGTTCACCTGTCGCGCATCGCCCCACACGCTGCCGGGCAGCCGGTCGTTGGCGTCGAGCGAGAGGTCGACGCAGCGCGGATCGGCGTGCGTGCGGTAGACGACGAAGGCCTGGTCGCGCGGCGCACCCGGCGTGCGGCGCAGCATTGCCAGCCGGTCGACGGCCCACTGCTCGATGCGGTCCAGCCGTGCCTTCTGTGCCGCGCTGAAGCGCGCGAGAAAGCCGGCGTCGTAGGGCATGCGATGGCGCGGGTCGTACATGTCCAGGTCGGGGTCGACCGAGAGCGGGTCGTGCTCGTCGGTGACCGAAGGGTCGATCCAGTCGCGCATCAGCCGCGTGCGGCCCAGGTGCGCGGCGCACAGCGCGATGCCGTCCACGGGCGGAAGGTCGCTTGGGTGCAGGTGCGTGGGATCGCCGTCGGGCAGGTGCGTGGCCGTGAGCTTCTCGGCCTGCGCCTGGTAGAAGGCGGCGAGCGCGGCACCGCCCGAGTTGCCGACCAGCAGCACCTTCTCGTAGCCGGCCGCGCGCAGGTATTGCACGCCGGCGCCCAGGTCCTGGATGGCGCGTTCCATCAGCAGCACCGTGTCGTTGCCGACGAAGCGCGAGTTCAGGCCCATGCAGCAGATGCCGCGCTCGGCCAGCGGCTCGATCAGGTAGTGGCCCATGAAATTGCTGGTCGGGTGCATCACGATGGCCGCGATTTTTTTCGGGCCCTGCGGTGCGCGAAAGGCGCCGTAGATGCGCGGGCGCAGCAGCTGCAGGCCCGACTGGCTCTCCATCGACGCGCCGGGCTTCACATCGATGACGGCGAGTTGCAGCTCAGCCATTCGCAACGCCTTTCGCCGCACGCAGTTGTGCCTTGCGCACGGTCCACGCATCGAGGTCCGCACGGGCGCGCAGCGCGTGCGCGTCCATCTCGGCCTGCGGCACGGTCGGCGTGGTCAGCTCCACGCGGATGCCGTTGGGATCGAAGAAGTAGATCGACTCGATGATGTGGTGGTCGGTCACGCCCAGCACCTCGATGCCGGCGCCTTCGAGCCGTGCCTTGGCAGCAAGCAGATCGGCCACCGAATCGACGCGCAGCGCGATGTGGTTCACCCAGGAAGGCGTGTTCGGCGAAGGCAGCGCGGCAATGTCGTCGCCCAGGTCGAAGAAGGCGATGTACGAGCCGTCGCGCATCTGGAAAAAGATGTGCACGTAGGGGCAGTACTCGCCCGTGCTCGGCACGTGGTCGCTCTTGATGACGTGGGCCAGCGGCAGGCCCAGCAGGTCTTCGTAGAACTGGCGCGTTTCTTCGCTGTCGCGGCAGCGCCAGGCGAAGTGGTGCAGCCCGCGCACGGGGGGCGCGAGCGGCGTGGTTGGCGTCGTGGTTGACGTGGTGAGTGGGGCCGTTGCGGCAGTCGTCGGCATGCGTGTCTCCGGTGAGCCCCGATTGGGCGATGCCGCGTCTTATGATGCAATCGAAATTAATTCATCGATTGATGAAATAACCATATGAATCTGACCTTGCGCCAATTGCGCGCCTTTGCCGCCGTGGCCGAAACCGGCAGCTTCACCGCGGCGGCGCAGCAGCTGCACCTCACGCAGTCGGCGCTCAGCGTGCTGGTGCGCGAACTCGAGCGCGAAATGGGCGTGCAGCTGTTCGACCGGCACACGCGCCGCGTGCAGCTGTCGGACGCGGGGCGGGAGTTCCTGCCGTCGGTGCACCGGCTGCTCGGCGACCTCAGCAGCGCGGTGGCCGGCGTGACCGACCTGCGTGACAAGAAGAAAGGCTTGCTACGGCTTGCAGCGCCGCAGCTCATGGCCTGCACGCTGATGCCGCGCGTGATTGCCGTCTACCGCGAGGCGTACCCCGACATCGACGTGCGGCTGGCCGACACGCTGCCCGAGCACCTGCTCGCGGGCGTGATGGCCGGCGACGTCGAGCTGGCCGTGGGGCAGGACGTGGCCACCGACGACGGCGCCATCGAGCGCCGCACGCTGTTCCGCGACCGCCACTGGCTGATCTGCCCGCCGGGGCACGCCTTTGCAAAGCGCCGCAAGGTGCGCTGGCACGAGCTGGAGCCCTACACCTTCATTGCGCCCACGCGCGACTTTCGCCAGCGCGTGCTGCCCGAGCTGGCGCCGGCCGAGCGCGCGTACATGCTGCGCCCCGGCACCCAGGAGGTGTCGTACATGACGACCGCGCTTGGCATGGTGGCGTCGGGGCTCGGGCTCACCGTGTGCCCGACCTATTCGGCGCCGCTGGTGCGCGCCCATGGGCTGCAGATGGTGCGGCTCGAATCGCCGGACTTCCACCGCGAGGTGTGCGTCTACAGCGCGGCGCGGCGCACGCTGTCCCCGGCGGCGGCGAGCTTCGTGGAAATTCTCGAGCGTTTCGCCAAGGCCCAGCAGAAGGGCTGAAAAGCATCGGGAAAGCGCATGAGGCGCTCAGGGGCGCCGTGGGGCCAAACCTACAATGCAGGCCGACCCGTCTTCCACCACCTCCAGATCCATGAACGTCATTCGATTCACCGACCTTTGTGCGCAAGGCAAGGCCGCCGGCCAGCGCGTTTTCATCCGTGCCGACCTCAACGTGCCGCAAGACGACGCCGGCAACATCAACGAAGACACGCGCGTGCGCGCCTCGGTGCCCTGCATCCAGCTGGCACTCGACGCCGGCGCGGCCGTGATGGTCACCTCGCACCTGGGCCGCCCGACCGAAGGCGAATTCAAGCCCGAAGACTCGTTGGCTCCCGTGGCCAAGCGCCTGGGCGAACTGCTCGGCCGCGAGGTGCCGCTGGTCGCCAACTGGGTCGACGGCGTCGACGTGAAGCCCGGCCAGGTCGTGCTGCTCGAGAACTGCCGCGTCAACAAGGGCGAGAAGAAGAACGACGAGGCGCTGGCCCGCAAGCTGGCCGCGCTGACCGACATCTACGTGAACGACGCCTTCGGCACCGCGCACCGCGCCGAGGCCACCACCTACGGCATTGCGCAGTTCGCGAAGATCGCCGCGGCCGGCCCGCTGCTGGCCGCCGAGATGGACGCCATCACCAAGGCGCTGGCGCAGCCCAAGCGGCCGCTGGTGGCCATCGTGGCGGGCTCGAAGGTCAGCACCAAGCTGACCATCCTCAAGAGCCTGTCGGCCAATGTCGACCAACTGATCGTCGGTGGCGGCATTGCCAACACCTTCATGCTGGCGGCCGGCCTGAAGATCGGCAAGTCGCTGGCCGAGCCCGACCTGCTGGACCAGGCCAAGGCGGTGATCGACGCCATGCGCGCACGCGGCGCCGACGTGCCGATTCCGGTGGACGTGGTCACGGCCAAGACCTTCGCGGCCGATGCGGTCGCCACCGTCAAGGACGCGAACGACGTGGCCGACGACGACCTGATCCTCGACATCGGCCCCAAGACCTCCGCCATCCTGGCCGCGCAACTGCGCGAAGCCGGCACCATCGTCTGGAACGGCCCTGTGGGCGTGTTCGAGTTCGACGCCTTCGCGGGCGGCACCAAGGCCATCGCGCAGGCCATTGCCGAGAGCAGCGCGTTCTCGATCGCCGGCGGCGGCGACACGCTCGCAGCCATCGCCAAGTACGGCATCGAAAAAGACGTGGGCTACATCTCGACCGGCGGCGGCGCGTTTCTCGAAGTGCTGGAAGGCAAGACGCTGCCGGCCTTCGAGATCCTGGCCAGGCGCGCAGCCGGCTGACCCCGGCCGTGGCGGCGGCGGGAAAACCCATGGGGTGACTTCCGTCAGACACACAAAGTGTATACAGTAGCGAATACAAAACGGAGACTACCTTCATGAGCACGGACCGCATCCCCCGCCACGCCACCAAGATCGTTGCCACGCTCGGTCCGGCGTCCAACACGCCGGAACTGCTGGAGCAGATGATCCTGGCCAAGGTCAGCGTGGTGCGGCTCAATTTCAGCCACGGTACGGCGCAGGACCACATCGACCGTGCCGCCATGGTGCGCGAAGCTGCCCGCAAGGTGGGGCGCGAAGTGGCCATCATGGCCGACCTGCAGGGCCCGAAGATCCGCGTCGGCAAGTTCGCGCAGGGCAAGGTCTGGCTGGAGCCGGGCGCCAAGTTTGTGCTCGACGCCTCCCGCACCGAGCTGGGCGACATCGACGCCGTGGGCCTGGACTACAAGGACCTGCCGCGCGACGTAAAGCCCGGCGACAAGCTGCTGCTGAACGACGGCCTGATCGTGCTGACCGTTGACGCCGTTCGCGGCGAAGCCGTGCACACCACGGTCAAGCTGGGCGGCGAGCTGTCGAACAACAAGGGCATCAACAAGCAGGGCGGCGGCCTCACGGCGCCGGCGCTCACCGCCAAGGACATGGAAGACATCAAGACCGCGATGAGCTTCCAGGCCGACTACGTGGCCGTGAGCTTTCCCAAGAACGCGACCGACATGGAAATGGCGCGCCAGCTGTGCAACGTGGCGGCCGCCGAGTTCGGCCACAAGCCCGGCATGATCGCCAAGATCGAGCGCGCCGAGGCCATTCCCAAGCTGGAAGAAATCCTGCGTGCCAGCGACGGCATCATGGTCGCGCGTGGCGACCTGGCCGTTGAAGTCGGCAATGCCGCCGTGCCCGCGCTGCAGAAAAAAATGATCCGCATGGCGCGCGACATGGACAAGGTGGTCATCACCGCGACCCAGATGATGGAGTCGATGATCACCAACCCCGTGCCCACGCGCGCC
The DNA here is from genome assembly GCF_003852515.1 of Variovorax sp. KBW07. Taxonomy (GTDB): domain Bacteria; phylum Pseudomonadota; class Gammaproteobacteria; order Burkholderiales; family Burkholderiaceae_C; genus Variovorax. The sequence goes on along the minus strand of NZ_QAJK01000089.1, from coordinate 9,975 downwards.
GAAGTGAGCGACGTGGCCAACGCCGTGCTCGACGGCACCGACGCCGTGATGCTCTCGGCCGAAACCGCCTCGGGCCGCTACCCGCTCGAAACCGTGCAGGAAATGAGCCGCATCTGCGAGGCCGCAGAGGCCGCCGAAGACAAGACGCTCGACGCCGACTTCAGCGGCAAGACCTACAGCCGCATCGACCAGTCGATTGCCATGGGCGCGCTGTTCACGGCGCACCACCTGGGCGCCAAGGCCATCGTGGCGCTGACCGAGTCGGGCGCCACCATGCTGTGGATGAGCCGCCACCGCGCGCACATTCCCATGTACGCGCTGACCTCGCGCCTGGCCACCCAGCGCAAGCTGGCGCTGTACCGCAACGTGCGCCCGCTGCTGATGGATTCGCAGACCGACCGCGACACCGCGCTCGAGCAGGCCGAAGCCCATCTGAAGAAGCGCGGCATCGTCCAGACCGGCGACGTGTACGCCATCACCTGCGGCGAGCCGATGGGTGCCCCGGGCGGCACCAACATGCTGAAGATCTGCCGGGCGAGCTGACGGGTACTTTCAGAAACACCGCGGAACCGGCTTTGCCGGGCCGCTGGTGTTGCCCCCGGCGAGGGGGTTGGAGAAGCGACACGAAGTGCGCGCAGCCTGGGGAAGTGCCAATTTCTAGCCGTTCCTGAACAGGAAGCTGTAGGCGTTCAGTGCGGGCACCCCGCCCAGGTGGGCATACAGCACCTTCGAGCCGGCCGGGAACTCCCCCAGCCGCACTTTCTCGATCATCCCGTGCATCGACTTGCCCTCGTACACGGGGTCGGTCAGCATGCCCTCGAAGCGCGCGCACAGGCGAATTGCCTCCAGCGTGCCTTCGTTCGGCAGCCCGTATTCGGGCCCGCCGAAGCGGCGGTCCAGCACCACGTCCTTCTCGGTGATGTCGCGGCCCAGCTCGACCAGCTCGGCCGTGCCCTTCGCAATGCGCACGATCTGCTCGAAGGTCTGTTGCGGCTTGGCCGAGGCGTCGATGCCGATCACGCGGTCGGCGCGCCCGTCGGCCGCAAAGCCCACCACCATGCCAGCTTGGGTGCTGCCGGTGACCGAGCAGGTCACGATGTAGTCGAACTTGAAGCCCAGCTCGGCTTCCTGCTGCCGCACTTCTTCGGCAAAGCCGACGAAGCCCAGCCCACCGCGCGGATGCTCCGAGCAGCCGGCCGGAATGGGAAAGGGCTTGCCGCCGGCCTTGCGCACGTCGGCCATGGCCTGCTCCCAGCTCTTGCGGATGCCGATGTCGAAGCCCGCCGCATCGAGCCGCACTTCGGCCCCCAGGATGCGCGACATCTCGATGTTGCCGACCCGGTCGTACACGGCGTCGGAGTAGTTGACCCAGTTCTCCTGCACCAGCACGCACTTCAGGCCCAGGTGCGCCGCCACCGCCGCCACCTGCCGCGTCTGGTTGGACTGGATGCCGCCGATGGACACCAGCGTGTCGTAGCCGCCTTCGAGCGCCTCGGGAATCAGGTACTCGAGCTTGCGGGTCTTGTTGCCGCCGAAGGCCAGGCCGCTGTTGCAGTCCTCGCGCTTGGCGTAGAGATCGACCTTGCCGCCGAGGTGTGTGCTGAGCCGCTTCAGGGGGTGGATCGGCGTCGGCCCGAAGGTCAGGGCGTGGCGGGGAAACTTCTTCAGGTTCATCTGCTTGGCTCCAGGGGGTTGGTGCCCCTGATCGTAGGAAGAAGGGCTCGCAACGTGCTTGCGAAGTTTTCTGGATATACGTGTGAAAAAAAGGCACGATGGGTCGCACAGAAACTTTCACGCCGCGAGAAAGCACATGAGCACAACAAAATTGCGTGTCGCCCCTGAGCTGGACCGCACCGACCGCGCCATTCTTCGCGCTCTGCAGCGCGACGCCTCGGTGTCGAACGTGGCGCTGGCGGCCAAGGTGAACCTCAGCGCGCCGGCCTGCCTGCGCCGCGTCGAGCGGCTCAAGGCGGCGGGGCTCATCAAGGGCGTGGTGGCGCTGCTCGACCCCGACGCGCTCGACCTGGGCATGCTGGTGATGATCGGCGTGGTGCTCGACCGCTCCACGCCCGACTCCTTCGCCGACTTCGAGAAGGCCGCGCAGAAGGTGTCGGGCTGCCTCGAATGCCATGTGGTCTCGGGCGAGTTCGACTACTTCATGCTGGTGCGCACCCGCGACAACGACAGTTTCAACCGCCTGCACGCCGAGCAGTTGCTGTACCTGCCGGGCGTGCGGCAGATCCGCACCTTCGTCGTCTTGAAGCAAGTGCTGTCGACCACGCAGCTTCCGATCTGACGAAACCGGTGCGCGCCGGCGTGCGTACTGTGTCGATGAGCTTTTCCACTTTCGCGACTTTCCACAAGTCCTTGCGCCGGCGCCGCGGTGCCCTCGCCGCCGCCTTCACCGTCACCGGTGCGGCCCTGCTGTCGGCCTGTTCGCCGATCAAGGTGCTCAACCGGCTGGTGCCCGGCGACACCTACCAGTTCCAGGGCGGCATCGCCTACGGCCAGGCGCCGCGCCAGCTGCTCGACGTCTACCAGCCGCTGCCGGCCACGCTGCCGGCGTCGGGTGCTCGGCCGCTGGTGGTGTTCTTCTTCGGCGGCACCTGGAGCAGCGGCGACCGCGCCAGCTACAAGTTCATCGGCGAGGCGCTGGCCGCGCGCGGCGCGGTGGTGGTGATTCCCGACTACGGGCTGTCGCCCACCTTCACCTACCCGGTGTTCGTGCGCGACAGCGCGCTGGCCGTCAAATGGGCGCTCGACAACGCCGCCCAGCTGGGCGCCGACCCTCGGCAGGTCTACGTGATGGGCCACAGCTCGGGCGGCTACAACGCCGCCATGGTGGCGCTGGACGCGCGCTGGCTGGCCGAGGTGGGCGCCAGCCCGAAGCAGCTGGCGGGCTGGATCGGCCTGGCCGGCCCCTACGACTTCCTGCCCATCGGCGACCCCCAGGCGCAGGCCGCTTTCAACTGGCCGAACACGCCGCGCGACTCGCAACCGCTGGCGCATGCCGGCCCGGCCTCGCCCCGGACGCTGCTGCTGGCGGCGGCCAAGGACAACCTGGTCTACCCCGACCGCAACACCGGCCAGATGGCCGCCGCGCTGCGTGCCGCGGGCGTGCCGGTACAGGTGCAGCTGTTCGACAACCTGAGCCACGTCACGCTGATCGGCGCCTTCGCCAAGCCGATCCAGTGGCTGGGAGGCCCGGTGCTGCCGCCTGTCATGGATTTCCTCGGGTTGGCGTCAGTGTCGTCCCACAAGGGCGCTCGGTAGAATTGGGATAGTTTTTCTCGTCTTTCCGTCTTCTCTTTTTCCCTAATTCCCGCGAGGTATTTCCCCATGGCACTCGTCTCGATGCGCGAACTGCTCGACCATGCCGCAGCCAATGGCTACGGCATCCCGGCCTTCAACGTCAACAACCTCGAACAGGTCCAGGCCGTGATGGAGGCCGCCAAGGAAACCGGCGCCCCCGTCATCCTGCAAGCCAGCGCGGGTGCCCGCAAGTACGCCGGCGAAGCCTTCATCAAGCACCTGATCCAGGCCGCCATCGAGCAGTACCCCAACATTCCGCTGGTCATGCACCAGGACCACGGCCAGAACCCCGACGTCTGCAAGGGCGCCATCGACCTGGGCTTCAGCTCGGTCATGATGGACGGCTCGCTCGAAGCCGACGGCAAGACCATTGCCAGCTACGACTACAACGTGGACGTCACCAAGAAGGTGTCGGACATGGCCCACCGCCTGGGCGTGACCGTCGAAGGCGAACTCGGCTGCCTGGGCTCGCTGGAGACCATGAAGGGCGACAAGGAAGACGGCCACGGCACCGACGACACCATGACGCGCGAGCAGTTGCTGACCGACCCCGAGCAGGCCGCCGACTTCGTCAAGCGCACCCAGATCGACGCGCTGGCCATTGCCATCGGCACCAGCCATGGCGCCTACAAGTTCACGCGCGAGCCCACCGGCGACATCCTGGCGATCGACCGCATCAAGGAAATCCACCGCCGCATTCCCAACACCCACCTGGTGATGCACGGCTCGTCGAGCGTGCCGCAGGAGCTGCTGGCCATCATTCGCCAGTACGGCGGCAACATGAAGGAAACCTACGGTGTGCCCGTCAAGGAAATCCAGGAAGCCATCAAGCATGGCGTGCGCAAGATCAACATCGACACCGACATCCGCCTGGCCATGACCGGCGCGGTGCGCAAGTTCCTGTTCGAGAACCCCGAGAAGTTCGATGCCCGCGAGTGGCTCAAGCCGGCGCGCGAAGCCGCCAAGCTGATCTGCAAGCAGCGCTACATCGAGTTCGGCTGCGAAGGCCAGGGCGCCAAGATCAAGGGCGACACGCTGCAAGTGGTCGCCGCCAAGTACGCCAAGGGCGAACTGGCCCAGGAAGTCGTCTAACAACTTCCCCGCGATTCGAAGGCCACCGTTCGCGGTGGCTTTTTTCTGCGCGCACAATCCGTTTTCCACGTCACCCTGTTTTCCCGTTCCCAGAGCACTGTTCCATGACCACCGTCCACACCTCCTCCATCCAGAGCCTGCCCCTGCTTGCGCGCGGCAAGGTGCGCGACAACTACGCCGTCGGCGAAGACCGCATCCTGATGGTCGCGAGCGACCGGCTCAGCGCCTTCGACGTGATCATGGGCGAGCCCATTCCCGGCAAGGGCGAGATCCTCACGCAGATGGCGCTGTGGTGGTTCGAGCGGCTCGGCCAGCTCTGCCCCAACCACCTGACGGGCGATGCGCCCGAGAGCGTGGTCACGGCCGACGAAGTGCCGCAGGTCACCCAGCGCTCGATGCTGGTCAAGCGCCTGAAGCCGATTCCGGTCGAGGCCGTGGTGCGCGGCTACCTGGCCGGCAGCGGCTGGAAGGAATACCAGGAAAGCCGATCGGTCTGCGGCGTGCCACTGCCCGAGGGCCTGACCAACGCGAGCAAGCTGCCGCGCCCGATCTTCACGCCCGCCGCCAAGGCCGCGGCCGGCGAGCACGACGAGAACATCAGCTACGAACGCGTGGTCGAGATCGTCGGCCCCAAGCTGGCCCAGCAGATTCGCGAAACCAGCATTGCCATCTACGAAACCGCCGCGCAGATCGCCCTGACCAAGGGAATGATCATTGCCGACACCAAGTTCGAATTCGGCCTGGACGAAGCCGGCACGCTGGTGCTGATGGACGAAGTGCTCACGCCCGACAGCTCGCGCTACTGGCCGGTCGAGGGCTACCAGGCCGCGCTGGCCGCCGGCACCAACCCGCCCAGCTACGACAAGCAGTTCGTGCGCGACTGGCTCGAAGCCACCAAGATCAACGGCAAGCCCTGGGACAAGACGCCGCCCGCGCCGCGCCTGCCCGCCGAGGTGATCGAGAAGACTGCGGCCAAGTACCGCGAGGCGTTGGAGCGCCTCACCGGCTGATTCCGCGGGGCGGCCGCCCGCTTCCTCCGCTTCTCGCTCAGCGGCTTCCGCCCGAATTCAGCAGCGCCACGGTCCGCCCGCTGGCGTCCAGCAGCGCGAGCCGCCCCGGCGCCAGCCTGTAGCTCGCGGTGCTTTGCAGGGCCGCCAGGAACTGCGCTTCATTGGCGCCGCGCGTCGGGTCGGCGCAGGCCATGCGCGTCGAGGCCAGCTGGCCGATCTTCAGCGTGATGCCGCTGCGCGTGAAGCTGCCCGAGACCCGGTTGCAGCCGCCCGAACCGCTGACCCGGCCGCTGCTGCGGTCGAACTGGATCTGCGCATCGCTGCCCGGCCCGATGGGCTCGTCGCCCAGCTGTGCGAGGCGCCACAGCGGGCCTTCGATCGGCTCGTCCAGGCTGATGCCGCTGCCGCAGCCGGTCAATGTGGTCAGCAGCGCCGCCGTCGCAAGGACGGGGAGCGCGAGTCGGCGGGCGAAAGAACGCATGGCCAGTCTTCCTTTTCGATCTGCAACAAGTTGAATCGGGCGTGATCGTATGCGACGGCGCGGGGCCCGCCAATGCCGCCCCTGTGCCGGATGCCGGGTGCGTGCCGGGCGGGCATGAAAAAGCGACCCGGGGGTCGCTTGTTCTGTTCGATGCGCAGCCGGATCAGCTCAGCACGATGCTGCTCAGGCGGCGGCGGTACGTGGCCACGACCGGGTCGTCCGGCGGAATCTGCCCGTCGGCCACCTTCACCTTGGGCGGCTCGATCAGGTCGAGGATCGCGATGTAGGTCTTGCGGGCGAGGTCTTCGCTCCAGCTCTTGTCGCGCATCAGGATGTCGAGCAGCTCGTCCATGGCGTCGGTCCAGCGCTGCGCGGCCATCAGCAGGCGGGCACGGCCGAAGCGGGCCTCGAAGTCGCGCTTGTTGGCGGCGATCCTGGCCTCGAAATCGGCTGCAGCGGGCGCCGCACCGGTGACGGGTGCTGCGAAATCGATAGCATCCATCCAGCGCTGCAGCGAGTCGAAGCGGCGCACCAGCGTGGTTTTGGCGATCACCGGGGCAAAGGCGACCTTGGCGTCGTCGACGCGGCCTTCCTGCAGCAGCAGCTTGATGTAGTCGAAGCGGGCGTCGTCGTTGGCCGGGTCGGTGGCCACCGCGTGCTGCAGTTTTTCGAGCGCGCCCAGGGTGTCGCCCCCGGCCAGCGCTTCCTGCGCGGCGGCTTCTTCCGAGGCGGCCTCGGCTTCATCGGCGCCCGGCACGTGCTTGTCGAGGAATTCACGGATTTTTTCGGCCGGAATGGCGCCGACGAAGCCGTCGACCGGCTGGCCGTCCTTGAACATCACGCAGAACGGGATGCTGCGCACGCCGAACATTTCGGACAGCTGCGACGAAATCTGCGGCACCTTGTCGGCGTCGAGCTTGGCCAGCGTGAAGCGCCCGCCGTACTCGACTTCGAGTTTTTCAAGCACCGGCCCGAGCTGTTTGCAGGGTCCGCACCATTCGGCCCAGATGTCGAGCAACACCGGCGTGGCGACGGAGCCTTCGACCAGCTCGGCCTGGAAATTTTCGAGAGTGATGTCGATCATCGGAACCAACTGGGGGTGAAACGTAAAATTGAAACCATGAACGAAACCATTCAGGTCGGTGTAGTGATGGGCTCGAGCTCCGATTGGGAGACGATGCGCAACGCGGTCGAGATTCTCCAGCAATTCGGAATCAGCCACGAAGCAAAGGTGGTCTCGGCCCACCGGATGCCCGATGCGCTCTTTGCGTATGCCGAAAGTGCCGCCGGGCGCGGCCTTGCCGCGATCATCGCGGGAGCGGGTGGCGCGGCCCATCTGCCGGGCATGCTGGCCTCCAAGACCACGGTGCCGGTGCTCGGCGTCCCGGTGGCCAGCCGCCACCTGCAGGGCGTCGATTCGCTCTACAGCATCGTGCAGATGCCCAAGGGCGTGCCCGTGGCCACCTTTGCCATCGGCAACGCGGGCGCGGCCAATGCGGCGCTGTTCGCGGTGGCGATGCTGGCGGTGAACGATGCGGCGCTGCGCGCAAGGCTCGACGCCTTCCGCACGGCCCAGACCGCCGCAGCCGAAGCCATGACGCTGCCGCCGGTGGCCGCCGGCGAGGCGCCACCGCCAGCCATTTCCCCTTTCTCGCCGCAAGGCGGAGGTGCCCTGTGACCCAGAACAGCGACCTGCCCATTCTTCCGGGCGCCACGCTCGGCGTGCTCGGCGGCGGGCAACTGGGGCGCATGTTCGCCCACGCCGCCCAGCGCATGGGCTACTTCACGGCGGTGCTCGACCCTGATGCCGACAGCCCCGCCGGCCGCGTGAGCCACAACCACATCCACACCGACTACGCCGACGTCGACGGCCTGGCGCGCCTTGCCGGCCTGGCCGATGCCGTCACCACCGAATTCGAGAACGTGCCGGCGCCTTCGCTGGAGCACCTGGCGGTGGCGCGGCCCGTGTCGCCGGGCGCCGCGGCCATTGCCATCGCGCAGGACCGCATCGCCGAGAAGGCCCACTTCACGCGCTGCGGCGTGCCTTGCGCGCCCTATGCCGCCATCCAGACGGCCGCCGAACTGGCCGCCGTCGAAGACCACCTGCTGCCCGGCATTTTGAAAACCGCGCGCCTGGGTTACGACGGCAAGGGCCAGCAGCGCGTGAGCACCCGCGCCGAGCTGGTCGAGGCCTGGCAGGCCACCGGCTGCGTGCCCTGCGTGCTCGAAAAGTTGTTGCCGCTCGAATTCGAATGCTCGGTGATCCTTGCGCGCGGGCGTGATGGCCAACTGGTGCACTTTCCGCCGCAGCGCAACCTGCACCGCGACGGCATCCTCGCCGTGACCGAAGTGCATCCGCAGAACATGCCCAAGACGGTGGCGCAAGGCGCGGTCAATTCCGCCAGGAGCATTGCCAACGGCCTGAACTACGTGGGCGTGCTGTGCGTCGAGTTCTTCGCGCTGGCCGACGGCTCGCTGGTCGTCAACGAAATGGCGCCGCGCCCGCACAACAGCGGCCACTACACGATGGAAGCCTGCGACGTGTCGCAGTTCGAGCTGCAGGTGCGCACCCTCGCCGGCCTGCCGCTGGCCGCGCCGCGCCAGCACAGCCCCGCGATCATGCTGAACCTGCTGGGCGACCTGTGGTTTCCGTCGTCATCGTCGTCGCCGGCCGGTGAAGGCGCCGACGGCAAGGCCGACAGCAAGCCCGTCTCGCCGCCATGGGGCGAAGTGCTCGCGTTGCCCGGCGTCCACCTGCACCTGTACGGAAAGATGGAGCCCCGGCGCGGCCGCAAGATGGGCCACCTGACCCTGACCGGCGCCACGCTCGAAGGCGTGCGCGCCACCGCGTCGCAGGCGGCCTTGCTGCTGGGCCTGCCGCCGGTGGACGCGTCCGGACTCGCATGATCCTCGACGGCCAATCCCCCGAAGCCATTGCCGAAGCAGCGCGCGTGCTGCGCGCGGGCGGCCTCGTCGCGTTCCCGACCGAAACCGTCTACGGTCTGGGTGCCGACGCGAGCAGCGACAGCGCCGTTGCGGGCATCTTCGCGGCCAAGGGCCGGCCGTCGGACCATCCGCTGATCGTCCACGTGGCGGCCGGCATCAAGGGCACCCAGGCGCTGTCGCGCTTCGCCCAGCCGCTGCCGCCGTTCGCGCAGAAGCTGGTGCAGGCCTTCTGGCCCGGCCCGCTCACGCTGATCGTCACGCGCCAGCCCGGCGTGGGCGCCGCCGCCGCCGGCGGACAAGACACCATCGGCCTGCGCTGCCCCTCGCACCCCGTGGCGCAGGCGCTGCTGGAGGCCTGTGCCGAGCAGGGCGTGCCCGGCCTCGCGGGCCCCAGCGCCAACCGCTTCGGCCGCGTGAGCCCGACCACTGCCCAGCACGTGTACGACGAGTTCGGCGACACATTGCTGGTGATCGACGGCGGCGCCTGCGAAGTGGGCATCGAGTCGACCATCGTCGACTGCAGCCGCGGCGCGCCCGTGCTGCTGCGCCCCGGCCTGATCACGCGCGCGCAGATCGAAGCGGCCTGCGGCGAAAAGCTGAGCGACCGCGAAGTGCTGGAAACCCCCGACCCGCGCGCCTCGGGCACGCTCGAAGCGCACTACGCCCCCGACGCCAAGGTGCGGCTGATGGACGCGAAGGCAATCCAGACGGGCCTGGACGTGCTGGGCGCGAATGCGGCGCACATCGCGGTGTGGTCGCGCGCCACCATCCGATGCCGCTCGCAGCGCGTGTTGCAGCGGCGCATGCCCGACGACGCGGCGGCTGCCGCGCAGCAGCTGTTCGCGGTGCTGCGGGAGTTCGACGCCCAGGGGGTCAAGTTGATATGGATCGAAACCCCGCCCGACACGCCCGAGTGGGAAGGTGTGCGCGATCGTCTTCAGCGCGCGTCCGCGGCCTGAGATTCCGGCTGTGATCTGCTTTGCTTGGTAATCGCCGCTGTTCAGGGCGCCGCTCACGCCGACGGTGTGCTCTGCTCCGCGAATGTCCCCCGCTTCGCTCCTCCTTTATTTCGCTGCGCAGAGCACACCATCCGCGTGAGCGTCATCAGAGTGGTCGTTGATCAGCGGTACACCA
>NZ_QAJK01000088.1 GCF_003852515.1 Variovorax sp. KBW07 | reverse complement strand
CGAGACCTTCCTGGCCAAGCTCGTCAACTGGGACTTCGTCGCCAAGAACTTCGGCTGAAGCCAGGCTTCTCCAGTTTCTCCATAGAAAAAGCCGACCTCGGGGTCGGCTTTTTTGTGGGCTTCAGGCAGCAGATGCTCAGCGCTTGGTGGCCGAGAACAACTCGCCGCCCAGCTTCGCGCCCTTCTTGATGTTCTTCTTGGCGAACCAGCCCTGGTTCATTTCAAGGACGTAGCGCACCGGCTCGAGGGAGCAGTGCGAGTTCTCGGTCATGGGCTGCATGTCGACCAGGTTGACGATGCGGCCGTCGTCGGCCACGAAGGCGGCGGTCAGCGGCAGGATCGTATTGCGCATCCAGAAGCACTGCGTTGCGGGTTGCTCGAACACGAAGATCATGCCTTCGGCCTGCGGCATTTCCTTGCGGAACATCAGGCCGATTTCTCGTTGCAGCGGCGTTTGCGCAATCTGCACGTCGAGCTTGTACAGGCCGACCGACAGCTGCGTGCGCTGCAGGTCGGTCTGGGGTTGTTGTTGCGGCTGCTGGGCATGCGACGGCATCACGAAAGACGCGGACAGCAGGAGCAGGGCGGCGAGACGCTGGAACATCGAACAACTCTTCTTTCAGGGCGGGGTCATGGCCTTGCCCGTTACCAATAAAAATGCCCGCTGAAGCGGGCATTGCCGGTGAGCAGGAAAGCTTACACCTTCTTGGCGGCGGCCGTGTGGGCCTTGGCGACGTGGCGAACCTTGTGCTTCTTGGCTGCAACGTGCTTCTTGGCCGTGTGCTTGGCAACCTTGGGAGCGGCAGCGGGCGCTGCGGTGGTGGGTTCGGCTTGTTGAGCGAAGGCACCGGCAGAGAAGAGACCGGCGATCAGGACTGCGAGCAGCTTGTTCATGAGAAATCCTTTGAAATTCGTTGATTTGGATAGCCCTCCCTGCGGAAGGTAGACATTCAACGGAGGCCGCTTGCCGCGGTTGACAATGTTCCAGCCGTCGCGAACGAAAAAAAAGAGCGCTCCGAAGAGCGCTCTTTTTTTGAGGGTCAGGCCGACTTACTTGGCGCCTGGCATGTCGGGCGTACCACCTTGGGTCGCCTTGCGCTTCACGCTGCCGTCCTTGTTGCGACGACGTTGGTCGCGGGTGCTGGCGCGCTTTTCGCCAGAAGCAGCAGCCTTGTCGGCACCGATGGCGCCGCCTTCGGGCGTCTTGGCGATGTCGCCAGCAGCAGGAGCCACTTGGCCAGCGGGCTTGGCAGCCTTCTTGGCTTCAGCGCGTTGCTGCGACTTGCTGTTGGTGGCGTTCCCTTGTTCGGGCGTCGTGCCGGCCGGGTTTTGGGCGTAAGCGCCAGCGGCGAACAGGCCAGCGATCATGACTGCGAGAATTTTGCTCATTGATGATTCCTCTATCGAGAATTGGTTGGAAACGCCTCCCGGCGAGCAGAAGGTCAGCCACTAACGAGGCCATTGGCCCTATGGTTGACAAACGCCCGCTGATGGGTTGCGTCTAAAATGTACAGCGATTTGTTCGCGGGCTGTACAAGCGATTCCCATCGTGTCTGAATTCGCTGACAGTCGTCAAAATAACGCCACTCCCGGAGCCATCCCCCCTCATGTCCAGCTACCAGCACATCAAAGTCCCGGCCGAAGGCCAGAAGATCACGGTCAACGCCGACAACTCGCTGAATGTGCCGGACCAGCCGATCATCCCCTTCATCGAAGGCGACGGGACCGGGCTGGACATCACCCCGGTGATGCTGAAGGTGGTGGATGCCGCAGTGGCCAAGGCCTACGGCGGCAAGAAGAAGATTCACTGGATGGAGGTCTACGCCGGCGAAAAGTCGACCAAGGTCTATGGCCCCGACGTCTGGCTCCCCGAGGAAACCCTGCACGCCGTGCGCGACTACGTGGTCTCCATCAAGGGCCCGCTCACCACGCCCGTCGGCGGTGGCATTCGCTCGCTGAACGTCGCGCTGCGCCAGGAACTCGACCTTTATGTCTGCCTGCGCCCCATCCAGTACTTCGAGGGCGTGCCCAGCCCCGTGCGTGAGCCGCAAAAGACCAACATGGTCATCTTCCGCGAGAACTCGGAAGACATCTACGCCGGCATCGAGTTCGAAGCCGAGAGCGACAAGGCCAAGAAGCTCATCAAGTTCCTGCAGGACGAACTGGGCGTCAAGAAGATCCGCTTCCCGAACACCTCGGGCATCGGCGTCAAGCCCGTGTCGATCGAAGGCACCGAGCGCCTCGTGCGCAAGGCGTTCCAGTACGCCATCGACAACGACAAGCCCAGCGTGACCATCGTGCACAAGGGCAACATCATGAAGTTCACCGAAGGTGGCTTCCGTGACTGGGCTTACAACCTCGCGGCCAAGGAATTCGGCGCCGAGCTGATCGACGGCGGCCCGTGGATGAAGTTCAAGAACCCGAAGACGGGCAAGGAAATCACTGTCAAGGACAGCATCGCCGATGCGTTCCTTCAGCAGATTCTTCTGCGCCCCGCCGAGTACAGCGTGATCGCCACGCTGAACCTGAATGGCGACTACGTGTCCGATGCGCTGGCCGCGCAAGTGGGCGGCATCGGCATTGCCCCGGGTGCGAACCTGAGCGACACCGTCGCCATGTTCGAAGCCACGCATGGCACGGCGCCCAAGTACGCGGGCAAGGACTACGTGAACCCGGGCTCCGAAATCCTCTCGGCCGAAATGATGCTGCGCCACATGGGCTGGACCGAAGCGGCCGACCTGATCATCAGCTCAATGAAGAAGTCGATTGCCAGCAAGAAGGTCACCTATGACTTCGCACGCCTGATGGAAGGCGCGACGCAGGTGAGCTGTTCGGGCTTCGGCCAGGTCATGATCGACCACATGTAAATGTCACCGCCGGCGTCTTCTTGACGCCGAGCATCGAGCCCTTGAACTTCCGAAAGGAATTCGAGGGCTTTTTTCTTGGCCGCATCAGGCATGGAAATTAATGAAAATAACTCTTTGGTTTTCATTAATGAGATTGCTATTGGACAAACTGCACAGATCAATTGCCTGCTTTTCCGGGTTAACTATTGGTTGAAACTGTGCTTGCCGCACGGCGGCACTAGCCCCCCAGAATCGCGCCCATTCAAGAAGGCACAGGGAGTGTTTGAGTGGGCAAGAAAACCGCAAAGGCCGGCGTCATGTCGGAGTGCGTGGCGTGCAGCAATGCCGCCGGGCAAGCGATGCTTCGCGTCGCACGCGAGATCGTTGCATGACGATTTCCAGGCGGGCGCTGTTCGGCAAGCTCGATCTCACTTTGTTTCGCGGCATCGAGTCCGCGACAGCCTTTGCGAGGCTCAGGGGCAACCCGTACGTCGAGCTGACGCACTGGATCCATCAGCTCTGGCAGCTCAACGACAGTGATCTGCACCGCATCTGCCGCCACTACAAGATCGATTCGCAGGCCATCGAGAAAGACTTGGCGGTTGCCTTGTCCGGCTTGCCTTCGGGTGCGACGTCGCTGGTCGATTTTTCGCATCACATCGAAGTGGCCGTCGAGCGCGCCTGGGTGTTGTCCAGTCTTGAATTCGGTGATCGCTGTGTGCGCAGCGGCTGGTTGCTCGCAGCGCTGGTGCAGACGCCTGAGTTGCGGCGCGTGCTGCTCGGCATCTCGCCGTCGTTCCAGCGGATTCCCGCGGACCAGCTGACAGACACCATCGGCCAGATCGTCGCCGGCTCGCCTGAAGAGGGGGAGGGGCCGCACGATGGTTCCGGCCTGACGCCCGCCGTGCCAGGAGAGGCCAGCGGCGCCATCGGCGACCAATCCGATCACAAATCCGCGCTGGCCAGGTACTGCACCGACCTGACCGAACGCGCGCGCAGCGGGCAGATCGATCCGGTCATCGGGCGTGAACACGAAATTCGCACCATGGTCGACATCCTGCTGCGCCGGCGGCAGAACAACCCTCTGCTCACAGGCGAGGCCGGCGTGGGCAAGACCGCGGTGGTCGAGGGGCTCGCCCTGGCAATCGCCGATGGCGAGGTGCCGCCGAACCTCAAGGATGCGCGCCTGCTGAGCCTCGATGTCGGCGCGCTGCTCGCCGGTGCCAGCATGCGGGGCGAGTTCGAGTCGCGCCTGAAGTCGCTGCTCGAAGAAGCGGGCAAGTCAATTCAGCCTGTCATTCTCTTCATCGACGAGGTGCACACCCTGGTCGGCGCGGGCGGATCGGCCGGCACGGGCGACGCTGCGAATCTGCTCAAGCCCGCCCTTGCGCGCGGCACCTTGCGCACCGTGGGGGCGACCACCTGGAGCGAATACAAGCGCCATATCGAGAAAGATCCGGCGTTGACCCGGCGTTTCCAGACACTGCACATCGCGGAGCCCGAAGAGGCTTCGGCCATCGAGATGGTGCGCGGCCTGGTCGCCACCTTTGCCGAGCACCACGGCGTGACCGTTCTCGACGAAGCGGTACGCGCTGCCGTGACGCTGTCCCATCGCTACATTCCGGCGCGACAGTTGCCCGACAAGGCAATCAGCCTGCTCGATACCGCCTGTGCACGCGTTGCCATGTCATTGCATACGCCACCTCCGGTGGTCGAGCAGCTTCGCCAGCGTATTGCCGCACTCGATGTGGAGCTCGAGCTGCTGGCGCTGGAGCGGGTGGTTGCGCAAGGCAGCGATGCACGGTCGAAGCGCGCCGAAGCCGCAACCCTGGGGCGGGACAACGCACGGGCTGAACTGGCCACGCACGAAATCAAATGGCGCGAAGAACTGGCGGTGGTCCAGCAGATTCATGAGCTCAGGATGCATGAGGGGGAGAGAGGAAGAGGAAGCGAAGAAGAGGCGGGCTGCGCCGAGGGCACATCGCCTTCGGCGCAGCTGGTCGCCCTGGAGCAGGCGCTTTCGGCACGCCAGCAAGAGGCGCCGCTGATCTTTCCCCAGGTCGATGAAGCGGTGGTCGCAGCCATCGTTGCGGACTGGACGGGCATTCCTGTCGGGCGCATGGTGACGGACGAGGTTGCGGCCATCTTCGGCCTTCAATCCACGCTGAACGAGCGCGTCATCGGCCAGCCCCACGCGCTCGCCGCCATCGCCGAACGGGTCCAGATTGCACGCGCGCGTCTTGCCGACCCGGACAAGCCGGTTGGCGTGTTCCTGCTGGTGGGGCCATCGGGTGTCGGCAAGACCGAAACCGCGCTGGCACTGGCCGAGGCGATGTATGGCGGTGAGCAAAACCTCATCACCGTCAACATGAGCGAGTTCCAGGAGCCGCATACCGTCTCGACCCTGAAGGGATCACCTCCGGGCTACGTGGGCTATGGAGAGGGCGGGGTGTTGACGGAAGCCGTGCGCCGCAAGCCCTACAGCGTGATCCTCCTTGACGAGATCGAAAAGGCCCACCCGGACGTCCACGAACTTTTCTACCAGGTGTTCGACAAGGGGTGGATGGAAGACGGCGAAGGCCGCCATATCGACTTTCGCAACACCACAATCCTGCTGACCAGCAACACGGGCTCGGAACTCATCGCGAATCTTTGCGACGACCCGGCGCTGATTCCCGAGGTCGAGGCCCTGCGTGAAGCATTGCAGCCGCTCTTGCGGCAGGTCTTTCCCGCAGCGTTTCTGGGGCGCCTGTCCATCGTGCCGTATCTCCCGTTGGGCGCGGAGGTATTGGGCCGCATCGTTTCCCTGCATCTGGACCGTGTGGTCCGCCGCATGAAGGCGCAGCACGACATCGATCTGCGCTACACGCCGTCATTGGTGGGGCGCGTCATCGAACGGTGCGGCACCCACGAAACCGGCGCTCGGCGCTTGATCGGTTTCATCGAGCAGAGCCTGTTGCCGGTCTTGTCGGGCGAGTGGCTCGGCGCGCTCCAGCAAAAACGAAAGATCACCCGGATGTCCGTCGACGTGGATGCCCGTGGCGCCACAAGCCAGGACTTGCAAGGAGGAGGCGCCATCGTCTGCCACACCGAATACGCCTGATTCCCCCGGAGCCGCCACGCCCGTCCCGGCAGTGACATCGGGCTCTCGTTTTGTCGTTTTTTCAGCAGGGAGTTTTCATGACCATCAACAACAACAGCAGTCAGAAGTTCATCGCCCGCAATCGGGCGCCACGCGTGCAGATCGAGTACGACGTGGAAATCTATGGTTCGGAAAAGAAGATCGAACTTCCGTTCGTCATGGGCGTGTTGTCCGATCTTTCCGGCAAGCCGGCCCTGGCCTTGCCGCCGGTCGCCGAGCGCAAGTTCCTCGACATCGACATCGACAACTTCGACGAACGCATGAAGGCCATCCAGCCGCGCGTTGCGTTCGCGGTGCCCAACACCCTGACGGGGCAGGGCCAGCTCATGGTCGACATCACCTTCGAGAGCATCGAAGACTTCTCTCCGGCGGCAGTGGCCCGCAAGGTCGAGCCGCTCAGCCGCCTGCTCGAGGCCCGCACCCAGCTTGCCAATCTCCAGACGTACATGGATGGCAAGGCGGGCGCCGAAGGCCTTGTCAACAAGCTCCTGCAAGACCCCGCACTCATGAAGTCGCTGGCGCAGGCACCCAAGCCGCGCGTCTCGACCGACAGCGCTGCGCCCACCGCCGACCTGACCGCCTGAAACCCTTCGCAAGGAACTGCAGATGAACACCACCAGCGACCCCGTGCGCCACGCGCCAGAGCCGGCGCAATACGCCAACCCCTCCGACTTCGCTTCCCTCCTGGACAAGGAATTCAAGCCCAAGACCGACGAGGCGCGCGAAGCCGTCGAAGCGGCCGTTCGCACGCTCGCCGAACAGGCGCTCGTCAATGCCGCGACCATGACCGACGATGCCTACAGCAGCATCGAAGCCATCATTGCCGAGATCGACCGCAAGCTGTCGGAGCAGATCAACCTCGTGCTGCACAAGGACGAGTTCCAGAAGGTCGAGTCGGCATGGCGCGGCATGCACCACCTGGTCTACAACACCGAGACGGACGAGAAGCTCAAGATCCGTTTCATGGACGTGTCCAAGGACGAGATGCGCCGCACGCTGCGCCGCCACAAGGGCATCGCGTGGGACCAGAGCCCCATCTTCAAGCGCATCTACGAAGAAGAGTACGGCCAGCTCGGTGGCGAACCCTATGGTTGTCTCGTGGCCGACTACTACTTCGACCATACGCCGCCCGACGTCGAGTTGCTCGGTGCCATCGCCAAGGTGTCCGCCGCATCGCACGCGCCCTTCATCGCCGGCTCGGCTCCGTCGCTGCTCGGCATGGAATCGTGGCAGGAACTCGCGAATCCGCGCGACCTTGCAAAGATCACCTCGAACCTCGAGCACGCGCCCTGGAATTCGCTGCGCAGCACCGAAGACTCGCGCTACGTGGGGCTGGCAATGCCGCGCTTTCTCTCGCGCCTGCCTTACGGCGCAAAGACAAATCCGGTTGACGAATTCGACTTCGAAGAGGAAACCGAAGGCGCAGACCATCGCAACTACGTGTGGAGCAACGCGGCCTACGCCATGGCCGTCAATATCAACCGCAGCTTCAAGCTCTACGGCTGGTGCACCATGATCCGCGGCGTGGAGTCGGGCGGCACGGTCGAGAACCTGCCGTGCCACACCTTCCCGACCGACGACGGCGGCTTCGACATGAAGTGCCCGACCGAGATCGCGATCTCCGACCGCCGTGAAGCCGAGCTCGCCAAGGCCGGCCTGATTCCCCTGGTGCACCGCAAGAACACCGACCATGCGGCCTTCATTGGCGCGCAGTCGGTGCAGAAGCCGCAGGAGTACATGGACCCCGATGCCACGGCCAACGCCAACCTGTCGGCCCGGCTGCCGTACCTGTTTGCCAGCACCCGTTTTGCGCACTACCTCAAGTGCATCGTGCGCGACAAGATCGGCTCGTTCAAGGAGCGCGACGACATGCAGCGCTGGCTCAACGAATGGATCATGCATTACGTCGATGCAGACCCCGCGAACTCGTCGCAGGAAACCAAGGCCCGCCGCCCACTCGCCGCGGCCGAAGTCGTGGTCGAAGACGTCGAAGGCAATCCGGGCTACTACAGCGCCAAGTTCTTTCTTCGTCCGCATTTCCAGCTTGAGGGGCTGACCGTCTCGCTGCGGCTGGTGGCGAAGCTGCCGGCGCTGAAGGAAGCTGCCTGATGGCTTACGTTTACACATTGGTCGACGAACTGGAGGATTCCCCGCTGCTTGGCTCGCACCAGTGCGTTGCCCTGGTTCAAATCAAGGCCGGAGCACCTCACACCTCCGCATGGCGCGAAGGGGCCTCGGTCAGGGGGAGTTTGACGCTTGCCCGAGGCACGGCCATCGCCACCTTCGTCGATGGCAAGTACCCAAGCCATGCGCACGGAAACCATGCCGCGCTGTATCTGAGCCAAAGCGCAGCCGGTATTGCGGTCATGGATCAATGGAACAAGAAAAACAAAACACACGTCTCTCAACGAATGATTCCTTTCCGCGGTAAGGATAAAAAGGGCCACTACCTCACGCCCAGCGACAACGCCGATGCGTTCTCGGTGATCGAGTAGGCCAGCCATGCCCCAAGGACGGTTTTCTTTTGCGGCAATGGTGACCGCCTGGAGCGTGACAGGTGCATGCCTGGGCGCCTCCCCTGTACGGCAGCCGGAGTTTTGTCCGGCGCAAGTCCAGTTCTCTGCGGCAAGCCGGGTCGACCTGCCCGAGTGGTACCACTACAAGCCGCCTTGTGTTGGAGATGCCTGCATCGATCCGGCCAGGCTGGTCAATGTGCCGGCGGGTTGGGCAGCCGTCATCGAGCCTCGGGAGCTTCCCCTCTGGGACGCGGGATTTTCCTATGGTCCACCCAACGACAAAGCGCAGATCAAGCCCGACAGCGATGTCCGACGCGGCGTCCGCTATGAGACCAGCTACTTGGAGGATGGCACTGCACCGCACCACGGTTATTGGCTGGATTGCCTGTACGGGGATGGCGTCATTCATTTGTCTCGGAAGCTTCCGGACGAGTTGAAGCAATGCACGGTTATTTACTCACCCCGTCCGAATGAGGAAGCGCCCCGTATCTCGATGACGTGCAAGTAAGACGTTTTTTGTTTCTTCACACGCCCGCGCTGAATGCCCGGGCAACTTTTCCCCTCAACCAAGGAGTATTCCCATGTCACAAGACATCTTTCTGAAGCTTGCAGGTATCGAAGGCGAGTCGCAGGACTCTGCTCACAAGAATGAAATCGAAGTGCTGTCTTTCAATTGGAAAGCTGCGCAAGAGTCTTCCATGCATGCCGGTTCCGGCGGCGGCGCCGGCAAGGCTACGGTGGAAGACCTGGAGTTCGAGCACTATGTCGATCGCTCCAGCCCGAACCTGATGAAGTACTGCCTGACGGGCAAGCATGTGCAGGAAGCCAAGCTCACCGTTCGCAAGGCCGGCGGCGATCCGCTTGAGTACCTCAAGTTCACGTTCACCGACGTGATCATCACTGCCATTCAGCCCTTCGGATCGAACTCCGACGAAATGCGTGTCAAGGAACGCATCAGCCTCTCGTTCTCGAAGATCAAGCAGGAGTACTCGGTGCAGAACGCACAGGGCGGCAGCGGCGGCGCAGTCACCGCCGGCTACGACATCAAGGGCAACAAGGAGTCTTGATCTCCATCGACCCAGGGACACGCGATGCATGAAGGTGCATCGCGTGCCCCTGGTTGATCCCGTCGATCGAAAACCTTCTCTGCTCACCATGCCTTTCCCCGTGTCCGGTCTTCGATGGATCGCGGCTCTGCGATGCGCGTTGCCATCGAGTGCCGTGCCTTGTCTTCTGCTCATGCTGGCCGTTGCACCGTCGTCGCATGCCCAGTTCTCGTACCCGAGGGAGCAGACCAAGCTCGACATCACCATCACCGCGGGAGCCGACGTGAACCCGGATGACAAGGGCAGGGCGGCGCCAATCCTGGTGCGTGTCTACGAACTCAAGTCCGAGGGCACTTTTGAAGCGGCCGACTACTTCTCGATCTACAACAACGACAAGGCACTGATCGGCAGCGACCTGCTTGTTCGAGACGAATTCATCCTGCGGCCGGGCGACGTCAAGACCATCCGCCGCAAGTCGCATCCCGACCTCGCGGCCATCGGCATCGTCGCGGGCTACCGCGATCTGGCGCAAGCCGATTGGCGTGCCGTGCAAAAGATCGACCCGGCGCCCGAAGTCGCCTGGTATCGCTCCGTCATGCCGGCCAACAAAGTGAAGTTGCAGATCGACCTTCAGGTCAAGGGCATCCAGCTCACTCCCCTCAAATGAACCCACGGCGCGCAAGCAAACGATCGATTCCATGAGCTGGTACAACAAAGTCGCCTGGAGCGAAGGGCTCTTCCTGCGCCCGCAGCTGTTTCAGCAGCAGGAGCGCTACCTCGAGCATCTCGCGCACAAGCGCACGGCATCGCTCAGCCCTTTCTACTGGGGCTTCAATCACTACAGCATCGACATGGAGTCGCTGTCCCTGGGCAAGCTGGTGCTTGCCAGCGCCGCCGGCATCTTTTCCGACGGCACGCCTTTCGATGCGCCTGGTCAGACCCTGCCGCCCGCACCGCTCACCATCCTGCCGGAGCATCTGGAACAGGTCATTCACCTCGCGGTGCCCATCCGCACGCCCAATGGTGAGGAAACGACTTTCGACGATGCGCTCGCGTCCACGGCATCGCTGGCACGCTTCTCGGTGTTCGACACCGAACTGCGCGATGCAAATTCGGTCGGGCAGGGGCCGAAGACAGTGCAGCTTTCCCGCTTGCGGCTGCGCCTGCTGCCGCAACGCGAGCTCACCGATGCCTGGATAGGGCTTCCGCTCGCCAAGGTCACCGTGCTGCGCTCCGACGGCAGCATTGCCATCGACCCCCATCTGATTCCACCCGTCGCCGGCTATGGTGCAAGCCCTCTGCTCACCGACTGGGTGACCAATCTGCACGGGCTTTGCCGGCTGCGCGCGCAGTCGCTGGCGGGGCGGCTCAGCGGCAACGATGGCAAGTCGAGCGAGGCGGCCGAGGTGTCCGACTTCCTGCTGCTCCAGATTCTCAACCGCTACGAGCCCCTGTTGGAGCATTGGCTGCGCGTTCGGGAGACCTCGCCCGAAGTGCTCTACACCGCGCTGCGCACCTTGAGCGGAGAGCTCGCGACGTTCGTGCGCGCCAGCACGCGTCGCCCCCCGTCGCATCCGGCCTACCAGCACCTGGACCCGTATCTGTCTTTCAGGGCATTGATGGGCGACGTGCAGGCCTTGCTCAATGACGTGCTGGTGCGTAGTGCTCAGAGCATTCCCCTGGCCGAGCGTGCCAACGGCGTGCGCGTGGCAAGTGTCGAGCCCGCCGAGTTGCAAGGCTTTTCCAGCCTGGTGTTCGCCGTCGCTGCCCATGCGCCACCCGATGAACTGGCCAGCCAGTTTCCCGCGCGCTGCAAGGTGGGGCCCAGCGACCGGCTCGCCGAACTCATTCGCACCCACTTGCCGGGCATTCCATTGCAGGCGCTGCCGGTGCCGCCGCGCCAGATTCCCTTCAATGCTGGCTTTGTGTACTTCCAGATCGACCCGCGCGGCCCGCTCTGGGAGCACATGGTGAAGCACGGGGGACTTGCCCTGCACGTGGCAGGAGAGTTTCCGGGCCTGCGGATGGAACTGTGGGGAGTGCGGGAGAAGTGACGCATCGCCTTGCCCATCGATTTTCTTGACGTTCCCATGCTCCACAAAGAAAAAACCGACGAAGCGTCCGAAGACGGCCGCCGCGAGCCGCATGTCGAGCCGCTGGGCGGTGACTCCGCAGCCGCAGACCAGGCACACGGCTTCCGATTGATCTCGGAGCCCTCGGCGCAAGAGCGGCTGGCCGCCGTGATCGCCGCGAAGAATCCCCTGCTCGACGCAGCCGGAACCTTGCTGCGCGCACTGGCCGACATGCCTGCAACACTCGGCGAGGCAGGCGTGCCGGTTCTCCTGCGCCTGCTGGAGCGCGAGGTGGCGAGTTTCCAGGCGCTCTGCAGCAGCGCGCAGATCAGGCACGAACACGTGGTGGCCGCGAGCTATTCGCTCTGCACAGCACTCGACGAGGCAGCCAACAGCACCACGTGGGGTGGTGCCAGGGGCGGGGAGGCCGGCATCTGGGCCGGCCAGCAACTCGCTGCCAAGTTCCATGGCGACACCAAGGGAGGCGACAAGTTCTTCCTTCTGGTCGGCCGCCTGGCAGCGAGCCCGCAGGATCACATCGATCTTCTCGAATTGATGTACCAGATTCTCGGGCTGGGCTTTGAAGGGCGCTTCAGCGCAGCAGCCAACGGGCGGCGGCAACTGGAGACGGTTCGCCATCGGCTGTTCACCTTGCTGGGCACCGGGCGCGGCGATGTGCCCCAGGAACTGTCCCCGCATTGGAAGGGCGTGGGGGCTGGCAAGTTTCGTCTTCTGCGCAGCGTGCCAGTGTGGGTGACGGCATCGCTGCTGGCATTGATCCTGTTCGGTCTGTTCGCCTGGTACAAGTATCAGCTGCTGCGAATGAGCGCCAACGTGGAGCAGCGCATTGCGGCGATCGGCCAGATGCGGCCTCCACCCACGCCGCCAATCAAGCCCTTGCGCTTGAAGGAACTGCTGGCGCCCGAAATTGCACGAGGCACCGTGAGCGTGGAGGAAGACGACCGGCGGAGTGCCGTCACCTTCAAGGGCGACGACATGTTCGTGCCGGGCCAGGCCCGGCTGAACGCCAAGATCCTGCCCGTGCTGGCCAAAGTGGCCAACGAGATCAACCAGGTCTCTGGCACCGTGCAGGTCACGGGCCATTCGGACAACCAGCCGATCAAGACCCGCGAGTTCCCCGACAACCAGGTTCTGAGCGAGAAGCGCGCGGCCGCCGCAGCCGCCGTGCTGCTCGACAAGGGCGTGGTGCCATCGCGCATGCGAACGGAAGGGCGCGGCGACACCATGCCGATCGCCGAGAGTGCAACGGCGGCAGGGCGCGCCAGAAATCGCCGGGTCGACATCGTCGTCACGCAAGGCCAGGGCAGCGCTTCCGTGCAGATGCCCCTGCCGTCGCCCCCACCGTCACCCGCGGCAGGACGCTAGAGGTCGGTCAAAAAGCTCCCATGCACTATCTCAAACAATTCGTGGCGTTCCTGTTCTCGCGGCAGATGCTCGCCTTTCTCGCGATGGTGCTGCTGGCGCTGGCGATCTGGTTCATCGGCCCCCTGCTTGCCGTGGACGGACTGCGGCCGCTGGCGTCGGCCGGCGTGCGCGTCACGTTCATCGTGTTGCTGCTCGTATTTGGCATCCTCTGGCTGGTTTCGGGCCCCTACAGTCTGGTGGGCATCGCGGCGCTGTGCCTGCTGGTGTGGCACGCCGGGCCGCTGCTCGCCATTGGCGATGCGAAGCCGATGGCGCCTGCCTGGGTGCGCGCGACGATCATCGGCGCGATCCTTCTGGCGTGCGCGCTCTACTGGCTCTATCGCCTGTGGCAGGCCCTGCGCGACAGCGAAGACCTGCTCGCGAAATTCCTGAGCTTCGGGCGAGAAGCGAAGAAGGAAGAAACAGGCAAGGAAGAACTCAAGACCGTCACCGCGGCCGTCAACCGGGCCATGGCACAGCTGCGGGGCTTGCGTGACCGTGGTGGTCTGCGCCGCCTTTTCGAGGGAAAGCGTTACCTGTACGAACTGCCCTGGTACATGATCCTGGGCAACTCCGGCGCGGGAAAAACCACGGCACTGCTTAATGCCGGACTGCAATTTCCGCTGGCGCGCCAGATGGGCCAGGCGTCGAAGCGCATGGTGTTCAAGTCGGGGGGCGGCACGCTGCATTGCGACTGGTGGTTCACCAATGACGCAGTGCTCATCGACACTGCCGGCCGCTACACCACGCAGGAAAGCAACCCCGTCACCGATCCCGTCGAGTGGCGCGGCTTTCTTGGCCTGCTGCGCAAGCACCGCACGCGTGCCCCGCTCAACGGCGTGATCGTTGCGATCAACGCGGCCGAATTGCTGACCATGACCGACGTGGAGCGTTCGGAGCATGCAAGCATGGTGCGCGACCGGCTGGCCGATCTGCGCCAGGAGCTGGGTATTCGTTTTCCGGTGTACGTCGTCATCACCAAGATGGACTTGCTGCGCGGGTTCAACGAGTACTTCCAGTCGCTCACCAGCGAAGGACGGGCCCAGACATGGGGTTTCACACTGCCGTTCCACGGCATGAAGAGCTCCCGCGCCGCGGCGGAAGGACGCGAGTCCTTGCGGGCGCAGGTCGAGATCGAACTTGCACTGCTCAAAGACCGGCTTGCCGCCGGCCTGCATGCGCGACTGAACGAAGAGTTCGATGTCGATCGTCGCAAGCGCCTGTTTGCATTGCCGCAGGAACTGGCCGGCCTTGCCGTGCCACTCGCTCCAATGCTCGACGAGATCTTTCTTGCATCGCGTTTCGACAAGACGCAGCTGCACGACACGCTGCGCGGTGTCTATTTCACGAGCGGCGCACAGTCCGACGTTGATCTGCCAGCCGATCCCGGTACGCTGCTCCAGCGACTGCAGCGCGGCCTGGGCTTGTCGCCCCAGGGGGGCGCGGAAACGGCGCCCGGCGACGTGGCACGAGCCAAGACGACGCCCGTGGGGCAACAGGGCTTCTTCCTGCAGGACCTGCTGACCAGGGTGATCTTCCCCGAAGCGCATCTCGTGCGGCCGAATCTGCGCTGGGAGTTCCGTTTTCGTTTGCTGCGCCTGACGGGGCACGCGCTGGCTGTGGTGATCTTCCTGTGGCTGGCCGGTGCACTGGCGCTGAGCTTCGGCAACAACCGCGACTACCTCGCCACAGTGAGCCAGCGCACGGATGCGCTCGCTGGGCAGGTGCGCGCACTGTTCGCCAGTTTCAAGCCGGCGGGCGTGCCCGATGTGCTCAATGCGGCGCGCGAACTGCCTGCCTATTCGGGGCTCGATATCGACAACCCGCCCGGCAGTTTTCTCTACGGCCTGTACACCGTGCCTCCCGTGCTGCGCGTGACGGGCGAGACCTACGACCAGCTTCAGGACCACACCCTGCTGCCGACCATTCTTCGGCGAATGGAGACCGTGCTCGTGCAGAGCATGAAGGACGGAGATGCCAAGACCGCCTACGAAACGCTGCGCGTCTACAAGCTCCTGCACGACAAGGAGCGCTATCTGAAGGGTGGTGCACGTGACGTGCGCAACTGGGTGCTGAAAGATTGGGAAAAGGCCGACAGCGCCGCAGCTTTCGGCGGACGCGCCTCGATGGTCGGGCACGTGAACGCACTGTTCTCCGGTGAGCGGCCGGTGCAGTCGGCTGTGCTGCCCAATGACGCATTGGTGCGCTCGGTGCAGGATTTCCTGAACAGCAATACATCGACGCAGCGTGTCTACGAGCGCGCCAAGGCGGCCATGCTGCCCGAAGCTCCTCAGGAGTTCACGCTGGTGCGCGCCGTGGGGCCGCAGGCCGGCACCGTGTTTTCGCGAGCTGGCGGGCTGCCGTTGGAGAAAGGCGTGCCCGGCCTTTTTACCTACGACGGCTATCACGACGTCTTCAACAAGCGCCTGCCCGAGTTCGTGGGGCGGGCACTCGACGACGATGCCTGGGTCATGGGGCGCGGCGCCGCCGCTGGCGCATTTGCAGGGAGTTCCAGCGCCGGTTCCAGGACTGCGGGCCAATTGGTGGACGAGGCCGCGCGCAAGCTGCAGAACGATCCCTTGCTCGACGAAGTTCGCCGCCAGTACCTGGCCGAGTACGCCCAGCATTGGGAGTCCTTCCTGGAATCGATTCGCACGGTCAGCGGCAGCGACACCACAGGTGGCAGCCTGGGCTTCGATCTCAGCGTGTTGAGGCAATTCGCTGCGCCCGATTCGCCGTTGGCAAGGCTGGCCCGCGCCGCGGCCCGCGAAACCACGTTGTCGCGTCCGCTGGTCGTGCGCACGCAAGAGGAAAAGGGCTTTCTCGACAAGGCCACCGACGAGCTCAACAAGCAGACCAGTGCCATTGGCAGGAACCTCGGCATCCGGGCAGAAGAACGGCTTGAAAAACAGATCGTCGACAACCGCTTCGCCGCATTGCGCGAAGTGGTCACCGGCCAGCCCGACATCGGCGCCGGCAATGTGGGCGTGGCAGGCGCCAAGCCCGGGCTCGAAACAATCTCCGGCCTCGTCAACGAGTTCTACACCGTGCTGGTCGTGGCCGACACGGCGCTCGCGGCCGGAAGCCTGCCGCCGGGTGGGGCGGAAGTAGGCGCGCGCCTGAAGCTGGAGGCCGGGAAGCTCCCGGCGCCGTTTCGCGAAGTGCTGACCGCACTCGCCACGAGCGGCGGCGACAAGGTGGTGCTCGGCGCGACCGGCATATTGCGCAACCAGGCGCAGTCGCAACTGGACCGCATCATGGGCCTGATGGCGATGCAGGTCAGCGAGCCTTGCAAGCGCGGGGTGGAAGGGCGCTATCCGCTGGCCTCGGTGGCGCAAGACGCGTCCATCGAAGACTTCACGCTGGTCTTCGCCGTGGGTGGCGCTGCCGACGAGTTCTTCAACAAGTACCTGGCGTCGTATGTCGACACCAGCGTCCGGCCCTGGCGCTACAAGGACCCAAACGTAGCGCAGGCGTTGGCTGGCGCCGAAGGTGCCACGGCTGTTGCGGGCGGCACAGTGCAGGCGCCCCCTCCCGTGGCAACGGGCCCGACCCTGCTCGGAGAACTTCTCAAGCTGCTGGCCCAGAGCGGCCCGAGCCTCGACGCCTTCTATCGGGCACAACAGATTCGCGACTTGTTCTTTCGCGATGCGGGCGGCAAGAAGCTGGCCTGGAAGATGGACCTGCGGGTGCTCGAACTCGAACCCGCCATCACCGACCTGATCATCGATATCGATGGCCAGGGCCAGCGCTATGTCCACGGCCCGGTGCAGGCATTCAGCATTGCCTGGCCGGGGCCGCGCGGCGGCGCGATGGCCGAAATCACGGCCAATCCCCGTATCTCGGGCCCGACCTCGACGCTTCTGGCCAGCGGTCCATGGGCACTGTTCCGGCTGCTGGAGCGGGGGCGCATCGTGAACACGGCGACGCCGGGGCGCCTGAGCGTCGAGTACGTTTTCGACGGCCGCAAGGCCCTCATCGACCTCAACAGCGGCAGCCAGCCGAACCCGCTCGGCAGCGACGTGCTCAAGGGCTTCCGCTGTCCTGGCCGAGCGGCCTGAAACCATGTGGGAGCCGCTGCGTTCTCTCTGGCGCGCGACGCCGCCAGCTATCTGGGGCAAGCTGCCGGGCCATGCCGACTTCGTTCGCAGCGGCATGCGCCACGGTGAGTCGGAGGCCTGGATGCCCTGGCTGGCCCAGCAAAGCCGCAACGCCGGTGCCGATGCCACCGCCCGGGCGGTGGCCGTTCCTGTCGCGTTTGTCCTGCCTCCCGGCACGCTGGCATTTGCGCGCCAGCGTTTCGTTCTGGGTGTCATCGCGCCGTCCATCGACAAGGTGGGGCGACACCATCCCTTGGTGATCTACCAGCAGGCGCACCCGCGCTGGGTCAAGGCTCATTTCGAGGCGCAGTTATGGCAGCCGCTGGATTGGCAGTTCTGGCTGGCGCGCGCCGTTGCCCGACACACGCGCGCGCAGGGCTCCGCCGATCTTCGCGCGCTGGAGCGCACGGTGCGGGCGCTCTGGCGTGAGCAGATGCAGTCGACGGACGCTTCTTCAGCGATCACTGCCGACGCGCGCCGTCACCGGACTCAGGCATTGCTCGATAACTCTGCTGGCCCTGCGCCCTTGAACGATCCGGCCGCGCAACTGCACGGCGTTCGCTATCTTCCCTGGACCAACTGGCCCGCGCGTTTGCAGGGCACCCGCGTCGAAAGCGCGTTCTGGCAGCAGGACTCCGAGGGGCGCTTCATCGGCGCAGCCAACAGGTTGCAAAGGCTGTGGGGAGGCGCGCCTTGAGCATCTCGGTCCCGCGCCCCAACGATGAGTTGGTGGCATCGTTGTGCCTGCGGCTCACCCACAGCGGCGGTGAAGCGCGCCAGGGCGCCATGCGAATTTCCTCCTCTGGCGTCGGCATGGCCGATGCGCTCCAGTTGTGCGGCGAACGCCAGAGCGAGGCCCAATGGCGTGTCGCCAACATGTGCCGAATCGGATGGCGCAATGCGGCGGAGGGATGGCAGCTGACCAACGACAGCTTCACGCTGATGTGCGTGCACAACGGCAAGCGCGTGGAGGGTGGGGCGTCGGTCTTGATCGCCCTTGGCGATACGCTTGAACTGGGGCTTCTGCGGTTCATGGTGGACGCGGGTGCGGATGAACGGACCGCCGAACCGCCGCAGAAGGGCGATGCGTCACCGGCCCCGCATCGGACAACTGACACGACAGCCCACACCCTGGAAGTCCCGGAGCCCGGAACTCCCCTCGACCGCGAACCGCCTGCCTTCGACTTGCGCGACCTCGCTGCCCGTGCTGTCCAGTCCGGCAGCCTGGAATCCCAGACCGATGCGCTGGCAGATCCTTTCGGCATGCTGGACATTGCCGGCGTGCAGTCTCGTCCAACGGCGGACGTGCTGGCCGAACTGCTTGGTGAGATTCGGCGACCGACGGCGAGTGCGGCACTCGCAGCGCACACCAACGCGCCGCCCCCGGCACGAGACCATTCCACGGCCTTGCTCGACGAACTGCACGACGAGTTCGTTCGCGTCGTCCGGGACCCGGACCAGCTCGCGGGCCGCACCGACTGGGAAGGTTTTCTTGCCTTCGACACAGAGCCCGCACCTTCGCTGGACGAGCTGCGCAAGCAGGCCGAGCCCTATGCGCTGCTGCGCGACATCCTGCAACCGCGCGAGCACATCGACCGGACCATCGACGATTTCGAACCGCTCGCCAAGTCCGGCTTGCTCGATACGGCGCATCCTGAAGACGCGCTGGGCCTGTTTGCGCCCGAACTGGTCCGTGACGGCAGAGCCGCCTTGCCCAGCCTGACGCGGCGGGAGCATCACGAGCTTTCACCGGACAGCCATGTCCACATCGGCGCGGCCCGCGCCAGTGATGACGACAGCAACGGCGCCGGCCATGGCGAAGGGCCTGCCCGATGAAGCCGGACGCCGGGGGCGACCTGCAGGAAATGCTCGGCCGGTTGCGCCAGACACCCTGGAAATTCGGCTTCCTGGCGTTGCTGCGGCGCTTCGGTGCCTCCCATCCGCAGCACCCGCCCATCGGGCTTGCCAGGCGCCCGCAGCAGGAGCCATTTCGCCTCGGACAGACAGCGGCGCTGGCTTTCGCACCGAGAGAGATCGCCGGCGCCGTGCTGCCCGGAGAGTCGGCGCCGCGCATGCTGGGAGACTCCAATCCGCACGCGGGCAACAACCCGGCGCTTCCGATGGTCCGGGTCTATGGCTTGGGACTGCTCGGCCCCAACGGGCCGCTGCCGCTCCACTACACGGAGCTCGTGCGGGACAGGACCGAGAACCACAACGACAGCACGCTCGCGGACTTTCTCGACCTGTTTCATCACCGCTACCTCACGCACATGTACCGGGCGTGGGCCCAGAGCCAGGCTGCGGCGGGGCTGGACCGCGCCGAAGACGAAGTTTTCAGCGGCTACATCGCGCGGCTGACCGGGCACGACCCGCTGGAAATCCGCGATTCGGTGCTGCCTGCGCATGCCCGCCTGGCCGCCTCCACGCACCTTGGCCGCGAGGCCCGCAACCCTGACGGGCTGGCCGCAACGCTGGCACGTTTCTTCGCGGTTCCGGTGCAGCTGCAGGAGTTCGTGCTGCACTGGATACGCATCGACGAGGAAGACCAGAGCCATCTGGGCCAGGCGCGCACCTCCAGCGTCATGGGCGTGGGGGCGATTGCGGGGGAGGTTGTCGCGGACCGGCAGAACAAGTTCCGGCTCGTGCTCGGCCCGTTGAGCCTCGACCAGTACCTGCGCTTCACGCCGCAGGGACGAGACCTGCCGCTGCTGGTCGAGTGGGTACGGGGTTTCGTCGGCTACGAGTTTGTCTGGGAGGTGGAGCTGCGTGTGCGCAACGACAGCACGCCACCCGCCCGGCTCGAAGACACAGAAAAGCTCGGCTGGTCGACCTGGCTTGGCGGCTCGGAAGGGGCGGCGCTGCATGGCGACAACGGCCCCACGGCATCCCCGCGCTCCAGCTACACCGTCGGGATGGTGTTCGAGCCCGAGCAATACATCGGTTCGCGCTATCGCAATCACGCCTCGTCTGCCTCTTGAATTCTCCACCCGTACTTTCATGACTGTCGCTGCCATCTCTGCCTTTCAGACGGTTCTGACCGCTCCCGATCCTTCCGTGCCAAACGGAGCGCCAGGCGATCTCGTATCGGAATGGCTGCGGCCCCTCGGCGCCGCAGACCCTTGCGGACCCAGCCTCGAATACGACGCCGAATACGCGGTGCTGCTTTCCCGCATGTCTCCGCGCGTGGATGCGCAGTACGGGCAGTTCGTCGGCACGCCGGAGGCTTCCAACTGGGCTGAGATCGAGCGCGACTGCCGCCGCCTGCTGCTGCGCACCCGGGACATCAACCTGCTCGTCTGGCTGTGCCGTGCCCGCACAAGGCTTGCCCAGGCTGCGGGGCTCGCACAGTCCCTGGCTGTGTTGGCCGAGGTGCTCCAGGCCTGGCCCGACGCGGTGCATCCGCAGCTCGTGGTCGAAGGGGAGCGCGATCCCGCGGTGCGCGCCAATGCCCTGGCGGCGCTGGCCGATCCCGAGGGCCTGCTGGGCGACGTGCGCGAGATCGTCGTGGCCGCCAATGCGGCCAGGCACCTGACCGTGCGCGAGGTCGAGCGTGCCTGGCTGGTGCCCCGTCCGGCCGATGTGCCCAGCCCCGAATCGGTGATGCAGCAACTTGCGCAACTGCACCATGCGGCGCAGGCCGATGCCCAGGCGCCGGTGAGCTTGCTGGCCGAAGCTTCGCGGTTCGCACAACAGATCGTCGATTGGTCAGTGGCCCACCTGGGGCAGGACGCGCCGTCGTTGCAGCCACTGCTCCGGCTGCTGAAACCGTTCGAGCAGGTGGTGGTTCCGGTTGCGGAGGTCGAGGCCGTCGCGTCGGGCGAAACATTCCAAAGCTTGGCCGCGCCCCGGTTTACCGGGAGCGGCGTCGCCACCCGCGGCGACGTCCAGCGCAGCATTCGCACAGCGCGCGAATGGTTCGAAGACCATGAGCCGAGCAGCCCGGTGGCCGTGCTGCTCAGGCAAGCCGAACGCATGGTCGGAAGGCGCTTTGCGCAGGTCGCAGACGCGATTCCGCTCGATCTGCTGAGGAAATGGGACGCAGAGGGGGACGCGCCTCAATGAAAGAAAGCCAGCTCGGCCTGCTGATCGCCTGTTTTGCTGTGGGGATGCTGGGAGTCCTGCTGGGCGCCTGGAAGCAGCAGCGCAGCCATCGCGCGCAGCTCGATGCCCAGAGCCATGCCTTCGACCTCGCCCGGGGACAGGTCAGCCGGGATCTGCAACGGGCTTTGTTGTGCGTGCCGCAGTCGATGCAGCAATCCATGCGGGTCGAACTCGAGCTGCTGGGCAGGCAGCAGGCGGAGCGCTGGAAAGAGCAGCTTCGTGAACAGTGCCGCTGGCAGGCCGAACAGGACGCGTTGAGGCGGGCCGAATGGCAGGCGTTGCTGCGTGGCCTTTCGCAACTGCCGGGCGTGCCGCCAACGGTTGTCGTTCCGCCGGTGCGGCCAGCGCCTTCGCCTGCGCCTGTCGTGCGGACGCCTGCCCCGAGGCCGGCACCGGTGCCGCCATCGCCCCGGCCGCCGGAGTGGTCGGACGCGCCGCTGCGGCAACCTGCGGCGGTAAATGCGGCGGTAAATGCGGCGCCCGAAGAGCCCGAGCGGCAACTCAGCGACGAAGAAATCGACGCCTTGCCGCCCGATTTGCCCGCGCCAAGCCGGCTTTCAGGCCGAAAATTGCCGGCGCCCAAAGGGCCCACCCTGCGCAATATCTAGCAAGACCGGCAGCCTGCCGGTTTTTTTATGCCGTTCGTGCTGTCGCAGACGGCGCAAGCCCCTTGATTTGTCGAATATGCGCCACCAAGTCTTCGAGCGTCGGCACGGTGCTTGCACGCTCTATAGAATCTTTTTCATGGCAACGAGAATTCCCAAGACTCCCAATACCCCGCCGGCGCAGAAACCGGCCGGGGACGACGGAGATTCGGTCGTTTTGGAGCGCCGGCCGCAGAAAACTGCGCCGCCCCAGATGTACCAGGTGGTCATGCTGAACGACGACTACACGCCGATGGAGTTCGTGATCGTCGTGCTGCAGGAATATTTCAGCAAGGACCGCGAGACCGCGACCCAGATCATGCTCAAGATCCACCTCGATGGCCGAGGCGTCTGTGGGGTTTATTCCCGCGACATGGCGGCCACCAAGGTCAACCAGGTGATGGAAGCAGCGCATCAGGCCGGGCACCCGCTGCAGTGTGTCAGCGAGCCTGTTGCATGAACCTGTTGAATTGCGCAAGCTCCAACCCATCTGAGAACTTATTTACAGCAAGGCAAAAGGAAATCACATGATTGCCCAGGAACTGGAAGTCAGCTTGCACATGGCCTTCGTCGAGGCCAGGCAGCAGCGCCACGAGTTCATCACCGTGGAGCATCTGTTGCTCGCTTTGCTGGACAACCCGAGCGCCGCGGAAGTTTTGCGTGCCTGCTCGGCGAACGTCGACGACCTGCGGGCGTCGCTCACCAACTTCATCAAGGACAACACGCCCCAGGTGGCGGGTACCGACGATGTAGACACCCAGCCCACGCTGGGTTTCCAGCGCGTGATCCAGCGCGCCATCATGCATGTGCAGTCCACCGGCAACGGCAAGAAGGAAGTCACCGGCGCCAATGTGCTGGTCGCGATCTTCGGCGAGAAGGACTCGCACGCGGTGTACTACCTCCACCAGCAAGGCGTCACGCGCCTGGACGTGGTCAATTTCATTGCCCACGGCATCAAGAAGAGCGATCCACCCGAGGCCGTCAAGGGCAGCGGCGAAGCGCCTTCGGGTGAAGGCGAAGAGGGCGGCGGCGAACGCAACGAGAAGGCATCGCCGCTCGAGCAGTTCACGCAGAACCTCAACCAACTGGCCAAGGACGGCAAGATCGATCCGCTGATCGGCCGCGAATACGAGGTCGAGCGCGTCATCCAGATCCTGTGCCGTCGGCGCAAGAACAACCCGCTCCTGGTGGGCGAGGCCGGTGTCGGCAAGACCGCCATTGCAGAGGGCCTGGCCTGGCGCATCACGCAGGGCGACGTGCCGGAGATCCTCGCCGAGGCGCAGGTCTATTCGCTCGACATGGGCGCATTGCTGGCCGGCACCAAGTACCGCGGCGATTTCGAACAGCGCCTGAAGGGCGTGCTCAAGTCGCTGAAGGACAAGCCGAACGCCATTCTGTTCATCGACGAAATCCACACCCTCATCGGTGCGGGCGCGGCCTCGGGCGGCACGCTCGATGCGTCGAACCTGCTCAAGCCGGCGCTCTCGAGCGGTCAGCTCAAGTGCATCGGCGCGACCACCTTCACCGAGTACCGCGGCATCTTCGAAAAAGACGCGGCCTTGTCGCGTCGTTTCCAGAAGGTCGACGTGGTCGAGCCGACGGTGCAGGAAACCGTCGACATCCTGAAGGGCCTGAAGTCGCGCTTCGAGGAACACCATGGCGTCAAGTACGCCGTGGCTGCCCTGCAGGCCGCGGCCGAGCTGAGCGCCAAGTACATCAATGACCGTCACCTGCCCGACAAGGCCATCGACGTCATCGACGAAGCCGGCGCTGCCCAGCGCATCCTGCCGCCGAGCAAGCGCAAGAAGACCATCAGCAAGGCCGAGGTCGAGGAAATCGTCGCGAAGATCGCGCGCATTCCCCCGGCCAACGTCAGCAACGACGACCGCGGCAAGCTGCAGACCATCGAGCGCGACCTCAAGAGCGTGGTGTTCGGCCAGGACAAGGCACTCGAAGTGCTGGCCTCCGCGGTCAAGATGGCGCGCTCCGGCCTGGGCAAGGGCGACAAGCCGATCGGCTCGTTCCTGTTCTCCGGCCCCACGGGCGTCGGCAAGACCGAAGCCGCGAAGCAGCTTGCCTACATCATGGGCATCGAGCTGATCCGCTTCGACATGTCGGAGTACATGGAGCGCCATGCGGTGAGCCGTCTTATTGGCGCGCCCCCGGGCTACGTCGGTTTCGACCAGGGCGGCCTGCTGACCGAAGCCGTCACCAAGAAGCCGCACTCGGTGCTGCTGCTCGACGAAATCGAGAAGGCGCACCCGGACATCTTCAACGTGCTGCTGCAGGTCATGGACCACGGCACGCTGACGGACAACAACGGGCGCAAGGCCGACTTCCGCAACGTCATCGTCATCATGACGACCAACGCGGGTGCCGAGACCATGAACAAGGCGACCATCGGCTTCACCAACCCGCGCCAGGCGGGCGACGAAATGGGCGACATCAAGCGCCTGTTCTCGCCTGAATTCCGCAACCGGCTGGATGCCATCGTCAACTTCAAGCCGCTCGATGAAAACGTCATCCTTCGCGTGGTCGACAAGTTCCTGCTGCAGCTCGAAACGCAACTGGCCGAGAAGAAGGTCGAAGTCACCTTCAGCGACAAGCTGCGCAAGCACCTGGCGAAGAAGGGCTTCGATCCGCTGATGGGCGCCCGCCCGATGCAGCGCCTGATCCAGGACACGATCCGTCGTGCACTGGCCGACGAACTGCTCTTCGGCCGCCTGACCGACGGCGGCCGCCTCGAAGTCGACCTCGACGACAAGGACGAAGTGCTGCTCGACATCCAGCCGCTGCCGAAGAAGGAAGGCAAGTCCAAGCCCGAAGCGGAAGAAGCCGCCGCGGGTTAAGCAAGACAGGCGAACGAACTGGGCAATCCGTGGCCAACGAGGCCGCGGAACCGCCCCCAAAGGCCGGTAGCATCACGCTGCCGGCCTTTTTCTTTGGACGGTACAACGCCGCAGCGGCCTCAATCATCTACTCCCCTTGATCCTCCCCGAACTCAGCCACGAATGGAAAACCGGCCTCTCCCTGGCGTGGAGCGGCTACATCGCCGTGCTGTCGGTCTGGATCGTGATGCAGAAGCGCGCGCCGGTGTCGACCATGAGCTGGATCCTGTCGCTGGCGCTGCTGCCTTTCGCGGGTTTCGTCATCTACTACTTCCTCGGGCCGCAGCGGCTGCACAAGCAGCGGCTCAAGCGCCTGCGCAACCGGGCCAGTGCCTATGCCCAGGCCGACCTTGCGCGGCTGCGCGACGTGGCGCAGAACGCGCCGCCCGCGCTGCAGCAGATGGCGCGGCTGGGCACCGCGACCTGTGGGCTGCCGGTGTCGAGCGTCACCGGCGTGGAGTTGCTGTCGGGCGGCGCGCGCACCTTCGATGCGATCTTCGACGCGGTGCGTGCGGCGCAAGACCACATTCACCTCGAGTACTACATCTTCGAGCCCGACAAGATCGGCACCGCGCTGCGCGACCTGCTGATCGAACGCGCCAAGGCGGGCGTGACGGTGCGCCTGCTGATCGACGCGCTGGGCTCCAAGCGCATCGGCCGCAAGTTCATGGCGCCGTTGCACGAAGCCGGCGTGAAGGTGGCGCTGTTCCACGACACCAAGATCGGCCGCCGCCTGCGCCCGGTGACCAACTACCGCACCCACCGCAAGATCGTGGTGTGCGACGGCCGCGTGGGCTTCACGGGCGGCGTGAACATCACCGACGAAGAAGACAAGCGCACCAACCCCGACGCCTACCACGACGTGCACCTGCGCATCGAGGGCAGCGCGGTGCGCTGGCTGCAGACCACCTTTCTCGAAGATTGGACCTACGCCACCGGCGAAGACCCGCGCGGCATGGACGCCACCATGGAGGCCATGCTGCCGCAGTTGGAGGCCGGCGATATTCCCGTGCAGATCGTCACCAGCGGCCCCGACAACACGCTGGAAGCCATCCACCGCATGCACGTCGAGGCGATCCATTCGGCCACCACCCGCGCCTGGCTCACCACGCCGTACTTCGTGCCCGGCGAGCCCGCGCTGATGGCACTCACCAGCGCCGCGCTGCGCGGTGTCGATGTGCGCCTGCTGGTGCCGCGGCGCAGCGACTCGGCCATCGTGAGTGCCGCCGCGCGCTCGTATTTCGACGAACTCATCGCCGCGGGCGTGAAGGTCTGGGAGTACAAGGCGCGCATGCTGCACTCCAAGACCTTGGTGGTCGATGATCATTGCGCGATGATCGGCACCGCGAATTTCGACAACCGCAGCTTCCGGCTCAACTTCGAGGTCTGCGCCGTGGTCTATGGTCCGGCTCTGGCCCGGCCGCTGGCCTCGCAGTTCGAAACCGACCTGCACAGTTCCGGCTCGGTGCGCGCCCACCGGCCACAGAATTTCTGGCGTCGCCTCGGCGATTCCATTGCGCGCTTGTTTTCACCCTTGCTCTGAATGAACCACACCTTTCTCTGGCACGACTACGAAACCTTCGGCGCGGTGCCGCGCCGCGACCGGCCCTCGCAGTTCGCCGCCATCCGCACCGACGCCGAGCTGAACGAAGTCGGCGAGCCGCTCATGGTCTATTGCAAGCCCGCGCCGGACTACCTGCCCAGCCCCGAAGCCTGCCTCATCACCGGCATCACGCCGCAGGTGTGCCTGGAGCGCGGTATTCCCGAATATGAATTCGCCGCGCAGATCGAGCAGGCTTTTTCGCAGCCCGGCACCATCGGCGTGGGCTACAACACCATCCGCTTCGACGACGAGGTCACGCGCTTCCTGTTCTGGCGCAACCTCATCGATCCGTATGCCCGTGAATGGCAGAACGACTGCGGCCGCTGGGACCTGCTCGACGTGGTGCGCCTCACGTATGCGCTGCGCCCCGATGGCATCGAGTGGCCGAAGAAGGAAGACGGCAAGCCCAGCTTCAAGCTCGAAGACCTGGCGCGCGCCAACGGCTTGCTGCACGAGTCGGCGCACGATGCGTTGTCCGACGTGCGCGCCACCATCGCGCTGGCCCGGCTCATTCGCGACAAGCAGCCCAAGCTGTTCGACTTTGCCTTCGGCCTGCACCGCAAGGACCGCGTGGCCAGTGAACTCGGCTTGCCCGCGATGCGCGAGACCGCCAAGCCCTTCCTGCACGTGTCGGGCATGTTCCCGGCGGAGCGCGGCTGCCTCGCCGTCATGTGGCCGCTGGCGAGCCACCCCACCAACAAGAACGAACTGCTCGCCTGGGACCTGTCGCACGACCCCAGCGAGCTGCGCGACATCGATGCCGATACGCTGCGCCTTCGCATGTTCACCCGTACCGCCGACCTGCCCGAAGGCGTGGTGCGGATTCCCGTGAAGGGCATTCACCTGAACAAGTCGCCCATGGTGGTCGGCAACCTGCGCACGTTGGCGCCGGCCATGGCCGAGCGCTGGGGCGTCGATCTCGACACGGCCATGCGCCACGCCGCCATCGCGCGCGATCTGCCCGACATGAGCGCCATCTGGTCGAAGGTGTACGCCCGGCCGAAGGAAGACGCGCCCGATGTCGACGAAGACCTGTACGGCGGTTTTGTTGGCAACGCCGACCGCCGGCGCCTGAACCAGCTGCGCGCGCTGTCGCCCGAGGAACTGGCGAAAGACCGCACCGGCTTCGACGACGGGCGGCTTGACGAAATTTTGTTTCGCTACCGCGCGCGCAACTGGCCCGAGCTGTTGGGCCCTGAAGAAATCGAGCGCTGGGAGGCGTTGCGCGTCGCGCGGCTGTTCAAGGGCGAGGGTGGGGCGCGCACCATCGAGCAGCTGTTCAGCGAAGTCGATGCGCTCTCCGAAACCGCCGACGAACGCGGCGAAGAAATTCTTGGCGCGCTCTACGAGTACGCCGAGGCCATCGCGCCCGAAGCCTGACAGACGGCCAGACCCGGCGCGCGCACGGCCCATGATTCTCAACATCACCCCCGAGCTTTCGCCGGCGCTCGAGCCGCATGGGTTGTTTCTTGCACCGGGCGTCGTGCTGTCCCTGCCTTTTCGCTACGAGACGCCGGTGCGCCTGTGGCCGGGCGTTCACATGTACGGCGTGTCGGTCGGCGCCTATTCGTATGTCGCGCCCGGGGTCCAGTTGCACCAGATGCAGATCGGACGTTATTGCTCGATAGGCGACAGCCTGAACCTGCTGAGCCAGCATCCGACGGACTGGCTCACGGCGCACCCGTTTTCGCACCAGCACATCTTCCCCGAGCCGTTCCGCAATTCGGCCATCGAGCCGTATCCGCAACTGAAGCCCACGGTGATCGGCAACGACGTCTGGATCGGCTCGCGGGTGAGCCTCAAGGGCGGCGTGACCATCGGCGACGGCGCAATGATCGGCGCCGGCGCGGTGGTGACCAAGGACGTGCCGCCGTTCGCGATCATCGGCGGCGTGCCCGCGCGCGTGATCCGCCGGCGCTTTGCCGACGCACTCATCGACCGCATCCAGGCCTGCCCGTGGTGGGAGTGGGACCTGCGCGAACTGCCGCTCGACTGGCGGCACCCGGAAGCGGCCCAGGCCACGCTGGAAGCCGCCGTGGCCGAAGGGCGTGCCGTGCGATGGACTCCAGGGTGGCGCCAGCTCGAATTCGGCACGCCGGCCGAAGAGGGGCAGGGCGCACCGCTTGTTTTCCGGCACCTGTGACCGACTGACCCAGGGAGCGAGGGTTTTCTTTCTCATGACGCAACTGTTTATCTCTCGTCGCACCAAGGCCGCGGCCTGCATCGCGGCGGGCACCGTGATGCTCTCCGCGTTGGCGGGGTGCGGCGCCTTGCCACCGACGAACGCGTCGGCCAAGGCGTGCGCCACCGGCTTCGACAGCGTCGAGCGCGACACGCTCTATTTCGGCCGTGCCATCCCCGCAGGCGGCCAGGTTTCCGATGCCCAGTGGACCGCCTTCCTAGACGCCACGGTGACGCCCGCGTTCCCGCAGGGCCTGACGGTGATCGACGCCACCGGCCAGTGGCGCGGTGCTTCGGGCGGCGTGGTGCGCGAGCCTTCGAAGCTCGTGGTGTTGCTGCACCCGCGCAGCGCCAAGGACGACGAAGCCATCGCCACGATCATCGACACCTAC
The DNA here is from genome assembly GCF_003852515.1 of Variovorax sp. KBW07. Taxonomy (GTDB): domain Bacteria; phylum Pseudomonadota; class Gammaproteobacteria; order Burkholderiales; family Burkholderiaceae_C; genus Variovorax. The sequence continues at coordinate 658 of NZ_QAJK01000088.1, read as the reverse complement.
CGCAAGAATTTCGGCCAGGAGGCAGTCTTGCAGGAGAGGCAATCCGCCTGCGTGCGCTTCTGACCGGAAAGCCGTGGGCGCCTGTCGCCTGTGGCTTATCTGTTTCGCACCAGCAGCAGGGCGGGGCCGTCGGGCGTCATCACTTCCCCGTGCTCATGAAACCCGGCCTTGAGGCTGCAGCGGATCGCGCGCAGATTGCGCGGTGATGGATCGGTCTGCACCTTGGTCACCGCCGGGTCGAGAAACAGCCGTTCGACGAACGCCCGGATCATGGCGCTGCCAAGGCCGCGATTCAATTGGTCGGCATGCGCGAGAAACTGGTCGATACCCCGCGCTCCGGGGTCGCGTTCGTCGTCCCACCAGCCGTCGCCCGAGCCCGTGACGACATAGGACTGGATGAAGCCGATGGGCTCGCCGTCGAGCAGCGCGATGTAGCCGCGGTCCGTTGAACCGGGGGCTAGCATCGGTGCGTAGTCGTCGTCGACTTCAGCTTGCGTCGGTGCAGCGCCCCACCACTCGGCTACGTGCTGGCGGCTTAGCCACTCTCGGAGCATTGCGAGGTCGTCTGCTCGCAGGGGGCGGAAGTCCAGGTTTTCGTACGGCATCTGTTTAGGGCGCGAGGTTCGTTTCGCTCATTCGTTCGGGGCGCGTGCGACTG
>NZ_QAJK01000087.1 GCF_003852515.1 Variovorax sp. KBW07 | reverse complement strand
AGAGCACACCGTCGGCGTGAGTGGCGCCCCGAACGACGCGCTTCAAACACAACGCGGCGACAAGAAAGTCGAGTCCGCATTCAAGTGACGTGGCAATACCCGAAGAGTCAGCCCGCCGGATCGAATAACGCCGTGTAGCGCCGCTGCATCTCTTCCGGCGTCATCTTCTCGATGCTGTGCCCCACGTTCCAACGATGACCGAAGGGGTCACGGAAGACCCCCGAGCGCTCGCCGTAGAACTGGTCTTGCGGCGGCATGTCGAGCGTGGCGCCGGCTGCAACGGCGCGGGCCACCACCGCGTCGGCATCGTCCACGTGCAGATGCAGCGTGACGGCGCTCCCGCCCAGCGTCTTGGCGCCGACGATGTTGCACTCGGGGAACTCGTCCGAAATCATCAGGATCGCGCCGTTGTGGAAGTCCAGTTCCGCGTGGCCGATGCGGCCGCTGGGCTCGGTGAGGCGAAAGATTTCCTTCACCTCGAATACGTTGCAATAGAAGTCGATGGCCGCGCCGGCGTCGTGCACGCACAGGTACGGAAACAGTTCGTGGATGGCCATGGTGTCGCCTTTCGCAATGAGGTTGCAGGTTCGTTGGCTGGTTGTTCGTGGCGCCGATTCTGGAGCGCCGCGCCGCTAGCGTCTTGAACGAATTTGACCTGTCGCTGCCGCTCTTGTCGCTGCCGTTCTTGTCGTTGCTGCGGCCGGCACGTGCCTGGGCGATGCCGCGCCCGCCTGCCGCCAGGCTTGCGGAGACATGCCCGCCAGCGCCGAGAACTCACGGCTCAGATGGGCCTGGTCGCTGTAGCCTGCGTCGACTGCAATATCGGCCCAGCTTTGCCCGGGGTCACCCGCCAACGCCAGTGCGCGATCGAAGCGCATCACGCGCGCGTATTCCTTGGGGCCGAGGCCGATGGCGCCGCGAAAAAGCGCGATGAAGCGGCGGTGGCTGTAGCCGCTGTGCGTCACCAACGCGGCGATCGATGGGGCCGGCGAGAAGGTCAGCGGGCCCAGCGTGGCGGCCACGGCCGGATGCAGGCCATGCAGGCCGGCCCGCAGCGAGGCGGCGAGACGTTGGGTCAGCAGGGCCTCGAACACCTGCAGTTGCAGCGCCGGGTCGTCCGCTTCATGAAGCCTTTCGAGCGCGGCTCCGGCTTGCCGTTCGCCCCAGACCGCTTCGAGCGGCGTGTGCTGCCCGGCCAATGCGTCTTCAGGGGCGCCGAGCAGGGCGCGGGCGGCACCGGGCTGGAGTTGCGCGCCGACCGAGCGCGTGGGCACTGACACATCGCGCATGTAGAAGGCGGCGCGCGCGCCGCCGACGATGGCGTAGCCGAAGGTCTGGCCCCGGGCATCGCCTGCTTCGCTGAACAGCTTCAGCGGCGGCCCGGAAAGCCGGAACACCAGGTGCATGCCGCCGGTGGGCAGCACGTGCTCGCGGGCATCGGGCCGCCCGGCCGTGACGCCATCGGGCGCCGAGGCCCACAGCAGCCGCACGAAGGGCCGCAGGTGGGGGGCAGGGGGCCGCGTCAGCTGCATCGGCGCATTGTGCGGCGGAAGCCGCGGCAAAGGCTCAGTCCCACCAGGCGGCGAGCACGTGTGCGTCGCGGCTTTTCTGGACGCCCGATGGAATGTCGCTCTCTTCGGTCTTCCAGATCTCGTCGGGTTCGAGCGGCGCAAGGGCTTCGGCCAATTCGTCCTCCGACAGGGAGCCGACCACGAAGATGGTGTCGGCGAAAGGCCAGCAATCCTCGCCCGGATCGAGCTCCGCAATCTGCGCGTAGACGGCGGTGACGTCCGGCCGCTGGGCGAGGCGGGCGAAGGTATCGCGAAACACATCCATGCCCGGATGTTCCATGAGGTTGCAGCCGATGGAGCCCAGGTCGTCATTCCCGTCGAAAAACTCCTCGATGGAAACGATCTGCGGCTCCGGCTTCGATGCGAGCTGTTCGATCAGGCGGTTTCGTTTGGAGGTGTCCACGGTGTGATCCTGTATTCGACGGTTTGAACGCCTGCAGCGGCGGCCCGGAAGACTTTCTCACGACCGGGCGGCAGGGGCGTGACCGTCCGGCGGGCCGGCCGAACGCACGGCCGCGCTAGCATCGGCGCATGAGCAAGCCTTCCACGACCCTGATCCACCACCCCTACACCCCGCCCGACACCTTTGCCGCGCCGCAGCCCGGCGTGTTCAAGGCGTCGACCGTGTTCTTTGCCGACGTGGCCGCCATGCGCGCACGCGACTGGCGCACCAAGGCCGGCTACACCTACGGCCTGCACGGCACGCCGACCACCTTCACGCTCGAAGAGCGGCTGGCCACGCTCGAAGGCGGCACCGAATGCCTGCTGGTGCCCAGCGGGCTGGCCGCCATTTCGCTGGTGGCGTTCGCCTTTCTGAAGACCGGCGACGAGGTGCTGATTCCCGACAACGCCTATGGCCCCAACAAGGCGCTGGCCACCGGCGAGCTGGCCAATTTCGGCATCACCCATCGCATGTACGACGCCATGAACCCGGCCGACCTGGAGGCCAAGCTCTCGCACCGCACGCGGCTGGTGTGGGTCGAGGCGGCCGGCTCGGTGACGATGGAATTCCCCGACCTGCCGGCGCTCGTGGACATCTGCCGCGCGCGCGGCGTGATGACGGCGCTCGACAACACCTGGGGCGCGGGCCTGGCCTTCGCACCCTTCGATTTCAACGGCACGGGGCAGGGCGTCGACATCTCCGTGCACGCGCTCACCAAGTACCCGAGCGGCGGCGGCGATGTGCTGATGGGCAGCGTGGTCACGCGCGACGAGCGGCTGCACCGCGCGCTCAAGCTCACGCACATGCGCATGGGTTTCGGCATCGGCGTGGGCGACGTCGAGACGCTGCTGCGTTCGCTGCCCAGCATCTCGCTGCGCTATGCCGCGCACGATCGCGCGGCGCGCGAACTGGCGGGCTGGCTCAACGGCTGCGAAGAAATTGCGCAGGTGCTGCACCCGGCGCTGGAAGACTCGCCCGGCCACGTTCACTGGCGTGCGCTGTGCGGTGCCACCGACCTGGCCGCGGGCCTGTTCTCGGTCGTGTTCGACGAGCGCTACAGCACCGAGCAGGTCGACCGCTTCTGCGACAGCCTGAAGCTGTTTCGCCTCGGCTATTCGTGGGGCGGGCCGATCAGCCTGGTGGTGCCCTACGACATCGGCCTGATGCGCGATGCCAGCGTGGCGCGCTGGCCCTACAAGGGCACGCTCGTGCGCTTTTCGATCGGCCTGGAAGACGTGGGCGATTTGCGGGCCGATCTGCAACAGGCGCTCGCGAGGATGTAAAAAAGCGCTTCGGCCGCCGTGGGAAGTCAGCTTGCCGGCGGCCAGAAGACGTACCGTTATCGCTTACAGTAGGCCAACGCGCAGTCACCGTGACTGCCTCGCCCCAAGGAGAAGCAGTGGCAACACCAAATTACGGCTACGAGAAGCGCCAGAAAGAACTGGCCAAGAAGAAGAAAAAGGAAGAAAAGCTTCGCGAAAAGCAGTATCGCAAGCTCAGCCCGAGCACCGACGGGCTGGCTCCTGGAGACCCGGAAACCGATGTGGCCTCGCTCGAACGCGATCCACCCACCGTGCCCGAGTTGCCCACCAAGAACGGTTGATCCGCTCCTGGCATCCCCATCAAAAAGCCGCCGCAGGCCTGTGCCTGCGGCGGCTTTTTCTTGGGCGGCGTTGGCGCGCCTTACTTGCCGGGCAGCAGCTTGCGCAGTTCGGGCCAGACGTTGTCCAGCAGCTGCGGCTGCGCCACCGCGGTGGGATGAATGCGGTCGGCCTGGAACAGCGACATCGCATCCGGCGCGTCGGCCACGCCCTTGAGCAGGAAGGGCACCAGCGCTGCCTTGGTCGCGCCGGCCACCTTCGAGAACACCGCCTCGAAGCGCCGCGTGTAGTCGCCGCCGTAGTTCGGAGGCACCTGGATGCCGACGATCAGCACCTTGGCACCCGCCGCCTGCGCGGCCTTGGTGATCTGCAGCAGGTTGCTTTCAGTGTCCGAGAGCGGCAGCCCACGCAACGCGTCGTTGGCGCCCAGCTCCACCACCACGTGGCTGGGCTTGTGCTGGGTGAGCAGGGCGGGAAAGCGCGCGCGCCCGCCGGAGCTGGTGTCGCCGCTGATGCTCGCGTTGACCACGGTGGCCGCGATCTTCTGCTGCGCAAGCCTTTTTTCGAGCAAGGGTACCCAGCCCTCGCCGCGCTTGAGGCCGTACTCTGCGCTCAATGAGTCACCGAGCACCAGGATCACCGGCTTGCCCGCCGCAGTAGGGGCCTGCTGGGCCCGCGCCGCGGTCGCCCATGTCCCCGCGCTGCCGAGCGCGGCGGTGGTCAAGATAAAGTCACGTCGATTCAAAACCAAAGCCTTTCCATGTCCCAACCCCCGTCTGATGCCATTGTCGCCGTCGAGCATGTCTTCAAGTCCGTCACCGACTCGACCGGTACGCTGGACATTCTGCAGGACATCCATTTCACCCTCGGCGCGCGGGAAACCGCCGCCATCGTCGGTGCCTCGGGTTCCGGCAAGAGCACCTTGCTGTCGATCATCGCCGGGCTCGACACGCCCACGCGCGGCACCGTGAAGCTGGCCGGCGACGACATCTTCGCCATCGACGAGGACGAGCGTGCCGCGTTGCGCGCCCAGCGCGTGGGCTTCGTGTTCCAGAGCTTCCAGCTGCTGGGCAACCTCAGCGCCCTCGAAAACGTGATGCTGCCGCTGGAGCTGGCCAACCGCAAGGACGCCCGCAAGGCCGCCACCGAGATGCTCGGCCGCGTCGGCCTGGGCCAGCGGCTGGGCCACTATCCGAAGGTGCTGTCGGGCGGCGAGCAGCAGCGCGTGGCGCTGGCCCGTGCCTTCGTGGTGCAGCCCGCCTTGCTGCTGGCCGACGAGCCTACCGGCAGCCTCGACTTCGCCACCGGCGAGCAGGTCATGAAGCTGATGTTCGACCTCAACCGCGAGCTGGGCACCACGCTCGTGCTGGTCACCCACGACCGCGGCATCGCGGCCCGTTGCGAGCGCCGCATCACCATCGAGGCCGGGCGCGTGGCGCTCAATGAACAGACGCCGGTATCGAGCGTCGAGCCCGCGCTGTAAGCTATCAAATAAATAGCAGCCCAATTCAAGCAAGAAGAGGAGGAGACGCACATGGACACGCTACCCCCGGAGGCCGTGCTCGCGCTGAAGCGCGGCCAGCTCATCGAGGCCATCAAGATCGTGCGCGAGAAGACGGGCATGGACCTCAAGGCATCCAAGGAGGCGGTCGAGCGCTACGCCAGGCGCGTGCAGGACCAGCCCGACTGGAACGAGGGCGACTGGGGCCGCGCCGCGCCCGATGCCGCCATGCAGGACAGGGGCTTCGCCTCCATGCCGTCCACCGCGCTCACCGCGCTGGCACAGGGCAACAAGGTCGAGGCCGTCCGCCTGACGCGCGAAGCCACCGGGCTGGGCCTGGCCGACGCCAAGCGGCTGGTCGAGAACCACGAAAACCCGGCGGTCGGCGACTTCGGCCACCTGCCGTCGGATATTCCGCGCAACCCGATGGCCGAGCCCGGCCGGGTACAGCCGGGCAGCTTCTCGTGGATGCCGGTGGTCGTCCTCCTGCTGATCATGGCCATGGCCTGGATGTATTTCGGCGGGAAGGGCTGAAGCCGATGATCGTTCCTCAGTTCTGGGCCGAAGGCCGCATCCAGGAGCTCGTCGGCGGCAAGCAGCTCACCGTGCGCCGCTACGGCTGGTCCGACGAGAGCCCGCTGGCCGCGCAGGCACATGCCGACCAGCGCACCCGCGAAGCCTTCGACCGCATCGCCAGTGGCGAGAAGCTCGACCGCCGCGAACGCAAGCGGGCCTACAACGGCGCCGACGGCGTGCCGATCCGCGAGGAAATCATCGAGCGCCAGGGCGACTCCGTCGTCACGCGCAACAGCTACGGCGCACGCTGCCTGAACACGCCCGACGTGCTGTTCGTCGACATCGACTTCGACGAACCGCTGCGCGGCAGCCTGTTTCTCTTTGCGCTGGTTCCGGCGCTGATCGCCGGCGTGGTCGGCGGCTGGGCCGCCCGGACGTGGCTCGGCGGGCTGATCGCGTTCTTCATCGTCTTTGCGGTGGCCTACACCATCGGCCGGCGCAAGAAGCGCGGCGAGCCCAGCGACAACCCCACGCCCGAGAAGCGCGCGGCCGAGCGCATCGGGCGCTTCGTTCACCAGCACCCCGACTGGCACCTGCGCATCTACCGTACGCCGGCAGGCTTCCGGGTGCTGGCCATGCACGACGTGTTCAGCCCCAACGACCCGGTGGTGGCCGACTGCTTCCAGCTGATGGGCGTCGACAAGGTCTACGCGCGCATGTGCCGTCACCAGAACTGCTTTCGGGCCCGCCTGAGCGCCAAGCCCTGGCGCATCGGCATCAGCGAGCCGATGCGGCCGCGGCCCGGCGTGTGGCCGGTGTCGCCCGACAGGTTGCCGGCACGCGATGCCTGGGTCTCGCGCTACGAAAAGGCCGCCGAGGGCCACGCCGCCTGCCAGTACCTGGAGAGCGTCGGCAACACGGCAAAGCTGCATCCCAGTGCACAGGCCGTGCAGGAGCTGCACGACGAACGCACCCGCGCCAACAGCGGTTTGCCGCTGGCCTGAGGGGCCCGCGCCGTCCGAGGCCTGGGGGTAGGGATAATCAGGGGATGTCTTCCCCCAAAGTGATCTTCGGCTTCCATGCCGTGGGCGTGCGCATCAAGACCGCGCCCAAATCGGTGCTCGAAGTGATGTTCGACGCCAGCCGGCGCGATGCGCGCATGAAACAGTTCCTGGCGCGCGCGCAAGAAGCCGGTGTGCGGCTGGTCGAGGCCGATGGCCTGCGGCTCTCCAAGCTCAGCGGCAGCCACGGCCACCAGGGCGTGGTGGCGCGGGTCGAGCCGGCCGCGCAAATCCATTCGCTCGACGAGCTGCTCGAAGGCCTCGAAGAGGCCGGCACCGTGCCGCTGCTGCTGGTGCTCGACGGCGTGACCGATCCGCATAACCTCGGCGCCTGCCTGCGCGTGGCCGACGGTGCCGGCGCGCACGCGGTCATCGCTCCCAAGGACCACGCGGCCGGCATCAACGCCACTGTGGCCAAGGTGGCCAGCGGCGCAGCCGAGACGGTGCCGTACTTCATGGTGACCAACCTCGCGCGCACGCTCAACGAGCTCAAGGAGCGCAGCATCTGGTGCGTGGGCACCAGCGACGACGCACCAGGCACCATCTACCAGAGCGACTTCAAGCGCCCGCTGGCGCTGGTGTTGGGCGCCGAGGGCGAGGGCATGCGCCAGCTCACGCGCAAGACCTGCGACGAGCTGGTCAGCATCCCGATGGCCGGCGCGGTCGAGAGCCTGAACGTCTCGGTGGCGAGCGGCGTGTGCCTCTACGAGGCGATGCGGCAGCGCAGCGCCTGACACCTTCCGCGAATCTCTCGCGAGTCCCTCGCGAGTCTTTCGCGAGCTTCAGCCCTTCGGCAGCGGCCCGCCCTTGCGGTGGAAGTAGATGAGCTCCGCCACGCGCCGCATCTGCGGCGTGCCCAAAAGGTGGTTGAACATCCAGTCGCTCTGGAAGTTGTCGAAGGCCCAGCGCAGCGAGCGCTTGAGCAGAAAGCTCGGGTAGCTGCGCACCAGCCACGTGGCGGGGTCTTCGACCTCGCCGCGTACGAAGCGCGCCACCGCCTCGCCGGCACGCTCGCCGTGCTGCAGCGCGGTGTGAATGCCGCCGGCCGTGACCGGCGACACCATGCCCGCCGCATCGCCCACCAGCAAGGCGCGTTCGCGCGCAACCGTCGGCAGCACGCCGCCGCAGGGGATCATTCCCGCGCGCACCGCCACGGGGGGCGCATCGCCTGGCGTCACCACCGAGGCGATCTTGCGCAGCAGCGGATCGAGCCGCAGCGCGCCCGCGTCGCTGTGCACCATGCGGCGCGCCAGCCCGATCTGGCTCACGCCCACGCCGTCGAGCGCCCAGCCGATGTAGCCCGGCGCCAGCTTGCGGTCGATGAAGCAATGCAACAGGTCGGGCGCCATGCGCGCGCCCCGGTATTCATGCTCGATGCCGTACAGGAAGCGCGTGTTGCGCGACAGTCCCAGCGCCTTGGCAACGCGCGAGTGCGGACCGTCGGCGCCCACGAGGTACCTGGCCGTGATGCACGGGCCTTGGGCCACCGGCACTTCCCAGCGTCCGTTCAGCCACAGCGCCTGCTCGAACAGCGTGCCCAGCCGCACGTCGACGCCGCAGCCGCGGGCCGACTCGACCATCCAGTCGAGCAGGGCGGGCGCATCGGTGGCCCAGAACCAATAGCCCGGTGCGTGCAGATCGACATGGCGCATGTTCGGCGCGTAGAGCCGCACGCCCTCGATGCGGCGCACCAGCGCGGGCGGCACTTCGGCCAGCCACGGCACGGTGTCGACCGCATCCTTGACGATGATGCCGGTGGTGTGGAGCTTGGCACCGGCGCTGGCTTTCTTCTCGAGCACCATCACGCTGAGCCCGGCAAGGGCCGCCGCTCGGGCGCAGGCCAGGCCCGCAAAGCTCGCGCCCACCACGAGCAGATCGACCTTGATGCTGCCCACGCCGCTGCCCGCCGTGGGCTCGGATGCCGGGCCGGTTGCGGCAAAAGAGGAAGGCGCGAGCGGAGAAAAAAAGCTGGAAGAGGGAGAGGAAGTGGGCATGGAGCAACTGACTTGTGGCAATGCGCACCGCGGTCTGCGGTGCGCCTGCGAAGTTAGCTACGCCATGTGCGCGCGGCGTGAAGCCTGTGTGAACTCCCTGGCTCGGCTGCGCGTTTCGGCGGGCGCCTCAGGATGGGTCTTTGCCCCGTGTGCGGCCCACCGCGCTGAAGATGCCGATTCCCAGGATGATCAGCGCGCCGATGCCGATGTAGAGCGTGGGCACGCCGGCCACCGAGGCGCCCCAGATGAGGCCGGCCATGAAGATCAGAAATCCGATCATGTAGAGCGCGAAAGACATCGTCGTTCTCCTGAAGCTGTAATGGCTTGCAGTATCCCGACCGGTGGGGCGGGCCGCACCGGCCTCTGCCGCCAGTGCGTGTGGGAGCTTGCCTACCGCGAGGGGCATTTGTTTACCGTGATTCCCGTTATTCCGGGCTGGCCACGAGCAGGTATCGGCAGGCGCTGCGCCCCAGCGCCTTGAAGACCAGCGGCTGGTCGACCCCGAAGTCGAGGCAATCACCGGGCGACAGCTCGAAGCGTTCGTCGCCGTAGTCCACCCGCAGGGCGCCTTCGAGCATCCACAGGCATTGGCGGTAGGGCTTGCCGCTCCATCGCGGATAGCCGACCTGCGCCGAGCGCGGCAGCTCGATCTCGACCAGTTCCACGCCGCTGCCCGCATGGCGCTCGGCGACCTGCCGGCGCAGGTAGCCGGCCTCGGGGTCGCGCCAGGTTTCCTGCGCGGCGCGCGTACGCAGCCGTTGGGGCTGGTCCTTGTCTTCGGTCAACAGCTGGGCGAGCGGCACGCCGAGCCCGGCCGCCAGGCGCCCCAGCAGCACGGCCGTGGGGCTGCTCTGCGCACGCTCGACCTTCGAGATCATCGCCTTGCTGACGCCCGAGCGCTCGGCCAGCTCGGCCAGGCTGAGCGCCTGTGCCTGCCGCAGGGCCAGCAGGCGGGTGGCGATGAGCGCGTCGATGTGGGTGTCCGCCTCGTTCGATGAAGCAGGTGAAGTGTTTCTCATATGAGATTATTATTCTCCTATATTGAACGGCTGGGTGTCTGGCAAAAAGCACATCCGGCCCTGAAAGGAACACCATGCGTCTCGTCCCCTGCACGGAGGAAGCCCATTCGGGCGCCATCCTCGCCATCCTCAACGAAGCCATCGTCACCTCGACCGCGCTGTACGACTACAAGCCGCGCACGGCCGAGAACATGGTCGCGTGGTTCGCCACCAAGCGCGCCAACGGCTTCCCGGTGATCGGTGCCGTGGACGACAGCGGCAAGCTGCTGGGCTTTGCAAGCTACGGCGCGTTCCGTGCCTTCCCGGCCTACAAGTACACGGTGGAGCACTCGGTGTACGTCGACAGCGCGCACCGTGGCACCGGCCTGGGCCGCACGCTCATGGAGGCGCTGATCGAAGAGGCCGTGGCGCGCGACGTGCACGTCATGGTCGGTGCCATCGATGCGGCGAATGCGGGCAGCATCGGCCTGCACGAGCGCCTGGGCTTCGAGCATTCGGGCACGGTGCGGCAGGCGGGCTTCAAGTTCGGGCGCTGGCTCGACGTGGCCTTCTACCAGCGCATCCTGGCCACGCCGCTGAACCCGGTAGACGGGTAGACGCGGGCGCTACACCAGCGCGAAGAAACGCATCACCACCTCGGCCGGGTGGCGAACGCCCGCGCCGACGAACATGCGTTCGTTGATCCACTTCAGCGCGGGCGATGCGGTCTCGAAGCGCGGGCTGCAGCGGAAGTACACCTGCGTTGCATCGACCGGTTCGCCGCGCAGCAGCTTCGCCATGACCTCGGGCGAGGCCGAGCGAATGGCGTGGTTCTGCACGTAGATGAGATCGCCCGCGTCGGTCTCCAGCCCATAGCGCGCATCGAGCTCGGAGAGTGTGTCGCTCACGATCAGCTGGAAGTCGCTGCCGCCCGGCAGCACGCGGGCACGCCAGCCGTGCCCGATGGCTTCGCCGCCCGTGATGGGTACGACGCGGCGCAGCCCGCGCGGGCTGCTGCCCAGCACCTGCGGCACGGCCACTTCGACGCGCAGGTCGACGAAGTGTTCGAGCGCGGGCGTGGCGATCGAATCGAAGACGCTCATCGCCGGTGCGCGGCTCAGGCGGCCGTTTCGGCGCTGGCGCGGTCCAGCATCTCGATGGTGCCCGCGTCGAGCTTCAGTTGCGTGGCCACCACCAGTTCTTCGAGCTGCGCGATCGACGTGGCGCTGGCGATGGGCGCCGTCACGCCGGGCCGCGCGATCTGCCATGCAATGGCGACCTGACCGGGCTTGGCGTTGTACTGCTGGGCCACGCGGTCGAGCGCTTCGAGGATGTGCAGGCCGCGCGGGTTCAGGTACTTCTTGGTGGTGTTGGCGCCGCGCGCGCTCTTGCCGGCATCGGCCTCGGTGCGGTACTTGCCGGTGAGGAAGCCGGCCGCCAGCGCGTAGAAGTTGATCACGCCCACTTCGCGCTTCAGGCACAGCGGCTCCAGTTCGTCTTCGAACACCGCGCGGTCGTACAGGTTGTACAGCGGCTGCAGGCTTTCGTAGCGTGCAATGCCCAGCCGCTCCGACACGTCGAGCGCCTCTGCCAGCCGCGACGCGGTGTAGTTTGAAGCGCCGATGGCGCGCACCTTGCCCTCCTTCACCAGGGCGTCGAAGGCGCCGAGCGAGTCTTCGAGCGGCGTGTTGGCGTCGTCGTCATGCGACTGGTACAGGTCGATGTAGTCCGTCTGTAGCCGCTTGAGCGAAGCCTCGACCGCCTCGCGGATGTACTTGGGCGACAGGCCCACCTTGCCTTCGCCCATCGGCTTGCCGACCTTGGTGGCCAGCACCACGCGGTTGCGCTTGCCGCTCTGCTTGAGCCACTTGCCGATGATGGTTTCGGATTCGCCGCCGGTGTGCCCCGGCACCCAGGCCGAGTACACGTCGGCTGTGTCGACGAAGTTGAAGCCGGCGTCGAGCCAGGCGTCCAGCAGCTTGAACGAGGCCGCCTCGTCCACCGTCCAGCCGAACACGTTGCCGCCGAAGGCGAGCGGAGAAACCAGGAGGCCGGAGCGGCCGAGCGGGCGAAGTTGCGACATGTGGATGTGTTTCCGAAGAAGCGTTGAGGAAGAAGAAAAAGAAACGGCGTCAGACAAAACCCGTGGTGCCCAGCACCGCACCGGCGCCGAGCAGCCAGAGCAGGTGGATGCGCGTGCGCCAGACGATAAGCGCCGCCGCGCCGCTCAGCAGCCACAGGTGCCATGCAGGCGCATTGCCCGCATGGTTACCGGCGGCCAGCACCCAGCCGGTGGCGATGAGCAGGCCCACCACCACGGGCGCCATGCCCTGCTTGAAGGCGCGCACTTCGCGCCGGGTGCGGTTGCGGTGGCCCCAGCGCGTGGCGACATAGGTCAGCGTGGTGCTCGGCAGCATGATGCCGACCATGGTCACCATCAGCCCGAAGAAGCCCAGCAGCCAGGCCGACGGTCCAGCGCCGATGCCGCCGCCCGCGTTGAGCCCGACGTTCCAGCCCATCAGCGCGACGAACAGCACGTTGGGCCCGGGCGCGGCCTGGGCGATGGCCACCGATGAGCTGAATTGCGCATCGGTGAGCCAGCCGTGCTGGGCCACCAGGTAGCGGTGCATGTCGGGCACGGTGGTGATGGCGCCGCTGATCGACAGCAGCGAAAGCAGCATGTACTGCCCGAACAGGGCCAGCCAGTCGTGCCATTGCATCGCGATGCCGATGCTGCTCATGCCGGGATCTTTCGCCAGGTCCACACACAGGCCACGCCACCCAGCACCAGCAGCACCCAGCCCAGCGGAATCTTCAGTACGGTGATGGCCACGAATACCAGTGCCACGAACCCCAGGCAGACCGCAAAGCCCAGCGGGTGCTTGCGCAGCTGCGGCAGCAGCTTGATGCCGGTGGCCGCGATCAGCCCGCCCGACACCGCGCCCATGCCGCGCAGCGCGGCCGCCACTTGCGGATTGCCCGCGTAGTGCGCATACAGAACGGCCAGCGCCAGGATGACGCCGAGCGGAATGGTCAGCATGCCCGCCACGGCGGCGAGGGCGCCACGCAAACCAAAGTAGCGGTCGCCGATCATCAGCGCGAGGTTGATCACGTTGGGGCCGGGCATCACCTGCGCCACGGCCCAGTCCTCGAGGAACTGGTCGGGCGTGAGCCACTTCTTTTTCTCGACCATCTCGCGTTGCACGATGGCGAGCACGCCGCCGAAGCCTTGCAGCGCCAGCCAGGTGAACGACACGAACAGGTCGCGTGGCGACTGGGGTTGCGCGGGCGCGGACGGCGCCACCGCGCCGGAGGCTGGGGGAGACGATTGCATGTGGAGCGATTATCGTAGGCGGGCCTGCAACATGCCGGGCACCGGGCTGACAAGCCGCGGGCCATTCCACAGGGACACTCCATGCTCATGCAACTCCGCGCTCTCTTCGATCTCTGCAAACGCGCCTTCGCTTCCTGGTCGAACGACTATGCCCCGAGCATGGGGGCGGCGCTGGCGTACTACACCGTGTTTTCCATCGCGCCGCTGCTGCTGATCGTGATCGCGGTGGCGGGCCTGGTCTTCGGGCAGGAAGCCGCGCGCGGCGAGATCTTCGCGCAGCTCTCGGGCCTGATGGGCGAGCAGGGCGCAACGGCGGTGCAGGGCATGCTGAAGGCTGTCAACAAGCCGGCCGAGGGCATCGTGGCCACGGTGATCGGCATCGGCCTGCTGGTGGTCGGCGCGACCACCGTGTTCGGCGAACTGCAAGACGCGCTCGACCGCATCTGGCGCGCCCCGGCACGCGCCAAGAACAAGGGCGTCTTCAACATGCTGCGGGTGCGGCTGCTGTCGTTCAGCATGATCATGGGCATCGGCTTCTTGCTGATGGTGTCGCTGGTGGCGAGCGCGGCGCTGGCGGCACTGGGCAAGTGGTGGTCGCCGGTGTTCGGCGCGTGGGAGACGTTGGCGCAGGTGGTCAACTTCATCTTCAGCTTCGCGATGGTGACGGTGATCTTCGCGATGATCTACAAGATCATGCCGCGCGCGAAGGTGCAGTGGCGCGACGTGTGGGTGGGCGCGGCGGTCACGGCGTTGCTGTTCACGGTGGGCAAGCACCTGATCGGCCTGTACATCGGCAAGAGCAGCGTGGCCTCGGGCTATGGCGCTGCGGGCTCGCTGGTGGTGGTGCTGGTGTGGGTGTACTACTCGGCGCAGATCTTCCTGCTGGGCGCGGAGTTCACGTGGGTCTACGCGCGCACCTACGGCTCGATGAAAGACGCGAAGGGGACCGTCGACCTGAACCCCTCGCCAACGCGCGACGTGCCGTTGGCACACAACGACGCCTGATCAATCCGCCTGCGCGCAAGCCTCGTGCTGATCGGCGACGCGTGGCGGTTCGCGCCGCGTCGTCCGGCCCGGTCAGCCTCGGCCCTTGTCGTTCGGGGCGGCTGCAGTGGTCGCGCGAATCATCAGCTCGGTGTCGAGCATGTGGGCGACGCCGGGCGAGGGGCCCGCGGCCAGCCGGTCCAGCAGGATCTCCATGGCCATGCGCCCCGCGGCATCCGGCCGTGAAGCGATGGTGGTGAGCTGAGGGTAGGTTCGGGTGGCCAGCACATCGTCGCAGCCGACGATGCTGATGTCGCCGGGCACCCCGACGCCCATCTCGGCCATCCCGGCCATCAGCCCTTGCGCCACCAGATCGTCGAAGGCGATGGCGGCCGTCGCGTGCGTGGAGCGCACGGCCGGGGCCGCGGCCATTCCGCCTTCGTAGGAAGGGCGCCGGGCAGGAATTTCGATGACCTCCATGGCCATCTCCCGCCCCGCGAGCAATACCGCCGCACGGCGACACTGGTTCGACCATGAAGAGGTGGGCCCGCCCACGTAGACGATCCGCCGATGCCCGAGAGCATGCAGGTGCCGTACAGCGGCTGCGGCGGCAGGTGCGCTGTCGACCAGCACCCGGTCCATGCCTTCGACGTCGCGGTTGATCAGCACGATGGGGCCTCGGCCGCGCGGCATGCGAATCTCTTCGTCCGACATGCGGGAGGAGGCAAGGATCAGCCCGTCGACTTGAGGGGACAGCTTGCCGATCAACCGTTCTTCACGCGCCGAGTCTTCGTCCGAATCGCCAAGAAAGATGCACAGGCCGGCAGCGTCGGCCCGTGCTTCGACCGCGCGGATCAACGGTGCAAAAAAAGGGTTCGTGACGTCTGGAACGATCAGCGCGATGTTGCCGTGCCGTCCCGTCGACAGTGCGCGCGCGACCTGGTTGGGGGTGTAGCCGAGCGAAGCGGCTGCATCCTTGATCAAGGCGACAGTCTTGGCGCTGAGCATTTCGGGCCTGCTGAAGGCGCGCGAGACGGTCGAACTCGAAACGCCTGCAGCCTGCGCTACCTGCTGGATCGTGGGTGCGGGTTTGTGGTGTGAGGTCATCTGGGCCGCTTGAGCTTAACTGCGCGGCGGCAACGGGGAAGTGTGCGAAAAGTACGTGTAAACCCTCAAAGCAACCGCTTGCACTTGACGTGCAAGCGGTTGCATGAAAATATTAGACGAGAGAAGAGTCAAGTTAAGAACATTCAAACTACTGAGGAACACGCATGGGCGCGATCGACTGGATTGTTTTGTGGGCCTACTTTCTTTTGATGGTGGGCATCGGCGTCTGGGCACGCAGCCAGATCAAGACGGCGGCGGATTTCTTTACCGCGGGCGGGCGCATGCCCTGGTGGCTGGCAGGCGTTTCGCACCACATGTCCGGCTACAGCGCGGCCGTCTTCGTGGGCTATGCGGCCATTGCCTACACGTCGGGTTTCACCATCTATATCTGGTGGGCCGGGAGCATCGCGATGGCGCTGGCCCTCGGATCGGTTCTGTTCGCGCCGCGCTGGTCGAGATTGCGCCAGCGGCTGGCGATCATTTCACCGCTCGAGTACCTGTCCACGCGCTATGACATTCCCACGCAACAGGTCCTGGCATGGAGCGGCGGGGCGCTCAAGGTGTTCGACGTGGGCGCCAAATGGACCGCCACGGCGTTGCTGCTGAAGGTTTTTGCGGATGTGCCGCTGGTCTGGGGCGTGCTGCTGACCGGTGGCGTGACCCTGATCTATTCCACCATCGGAGGCTTGTGGGCCGACGCACTGACCGACTTCAGCCAGTTCGTCATCCAGCTGCTGGCGGGCGTCGTGATGTTCGTGGCCGTGCTCGCCAAACTCGGCGGCATTTCGGCTGTATGGACCGTATGGGAGCGGTTGCCGCCGAGCCATTCGAGTCCGTTCAATGGCCAGTACACCATCGCCTTCGTGCTGGTCTACCTGCTGATCAACACCCTGTCGTACAACGGCGGCACCTGGAACCTGGCGCAACGTTTCATTGCCGCGCCTACGGGCCGCGACGCGCGCAAGGCGGCGCTGCTGTCGGCGGCACTGTTCCTGGTCTGGCCGTTGATTCTTTTCTTCCCGATGTGGGCCGCTCCTTTGCTGTTGCCCAATCTCGCGGAACCGCAGCAGTCCTACGCCTTGCTGACACAGCACCTGCTGCCGACCGGCTTGATCGGTCTGGTTCTGGCGGGCATGTTCGCGCACACCATGGCCATGACCTCGTCCGACGCCAATGCGGTCTCGTCGGTGATCACGCGCGACGTTCTGCCGGTCATCTGGAAGGGAAGTCGCCAGATGTCGGGCCGCGCGGAACTCTTCGTCGGCCGGCTCAGCACCTTCCTCTTCATCGCGTTGTCGATGTGCATCGCGCTGGTAGCGGACAAGTTCGGAGGTGTGCTCGGACTGATCATCCTGTGGTTTGGCGCGCTCGTCGGTCCGATCGCCATCCCGATGCTGTTGGGCATGTTGCCGGCCTTCCGCCGCTGCGGACCCACCGCCGCCCTGACGTCGTGGGCGACGGGGCTCGTGGTCTTCGTGCTCGTGAAGTATGTCTTTGCCGACCAGATCAAGGCGTTGAACCCGGACTGGACGACGACCATCACCGTCGCAGGGCCCGTGCTGTGCTCGTTGACGGTCTTCGTTCTGGTCGGTCTGATTGCGCCGTGGCGCAATGAGCAAGCCGATGCGTTGATCGACGCGCTTGCCAACGACGAGACTGCGCGCGCCCGCGTCGGTGCCTGAGCAGACATTGAAAAAAGCTGGATTCATGACTGAGAGCACTTCCCTTACTTCGTCTTTTCCCATCGACGTCCGCGCCTATCCTGATCGGCAGGCCATGGGGCGCGCCGCCGCCGCGGCCATTGCCGAGGATCTTCGCGCACGCCTGGCGCGCCAGTCGCGCGTCCGCATGGTGTTCGCCGCGGCGCCAAGCCAGGCCGAGATGCTCGAGGCCCTGGTGGCCGAGCCCGGCATCGATTGGCAGCGGATCAGGGCCTTTCACATGGACGAATACATCGGCCTCGACGCGCAGGCGCCGCAGCGCTTCGGACTGTGGCTGCAGCGCCATCTGTTCGATCGACTGCCCTTCGGTGCCGTGCGAATCATCGATCCGGGCAACGATCCGTCGAGTGCAGCGCTGGCCTATGCAGCAGAGCTGGCGGCTGAGCCGATCGACGTCGTCTGCCTCGGCATCGGGGTCAATGGCCATCTGGCCTTCAACGATCCACCGGTGGCCGACCTCGCGGATGCGCAAGACGTGAAAATCGTCGAGCTCGATGGCGCATGCCGCCGGCAGCAGGTCGACGATGGCTGCTTTGCGCAACTCGACCAGGTGCCGAGCCACGCACTCACCCTGACCTTGCCGCGGCTTTTGCGTTCCGACCGGATGTACTGCGTGGTTCCGGGCGCGGCCAAGCGCGAAGCGGTGCGCCGTTCGCTGCGCGACCCGATCGGCACGGCATGCCCGGCCACGGCGCTGCGCCTGCACCCGCGGGTGGTGCTTTTTCTCGACCCGGACTCGGCCCCCTAGGAGGAGCGAATGACAAGCACAACCGTGAAGCGACTCACGGGGCGGGACCCGGCGACCGGCCGCAGCCTCGCGGTCGTGGTCGAAGGCGAGCGGATCCGTGCCATCACCGAAGGGCCCGCGCAAGAGACGGCATGGCTTTCGGCCGGCCTGATCGACCTGCAGGTCAATGGTTTCGGAGGCCTCGACCTGAACGACGGCGCCTTGTCGATCGACACGGTGCGACAGCTGGTCGGGATGCTGCGCGGGAAAGGTGTGACCACCTTCCTGCCGACGTTGATCACGGCTTCGGAGGCGTCGCTCATCGGCGCGCTGCAGGTCATCGCGCAGGCGCGCCGCAGCGACCCCCTGGTGGCTCATGCGATTGCGGCCGTGCACATCGAAGGACCGCACGTGTCCCCCGAGGATGGTCCCCGCGGGGCGCATCCGCGTGATCAGGTCCGGCCGCCGGACCTTGCGGAATTCGATCGCTGGCAAGCAGCGTGCGGCGGGCTGATCGGCATGGTCACGCTCTCGCCGCACTACGCCGAGGCACCTGCCTACATCCGCGCCCTGGCTGCGCGTGGCGTTCATGTGGCCATCGGTCATACGCATGCCAGCGCGGCAGACATCACCGCCGCCGTCGATGCCGGCGCGAGGTTCTCGACCCACCTGGGCAACGGCATTTCGGCAACGCTGCCACGGCATCCCAATCCCCTCTGGACGCAACTGGCCGACGATCGGCTGACCGCTTCGTTGATCGCCGACGGCCACCACCTTCCGGCCGACACCTTTCGGGCGATGCTGCGGGCGAAAGGACTGGCCCGGACCGTTCTTGTTTCGGACACCGCCGCGCTCGCGGGCATGCCACCCGGGCGCTACGACCAACCCATTGGCGGCGCGGTCGAACTGACCGCCGATGGGCGGCTGGGCGTCGCCGGTACTCCCTTTCTGGCAGGCGCGGCGCGCTGCCTTGCCCAGGATGTGGCGCTGGCCATCGACATGGGGGGCATCACCCTGGCCGAGGCGCTTCAGCTCGCGACAGCCAACCCCGGACGCTTCGTGGGCAGGCGGGGCGAACTGGCGGTGGGTGCCGCCGCTGACATCGTCCGGTTTCACTGGTCGCCCGGCGACCGCGACCTCTCCATCGATTCCGTCATGGTCCTGGGCCAATCGCATGACTGAACTCTCTCAATCCTCAAGTTCGACACCATGAAAATCACCAACGCCCGCGTCATCGTCTGCAGCCCGGGCCGCAACTTCGTCACGCTCAAGATCGAAACCGACGAGGGCCTGACAGGCATCGGCGACGCCACGCTCAACGGGCGCGAGCTGGCCGTGGCCGCATACCTTGCCGAGCACGTCGTTCCCTGCCTGATCGGGCGCGACGCGCACCAGATCGAAGACATCTGGCAGTACCTCTACAAAGGGGCCTACTGGCGCCGAGGCCCGGTGACCATGACCGCCATTGCCGCCGTCGACACCGCGCTGTGGGACATCAAGGCCAAGGCTGCCAACATGCCGCTGTACCAGTTGCTGGGCGGCAAGAGCCGCACCGGTGTGATGGTGTACGGCCATGCCAACGGCCGCGACATCGAACACACGGTGGACGAGGTGCTGCGCTACAAGGCGCAAGGCTACCTGGCCATCCGTGCGCAGAGCGGCGTGCCGGGCCTGGAAAAGGTGTACGGCGTGGGCCGGGGCAGCATGTTCTACGAGCCGGCCGACGCCGACCTGCCGAGCGAGCACGACTGGTCGACCGCCAAGTACCTCGAACACACGCCGAAGCTGTTCGACGCGGTGCGCAGCGCGGTGGGGCCCGACGTGCACCTGCTGCACGACGTGCACCACCGGCTCACGCCGATCGAGGCCGGCCGGCTGGGCAAGTCGCTCGAGCCCTTCAACCTGTTCTGGCTGGAAGACGCCACGCCGGCCGAGAACCAGGAAGCCTTCAGGCTGATCCGCCAGCACACCACCACGCCGCTGGCCGTGGGCGAGATCTTCAACAGCATCTGGGACTGCAAGGACCTGATCGAGAACCAGCTGATCGACTTCATCCGCACGACGGTGGTTCATGCGGGCGGCATCACCCAGCTGCGCCGCATCGCCGATCTGGCCTCGCTCTACCAGGTGCGCACGGGCTGCCACGGCGCGACCGACCTGTCTCCGGCCTGCATGGGCGCGGCGCTGCACTTCGACCTGTGGGTGCCGAACTTCGGCATTCAGGAGTACATGCGGCACACGGAAGAAACCGATGCGGTTTTTCCCCACGCCTACACCTTCGCGAACGGCATGCTGCATCCCGGCGAGGCGCCCGGCCATGGTGTCGAGATCGACGAGGCGCTGGCCGCGAAGTACCCCTACCAGCGCGCGTACCTGCCGGTGAACCGGCTCCAGCACGACGGCACGCTCTGGAACTGGTGAACACGCCAACCATGCCTCGCCTGCACCCCGACGCTTTGCCCGATCTGCCCGCCGACGTTGCATGCCCGCGCTACCGTCGGGAAGCGCTGCGCGCCGGCATCGTTCACCTGGGGGTGGGGGCCTTCCATCGCGCGCACGTCGCGGTCGTCAACGAGGCCGCGCTGCAAGCTGGCGGCGACCTGTGTTGGGGCACGGTGGGCGTGTCGCTGCGCGCGGCCGACACGCGCGATGCGCTGAAGCCGCAAGACGGGCTCTACACCCTGGCGCTGCGCGACGTGGCCGGGGACGGCAGTGCCTGGGAGTCGCTGACGATCGTCGGCAACCTGCTCGATGTGCTCGTCGCGCCGGAAGACCCGCGGGCCGTGCTCGAACGCATCGCCCATCCGGACACGCGCATCGTCAGCCTCACGATCACCGAGAAGGGCTATCACCACGATCCGGCCACGGGCGCGCTGCGACAGGATGACGCCGACATTGCGCACGACCTCTTGCACCCCGGGGCGCCGCGCACCATGCCCGGCTTCATCGTGCATGCGCTGGACCTGCGTCGCCGCCGTGGGCTTATGCCCGTCACGCTGTTGTCCTGCGACAACCTGCCTGCCAATGGCGAGATGCTTCGCGGCATCGTGCTCGCGTTCGCGCAGGCGGTCGATGCCGACCTGCGCGAGTGGATCGAAAGGCACTGCACCTTTCCCAATTCGATGGTCGATCGCATCGTGCCGCGCACGACCGATGCCGACCGGGAGCGCATCGGCGCGCGGCTGGGTGTTCAGGATGCATGGCCGGTCGTCGGCGAGCCTTTTCTGGAGTGGGTGGTGGAAGACCGCTTCGCGAACGGCCAGCCCGACTGGACGGCAGGCGGGGCGCGCTTCGTGGCGCACGCGGAACCCTTCGAGCGGCTGAAGCTGCGCATGGTCAACGGTGCTCATTCGGCGCTGGCCTACCTGGGCGCGATGGCAGGTTTTCGAACGGTCGACCGAGCCATGGCCGAACCCTCACTGCGCAACTTCATCGATGCGCTGATGCGCGACGAGATCGCGCCCACACTGCCCGTGATGGAAGGCCTCGACCTCGATGGCTACCGCATGCGGCTGCTGCAGCGATTCTCGAACGCGGCGTTGCAGCACCAGACAAGACAGATCGCAATGGATGGTTCGCAAAAGCTGCCGCAGCGCCTGCTCGGTACGGTGCGCGACCGGCTGCGGTCGAATCAGCCCATCGCCGGGCTGGCGTTGGCGGTGGCGGGATGGATTCACTACCTGCGGGGCAGCGACGAGACCGGCGCCCCGCACGACATTCAAGACCCGTTGGCGGCGGCCTTGGCCGAGAGGCTCGCGCAAGCGAACACCGCGGATTCGATGCAGGACCGTGTCGCCTTCTTCACCGGTTTCGCGCCGGTCTTCGGCGAACTCGGTGGTGAGCCGCGCTTTGTCGCGGCGGTGGCAAGCCACATGGAGCTGCTGCAGGCGCGCGGCGTGCTCGAAACCCTCGCATCATTCGACGCGCGGGCCTGCTGACGGGCTATCCCGCGAACCCACCTTCATCAAGAAACTTCTGCTCCTCGGCAGTGGATTGCCGCCCCAGCAGCCTGTTGCGATGAGGAAACCGGCCGAAGCGCGCCACGATGTCCCGGTGCAACACAGCAAAACGCTGCGTGTTCTCGTCCAGCCCCGAATTCAGTTCGACCGAACGTTCCTGCTCGTCCAGCACCTCCGAGTGCATGAACGGCAGGTAGAAGAAGCGGCGCAGCGCCTCCTCGGCTTGCAGGTCGAAGCCCGCGTCCACCGCTTTGTGCGCCACTGCCAGTGCCAGGCCGTCGGTGGCCAGCATGTGCGGGTTGTTGCGCCATGCGTTGCGTGGAAGCTGGTCCAGCAGCACCAGCAATGCCAGCGTGCCTTCCGCATCGCGTGCCCAGTGATCGAGTTCTCCGCGGGCCGCGGCCTGGTGCGCGGCCGAGAAGCGCGAGATGAACTCGGCGTCGAAGGCCTCGTTCTTTGCAAACCAGCGGTCGGGGCCGGCTTCGCGCCAGAAATCGACCACTTCGCGGGCGGTGGGGAGGGGGTTTGAAGTCATCGTTGCATTCTCTTTCAGCCTGTTGCCCGTGGCCTGGGGGCCGGTGGGCAAAGTCGGGGTGGTGGCCGACACGGCGCGGCGCCGTGGCTGCCTATGCTGTAGACGCTTTCATAACCCAGGAGACAAATCTCATGACCAGATATGGCAACCTTTTGCGCGCGGCCCTCATTACCGGTGTGGCCAGTGCCGCGCTGGCCGGCTGCGGGATGATGTCCAAGTCGAACACCGCCAGCTTCAGCGGCGCCATGAACGCGGCCAGCGAAGTGCCGCCGAACATGACGCGCGGCAGCGGCATGGCCGAGGCCTGGCTGAACCGAGACACCAATGTGCTCAAGTACAAGATCGTCTACACCGGCCTGAGCGGCCCGGCCACGGCGGCGCACTTCCACGGCCCCGCGGCCGCGGGCGCGAATGCCGGCGTGGTGCTGCCGTTTGCCAATGCCGCCAGCCCGATCGAAGGCCAGGCCACGCTCACGCCTGCGCAGGCCGCCGACCTGGTGGCTGGCAAGTGGTACGCCAACATCCACACGGCCGCCAACCCGGGCGGCGAGATCCGTGGGCAGATGCTGCCGAAGATGTGAAATCGTTCCGGGGGTGAACAACCCCTGGTCAGGCTGGTGTCGAACGGCTGGTGTCAAATGAACGCATGACGACACCAACGAAGAAGAAATCCCGTGCCGCCGCCCAACCGCTCAACCCTTTCGCAGCCCGCCGCGAAGACATGCGCAACGCCCGCAAGGCGCTGGTGCTGCAGGGCGGCGGGGCGCTCGGTGCCTACCAGGCCGGCGTGTACGCGGCGCTCAGCGAAACCAGTCTTGAGCCGCACTGGATCGCGGGTGTTTCCATCGGCGCCATCAATGCCGCGCTGATCGCCGGCAACGCGCCCGAGCACCGGGTCGACAAGCTGCGCGAGTTCTGGCACCTGGTGTCTTCGGGGCCGTCGCAGCGCCTGCCTTCGTGGCTGGGCGACCGGGCCACGCAAAACCAGTGGAGCGCCACCATGGCCTCGCTGGTGGGCATTCCGGGCTTCTTCGAGCCGCGCTATTCGCCGGCCCTGCTGTTGGGCGGGGCCGCGCCGCTGCTCAGCTACTACGACACCTCCGCGCTGAAGGCCACGCTCGAGCGCCTGGTCGACTTCGACCGCATCAACCACTGCGAGGCACGCTTCAGCGTGGGCGCGGTGAACGTGCGCACCGGCAACTCGGTGTACTTCGACAACACGCGCCAGCGCATCGGGCCCGAGCACATCATGGCCAGCGGTGCGCTGCCGCCGGGCTTCGCGCCCA
Organism: Variovorax sp. KBW07; assembly: GCF_003852515.1. Classification (GTDB taxonomy): domain Bacteria; phylum Pseudomonadota; class Gammaproteobacteria; order Burkholderiales; family Burkholderiaceae_C; genus Variovorax. The sequence continues at coordinate 13,294 of NZ_QAJK01000087.1, read as the reverse complement.
TCAGCATCGACGGCGACGACTACTGGGACGGCGGCATCGTGTCGAATACGCCGCTGCAATACGTGCTCGACATGCACCCGCGCTCGGAGCCGCTGGTGGTGCTGCAGGTCGACCTGTTCAATGCGCGCGGCGAAATGCCGCGCACCATGGCGGGCGTGATGGAGCGGCAGAAAGACATCACCTATTCGAGCCGCACGCGCATGAACACCGACGCGCTGGCCGCCAACATGAACCTGCAGCAGGCCATTGCCGACCTGATCACCAAGCTGCCGGCCCATCTGCGCAAAGACCCGAGCGTGCTCGAGGTGCAATCGCAGCTCACGCACGAGCCCATCGACATCTTTCACCTGATCTACCGCGACAAGCCCTACGAGCTCGAATCGAAAGACTACGAGTTCTCGCGCGCCGCCGTTGAAGAGCATTGGGAGTCGGGCGCGCGCGACATGCGCGTCACGCTGGCGCACCCCGAGACGCTGCGCGCCGACGCCACGGTGAACGGTGTCACCACCTTCGACCTGGGCGAGCACGGTTCGGGACGCGTCAAGCGGCCGGGCCTGTCGCGCTGACAAAAGGGCCGATCAGGTTCGACTAAGAAACCAGCGCCAGACTGGCCCGGTCACTTCAACAGGAGGAAATGTTCATGAACATTGAAGATGTGCGGCGCCAGGCCTTTGCGATGCCGCTGACCAGTCCCGCTTTTCCGCCCGGCCCCTACCGGTTCGTGCGGCGCGAATTTCTCATCATCACGTACCGCACCGACATGGACGCCCTGCGCGCCGTGGTGCCCGAGCCGCTCGAAGTGGTCGAGCCGCTGGTCAAGTACGAATTCATCCGCATGCCCGACTCCACCGGCTTCGGCGACTACACCGAGTCGGGCCAGGTCATTCCCGTGCAGTTGCGCAATGCCAAGGGCGTGCTCGAGCAGGGCGCGTACGTGCATGCGATGTACCTGAACGACCACCCGCCGATTGCCGGTGGCCGCGAGCTCTGGGGCTTTCCCAAGAAGCTGGCGTCGCCGGTGCTCGACTACGAAACCGACGTGGTGGTCGGCACGCTCGACTACGGCAAGGTGCGCGTGGCCAAGGCCACCATGGGCTTCAAGCACCGCGCGCTGGAGCACGCGCCGATTCTTGCGGGCATTGCGCAGCCCAACTTTTTGCTCAAGATCATTCCGCACGTCGACGGCACGGCCCGCATCTGCGAGCTGGTGCGCTATCACATGGTCGACGTGACGCTGCACGGCGCGTGGGCCGGCCCGGCCTCGCTCGAGCTGCATCCGCATGCGCTGGCACCGGTGGCGGACCTGCCGGTGCGCAAGGTCGAATCGGCGGTGCACTACATCGCCGACATGACGCTCGCGCTGGGCACGGTCGAGCACGACTATCTGGCCTGACGTCTGCTACGCGCTCCCACGCTTCCGCACGCTTCTTGCTGTCACTTTCCAACCCCAACCTCTCAAGGACTTCACCATGCAACTCAAGGACAAGGTCGCCTACATCACCGGCTCGGCCAGCGGCATCGGCAAGGAAATTGCCATCCTCTTCGCACAGGAAGGCGCCAAGATCATCATTGCAGACCTCAACAAGGAAGCGGCCGACGCCACCGCTGCCGAACTGAAGGCCACGGGCGCGCAAGCCATCGGCGTGGCTGTCGACGTGACCAACGAAGACCAGGTGAATGCCTCGGTCGAAGAGGGCGCCAAGGCCTTTGGCGGCATCGACATCCTGATCAGCAACGCCGGCATCCAGATCGTGCATCCGGTCGAAGAGTTCAGCTTCGCCGACTGGAAGAAGATGCTCGCCATTCACCTCGACGGCGCCTTTCTCACCACCAAGGCGTGCCTGAAGCACATGTATGCGCAAGGCCGTGGCGGCAGCGTGATCTACATGGGCTCGGTGCACTCCAAGGAAGCCTCGCTGCTGAAGGCGCCTTACGTCACCGCCAAGCACGGCCTCATCGGGCTGGCCAAGACGGTCGCGAAAGAGGGCGCCAAGCACGGCGTGCGCGCCAACGTGATCTGCCCGGGCTTCGTGCGCACGCCGCTGGTCGAAAAGCAGATTCCCGAGCAGGCCAAGACGCTGGGTATCAGCGAGGAAGAAGTCATCAAGAACGTGATGCTCAAGGAAACCGTCGATGGCGAGTTCACGACCACGGAAGACGTGGCGCGCGTGGCGCTGCTGTTCGCGGGGTTCCCGACGAATGCGCTGACCGGCCAGTCGCTGGTGGTGAGCCACGGCTGGTTCATGCAGTAAGGGATTTCTTCGTTCTTTCTTTCTCCCTCCCCTTCGGGGGAGGGTTGGGGTGGGGGCTCGCGGCACTCATTCAATCGCGGCGCCTGATCCAGGGCCTGCCCCCATCCCAGCCTTCCCCCGGGAGGGGAAGGAGCAAGACGCAAGGCAGCAGAAGCCGCGCTACAACTACAGCTTCAGCTCCCAGGTCTCCCCCACGAGTTCCTGCTTGCCATAGCTCTCGTGCGTCTCCGACTTGACGAGCTGAAACCCGCGCTTGGCATAGATGCCGCGCGCGGCCAGCAGGCAGCTGTTGGTCCACAGCACCATCTTCTTGTAGCCCTTGCGCCGTGCGAAGGCGATGCATTCGTCCACCAGGCGGCCGCCCAGGCCCAGGCCGCGTGCGGCCGGTGAAAGGATGAGCAAGCGCAACTGCGCCACGCTGGCCGACTTGCGCACCACGAAGATCGAGCCCATGCGTTCGCCGTTGAGTTCGGCAATCCAGCAGCGCTCCCATTCGGGCTGGAACTTCAGCAGAAACTCCCCTGCGATCTGCGCCACCAGCGCCTCGAAGCTGCTGTCCCAGCCATATTCGCGCGCATAGATTTCGCCGTGCTGCTGCACCACCCAGCCGATATCGCCGGGCCCCGGGTCGCGCAGGATCACGGTTTGCGGCTTGGCCGGGGCGGCTGCCGGATCGAGCAGCGCCTGCATCGTGCCCATGGCCTGGACCAGCTGCGCGCGCTGGGCCGGCGCGAGCGGGGCGAGCAGGGCGGCGGCCTCGTCGCGGGATTTCTGTTGCAGCGGCGCAAACGCGGCGTGGCCGGCGTCGGTCAGGTGCAACACGCTTTGCCGGGCATCGCGCGCATCCGGCGCGCGCGTGAGCCAGCCTTCGGTCTCGAAGCGGCGAAGAATGCGGCTCAGGTAGCCCGCATCGAACCCGAGGTCTCGGCCGATCTCGCTGGCGATGGGCATTTCGCGGTGGGCCAGCTCGTACAACACGCGCACATCGGTCAGTGACATGGCGCTGTCCAGGTAGGGATCGAGTGCGCCGATGCGGCGCGTGTAGAAGCGGTTGAACTGCCGGATCGCCTTGACGGCGGCGGTATCGATGCTGGTCGATGGTGTGGACATGGTTGCCATTGTCATTCAAATAATTGCCTGAAGCAATCATATGAAGACCGTGGGCAGCCCCGGTCACTGGATGTTTGTCGCGACAGGGGTGCTGGAAAACCCTAAAATCGAGGGTTGCCCACAACAGTGCCGCCACAGCGCTGTCATTCCCACCGATGAACGCCCCCGTCGACGTCTCCTTTTTCGCGCGTGCCGCCAAGCCGCTGACCAGCTACCGCAAGTACTGGGCGGCCCGTTTCGGCACGGCCAAGTTCCTGCCGACCACGCGCAAGGAAATGGATGCGCTCGGCTGGGACAGCTGCGACATCATCGTGGTCACGGGCGATGCCTACGTCGACCACCCCAGCTTCGGCATGTCCGTCATCGGCCGCATGCTCGAGGCCCAGGGCTTCCGCGTCGGCATCATTGCCCAGCCCGACTGGCAGAGCGCCGAGCCCTTCAAGGCGCTGGGCAAACCGAACCTGTTCTTCGGTGTCACCGCCGGCAACATGGATTCGATGATCAACCGGTACACGGCCGACCGCAAGATCCGCAGCGACGACGCCTACACCCCCGGCGACGTCGGCGGCTCGCGCCCCGACCGCGCGGCCATCGTGTATTCGCAGCGCTGCAAGGAAGCCTGGAACGACGTGCCCATCATCCTGGGCGGCATCGAAGGCAGCCTGCGCCGCATCGCGCACTACGACTACTGGTCGGACAAGGTGCGCCGTTCCGTCGTCGTCGATTCCAAGTGCGACCTGCTGCTGTACGGCAACGCCGAGCGCGCCATCGTCGAGATCGCGCACCGCCTGGCCGCCAAGGAGCCGGTGCAGCGGATCACCGACGTGCGCGGCACCGCCTACGTGCGCCGCGAAACGCCAGAGGGCTGGTTCGAAATCAACTCCACCAGCGTGGACGAGCCGGGCCGCGTCGAGGCGCACGTCAACCCCTACCTGATGGTGTCCGAGCAGGCCAAGGCCAACGGCGCCACCTGCGCCAAAGAAGACGAGGCCGAAGCCGTCGCCAAGGCCGCGGAAGCCGCGGGTCCGGCCGGATCATCGATGCCCGCATCGGTGGTCAACCCCGCCATCAAGCCGCTGACCTTCATGCCGAACCCGGCGCTGCAAAGCCGCGGCAAGATCAGCGTGCCGCCGCGCGACCGCTCGGTGATCCGCCTGCCTTCGTACGAACAGGTGCGCAGCGACCCGGTGCTCTACGCGCACGCCAACCGCGTGCTGCACCTGGAAACCAACCCCGGCAACGCCCGCGCGCTGGTGCAGGCGCACGGCGAGGGCGCCACGGCGCGCGACGTGTGGATCAACCCGCCGCCCATTCCGCTCACCACGGCGGAAATGGACTATGTGTTCGACCTGCCGTACGCACGCAGCCCGCATCCGCGCTACGCCGACGAGAACGGCAGCCACGACGGCGCGACCAAGATCCCCGCGTGGGAAATGATCCGCTTCAGCGTGAACATCATGCGAGGCTGCTTCGGCGGCTGCACCTTCTGCTCGATCACCGAGCACGAAGGCCGCATCATCCAGAGCCGTTCCGAAGAATCGATCATCAAGGAGGTCGAGGCCATTCGCGATTCGGTCAGCGGCTTCACCGGCACCATCTCCGACCTGGGTGGCCCCACGGCCAACATGTACCGCCTGGGCTGCAAGAGCCCCGAGATCGAAGCGGCCTGCCGCAAGCCCAGCTGCGTATACCCCGGCATCTGCCCGAACCTGGGCACCAACCACGACCCGCTCATCAAGATCTACCGCCGCGCGCGTGCGCTGCGGGGCATCAAGAAAATTCTCATCGGCTCCGGCCTGCGCTACGACCTGGCCGTGCAGTCGCCCGAGTACGTGAAGGAGCTGGTTCAGCACCACGTGGGCGGCTACCTGAAGATCGCGCCCGAGCACACCGAGCAGGGCCCGCTCACGAAGATGATGAAGCCCGGCATCGGCAGCTATGACAAGTTCAAGCAGATGTTCGAGAAGTTCTCGGCCGAGGCGGGCAAGAAGCAGTACCTCATTCCGTACTTCATTGCCGCGCATCCGGGCACCAGCGACGAGGACATGATGAACCTCGCGATCTGGCTCAAGAAGAACGGCTTCCGCGCCGACCAGGTGCAGACCTTCTATCCAAGCCCGATGGCCACGGCCACGACGATGTACCACACCAACAAGAACCCGCTGCGCAAGATCACGCGCGAGAGCGAGACGGTGGACATCGTGCGCGGCGACAAGCGCCGCCGCCTGCACAAGGCCTTTTTGCGCTACCACGATGCCAACAACTGGCCGCTGCTGCGTGAAGCGCTGAAGAGCATGGGCCGCGCCGACCTGATCGGCAACGGCAAGCACCACCTCATCCCGACGTGGCAGCCGCTGACCGACGGCGGCTACACCAGTGCGCGTCGCAAGAACTCGACCTCCGCGCCGGCGGTTGCGACAAAGGCCAAGGCCGCCGCGCCGGTACGCCTGGCGCCGGTCAAGCCGTCGAAGGGCCGCATGCTCACGCAGCACACCGGCCTGCCTCCGCGCGACAACGGCAGCGGTAGTGGCGGCAGCGGCGGCAAGCCGATCAACAAGCCTTCGCGCAAGGTTCGCTGACCGGCGGCGCGTGGCGGGCAACCGCTATGCGTATTGCATCTCGCCGTTTCCGAACGACCAGTTCTCCTTCATCACCTCGACGAGGTTGATGAACACGTCCTCGCGCCGGATGCCCAGCTTCTGGTGCAGATCGTCGGCCACGCGCTTGTAGAACGCCTTCTTCATCTCGACCGTGCGCCCCTGGTTCAGCGTGATCTGGATCAGCACGAAGCCCGGCGAGTACGTGATGCCCAGATAGCTTTGCGGATGCACCAGGTCTTGCGCGGCATGCCGCGTGATGACCTGGAACTTGTCGTCCTTCGGCACGTTGATGGTCTCGGTCATGGCCTGGTAGATGAGGTCGCCGATGGCGGGGCCCAGCGTTTCCGGTGACGCGTCGGACAGTTCGATTCGAACGAGTGGCATGGTCGGTTTCTCGCGAACAACAAAGGGAAATTTCAGTCTGGCACAACACGCATCCGGCGTCAGGGTGCGAACGGAATGCCCCGCAGCCAGACTGCCCAGGCCAGCACCGCCGCGCAATGAAGCGCGACCGTGGCGCGATACACGAGCAGGAAGCTGCGCTTGCTCGACTTGTGGCGCAGCAGCCTTTGCGCGGCCCACGCGCCCGGCCAGCCGCCCGCCAGCGCGAACAGGTGCAGGGTGCTTTCCTTCGTGCGCCAGCGGCCCGTGCGGGCGGCGTGCTTGTCGAGCGCATAGGTCACGAAGGCAAGCAGGCTCAGCCCCGCGACGACGGCGAACACCAGCGGTGGCAGGCGGTCGAGCCAGACGGCCGCGCCGAGCAGCACGCCATAGGCCAGGATGAAAAGCAGGCCCCATGAGGCCGGTGATCCGGCGGCACTCGCGCCGCGACCGCGCGGTCTGCTGCTGCCGAGTCGGACCTCTTCCGAGCCTTGGCGTTTCATGGTTGCGAGCGGGCGGGAAGAGGGCGCATGGGCGGCGATTCTCTCTTGCCGCCGGCAGGTGCCGCTTCTATCATCGGCCGCTCATGCATCTGCACCACTCTCCCCCTCCGTCGACCCGCAGCTGACGCGCGCCTCGTGCCGCGCTCAGACCCGCAAGTGGTCGCCGCCGTCCGCCTTCTTCGCGAGGGCCGGGCGACGGCCGGATGGTCATGCCCGCCTTCGACAAACAGAGCGCGGCGGGCTTCATGGAGAGTTTCAACCAATGAACGCAAGAACGTCTGCCGCCCTGGCCTGGGGCGGTGTATTGCTGGCCGGTGCGCTGTGGGGCGGCGGCGCGCTGGTGGCGCAATTTCTCATCGACGGCGGCATCGCGCCGCAGAGCCTGTCGCTGGCGCGCTTCGCGCTCGGCGTGCCATTGCTGTGGTGGCTGCACTGGCGCGCTCAGCGCACGCGGCCCGCTCCGGCCGATGCGCGCTGGCGCCACCTGGCGCGGCGCGAGCAGTTCCAGGTCATCGGCACGGGTGCCGCGATGGCGCTCAACGTGAGCTGCTGGTTCGCGGGCATCGTGCACCTCGGGGCCGCGTTGCCGACGGTCATTTCGATCTGCTGCGCGCCGGTGATCGTCGTGCTGGTGTCGGTCGCTCGCGGCTACGAGCGCTTCGGCCTGCGCCTCGTTGCGGGGCTGCTGCTGGCGCTCGCGGGCGTGGCGCTGCTGGTGATGCCCGCCGATGGATGGGGGCCGTTGCCGAAGGGCCATGCCGTTGGGCTGGCCTGGTCGTTCGGCTCGGCCTTCTGCTATGCGCTGGTGGTGCTGGGCAATGCGCGCATGCCTGCGCGCGTGCCGGCCGTCACCGCGTCGGCCTGGGGCATGAGTGTCGCGGCGCTGTGCATGCTCGCGGTCGCGTGGCCGACGGGCATCACCTGGCCGGGCGGCACGGCCCAATGGCTGGGCGCGGCCTACACCGGGGTGGTCACGACCTCGGTGGCCTACCTGGCCTTTGCCTGGGGTGCGAGGCGCCTGTCGCCCACGGCGGCGGTGGTCGGCACGCTGATCGAACCGCTGGTGGCGGCCTTGCTCGCGGCGCTGCTGCTGGCGGAACCGATGGCGCCGCGCCAGTGGGCGGGGGCGGTGCTGCTGGCGGCCGCCATGCTGCTGTTGATGCGAAGAAACAGCGCCGTTCGGACCGACTGACGGCACGGGGCGGGCGGTCCGTTGTATCGTGTGCTCCCATGAGCAGATCGCCACACATGCCGGCACCCTGGACGTGCATCCTGGCGGGAGCGTTGCTGCTCTGCGCTGCACTGCAGCAAGCGATGGCCGCCGCACCCGAAGCGTCGTCCGGTAGCGCCCAGGCCCAGGCCCTCAAGGCCACCCACCAGCGCATGAGCGACAAGCTCGACCGCAGCAGCCTCGGGCGCCCGATCCAGCTAGATTCCATCGAGACGCCCGGCGGGCTGCAGGGCGACGTCTACGCCGTGGTCGAGCATCCGCTTTCCGAGATCAGCGCCGAGCTGAAGGGCGCTGGCCACTGGTGCGACGTGCTCACGCTGCACATCAACAACCGTCGTTGCCGCATCGGCACCGATGCGGAAGGGCGGGTGACGCTGACGCTGTACGTGGTGCGGCGCTACGACAAGCCGCTCGACCAGGCCTTCGAACTGCCGTTCATCTACCGCGTGACCGGCGCCTCGCCCGAGCACCTGTCGGTGGAACTGTCCGCCGCCAACGGTCCGCTGGGCACCAGCGGCTACAAGGTCACGCTCGAGGTGCTGGCGCTCGACGATCGCAAGAGCTTCCTGCACTTCAGCTACAGCTACGACCACAACATGATGGTGCGGCTCACCACGCAGGCCTACCTGGCAACCTTCGGGCGCGACAAGGTGGGCTTCACGGTGACGGGCAAGACGGCCGACGGTAAGCCCGACTACATCCGCGGCCTGCGCGGGTTGGTGGAGCGCAATGCCATGCGCTACTTCCTCACGCTCGACGCCTACCTGTCGGCCCCGGCTTCGGACCAGGCCGAGCGGCGGCAGCGCCATTGGTTCGCGGCGGCCGAGCAGTACCCGCGGCAGCTGCACGAAGTCGAACTCGACACTTACCTCGCGCTCAAGCGCGAAGACCGGCAGCGCGAAGGCGCCGGCCGCTGAAGATTCACGGGCTTGTCATGTGCCGCGGCGTTAATCGCCGGGGCCTGTGCGTGTTGTTGCACCGGCGCACAACAAGGACAAGCAATGCAGAAGACAAGAGGATCGAGGATGGGGTGGCTGGCGCTCGTGGGTGCCGGCGCGTTGATGACCGCCTGCGGCGGCAGCGGCAACGGCGGAGGCGGCTGGCCGTTTCCGGTGGGCGGCGGGGGCACGAACCCTCCGGCCGCGCAGTCGAAGACCGGCACCTTCCTCGACGCAGCGGTCGAGGGCCTCGACTACACCGCCGGCAGCAACGCCAAGGCCAGCACCAATGCCAATGGTGAATTCACCTGCAAGGACGGCGAGACCGTGGCCTTCAGCGCCGGCGCGCTGGTGCTCGGCAGCGCCGCATGCGGCACCGCGATCACCCCGCTGACCCTGGCCGGCGGCAGCAACGTGAAGGCCGATGCGGTCGTCAACCGCCTGCTTGCGTTGCAGAGCTTCGACGAAGACCGCGATCCCTCGAACGGCATCCGCCTGACCCCGGCCCTGAAGGCCGCGCTCACGGCCGGCGCGCTCGATTTCAACGCCTCGGCCGACGCATTCAACACCGCGCTGAACGCGGTGCTCGCGGCACTGCCCGCTCCCTACAATGCGCGCATGGTCGATTCAAGCCGCCGCGCTCTGGCGCTGGAGCACTTCGAGGACACGCTGGCTTCGCGCCTCGGTACGCCGGTGACCGAAACCTCGACGCAGACCAACACGCTCGGCGCCATCGGCATCAGCGTGACCCGCTACCAGATGCAGGCCGATGCCAGCTTCAACGTGCCGTACGAAGGCGACAACGAGAAGACCAAGGCCGACTTTCCCAAGGGCTTCCTGCCGGCTTACGGTTCGGGCCTGGCGTTCAAGGGCAAGGCCGACGACGGCACGCTGGAGTTCTATGCCATTACCGACCGTGGCCCGAACGGCGACGGACCGACCGCACCCGTGCCCAATGGTGGTGGCGCGACCAACATCAGCAAGGTGTTCCCCGCACCATCGTTCGCGCCGAGCTTCGGCGTCGTGCGCATCGGCAAGACCGGTGCGGTGCTCGCATCGAGCCTTTCGCTGAAGGTCGATGCCAGCGGCAAGAAGGTCACGGGCCTGCCGCCGCAGACGGGCATCGGCTCCACCGGCGAAACGCCGCTGACCGACCGCTATGTGTTCGATGCCAACAAGGCCAACTACGACGCCAACGGCCTCGACCCCGAGACGCTGGTGCTCGACAAGGCGCGCAACGTGCTGTGGACCAGCGACGAGTACGGCCCGTTCATCGCGCGCATCAACATCGCGACCGGCGTGATCGAGAAAAAGTACGCGCCCGGCAGCGGCCCCGCCGACCTGCCGCTGGTGCTGTCCCAGCGCCGCCCCAACCGCGGCATGGAAGGCCTGACGCTCGACGTTGCCAGCGGCAAGCTGCATGGCTTCCTGCAGAGCCCGATCGATCCGAAGGACGGCGCGGGCAAGTCGATCCAGGCCAAGCCACCGGGCGGCAGCAAGACCGATGTGCGCCACATCGCGAAGTTCACGCGCTGGCTCGAGTTCGATCCGGCCACCGAAACATCGAAGCTCTATGCCTATCCGATCGACGGCAGCCAGTACGACAAGGACCGCACCGGCAACGCCAAGCTCGGCGACGTGGTGAGCCTGGGCAACGGCCGCTTCATCGTCATCGAGCAGGGTGCGCGCAAGAGCGACGGCAAGGTGTTCAACAAGCTGATGCTGGTCGAGCTGCCAGCCAATGCGACCAACATCGCGGCCGACGACTACAACCTCGAAATCAGCAGCATCACCCAAGCAATTTCAGGTACTTCCGACTACTCGAACGTGGTGACGATGCGCAAGACCGAGCTGCTCGACCTGAACGCATTGGGCTGGCTGGCCGAGAAGGCCGAATGCCTGACCGTGGTGGACGACCAGACCCTGGCACTGGTGAACGACAACGACTTCGGCCTGAGCACCATCCTGCTCGACGCCGACGGCAAGACCGTGGCAGGCAGCATCGAAGACTGCACGGTGGATGCGGCCGGCGCGATCATCGCCAAGTGCCCGCCCGGTGTGACCGGTGCGCGCATCACGCGTGGCAGCGACCTGGAGCGGCCGACGCGCATCTGGCTTATCAAGCTCGACCGCAAGCTCAGCGAACTGCACCTTTGACGACCGGTCTCCGATTGACCCGCCTGCTGCAGTTGCGGGTCAGCCGGCCAGCGTGAGCAGCGGCACGTCGCGCTCGCGGCCCATGGCTTCGAGCTCGGCGCGCGTGCGCACTGCCAGCCAGGCGGCCAGCGCATCGTGCGTGGAGCTTGCCTGCATGTCGCGCGATGCCACGCCCGCAGCCTCGCACAGGCGCGCCGCGAAATGCGGCTCCAGCGCCGCGACCGCCACGCGGCCGTCGGCGCACGGGTAGACGCGGTAGCCCGCATGGGCGCCGCCGACCGCGCCCGTAGGCTGCGTCAGGCCCCAGGTGCGCGGCAGCGCCAACCAGTCGGCCGAGGCGTTCAGCGCCACTTCGAGGTACACGCCGTTCGCCTGGCTGCTCTTGCTGCCCTGGCTTTCTTCGCGGGCGCGCAGCAGCACGGCCTTCAGCACCGCTTCGCTCGCGAGCAGGGCACCGCCCATGTCCGCATACAGCGTGGGCGGCAGTTCGGTGCCCGTGACGAGGCCGCTCTCGGCCAGGTAGGTGAGGTCGTGGCCCGGCTCCTCGGCGCGCTCGCCGGGCGCTCCGACGATGGCCACTTGCGACAGCGACGGGTGTCGCGCCTGCAGCGCGGGCCAGTCGAGCCCGAGCTTGCGCAGCGCGGAGGGGCGGAACGAGGTGAGCAGCACATCGGTCTTCGCGAGCTCGGCGTGCAGCTGCTGTTGCCCCGCTTCGGTCTTCAGGTCCGCGGCCTGGATTGCGATGCCTTCGTGCAGCGCGGTGTAGGCCGGCTGGTTGTACAGGCCCATCGGGTCACCGCCCGGCGGCTCGAGCTTCAGGCAACTGGCGCCCATCTCGCGGCAACGCAACAGCGCGGCCGGACCCGGCAAATTGAGCGCAAGGCTCAGGACGCGCACGCCTGCAAGCGGCTGGAAAACGGGGGCGGTGGCACTTGGCATGGGCGGATGTCCAGGGAACGGGTTGCTATGGATTGAGTAGCGAGCCCCACACGGGGGCTGCAGGTTAGGAGACTTATTTTCAGGCAGCCCGCGTTGCTGGTGCGCAGAGCCAGATTTCGCAAGTCATGGCGTGTGGGTCGCGCGTAGCATGCGCGATGGCAGTGCTTTCCCTTGCCGCTGCCGCAACGACAAGGAGACGAACATGTTTGAAGCTTCCCTCATGAGCGGCCAGCGCATCCTCGTGACCGGCGGCGGCACCGGCCTCGGCCGCGCGATGGCCGAGCGCTTCCTGAGCCTGGGCGCCGACGTGGCCATCTGCGGCCGGCGCCAGTCGGTCTGCGAGGAAACGGCGGCCGAGTGGCGCCAGCAGTTCCCGGGCCGGCGCATCGACACTTTCGGCGTGGACATCCGCGTGGCGCAGGCGGTCGACGAGATGGTCGAGAGCCTGTTCCAGAGCGGTGGCCTGACCGGGCTGGTGAACAACGCGGCGGGCAATTTCGTGTCGCCCACCGAGAGCCTGTCGCCGCGCGCCTTCGATGCCATTGCCAACATCGTGTTCCATGGCAGCTTCTACGTGACGCAGGCCGTGGGCAAGCGCTGGGTGGCGCAGGCCAAGTCGGGCGAGTGGAAGCAGGGCGACGCCTTTCGCAGCGTGATGAGCATCATCGTGACGTGGGTCGACAACGGCAGCCCGTACGTGGTGCCGTCGGCGATGAGCAAGGCGGGCATCGAGGTGATGACGAAGTCGCTGGCGGTGGAGTGGGCGCGCCACGGCATTCGCCTGAACGCGGTGGGCCCGGGCGAGATCCCGACCGAGGGCATGAGCAAGCGCCTGAATCCGGGCGAGGAGCCGGGCGCGCGGAGCAAGCAGAACAATCCGATGGCACGCACGGGCCGCATGAGCGAGCTGCAGAACATCGCATCGTTCCTGATGGCACCGGGTCAATGCGACTGGCTCACGGGCCAGAGCATCATGATGGACGGCGGCAATGCGCTGGCCAATGGCGGCAATTTCTACGAGCTGCGGCAGTGGAGCGACACCGATTGGCAGGACGCGCGTGAACGCATCGAGGCGCAGAACCAGAAGGACAAGGCGCAGCGTTGAGCGCGTGTTGCGGCTGCTGTTTTGGAGCGGGGTCGGGGTCGGGTTCGGGGGCATTCAGGGCGGGTGCGACTGACACCG
>NZ_QAJK01000086.1:16841-17039 GCF_003852515.1 Variovorax sp. KBW07 | reverse complement strand
GCTGAAGGCTGTTTCGTAGGTACCGTTGCTGTTTGGGTTTGTTCAGGGCGACGCCCACGCCGACGGTGTGCTCTGCTCCGCGAATGTCCCCCGCTTCGCTCCTCCTTTATTTCGCTGCGCAGAACACGCCATCGGCGTGAGCGACCCAGAGCGGTCGTTGATCGGCCGCAAGCGAGCAGCGTGCCTTGTGCGAATGGC
>NZ_QAJK01000086.1:329-16805 GCF_003852515.1 Variovorax sp. KBW07 | reverse complement strand
GGCATCGGGTGCTTCCCGCAGCGAAATAAAGGAGGAGCGAAGCGGGGGACATTCGCGGAGGGAAGTACCCGGTGTCAGTCGCACGCGCCCTGAAGGACCCCGCACCCGAAGGCCAAGCAACAAAACCAAAGGAGTCAGTGAAATGAAGAAGATCTGGTTCGCCCTGCTCTTCCTAGCAGGAGGCATCGCTCACGAGGTCCGCAACCCCGTGAGTTGCCACAGCATCTCCACACGACAGTCCGACGACCTGCGCAAACGTACCCGCAAGCCGCAATAGTCAAGCCGGCCTACTTCACAGGATGGTCACGGCGAAAGAGCTCCCACTCTTCGATCTGCGTGCCATCCGGGAGCTGGCAAATGCTGTACTGCCCCTTCTCGTTCGATCTCGGCAGTGCCTTGCCGCCGAGGCTCTGGCAATACACCGACGCCGGGTTCGCCATGCCCACGGCCCTTGGCGGCTCCGGCTGCGCGCAGGCCGTGACGAACAGAACGCCCAATGACAACGACAGAGCTTTGATCATTTCGCGAGTGTAGGCCCGCGCCTGCATTCAGCGCATGAACTCAGCGCCTCAGTCCAGCGCCTCGACCGCCGAGGCGAACACATAACCCTCGCTGCGCACCGTCTTGATATAACGCGGCTCGCGTGCGTCGTCTCGCAGACGCTGGCGCAACCGGCTCACCAGCAGGTCGATCGACCGCTCGAACAACTCCGCCTCGCGGCCCTGCGTCAAGCTCAGCAACTGGTCACGGCTCAACACCTTCTGCGGATGATCCAGAAACACGCGCAGCAGCCGGTACTCCGCGCCGCTCAATGCCACCATCGTGCCGCTGTCGTCCAGCAGGTGCCGCGCCGTCGTGTCCACCTGCCACTCGCCGAACGCCAGCTTCGACGCCGCCTCGGTCGAGCGCATGTTCGGCGGCAGCATGCGCGTGCGGCGCAACACCGCGCGCATGCGCGCCAGCAACTCGCGGGCCGAAAAAGGCTTGGCCAGGTAATCGTCGGCGCCCATCTCCAGGCCCAGGATGCGGTCGGCCTCCTCGCTGCGGGCCGTGAGCATCAGGATCGGCGTGGCCTTGAACTTGCCCGTGCGCAGGTCGCGGCACAGCGTCAGCCCGTCTTCGCCCGGCAGCATCAGGTCGAGAATGATCAGGTCGAACGGCCCCGACTCTTCCAACGCCGCGCGCATGTGCCGGCCCGTGGGCACCGCCACCACGCGCAGGCCGTTCTTGACGAGGTAGGTGCTCAGCAGCTCGCGGATTTCCCGGTCGTCGTCGACGATGAGGATGTGGTCGGAAGTCTTGGATGTCATGGCGATGAAATCGGTCGGGCGCCAGATGGCGCGGTAGCCGCAATGTATGCCGGTTGACGCATGGAACAAGCGGGTTTGTATGCCTGTGTATCTGGCGGCCCCGCGAGCCACAGTACGTTGCTCGGGCACACGCCACTTCGCATGCAGCGACGCCTGCGCTTATGCGCCTTTGCGCGACGACGACGATGCCTGCGCCTTGATCATGTCGTACAGCGCCTGTGCCGCCGGCGAGAGCTGCGCGGTCTTGCGGACCATCAGCACCAGCGTGCGCGACACGACCGGCTCGACGAGTTCCACGGTGCGGATGTCGGGGTACGCACCAGCCTGCACCGCCAGCCTCGGCACGACCGCGGCGGCCACCTGCTGGGCGACGAGGCCCACCGCTGTCGAGCTGCGCTGCACTTCGTAAAAAGTCTGCAGCCCGAGTGCGCTTTTGTCGAGGGCGACATCGAGCAAGTCGCGGTTGCCGTTGACCTGCCCCGCGAAGATCAGCGGAACGTCTTTCAGCTGCCGCCACGCGATCTTGCGGCGCTTGGCCAGCGGATGGCTCCGGTGGCAGATCAGCACGTACTTGTCTTCCAGCAGCGGCACGCTCGACAGCTCAGGCGGGTGCGAGCCCGACATGCCGATGCCGAACTCGACTTCGCGGTGCAGCACCGCATCGGTCACGGCCGAAGTGGAGTGGTCGAGGACCTTGATGCGGTTCTTCGGATAGCGCGCCGAGTAGGCCCGCATGATCTTCGGCAGGAACTGCACGCCCGCGGTCGGCACGCAGGCAATGGATACATCGCCGCGTTCGGCCTTGCCGGTTTCGCGGATCTCCAGCAAGGCGTCGGTGAGCTCGATGAGTTGGCGGCGCGCCTGCGGCAAGAAATTCTGGCCGATGGTCGACAGGCCGACGGAGCGCGTGGTTCGCTCGACCAGCGCCACGCCCAGGAACTCTTCGAGCTTGCGCAACCGCTGGGTGATGGCGGTCTGCGTCACGCTGAGGTGGTCGGCCGCGGCCTGGAAGCTGCCGCGCTCCGCAATGGCGACGAAGGCCTGTATGCCCAGGATGTCGATCTTCATCGATTAGATAAATGAATGAATGGCCGAAATAAATTCATTTTACGTAGCGCATGCCAATGCGCAAACTGGCGGCCCACACACCAGGAAATACCCCGATGACCGCATCTCCCTCCCCTGCCCCACAGGCCACCAGCGGCGACTGGTCCGCCAGGCAATACACCGCCTTCGAGAACGAACGCACGCGGCCGGTCCGCGACCTTGTGGCGGCGATTCCCTCCACCAACGTTCGGCTGGCCGTCGACCTGGGCTGCGGCCCGGGCAATTCCACCGAGGTGCTTGCGCGGCGCTTTCCCGGTGCGGCGGTCACCGGCATGGACAGTTCCGCGGACATGGTTTCGGCCGCGCGAAAGCGCCTGCCGGGCATCGGCTTCGAAGTGTCGGACATCGAGCGCTGGAACCCGCCGCAGGCCTTCGACGTGATCCTGGCAAACGCCTCGCTGCAATGGCTGCCGGACCATGCCTCGCTGTACCCGCGCCTGGCGAGCAGGCTGGCGCCCGGCGGCACGCTGGCAATCCAGACACCCGACAACCTCGAAGAGCCCGCGCACCGGCTGGCGCGCGAAGTCGCGGCATCGGCGCGCTGGGCCGCGAAGATCGGCGACGTGAAGCACCCGGCGCGGCACAGCGCGGCGTACTACTACGCGCTGCTGCGGTCGCATGCCGGCCAGGTGGATGTCTGGCGCACCACCTATTTCCACCCGCTCGCCGGCGCCGCGGCGGTGGTGGAATGGTTCAAGGGCTCGGCGCTGTTGCCCTACCTGGCGCGGCTGGACGCGGAAGAAAAAGCCGCATTCATCACGCAGTACCAGGCCGAGATCGCGAAGGCCTATCCCGCGCTGGACGACGGCACGGTGCTGCTGCCTTTTCCGCGGCTGTTCATCGTCGCGGTTCGCTGACGCGATCAGAGGATCGAGAACTCGACCTCGATGTTGCCCCGCGTCGCATTCGAATAAGGGCAGGTCTGGTGGGCGCCGTCCACCAGCTGTTGCTTCTGCGCGGCGTCGAGCCCCGGCAGCGTGATGGCCAGCTTCACGGCCAGCGCATAGGCCACGTCGCCTTCGGTCTTGCCGAGCGACACGCTGGCATCGACCGACAGGTCGTCGGGCACCTTGATGCCGAGCCGTCCGCCGGCGAGCTTCATCGCGCCGATGAAGCAGGCCGAGTAGCCGATGCCGAACAGCTGCTCGGGGTTGGTGCCGGGCTTGCCCGAGCCGGGCGAGCTGAGCTTGACGTCGATGGCGCCGTCGCTGGACTTGCCCGCGCCTTCGCGGCCGCCGGTGGTGTGGGTGGAGGCGGTGTAGAGCACTTTGTCGAGCTTCATGGTCATGGTGATTCCTTTGGAGTGGGTCAGGGTGGTTTGGGAAAGCAAAAAGAAAAAAGGCTTCAGCCGCGCGCGGACGCGAGCTTCCACACCGCATCGGCAAACACCTGGGGCGTTTCTTGCGGCACGTTGTGGCCGGCGTTCACGACGATGTGCGTGCGCGGCCCGATGAACTTGGCGGCGTAGGCCTTGCCGTCGGTGGCGGGCACCACGCCGTCGGAGTCGCCGTCCATGGTGATGGTGGGAACGCCGATCGTCGGGAAGGTGGCGAGCCGCTTTTCGAGCTCTTCATAGGGGGCGAAGCCCTCCGCGAGCCCCAGGCGCCAGCGGTAGTTGTGAATCACGATGTTCACGTAGTCCGGGTTGTCGAACGACGCGGCGCTGCGCTCGAAGGTGGCGTCGTCGCAATGCCACTTCGGTGAATTGGTGGCCCACAGGATGCGCGCAATGTCGCGCCGGTTGGCCTCCAGCCCGAGGCGGCCGCGCTCGGTGGCGAAGTAGTACTGGTACCACCAGCCCAGTTCGACCTTGGCGGGCAGCGGCAGCTTGTTGCCGGGGCGGTTGGTCATGATGTAGCCGTTGACCGACAACAGCCCCAGGCAGCGCTGCGGCCAGAGCGCCGCGACGATGCAGGCGGTGCGCGCACCCCAGTCGTAGCCGACCATCACGGCGCGGTCGATGCCCAGCGCGTCGAGCAGTGCGATCTGGTCGAGCGCCACGGCCGCCTGCTGCGCGGAGCGCGGGTTGGCGCTGTCCAGGAAGCGCGTGCTGCCATGGCCGCGCAGGTGCGGCACGATGACGCGGCAGCCCTTGGCGGCCAGCAGCGGCGCCACTTCGGCGTAGCTGTGAATGTCGTAGGGGTAGCCGTGCATCAGCAGCACCGGAATGCCGTCGATGGGGCCGGCCTCGTAGTAGCCGACATCGAGCTCGCCGGCCTTGACCTGGCGGATGGGCTCCAGCTTCGGCGGCTTGCCGGGCGAGCCGGCGGGCCGGGTTTCCGCGGCCTGGGCTGCGCCCATGAAAGCCAGCTCGATGGCCGCGAGGCTCGCGGCGGCGCCTCCCAGCAAGAAGCGGCGTTGACGGTTGACGGGTGGTGGTGCGGACATGCGCTTTTCTTCCTTCACAGGCGTTGAGTGGTCTCGCCGCCGGCGCACCGGCTGGTGCCCGGCTGGCGATGGCCTCATTGGATTCGCGGCATGTATTCGCGATGTGTCCTGGAAGGGGCCTTCTTGTATGGCCGTGTATGCCGGCACCGCGAGATACACGGGCATACAAAAACGGCGGCGGACGGGCGCGCGGGTAATGTTCTATGTCGGCTTGCGGGATTCAACACACTGCAATACAAACAAGCGGCGCCGGTGGCGGGCACGGGTCTATAAACCAGTCCATGCCCACATCAGCCCACCCCGACGCCCT
Organism: Variovorax sp. KBW07; assembly: GCF_003852515.1. Taxonomy (GTDB): domain Bacteria; phylum Pseudomonadota; class Gammaproteobacteria; order Burkholderiales; family Burkholderiaceae_C; genus Variovorax. The sequence goes on along the minus strand of NZ_QAJK01000086.1, from coordinate 11,690 downwards.
TCCCGCCAGCCTTGGCCCGCAGGCGCCCGACCGACCGGCCTGGCGCCGCCTGCCGGTGCCGCGCTCGCTGTTCGCCCGGGTGACGCTGGTCATCGTGATCGGCCTGGCGATTGCGCAGCTGCTGACCTTCGCGGCGATTCGCTACGAGCGCGACATGGCGCTGCGCGAGCTGATGATGATCGGCATCGAACGCGACATCGCCAGCTCGGTCGCCATACTCGACCGCCTGCCCGCCGACGAGCGCCCGAGCTGGCTGGAACGGCTGGAGCGGCGCAACTACCGCTTCGTGCTGGGCGGCAGCGCGCAGGGCACGGCGCCGCAGTCTCCGTTGGCGCGCGAGTTCGCCACGGCCATCGCCGACGCGATGCGCCCCTTCGAGATCGTCAAGGTGGCGCAGGTCGCCCAGGGGGCGCAGCCGTCCGATGCACTGCAGATCCAGGTCCGGCTGAGCGACGGCAGCTCGGTGGTGGTGCATGCCAGGCGCGTCGGCATGCCGGTGTCGCACTGGGTGATGTGGCTGCTGGTGGTCCAGCTGGCGGTGCTGGCGCTGTGCGCCTGGTTCGCCGTGCGGCTGGTGACGCGTCCGCTGGCCGATCTTGCAGCCGCCGCCGACGAGCTGGGCCCCGACCTGAAGGCGCATCAGCTGCAGGAAGACGGGCCGACCGAAGTCGCGCACGCGGCCCGCGCCTTCAACGCCATGCAGCGGCGAATTTCGGGCTACATGGCCGAGCGCGTTGAAATACTCGCGGCCATCTCGCACGACCTGCAGACGCCCATTACCCGCATGCGCCTGCGCACCGACCTGATGGACAGCGAGCACGACCGCAACAAGTTTCGGCAAGACCTCGATGCAATGCACACGCTGGTGCGCGAAGGCGTGACCTATGCGCGCACGCTGCATGGGGCCACCGAGCCGGCCCGCCGCATCGACGCCGACGCGCTGTTCGAAAGCATGGTGGCCGACTACGAAGACTCGGGGCAGGCGGTGCGCCTGGAAGGCCGGGCGGGTGAACCCATCGTGACGCGGCCGAACGCGCTGCGCCGCATCCTGGCGAACCTGATCGACAACGCGCTGAACTTCGGCAGCGACGTGCGGCTGCAGGTGCATGCCCAGGCCGACGCGCTGGTGCTTGCCGTGGTCGACAACGGGCCCGGCATTCCGCCGGACCAGCTGGAGAACGTGCTCAAGCCCTTCTACCGCGTGGAGGGCTCGCGCAACCGGGGCACCGGCGGCACGGGCCTGGGCCTGGCCATCGCACACCAGCTCGCGATGGCCATGGGCGCGGAGCTGTCGCTGCGCAACCGCAGCGAAGGCGGGCTGGAAGCCCGGCTCAGCCTGACGAACATCCGCGCCATGCCACCGGACTGATCCGCGCCGGGCGGGCGTTCCGCTCCCTCTGAATTTTCCTGGAAAGCGGCTCGTCCACCGAGGCCGTGAAGACCCTGCTCGCCCTGCCGCTTTCGTTCATGCCTACATTCGTTCACCGCCGAGGCCCACCATGCTCCTGCTCCTTGTTGCCTACCTGGGTGGCGTGCTCACCATCCTGAGCCCGTGCATCCTGCCGGTTCTTCCCTTCGTGTTCGCACGCGCGGACCGGCCATTCCGCTCGCACGGCTTCCCCTTGCTGCTGGGCATGGCGCTGGCCTTTGCAGCCATTGCCACGCTGGCGGCGGTGGGCGGTGGCTGGGTGGTGGCGCTGAACGAGTACGGGCGCCACGCGGCGATTGCGCTGCTGGCGGTGTTCGGCGTCACGTTGCTGTTTCCGTCGCTGGCGGACCGGCTGAGCCGGCCGCTGGTGGCGCTCGGCATGCGGTTGTCGGAGCGGCAATCCGATGGCGCCGCGGCACGCCCTTCGGTGTTCGCGCCGCTGTTGCTGGGCGTCGGCACCGGGCTGCTGTGGGCGCCTTGCGCGGGACCGATCCTCGGGCTGATCCTGACCGGCGCGGCGCTGAACGGCGCGAGCGTGGGCACCTCGCTGTTGCTGCTCGCCTATGCCGCGGGTGCGTGCACCTCGCTGGCGGCTGCACTGCTTTTCGGTGGGCGCATGTTCTCGCTGATGAAGGGTTCGCTGCGCACCGGCGAATGGGTGCGGCGTGCGGCGGGCGCGGCCGTGCTGGTGGGCGTCGGCGCCATCGCGCTGGGGCTGGACACCGGGTTGCTCAGCCAGCTCTCGGCCGGTACGACGTCTGCGCTGGAGCAGGCGCTGGTCGACAAGATCGGTGCACCGAAGCCGTCGCCCTTGCCCGCCGACCCGGCGCCTGCTTCCTTGGCGCCAGGCCTGGTGCCGACGTCCGCGCAAGCGGAGCCGAAGAGCCCCGCGTTGTCGCTGGGCGTGGAAGGCGAATTGCCCAAGCTTTCCGGTGCGACCGAGTGGATCAACTCGCCCCCGCTGACACCGCAGGGCCTGCGCGGCAAGGTGGTGCTGGTCGACTTCTGGACCTACTCGTGCATCAACTGCCTGCGCACCCTGCCCTACGTTCGCGCGTGGGCCGAAAAGTACAAGGACGCGGGGCTGGTGGTCGTCGGCGTGCACACGCCCGAGTTCGCATTCGAGAAGCTGTCGTCCAACGTGCATCGGGCCACGAAAGACCTGGGCATCGGCTTCCCGGTAGCGGTCGACAGCAACTACGCGATCTGGCGCGCCTTCAACAACCAGTCGTGGCCGGCCTTCTACTTCATCGATGCGCAGGGGCGCATCCGCCATCACCAGTTCGGCGAGAACCGGTACGACAAGGCCGAGCAGGTCATCCAGCAACTGCTGGCCGAAGGCGGTCGTGCGGATGTGCCGGGCCAGCTGGTGTCGCCGCAAGGCGAAGGCACGCAGGCCGCGGCCGATGCGCTGCCCGCGCTGTCGGGCGAAACCTACCTCGGCTACGAGCGCGCGCACAACTTTGCCTCGCCGGGTGGCCTGGCAAGCGACCATGCACACAAGTACCAGGGCCCCGGGTCGCTGCGAACCAACCAGTGGGCACTGGCGGGCGAATGGACCGTCGAAGGCGAACGCGCGGTGCTGGCGCGTGCCGGCGGACGCGTCGCCTATCGCTTCCAGGCGCGCGACCTGCACCTCGTGCTTGGGCCGTCGGCCGATGGAAAGCCGGTGCGCTTCAGGGTGACGGTGGACGGCAAGCCGCCACTGTCGGACCACGGCGCCGACACCGACGCGCAGGGCAACGGAACCGTCGACGCGCAGCGGCTCTACCAGCTGGTGCGCCAATCGGCGAATGGCCAAGACAGGCTGTTCGAGATCGAGTTTCTCGACGCCGGCGCGCAGGCCTATGCCTTCACCTTCGGCTGAGCCCGAGGCCGGCGCGGCTCAGAGCAGACCGAGCGTCAGCGCCTTGAGCGTGGCCGCGGCACGCGTCGTGCAGCCGAGCTTGCGGAAGATGTTTTCCAGGTGCGCGCGCACGGTGCTGGGGCTGATGCCCAGCGAACGGGCCGCTTCCTTGTTGCTCTCGCCGAGGCTGATGCGGCCGAGCACCTCGACCTCGCGGCCCGAGAGAAGCGCGGCGGCGTCGCCAGCCGATGGCGATTCTGTCGATGGCTGCGGATGGCCGGTGAGCGCGGCCACGGCCTGGGCATCGAGCCGCCCGGCCTCTGCTTCCGCGCGCATGGCGGCCACTGCTTCGTCCTCGGACAGCGCGGCCCTGCCGGGGCGGGCCGTGCGCAACGACACCCAGTGCGCGGCGGCGGCGAGCACGCGGCCTTCGATCTCGATGGCCGCTGCCTTCGCACCGCGAAAGAAGCCCGAGCCATCGAGGCGCTCGTCGACGAACGACGCCACCTCGGCCTCGGCGCGCAGGGTGGCAATGCGGCGCGCGGCGCGCTCCGTCCAGTAGGGCACGAGGCGCAGGCGCTCCATGTCGGCCTCGCTGCGCGGGCCCGAAGCGTCCCACACGGTGTTGGGCACCGAGGCCCGGCCGATGCCGTGGACCAGCCCCGCGCGGTAGACCGTTTGCTGCTGCGCGGTACCCAGGCCCAATTCAATCGCACAGCGCAGGGCCGCATCGGCCACGCGGCGCGAAAAGCCGGTCATCCACGGCAGCTTGAGGTCGATGACGTCGGCGATCAGTTCGAGCGGCGTGGTCGCACCATGGAGCGCGGCGGTCGGCAATTGCGGCTCGGCCGCCCCGCCCTGCTCCAGTTCGTGGAGCCAGTCGACCGCGTGCTGGCGAACCACCTCGACCAGCGAAGCCGGGTAGCGCGCGTCAGCCCTTTCGGCGATGTAGCGCAGTGCATTGTTCAGGCCGTGCACGCGCGAGAAGATCTCGAGGTCACCCGCGATGCAGACGATGAACACCGCCTCGGGAATGCGCGAGGCATCGAGCCCGTGCGGCTTTCCGCGGCCATCGAAAGACTCGAAGATGTGGCGCAGCGGCAGCTCCACCTCCGGCGGCATGCCCAGCGTGCGCGCGATGTCGCCGGACACTTCGCAATGGATTTCCGCCAGCGGGCCGACCGAGCGTGCAAAGTCGGCCGCCATGCCGGCCGACGCGGTCGACAGCATGGTGCGGCGCCCGCCGACGTCGTCGCCCATCAGGTCGGCAAACTCGGGCGCGTTGGCGGTGCAGCCCGACCAGCGCAGCAGCGACACGCAGGCCACGTGGCCCTGCATGGCTGCGCCGTGGCCAATGGACGCGGCGAGCCGCGACGCCAGCCAGGCGGTGCGCACCGAATGGTCGATGGGCTGGCCCATGCTGAGATCGCCGACGAATGCAATGGCACGGATGGCGTCGAAGACCTGGATGGGGGAAGCAGGCTGCACGGAACAACAGGAACAAGAAAGCTCAGGGAAGAACGAGCCGGCCGCAATTGCGGAGGCCGGCTCGCGGGGCTGCACCTTACTTCGATTGGCGCACAGCGTCCAGAATCACCTCAGCCACCTTGGCAGGCTGCGATTGCTGCGGCACGTGGCTGGCGTTCAGGCGCGTGAGGTGCGCGCCGATCTTCTTCGCCATGTCGAGCTGCAGCGCCGGCTGGATCATGTGGTCGGCGCTGGTGGCCAGGTACCACGAAGGCTTGGTCTTCCAGGCCGCGACGCTCAGCTTCTGCTCGAAGGACTTGCCCAGGATCGGGCCCTGCGTGGCCGTCATCACGGCGGTGGCCGAGGCCGGCAGGTCTTGCGCAAAGTGCTTCGTCATGCCCTCTTTCGTGAGCGACAGGAAACCGGAAGCGTCGGCCACGATATGCGCGAAGCCGGGCGCCGGCGGATAGTCTTTTCCGAGCTCGGCGCTGGTCTGCCCGGCATCCGGCGCGAAGGCGGCAACGTAGACCAGCGACGACACCTTGTCGTTGGCGCCGGCTTCCGTGATGACCGAGCCGCCCCACGAATGGCCGACCAGCACCACCTTGCCGGGCTGCGCATCGATGGCCCGCTTGGCCGCGGCCACGTCGTCCTCGAGCGAGGTCAGCGGGTTCTGCACGGCCACCACGTGCAGGCCCTTGGCCTGCAGCAGCGGAATCACCTTGGCCCAGTCGGAGCCGTCGGCGAAGGCGCCGTGGACGATCACCACGCTGGGCCTGGCGGCATCGCCCGCCGTGGGTGCCGCCGCCACGGCGACGGCGGAAAACGACAGGCCGACGGCAAGGGCGGCAACGGAAAGCTTGAGGCGTTGAGCGTGTTTCATGAGGTGCTTCGAACAGGAGTGATGGAGAGCCCGTACTGTGGGCGCGGGGGCCTGATCGCACCATCGGACGAATGTCCGATCGGGGCCTGCGCCACCGTCTTGCAGCTGACTTGCACGCTGCCTAGACTGACGGGTTAGCCGCCGTTACGGCCGGCCCACTCCCTGAACGATGAGGTGCGAGGATGCGCGTAGGTTTGATGTATGGCGCCGCGACGTTGCTGGCGTTCGGCCTGCACGGCGCGGCAGTGGCCCAGGACGCGCCGGCCGCCAAGGCGAGCGATGCGAATGCAGGCGCGAACGCGGACACCTGCGTGGAAGTGGTGGTCAACGGCGAGCGCACGCCCTCTTACGACTGCCTCACGCAGAAGCTGCGCCCCACCGCGCCGCCACGCTCAGCCGACGGCACGCCGCCCGGCCTGGCTTCGGAAGCGATCACGCAGCGGCCGTCGAACCAGCTGGGCCTGTTCAACCGCGCGGCGACGGGGCACCGCATGGGCAACACCTTCGGCACGTCGGTGTACCCGCAGCGGCCGCCGCCGGTGGTGCCCGTGTCGCCGCTGATCACGCGGCCCTGAAGCAGCCGGCTTTCTTCAGAGGTGCTGGGCCACGATCACCACGGCACCGGCCACCGAGATGGCGCCGCCGAGGACTTTCCTGAATGTTTTCATGATGCTTTTCCGTGCTTTTTGCCAACGAGCATTCATGGTGCCGCGCATGCGGCCCCGGCGGTTTTGGCAATCTTCATGCGCGCGATAGCAAAACACGCCATACGCGCCGAATTTCGGGCAACTCGCGGTTATCTGCTATAATCGCGCTTCGCCCGGATTCGCTCCGGGTGTTGCCTGGCCAGGCAAGCCGAATCTCACACCGGCGCGTCGAAGTCACTGCGACGAAAAAAATAACAGGTGGCTTCCGCAATTGAACATTTGCCGTAACCGTGGACCGCGTGAGAGTTCACGACCACATTCCAAAGCCCGCTTCCCGCGGGCTTTTTCATTTCCGCCCCTTCCCCTTCAGTCGAGCAGCATGCGTGACTCGGCGTCCATCAACGACAGCCGCTCCCGCGCGAACTGGCTGGCCCGAAGGCGGACACGCGCCAGCGCGGCGTCCAGCGACGGCTGCTGCATGAACACCAGCACGCCCCATTTCAGCCCCTGCAAGCTCAGCTCCGCGACGCCCGCATAGCGGCCGTTGGTGGTCTGCTTGATGTCGATCCGGCTGGACCAGCCGTCCGGCAGTTCGACGAGGAGTTGCTGTTGCGGTGCTGCTGCATTCATGGCCCCAAGGATAGGTCTGGCTCCTCAGGCACCCAAGGAAATAGTTCCTAGGTATTAACATTAGTTCAAGATTGTCTTCAATCTCTTCGCGGGGTGCCACGCCAGCCACCGGTCCCCGCGGCGAGCCGATATCCTCCAGCCTTTCCCAAGACGCCGTCGACCGAGATCTTTTGCCCCGCCTGGGAGGCGGCACACGCCCCTTTGGCGACGCGAACACATCGATCAACATGGCTTATCTGCCGCAGCTCTTCGATCCCCGCTCGACCATCCTGCTGGCCGGCGTGATGGGCATCATGATGGCGCTGGTGCTGTTCTTCATGCGCCGCAGTTATCCGTCCAGCATCAGGGGGCTGAGCGAATGGTCCAAGGCGCCGCTGGTCGCTTTCGTGAGCACCCTGCTGTTTGCCGCGCGCGACTTCCTGCCCGACTTCGCCACCATCGTCATCGCGAACATGGTGCTGCTGCAGGCCGGCATCATCTACTACGCGGGCAGCCAGCAGTTCTTGCTGGGCCGCAGCGACACCCGGGGCTGGACGGCCGCGAACCTGCTGCTGGGCGTGCTCATGTTCTGGTTCGGCATCGTCAAGCCCGACTTCGAGACGCGCCTGGCCATCGTCACCATCACCGTGACGCTGCTGTTCTTCTTTCACGCCATGCTCTACGTGCGGCACAAGGTGCCGGTCTACGGCATGCGGCTGATGATCGGGCTGCTGCTCGCTCAGTCGCTGGTGGCGGGCCTGCGCTTCGTGTCGGTGGTCATGGGCATGGCCGGCAGCAACCTCATGGAAGCGACGTGGATCCAGTCGCTCTACATCACCATGTATTCGTTCAGCGTGCTGTTCCTGTCGATTGCGGTCGTGCTGATGGCCACCGACCGCGTGCACACCGAATTCGAATACCTGGCCACCCGCGACCCGCTCACGGGCGTGCTGAACCGGCGCGCCCTGCTCGATGCCTGCCTGGCCGAGTTCGCGGCCAGCCACGGAACACTGGGGCGGCCGGCGGCGCTGCTGATGGTCGACCTGGACCACTTCAAGAGCATCAACGACCGCTTCGGCCACCAGATGGGCGACGCGGTGCTGCGCGAGGCGGTCAGCCGCATGCAGCACGTGATCGGCACGAAGGGTGTGCTCGGGCGCTACGGCGGCGAAGAGTTCGTCGTGCTGCTGCCGCACACCACGATGGCCGAAGCCATGGCCATCGCGGCGCGCCTGAAGGAAAGCATCGACGAGCCGCTGGCGGCGAATTCACCGCTTGCCCCGGTCGGCTCCTTCGCCGTCAGCATCGGCGTGGCGACCAGCGACGGCGTCAAGGACGTCGACGAGGTGCTGGCGCAGGCCGATGAAGCGCTGTACCGCGCCAAGGCGCTGGGCCGCGGGCGCGTGATCGCGACGGCCTGAAGGCCGGCTGGCCTGACGACCCGACAGGCTTGGCCCGGAACGAGGGAAACGCCGGCTCAATCGTCGTCGCGGTCTTCGTGATGGCGGCGATAGTGCTCGCGTGCCCACTCGCGGCGACGCCATTCGCGGCGCTCGGCACGGCGCTCTTCCCAGCGGGATTCACGGTCGTAGTAGACCGGGGCCGGCGCGTAGTACGTCGGCGGCTGGTAGCGCACAGGCGGCGCCGGCTGGTAGTAGATGGGCGCCGGCCGCGAATAAACGGGCGCCGGCTCGTAGTACACCGGAGCGGGCTGGCTCACCACGACACCGGGCACGTTCACACCGATGGACCAGCTGGTGCCGGCGCTCGCCGTGGCTGCGGCGCAGAGCGCGCCAACAGCGATGGCGCCTGCCGCGGCAAGCTTGAGAATGGTTCGATGTTGATGGGCAGCTATCACTTCGTCTCCTGAAGGGCGGGAAAGACTCCCGATGGGAAGACAACGCCCCGCCCCCGGCAACCGCTCACATCGCTACTGTGAAGAACGTTCCCAAATGTTGCACGCCCCGCGTAGACTGCTTCTGCTGCCGCGCATGCGAGGACACCATGGACCTGCAAGACGACAACTGGTATCTGGACCGGGAATCCGAAGAAGACGCTGAACGGCGCCGGCAACGGAGCGGCGCTGGCGATCCCCCACCGCCCCCTGGCGCCGACTGGGACTGGAGCATCAAGCTCCTGGTGTTGGTCTGCGCCGCGGTGCTCATGCTGGTCGCCTGGCGCCTGCTGAAGTAGCCGGCCCGGCCGTCATTTCAGCCCAGGCCCGATCGCTTGCAGTCGAACACCGCGCTTTGCTCGACGCTCCGCAACGCGGGCATCTTGTTCACGAAAATCACGCCGGCGCTTGCCAGCCGCCACTCGCCGGCCTTGAACAGCCTGAAGAGATTCGTCATCTCGACGCCTGCGGCGGGAATGGAGTTGAAGACATAGACGGGCTCTCCCGACTGGGTTTCTTCCATGCTCACCAGCTCGGCCCTCATCTTGATCACGGTCGTCTCGGCCTCTTTCGTCTTGCCGCGCACGGTGTCCATGAGCACGGTGCGCGAGTGCTCGTCGATCGATATCCTGCGAACCCAGTGCAGAGAAGAAGAGCCGGCCGCCGCGCCAGGGCCCGGAACGCACGTGATCGTGCCCGCGGATGCCGAGCCTGCGGCCGCGAGCAGCAAAAGCGGAAGGCATGCAAGCCGCCGGGTCCGGGTGTTCATGGTCACGCTGTCCTTCAAGTTGAAGCAGCACGGACTTTAGCGCCAGCGCCCTACCCCTCGCCGAACCGGTAGCCCTGCCCGGGCGCGGCGGCCAGCAATGCCTGCGTGTACGCATGCCGTGGCGCCACCAGCACCTGCTGCGCACTGCCCTGCTCCACCACGCATCCCCGCTGCATGACGATGACCTGGTCACAGATCTGGCTGGCCACCCGCAGATCGTGCGTGATGAACAGAATGCCGATCGACAGCCGCTGCTGGATATCGGCCAGCAGCTTCAACACCTGCTCCTGCACCGACACGTCGAGCGCGGACACGGCTTCGTCGGCAATCAGCACCCTGGGCTCGCAAGCCAGCGCGCGCGCGATGCAGATGCGCTGCCTCTGCCCACCTGAAAATTCGCTGGGGTAGCGGGCCAGCGCGTCGGGCCTCATGCGCACCCACTCCATCAGCTCTTCCGCGCGGCGCCATGCGGCCCGTCGCGGCACACCGAAGTTGACCGGCCCCTCCACGATGGAAGCGCCCACCGTCTGGCGCGGATTCAGCGAGCGGTACGGGTCCTGGAACACGACCTGCACCATCCGGCGGAACGCGGTCAGTTCGCCTCGCCCTCCCGGTCGTTCTGACCCTTCCGGTTGTCCGACACGACTACCGGCATGAACCCGGCCTTCGGTCGGCTCGATCAGCCGGGCGATGCAGCGCGCCACCGTCGATTTGCCCGACCCGGACTCCCCGACGATGCCGATGGTTTCGCCTGCGTGCAGCTGCAACGACACATCGCTGGCGGCCCGCACCTCGCGCCGCTTGCCGGGCCACGAACCCGAAAGATAGGTCTTGCCGATAGCCTGCACGTCGAGCAGCGGCACGCCCCTGGCGACAGCGGGCCGGGTGGCCGGCACCAGCGAAGGCACGGCGGCCAGCAGCATCCGCGTGTAAGCGGTGCGCGGTGTGCGCAGGACCTGGTCGCGGCCACCCTGCTCGATGGGATTCCCCAGCGCAAGAACGACGACTTCGTCGGCAATGTCGGCGACGACGCCGAAGTCGTGCGTGATGAACAGCACCGCGGTCCCGTTCTCTTGCTGCATCTCACGGATGAGCGACAGTATTCCGGCCTGGGTGGTCACGTCGAGCGCGGTGGTGGGTTCGTCGCAGATGAGCAGCGCCGGGCGCAGGATGAGCGCGATGGCAATGACGATGCGTTGCCGCTGTCCACCCGAAAGCTGGTGCGGATACGACGCATAGATTCGGGGCGGGTCCGGCAGGTGGACGCGCTCGAAAATCTCCAGGATGCGAGCCCGCCGCTCGGCCGCCCCGAGCCGGGTGTGTTGCTTCAACATCTCGTCGACTTGCAGACCGCACCGCATGACGGGATTGAGCGCAGTCATGGGCTCCTGGAACACCATGGCGAGCGATGCGCCCCGCAATTGCCGCAAGCGGGCGGCGGGGGCGCCGAGCAGTTCTTCGCCCATGAGCAATACCGAGCCACCCGAGGTCTTCAATGCAGCGGGCATGAGGCCCATGACGGTTTGCGCAACGACGGACTTGCCGGAGCCGGACTCACCGACAAGGCAGACCGTGCGCCCGGCATGCACGTCGAACGACAGGCGGTTGACGGCAAAGGGCCTGTCCGCGCCCTTCGGCAGTGCGACGGTGAGGTCGCGAACGGAGAGCACCGGGGTGGCCGTTGTCGTTCGGGCTGCCGGCATTGCGGACACGACGGAATGGGGCGAAAGGGTCATCTCAGTTTTTTCGTGCGCGCGGGTGCGGGTTGCTTGGTCTTTGTTCTTGGCGCTGCTGTTTGGGTGCGGGTTCATTCGGGG
>NZ_QAJK01000086.1:0-287 GCF_003852515.1 Variovorax sp. KBW07 | reverse complement strand
CCCTCCGCGAATGTCCCCCGCTTCGCTCCTCCTTTATTTCGCTGCGGGGAGCACCCGATGCCATTCGTACGAGGGCGCTGCGCTTGTGTCGCTCGATCAACGACCGCTCTGAGCCGCTCACGTCGATGGTGTGCTCTGCGCAGCGAAATAAAGGAGGAGCGAAGCGGGGGACATTCGCGGAGCAGAGCTCACCGTCGGCGTGAGCGTCGCCCTGAACAACAGAGTTCAGGGCGAAAAACTGTCTCAGGCCCCAAGCACCACGCTGACACCGCCGTCGACAGCCAGCC
>NZ_QAJK01000085.1:17721-66237 GCF_003852515.1 Variovorax sp. KBW07 | reverse complement strand
TGGTGTACCGCTGATCAACGACCACTCTGATGACGCTCACGCGGATGGTGTGCTCTGCGCAGCGAAATAAAGGAGGAGCGAAGCGGGGGACATTCGCGGAGCAGAGCACACCGTCGGCGTGGGCGTCGCCCTGAAGAACAGCAGCCCTGGAGCCGAACACAACGCGGCGAACAGAAGAGCAGGAAGTCATCCCAAGGCCCGCCGATAAACGTCGACGTACTGCGCTGCGGCCGTAGCCCAGTCGGCCGGCTGTCGCATGGCGTTGCCGCGTACACGGCGCCAGTCGGGCGCCCGGTCGTACAGCGCAAAGGCGCGGCGCAGGGCGCGTGCGTAGTCGGCATCGGTGAAGTGGTCGAACACGAATCCCGTGGCCTGGCCGCTTGCCATGTCTTCCAGCGTGCTGTCCACCACCGTGTCGGCCAGCCCGCCCACGCGGCGCACCAACGGCAGGCTGCCGTACTTCAGGCCGTACATCTGCGTCAGGCCGCAGGGCTCGAACAGCGATGGAACCAGCGTCACGTCGCCGGCACCGAACAGCTGGTGCGCCAGCGTCTCGTTGTAGCCGATGGTCACGCTCACCGACTGCGGCGCCGCCGCCGCGCGTTGGCGAAAAGCTTCCTCCAGCCACGCTTCGCCGCTGCCCAGCAATGCCAGTTGGCCGCCCTGCGCCAGCAGCGTGTCGATGCCGCCCAGCACCAGGTGCAGGCCCTTCTGCTCGGTGAGCCGGCTCACCACGATGAACAGTGGCGCGTCTGGCCGCTCGGCCAGCCCGAGCTGGTGTTGCAGCACCGACTTGCAGCGCGCCTTGCCGGCCATGTGGCGGCCTTCGGGCGTGTGATAGCCCTGCACCAGCGCGGTGTCGGTGGCCGGGTTCCAGACCTGGTCGTCGACCGCGTTGAGGATGCCGCCGAGCACGCCGCTGCGCTGGCGCAGCAGGCCATCGAGGCCGCAGCCCTGTTCGGGCGTCTGGATCTCCTGGGCGTAGGTCGGGCTGACCGTGGTCAGCCGGTCGGCGTAGCACAGGCCGCCTTTCATGAAGGAGATCTGGCCGTGGTACTCGAGCCCGTTCATCTGGAACGCCGGAGCGGGCAAGCCCAGGTCGGTGAAGTTCCACGGCGCGAAGAGGCCCTGGTAGGCCAGGTTGTGCACCGTGAAGACGGTGCCCACGCGCGGGCCGTGCCACTGGCCGGTCTCGCGCGCGAAGTGCAGGTAGGCCGGCGCCAGCGCCGCATGCCAGTCGTGCGCATGCACCACCTCGGGCTGCCATTGCGGATCGAGCCCTTGCGCCAGTTGTGCCGCGGCCCAGCCCAGCAGGGCAAAGCGGCGGTGGTTGTCGCCGTACGGCTGGCGCGACGTGTCTTCGTAAGGGTTGCCGGGGCGGTCGTAGAGCGCCGGCGCGTCGATCACGTAGGCCGGAATCGGCGGCGCGCCGTCGATGGCGACGTGCCCCGCGCGCAGGCCGAAGCGCTCGCCCCACGGGGCCGTGAATTCGGCCAGCGGGGCCAGGTCGCGCACGCCCGCCACGATGGCCGGAAAGCCGGGCAGCAGCACGCGCGCGTCCTGCCCGGCGGCCATGAGCGCGATGGGCAGGGCGCCGGCGATGTCGGCCAGGCCGCCGGTCTTCAGGAGGGGAAAGAGTTCGGCACTGACCTGGAGGATTCGCATGGATGAAGGAAGGAGGGCGGGCGGTATCGGTCGTCGATCGGTCAGGCGGCAGCGGGTTCCGCCGCGAGCCGCTTGAGCATTTCGCGCGTGACCAGCACCACGCCGGTTTCGGTGCGCTCGAAGCGGGCGGCATCGGCCGCGGCATCTTCGCCGATGACCATGTCCTCCGGTATGACACAGGCGCGGTCGATGACCACCTTGCTCAGCCGGCAACCGCGCCCCACTTCGACGTCGGGCAGCAGCACCGCCTGCGAGATCGTGCAGAACGAGTGGATGCGCACGCCCGAGAACAGCACCGAGTCGGTCACCGACGACCCCGAGACGATGCAGCCGCCCGAGACGATGGTGTTGGTCGTGAGGCCCGGCTTGCCGTCGCGCCCGAACACGAACTTGGCCGGTGGCAGCTGGCGCTGGTAAGTCCAGATGGGCCAATTGGTGTCATAGATGTCGAGCTCCGGGGTGATCGAGGCCAGGTCGAGGTTGGCTGCCCAGAATGCATCAATCGTGCCCACGTCGCGCCAGTAGGCCTTGGCGTCCGGTCCGCGGGAGGCCCGCGTGACGCACGACATGCTGAACGGATGCGCCAGCGCACGGCCCTGCGCCACGGCGCGCGGAATGATGTCCTTGCCGAAGTCGTGGCTCGAATCGGGGTTGAGGCTGTCTTCCTCGAGCAGTTGGTAGAGGTAGTCGGAGTCGAACACGTAGATGCCCATGCTGGCCAGCGCCAGGTCGGGGTGGCCGGGCATCGCGGGCGGGTCGGCCGGCTTCTCGAGAAAATCCGTGATCTGGCGCCCATCGTCGATGGCCATCACGCCGAAGGCCGTGGCCTCCATGCGCGGCACCTCGATGCAGCCGACCGTGCAGCCCAGGCCGCGCTCGGCGTGGTCCTTCACCATGATGGAGTAGTCCATCTTGTAGATGTGGTCGCCGGCCAGCACCACCACGTAGTCGTGCGGGGTCGAGCGGGTCTGGATGATGTCGAGGTTCTGGAACACGGCGTCGGCCGTGCCGCGGTACCAGTGCTCGTCGCCCACGCGCTGCTGCGCGGGCAGCACGTCGACCATTTCATTGAGCTCGGCGCGCAGGAAGCTCCAGCCGCGCTGCAGGTGGCGCATGAGCGAGTGCGACTTGTATTGGGTTACGACCGCCATGCGCCGGATGCCGGAGTTCAGGCAGTTGGACAGCGCGAAATCGATGATGCGGAACTTGCCGCCGAAGTACACGGCCGGCTTGGCGCGCCGGTCGGTCAGTTGCTTGAGGCGGGAGCCCCTGCCACCGGCCAGCACCAGGGCGATGGTGCGGCGGACCAGTTGATGCGCCTGCAGGGGTTCCTGCGTGGTGAGCTGCTTGTCCATCCTGTGTCTCCGTTCGTTCGTTGGAATTCGGTCGTCAGAGTTTCTGCATCGAGACTAGCACCGCGCTGTGCCGCTGGCTCCTACGTTCTTGCAATCCTGAGGCTCGATGCGGGCACTTCCGCCGTGTCGCCAAGGGCTCGCGTTGCGTCGCCGTGGTCCTGTTCAGGGTCGGTGGCTAGGCAGCAGCGCCAGGCCCCCGGAGGCAGCCTGAAAGACACGGCCTCGGGCCCCGCATTCAGCAGCACCAGCCATGCGTCCGCGTCCTTCATCGCGGTGCTCTCGAACAGGACTGCAAGGGCCGTGCCCGAATGCCAGTCGCCCGAAGCCATCGGCTGGCCATCGGGGCGCAACCAGTGGATGCCGGGCGTTCCCCGTGGCGGCTCGGCCGGCCACCAGCGCGTGCTGCGCAGCGCCGGAGCCTCGCGGCGCAATGCCGCGAGCCGCGCCACGAAGTCGCGCGTGCGCGCCATCTCGCTGGCGGGGTCGGAAGCGCCGATCCATGCCAGCCAGGTGGTCTCGTTGTCCTGGCAATAGGCGTTGTTGTTGCCCTGCTGGCTGTGGCCCAGTTCGTCGCCTGCCAGCAGCATCGGCGTGCCCTGCGAGAGCAGCAGCGTGGCGAGCAGCGCGCGCTGCAGGCGGCTGCGTTGCGCCTGCACGGCGGGGTCGTCGCTCGGGCCTTCGACGCCGCAGTTGTTGCTCAGGTTGTGGGCATGGCCGTCGCGGTTGTTCTCGCCATTCGCCAGGTTGTGGCGTTCTCCGTAGCTCACGAGGTCGCGCAGCGTGAAGCCATCGTGCGCGGTGATGAAGTTGACACTCGCCGTCGGCGCGCGGCCGTGGTGTTCGAACTGCGTGCTCGAGGCCGCGAAGCGGTGCGCGAATTCGCCGAGACCCACAGCGCCTTCGCGCCCTTGCCGCAGCCAGAAGCCGCGCTGCGTGTCGCGGTAGCGGTCGTTCCATTCGAGCCATCCGGGCGGGAATTCACCGAGGCGGTAGCCGCCGGGCCCGATGTCCCACGGCTCCGCGATCAGCAGCGTGCGAGACAGCACCGGGTCTTGCGCGATGGCGGCGAAGAACGGCGCGCGCGGATCGAACCCGGTGCGCGCATTTCGCCCGAGCACCGGGGCAAGGTCGAAGCGGAAGCCGTCGACGCCGAACTCGCAGGCCCAGTGCCGCAGGCTGTCCATCGCCAGTTGCAGCACGCGCGGCTCGCCAAGGTTCAGGCAGTTGCCGGTGCCGGTCCAGTTTTCGTAGAGTGCGCGGTCGTCTTCGCGCAGGTGGTAGTACAGGGCGTTGTCGATGCCGCGCATCGACAGCGTGGGGCCCAGCTCATCGCTCTCGGCGCTGTGGTTGTAGACCACGTCGATCACCAGCTCCATGCCGCGCGCATGCACCGCGTCGGCCATTGCACGGAACTCGCTGGCAGGCGTGGTGCCGGGGCGGCCGCTCCAGTAGCGCGCCTCGGGTGCGAACCAGCCGATGGTGTTGTAGCCCCAGTAGTTGCTCAGGCCCATCGCCAGCAGGCGCTGCTCGTCGGCGCGGTGCTGCACGGGCATCAGGCTCAGCGTGGTGATGCCGAGGTGTTGCAGGTGGTCGAGCACCGCAGGTTCGGCAAGGCCTGCATAGGTGCCGCGCAATGCGGCCGGCACGCCAGGGTGCAAGCGCGTCCGGCCGCGAACGTGCAGCTCGTACAGCACGCGCTCGCCGGCCGCGACGCGTGCATGGCCTGGCGGAGTTGACGTGCCCGTGGCCGCCACCACTCGGCCCTTGAGTGCGATGGCGCCGTTGTCGCGCCCGTCCCGCTGGCCTGGCCGCGACGGGTCGTGTCCCAGGAACAGATCGCTCCCGTCGTAGCGACCCACGATCTCGCGCGCATACGGATCGAGCAGCAGCTTGTCGGGATTGAAACGTTGCCCTTCATGCGGCGCCCACGGACCGTGCACGCGATAGCCGTAGACCAGCCCCGCGCGCCCGCTGGGCAGCAGCCCGTGCCAGACGCCATCGGTGCAGGCAGGCAGCCGCAGGCGTTGTTGCTCGCTCTGGCCGGTGCCATCGAAGAGGCAGAGCTCGACGGCTTGCGCATTCGGCGCCACCAGCGCGAAGTTGACGCCGGCCGGAGAAAGCGACGCACCCAGGGGAAAGGGCGATCCGGTACTCAGCATGACCATGCGAGCGCGGAGGCCGCGGACATCAAGCCAGCACCCACATCACAGTCCCCAGCGGTGGCACGCTGACGGCAATCGAATCCGCCTTGCCGTGCCAGGGCACGGGCGCGCTCTCGACGACGCCGTTCCCCACGCCGCTGCCGCCATACACGGCGCCATCCGTATTGATGATCTCCCGATACGACCCCGCACGGGGAACCCCGAGCCGGTACGCATGACGCGGCAGGGGCGTGAAGTTGCACACCGCGATCACGAACGACCCGTCGCGCGCGCGCCGGACAAAGGCAAACACCGACTGGTCCGCGTCGTCATGCACGATCCACTCGAAGCCCGCGCCTTCGTTGTCCAGCTCGTGCAGCGCAGGAAAGTGCCGGTACACGTTGTTCAGGTCGCGCACCAGCCGCCGGACGCCCTGGTGCGGCGCGTGTTCCAACAGGTGCCAGTCGAGCCCGTGGTCCGCGTCCCATTCGGCGTACTGCGCGAATTCGCCCCCCATGAACAACAGCTTCTTGCCCGGGTACGCCCAGAGGTAGCCGTACAGATTGCGCAGGCCCGCGAACTTCTGCCATTCGTCGCCGGGCATGCGCCCGATCATCGAGCCCTTGCCGTGCACCACCTCGTCGTGCGACAGCGGCAGCACGAAGTTCTCGGTGTGCGCATACATCAGCCCGAAGGTGATCTGCTGGTGATGGTGCTTGCGGTACACCGGGTCGGTGCCGGCGTACGCCAGCGTGTCGTTCATCCAGCCCATGTTCCACTTGTAGTGAAAGCCCAGGCCGCCGTCTTCGGGTGGCCGCGTCACGCCCGGGAAGCTCGTGGATTCTTCCGCCAGCGTGACGGCGCCAGGCCGCTCCGTGCCCACCACCCGGTTCATGCGGCGCAGGAATTCGATGGCTTCGAGGTTCTCGCGGCCGCCTATCGAATTCGGTATCCACTCGCCCGCCTTGCGGCTGTAGTCGCGGTACAGCATCGATGCCACCGCGTCGACCCGCAGGCCGTCGACGCCATAGCGCTCCAGCCAGTACAGCGCATTGCCGACCAGGTAGTTGCGCACCTCGGTGCGCGCGTAGTTGAAGATCAGCGTCTGCCAGTCGTTGTGAAAGCCTTCGCGCGGGTCGGCGTACTCGTACAGCGCCGTGCCGTCGAAGCGGCCCAGGCCATGCGCATCGGTCGGAAAGTGCGCGGGCACCCAGTCGAGGATCACGCCCAGCCCCGCCGCATGCGCGGCTTCCACGAAATGGCGGAAGTCGCTCGGCGTGCCGAAGCGCGAGGTCGGCGCATACAGCCCGATCGGCTGGTAGCCCCACGACCCGTCGAACGGATGCTCGGTGATGGGCAGCAGCTCGATGTGCGTGAAGCCCATGTCGCGCGCATAGGGCACCAGCGTGTCGGCCAGCTCGCGGTAGTCCAGCCACTCGTGGCCGTTCTTGCGCCGCCACGAGCCCAGGTGCACTTCATAGATGCTGATTGGCGCATGGCGTTCGTTGGCCTGCGCACGGCCTTCGGGCATGGCCACCGGTGCCGGCAGCAGCGCCACGACGCAGGCGGTGTCGGGCCGCAGTTGCGATGAAAACGCGAAGGGGTCGGCCTTGCGCAGTACCTCGCCCTGCGACGACAAGATCTCGAACTCGTAGGCATCGCCCGTGGCCACGTGCGGCGCAAAAATTTCCCACACACCGCACTCGCGGCGCAGCCGCATCATGTGGCGCCGGCCGTCCCAGTTGTTGAAGTCGCCAACCACCGACACGCGCCGCGCGTTGGGCGCCCAGACCGCGAAAGCCACGCCCTTGACGCCGTCCATCTCGCGCAGGTGCGCGCCCAGCCGTTCCCAGGGCCGAAGGTGCGTGCCCTCGGCCAGCAGCCACACGTCGGTGTCGCCCAGCACGAACGGAAAACGGTAAGGGTCTTGCAAGCGCGAGCTGTGCGTGCCCCAGTCGACCTGGAACGAATAGCCCAGCCGGGCTTCCGCCGCCGGCACCAGTCCGCTGAACACGTCGGAGTCTTCCTGCCGCGTGAGCAGGGCCAGCGGCCATCCGGTGCGCGAATGCATCACGGCCACGCTCTGCGCGCCGGGCATCAGGGCGCGCACCAGCAGGCCTTCGCGCGTCTCGTGCGGGCCGAGCACGGCAAAGGGATCGCCGTGTTCGGCGCGCATCAGCGCGCGGACTTCGGATTCGGGCAGCAGCGGCTTCGAGCGCATGGTGGTCAGATTTGCTTTTCGCCGGCGGGTTCACCGAAGAAGACGCCATACGGCGCCAGCACCAGCATGCGCTTTTCGCCATCGGCCTGCACGCCGGCGGTCGATGCCAGCGGCTGGCCGGCGATCGGCACCAACCCGACGGGCAGGGGCATCGACACCGGCGCGCTTCCCAGGTTGAAGATCGCGTGAAGCGACCGGTTGCCGTCGCGCCGCTCGAACCACAGCACCGGCTCCGGCGCATCGAAAAACGCGATGCCGCCTGTGCGCAGCAGCGGCTGCGTGCGGCGCCAGGCCAGCAGCGCCTGGCTGAAGGCGAGCATCGAGCCGGCGTCGGCTGCCTGGCGTTCGACGGCCAACGGCAGGTGAGGGCCGTACAGCGGCAGCCAGGGCCTGCCGGTGGTGAAGCCGCCGTTCGGCGCGTCCGCCGTCCAGGGCATGGGCGTGCGGCAGCCGTCGCGGCCCTTGAACTCGGGCCAGAAGGCGCGGCCATAAGGGTCTTGCAGCAATTCGAAAGGCACTTCGGCTTCGGGCAGTCCCAGTTCTTCGCCTTGGTAGATGCTGGCGCTGCCGCGCAACGCCAGCAGCAATGCCAGCCAGAGCCGGTCGCGCCGTGTGTCGGTGGTGCCACCGTCGCTCCAGCGCGTGGCGACGCGTGGCACGTCGTGGTTCGACACTGCCCAGCAGCCCCAGCCGCCGGTCGGCGCCAGGGCGTGGTCGAGCGCCTCGACCTGATGGCGCAGGTGCTTCGCGCTGTGCTCGGCCGTCAGCAGGCTGAAGCTGTAGGCCAGGTGCAGGCGCTTGCCAAGCTCGGTGTACTGCGCCATGACGGGCGGGGCGTTCTCGTCGCCGACCTCGCCCAGCGCCACCGCGCCGTAGCCGTCGAGGAGCCGGCGCAGGTTTTCGAGAAAGGCCAGGTTCTCGGTCTGGCTCTTGTCGTACAGGTGCTGCTGCATTGCATAGGGGTTGTCCGCGCGCACCGTGCTGACCTCGCCCTGCGATTCCACCGAGGCCGGGGGGTTGTCGCGCAGCAGCGCGTCGTGGAACTGGTGGTTGCAGGCATCGAAGCGGAAGCCGTCGACGCCGCGTTCGCACCAGAAGCGCACCTCGCCCAGCAGCGCGTCCTGCACGGCGGGGCAATGGAAATTCAGGTCGGGCTGCTCGCTGAGAAAGCTGTGCAGGTAGTACTGCCTGCGGCGCGAGTCCCATTGCCAGGCCGAGCCGCCGAAGACCGACAGCCAGTTGGTGGGCGGCGTGCCATCGGGCTTGGGGTCGGCCCACACGTACCAGTCGGCCTTGGGGTTGTCGCGGCTCGCACGGCTTTCGACGAACCACGCGTGCTGGTCGGAGGTGTGCGAGAGCACCTGGTCGATGATGAGCTTCAGGCCCAGCGCGTGCATGCGCGCCAGCATGGCGTCGAAGTCGGCCAGCGTGCCGAAGATCGGGTCGACCGCGCGGTAGTCGGACACGTCGTAGCCGAAGTCCTTCATCGGCGAGCGAAAGAAGGGGGAGACCCAGACCGCATCGACGCCGAGCGCCGCCACGTGGTCGAGATTGGCGGTAATGCCGGGCAGGTCGCCGATGCCGTCGCCGTTGCTGTCCATGAAGCTGCGCGGGTAGATCTGGTAGATCACCGCGCCGCGCCACCATTCCCTGTTGCCGCCGTTGCCGCTGTCGCTGCTGCCCATGCCTGCCCCTGTGGTCTGAAAATCATTGTGGCATGCGAAATCCGGGCCAGTGGTACGCGCTTGCAAGTGGCCGCTTGCGCATCGCGACACCGTGAAGCTTTCTACACTGTGGGTCGTTTTGCATGCCCGCGCGCGCCTCTCGCCTCTCGCCTCTCGCCTCTCGCCTCTCGCCTCTCGCCTCTCGCCTCTCCCGATTTGATCCAGATGACTCCAGACCCCGTTTCTTCCCTCGCCGCGCTCGAAGCCCGGCTCGCCCAGGACCTCGAATACCTCGGCTGGCCCGGCCGCCAGTGGATGCCCGCGCAGCAACGGGGCGCTGACGGCGAAGCCGTGCTCGACGTGGTCGTCATCGGTGGCGGCCAGGCTGGCCTGGCCGCATGGGTCGGGCTTGCGCAGCAGGGCATTCGCGCCGTGGTGTTCGACCGTGCGCCCGCCGGCAACGAAGGCCCGTGGGCCACCACGGCGCGCATGGAAACGTTGCGCTCGCCCAAGGAGCTCACCGGCCCCGCGATGGGCCTGCCGGCGCTCACCTTCCGCGCCTGGTTCGAGGCCCGGTTCGGCCTCGAGGCCTGGACGGCCATGGACAAGATTCCGCGCCTGCAATGGATGGACTACCTGGTCTGGTACCGCCGCGTGATGTCGGTGGACGTGCGCAACGAGACCGCCGTGA
This sequence comes from Variovorax sp. KBW07, assembly GCF_003852515.1. Taxonomy (GTDB): domain Bacteria; phylum Pseudomonadota; class Gammaproteobacteria; order Burkholderiales; family Burkholderiaceae_C; genus Variovorax. The sequence continues at coordinate 56,500 of NZ_QAJK01000085.1, read as the reverse complement.
CCGGCATCCACCCGTTGCCCGATGCAACGGCGGTGCGCCTGGACCTGCGCACGCCCGAAGGACCGCGCAGCGTGCTGGCGCGCCGCGTCGTGCTGGCCACCGGCCGCGACGGGCTCGGCGGGCCGGCCATTCCCGCTTTCGTGAATACCCTGCCGCGCGGCAAATGGGCGCATTCGTCCGACGAGATGGACTACGGCCAGCTGCGCGGCCTGAGCGTGGGCGTGGTCGGCGCGGGTTCATCGGCCATGGACAGTGCGGGCACCGCACTGGAAGCCGGTGCGCACAGCGTCGAACTGCTGATCCGCCGGCCCGACCTGCCGCGTGTCAACAAGGGCAAGGGCGCAGGCGTGCCGGGGCTCACGCAGGGCCACTACGACCTGCCCGACGAACTGAAATGGCGCATTCGCCACTACATCAACGTGGCGAACGTGCCGCCGCCGCACGGCAGCACGCTGCGCGTGTCGGGGCATTCCAACGCCTTCTTCAATTTCGGCTGCCCGATCCTGTCGGCCGCGCCCGAGGGCGATGCGATGCGTGTATCGACCCCCAAGGGCGACTTCGTGTTCGACTTCCTGATCGTCTCGACCGGCTTCAAGGTCGATTGGGCCCACCGCCCCGAGTTCGACGGCATCGCATCGCACGTGCGAACCTGGAAAGACCGCTTCGTGCCCGCGCCCGGCGACGAAGACCAGGAACTGGCCGACTCGCCCGACCTGGGGCCGGTGTTCGAGTTCCAGCAGCGCGTGCCGGGCGCATGCCCGGGGCTCGAGCGCATCCATTGCTTCTGCTATCCGGCGGCGCTGTCGCACGGCACCGTGTCGGGCGACATTCCCGCCATCAGCGAAGGCGCCAAGCGGCTGGCCAGCGGCATCGCGAGCCTGTTCTACCGCGAAGACTTCGACTACCACTACGCCAACCTCGAGGCCTACAGCGAGCCGGAACTGTTCGGCGACGAATGGGTGCCCGCGCCGCCGCCGTCCGAACGAGGCTGAATGAACTTCATGACAAACACCACCGCTTCATTTCCCGCCGTCGACGTGATCGACGCCGCCGTGCCGTTGGCGCCGGCGCAATCCACCTGGGCACTGCGCCGGCAGCGCGAGAAGGTCGTCGCCGCGACGCAGGGCAGCTACGACGCGATGTTCGCTTCGACGGTCGAAGGCCTGTCGGTTGCCGAGCGCCTGCTGGTCGCGCTGCATGCCTGCCGCGTGTCGAAGGCCGGCAACCTGGCCGCGCACTACCGCGAACGACTCGTGGCGGAGGGGGCCGACGGCGGCGTTGTTTCCGCCGTCGACAGCGGCCAGCCCATGGCGGACGCGCGCCTTGCCGCGGTGCTGGCCTTCACCGGCAAGCTGATCGAGCGGCCCATCGAAGGGGACAGGGCCGCAGTCCAGTCGCTTGCCGACAGCGGCCTGCCGACACCCGCCATCGTTGCGCTGAGCCAGCTCATCGCGTTCCTGTCGTACCAGATCCGCGTCGCCGCGGGCCTGCAGGCGCTGGCGGCTGTGGAGGTGCCGGCATGACCGCACCGACCCGCATCAAGGGCTTCACCAACGAGGTGCTCAGCTGGAAGCCGTGGCTGGACATGGTGAATGTCGACAGCGCCACGCCGGCCCAGCTGGCCGCGCTGGACGAGATGAGCCCGCAGGCGCGCACATCGCCGTACTTCCTGGTGCTGGCGCACCAGCCCGAAATATTGCTGCAGCGCTCCATTGCCTTCAACGCGATCATGTTTGCGCCGGGCGGCATGCCGCGTGCCGAGCGCGAGCTGGGCGCCACGGTGGAATCGCGCGTCAACGGCTGCGTGTACTGCGCCTCGGTGCACGCGCAGCGCTTCGAGCAACTGGCCAAGCGCAACGACGTGATTTCCCAGGTGTTCGAGGAGCCGTCGTCCGCCGGCACCACGCCGCGCGAGAAGGCCATCGTCGCCTTCTCGGCGAAGCTGGGCGTCGAGCCGGACAAGGTGTCGGCCGACGACATCCGCGGGCTGAAGGAGGTCGGGCTGAGCGAGCTGGAAATTCTCGACCTGGTTCACTCGGTGGCACTGTTCGCCTGGGCCAACCGGCTGATGCTCAACCTCGGCGAGCCGATCTTCCCGGCGGACGCTGCGACGTAGCTACAGGCGCCCGAGCAGGCCGGCGACGGTTTCGTTCGCCAGGCCGAGCGGGGCCAGCAGGTCGTTCTCGCGCCGGAAGTCGATGCCGTTCACCAGCGAAGCGGCGTCCACGATGGTGCGCGTGGCGGGCGTCGGCACCCCGGCGATGTTTCCCAGCGCCTCGATGAACGCGAGGCCGTAGGGCATGTCCTCGGTCACGTATCGGGTGCCGGTGTCGATCGGGCCGGGCGGGCCGCCGCGCTTGGCGTGCAGTTCGGCGGCAATGTCCTCGAGCCGGGCCGATGCGGTGCCGAACGAGCGCGCGAAGTGTTCCTCGATGCCGCCCACCTCGATGCCGAAGGCGCGGGCCACGGCGCGCCGTTCCAGGTCCAGCGCCTCGATCGCCCGGGACACGCCGGGCGTCATGCAGTGGTACTGCGGCCAGTTCTCGGCACGCTCGATGCGCGTCCAGTTGAATACCGCGAGCGGGCCGTGCGATTGCGGGTTGACGTTGGCCAGGGCGCTGGCGAGCGCGCTGCCCTGCGGGTAGAAGCCATCGCCGAAGAGCGAGGTGCACAGCGCCACGGCCTCCGCCATCTGCGCGCCCGGCAGGGCCGACACCCCGACGGCCTTGCGCCGTGTCATGACCTTGACCTGTGTGCCGGATTCGCGGCGCGCCGTGAGCACGGTCGTGCCGAAACTGACGACGGTCAGCCGTTTGCCGGCGTTGCGGGCATTTTCGAAGAGGTAGAGCGACGAAAGCGATGCCATCGAACTCACGATGACGGCCTGCCCGTCGCGCAGGAACGGCAGCAGCGCATCCATCACAGGCCGATGGCCGTTGACGGGCAGGGCGAGCAGCAGCACGTCGGAGGCGTGGCACAGCTGCCCGGCGTCGTCGGCCACGTCGACCGTCACGCTGCACGGCTGCACGCCGCTGGCCTCCAGCGCCTGCGTGCGCAGGGCCTCGGCGCCCTGGCCGCCCGGCGACCAGAGCGTGACGGCGTGGCCCGCGTGGCGCAGCCAGGCCGCGCTGGCCAGCGCAATGGCGCCGGTGCCCGCGATGCCGACCCGTTGAATCTTTGTCGTGGTCTCAGTCAACTTTGATGGCACCTTGCTTGATCACCTTGGCCCAACGCTGGCTGTCTTCCGAAATCACCTTGCCCAGCGCCGCCGCGTTGCCGCAGGTATTGACCGCGCCCAGTTGTGCGAACCGCTGCTTCGTTTCCGGCAGGTTGCAGACCTCGACCAGCGCGGCGGAGAGCTTTTCGACGCTGGCGGCCGGCATGCGCGCGGGCGCCATCACGCCGACCCAGACCGGCACTTCCATGCCCGGCAGGCCGGTCGCGTCGCCGACGGTCGGGGCCGAGCCCATGCTGGGCAGCGCCACGCGGGAGAAGGTGCCGAGCACGCGCGCCTTGCCGCTGACGACCATCGGCTCGATCGAGGCCACGCTGGTGACGATCAGTGCCACCTGCCCGCCGAGCAGGTCGGTCAGCGCCGGCGCGGCGCCGCGGTAGGGCACGTGCAGCAGGTTCACGCCGCCGGCCTGGGCCAGCAGCGCACCCGTCAGGTGCGACACCGTGCCATTGCCCGTGGAGGCGTAGGTAACCTGCCCCGGCTTGGCCTTGGCGTCGCGCAGCACGTCGGCCAGTGTTTTGTAGGGACTTTCGGTGCGTACCGACAGCGTCATGGGCGTGTCGCCGACCAGGGCCACGGGCACCAGGTCGTGCACCGGGTCGTAAGGCAGCTTGGCCTGCAAATGCGGCGCGATGGTGATGGCGCCGCCCGTGGCCAACAGCACGGTGGCCCCGTCGGTCGCCTTGGCCACAGCGTCGGCGGCCACGATGCCGCCCGCGCCGGCCTTGTTGTCGATGATCACCGGCGCACCCAGCTTGTCGGTGAGCTTGGCGCCCAGGTAGCGGGCGATCACGTCCTGCGCGCCACCGGAGGCAAAAGGCACGACGATGCGCAAGGGCTTGTCGTTCTGCTGGGCCCACAGGGGCGTGGCGGCAAGGCCGACAGTGGCCGCAAGGCCCAGTACAAGGTGTTTCAGGCGCAGTTTCATGGTGATCCAGGGGGTGCGAAAACATGCCGGAGGGCAGGCGTTACCCGAGCAACACGCAGGTTACGTGCCCCAAGTCTAGAGTCTGGCGGCCGGACACTCGCCTGAAAGCGATAATCCGCCTTCCCCGGTGCGCCCCGCGCCGGGCTCTTGCCGAGCCGACATGAACCCCAGCTACAAACCCAGCGACGTCGAGTCCGCTGCCCAGGCGCAATGGAGCGCCGCCGATGCCTACCGCGTCACCGAAGACGCGAGCCGCAAGAAGTACTACGCCTGCTCGATGCTGCCGTATCCCAGCGGCAAGCTGCACATGGGCCACGTGCGCAACTACACCATCAACGACATGCTCACGCGCTACCTGCGCATGAGCGGCTACAACGTGCTCATGCCCATGGGCTGGGACGCCTTCGGCCTGCCGGCCGAGAACGCGGCGCTCAAGAACGGCGTGCCGCCGGCCAAGTGGACCTACGAGAACATCGCCTACATGAAGGGCCAGCTCCAGGCCATGGGCCTGGCCATCGACTGGAGCCGCGAGATCGCCACCTGCGATCCGAGCTACTACAAGTGGAACCAGTGGCTGTTCCTGAAGATGCTCGAAAAGGGCATTGCCTACCGCAAGACCCAGGTCGTCAACTGGGACCCGGTCGACCAGACCGTGCTGGCCAACGAGCAGGTGATCGACGGCAAGGGCTGGCGCACCGGCGCCACGGTCGAGCGCCGCGAGATCCCCGGCTACTACCTGAAGATCAGCGACTACGCCGAGGAACTGCTCGAACACACGCAGCACAAGCTGCCGGGCTGGCCCGAGCGCGTCAAGCTGATGCAGGAAAACTGGATCGGCAAGAGCGAAGGCCTGCGCTTCGCCTTCACGCACGACATCAGGGATGCGAGCGGCAAGCTCATCCAGGACGGCCGCATGTACGTTTTCACGACGCGTGCCGACACCATCATGGGCGTGACCTTCTGCGCCGTGGCGCCGGAACATCCGCTGGCCGCGCATGCCGCCACGCTCGATCCGAAGGTCGCGGCCTTCATCGAGGAATGCAAGAACGGCGGCACGACTGAAGCCGAGCTCGCCACACAAGAGAAGAAGGGCGTGCCCACGGGCCTGACCGTCAAGCACCCGATCACCGAGGAGCAGGTGCCGGTGTGGGTGGGCAACTACGTGCTCATCGGCTACGGCGACGGTGCCGTGATGGGCGTGCCCGCGCACGACGAGCGCGACTTCGCCTTCGCCAACAAGTACGGCATCGAGATCATCCAGGTGGTGCTGGTCGACGACGAGCCGCACTTCGACTATCACAAGTGGCAGGACTGGTACGGCGACAAACAGCGCGGCGTGACCATCAATTCCGACAACTTCAGCGGCATGGGCTACAAGGAGGCCGTGGCCGCCGTGGCGCATGCGCTGGGCCAGAAGGACCTGGGCGAACTGCAGACCACCTGGCGCCTGCGCGACTGGGGCGTGAGCCGCCAGCGCTACTGGGGCACGCCGATCCCGATCATCCATTGCGATGAACACGGCGCGGTGCCGGTGCCCGAGAAAGACCTGCCGGTGGTGCTGCCGACCGACTGCGTGCCCGACGGTTCCGGCAATCCGCTGAACAAGCACGAAGGCTTCCACGCCGGCGTGGTGTGCCCCGTCTGCGGCAAGGCCGCGCGGCGCGAGACCGACACCATGGACACGTTCGTGGATTCGTCGTGGTACTTCATGCGCTATTGCGATCCGAAGAACGACGAAGCCATGGTGGCCGGCGGCGCCGACTACTGGATGCCGATGGACCAGTACATCGGCGGCATCGAGCACGCGATTCTTCACTTGCTGTACGCGCGCTTCTGGACCAAGGTGATGCGCGACCTCGGCCTGGTGAAGGCCGACGAGCCCTTCAGCAAGCTGCTGACGCAGGGCATGGTGCTCAACCACATCTTCTACAACCGTGGCGAGAAGGGCGGCAAGAACTACTTCCCGCCTTCGGATGTCACGCCGGTGCTCGATGAGCAGGGCCGCATCATCGGCGGCACCCTGGCCGACGGGACGAAGCTGGAATACGGCGGCGTCGGCAAGATGGGCAAGACCGAACGCAACGGCGTCGACCCGCAGGACCTGATCGAGAAGTACGGCGCCGACACCGCGCGCCTGTACACCATGTTCACCGCGCCGCCCGAAGCCACGCTCGAGTGGAACGACGCGGCCGTGGAAGGCAGCTACCGCTTCCTGCGCCGCGTCTGGAACTTCGGCGCCGCGCAGGCGGACGTGGCTCCCGTCGCCCTGGCCGGCCAGGCCTTCGGCAAGGGCGCCCAGGCGCTGCGCCGCGAAGTGCACACGGTGCTGCGCCAGGTCGACTACGACTACCAGCGCATGCAATACAACACGGTGGTGTCGGGCGCGATGAAGCTGCTCAATGCGCTCGAAGGCTTCAAGCCCGACGGCAGCACGGGCGACGCGGCCGCGGTGCGCGAGGGCTTCGGCATCCTGCTGCGCTGCCTGTACCCCGCCACGCCGCACATCGCGCAACAGCTCTGGAACGAGCTCGGCTACGACAAGACGCTCGGCGGCCTGCTCGATGCAGCCTGGCCGACGGTCGACGTTGCCGCGCTTGAGCAGGACGAGATCGAGCTGATGCTGCAGGTCAACGGCAAGCTGCGCGGCAAGCTGCTGGTGCCCGCCGGCGCTTCCAAGGACGAGATCGAGAAGCTGGCGCTGGCCTGCGACGACTTCGTCAATTTCGCCGAAGGCGCGCCGCCCAAGCGCGTGATCGTGGTTCCCGGCCGCCTGGTCAACGTGGTCCTTTGAACGATAGAAGCATGAACACACGCAATGTCTCGCTGCCGCGCCGCGGCTTTCTCATCGGGCTCACGGCCGCCGGCGCCTCTTTGGGGCTGGCCGGCTGCGGCTTCGAGCTGCGCAAGCCGCCGGTCTTCGCGTTCAAGACGCTGTCGATAGCGGGCAGCACGGAGACGGCGAACAACACGGCAATGATCAACCAGCTGCGCCGCGAACTGCGGGCCACGGGCACCGTGACGCTGGTGCCTTCCGATGAGTCCAAGACGGCTGACGCGGTGCTCGAAATCCTCGCCGAAAACCGCGAACGCCTGGTCATCTCGACCAATTCCCAGGGCCTGCTGCGCGAGCTGCAATTGCGCCTGAGCATTCGCTTCCGGCTGCGCACGCCGGGCGGCAAGGACCTGCTTCCGGCCACCGAGGTCTCGCAGACGCGCGACCTGAGCTACAACGAAACCAGTGCGCTGGCCAAGGAAGGCGAGGCCGACCTGCTGTTCCGCGACATGCAGTCCGACATTGCGCAGCAGCTGATGCGCCGTCTGGCCGCCGTGAAAGAACTCTAGGCCACGGCCCTCGCGATTCGATTCAACTCTCCATGCAACTTGCCAGCGCCCAACTCGGTGCCCACCTACAGAAGGGCCTGAAGCCGCTCTACACGATCCACGGCGACGAGCCCCTGCTCGCGCAGGAAGCGGCCGATGCCATTCGCGCCGCCGCGCGCACGCAGGGCTACACCGAGCGCAGCTCGTACACCGTGGCCGGCGCGCATTTCGACTGGAGCGCGGTGCTGGCCGCCGGCGGTTCGCTTTCGCTGTTCGCCGACAAGCAGATCGTCGAGATCCGCATCCCCTCGGGCAAGCCCGGCAAGGATGGCAGCACCGCCCTGCAGCAACTGGCCGAGGGTGCGCCCGGCAACGACAGCACGCTCACGCTGGTGATGCTGCCGCGCCTGGACAAAGCCACGCGCACCGGCGCCTGGTTCTCGGCGCTCGAGAACAACGGCGTGAGCATCCAGGTCGATCCCATCGAGCGTGCCGCGCTGCCGCAATGGATCGCGCAGCGCCTCGGGCTGCAGAACCAGCGCGTGATGCCCGGCGACGAAGGCCAGCGCACGCTGCAGTTTTTTGCCGACCGCGTCGAAGGCAACCTGCTGGCCGCGCACCAGGAAATCCAGAAGCTCGCGCTGCTGCATCCCGCCGGTGAGCTCAGCTGGGAGCAGGTCGAGGGCGCGGTCAACAACGTGGCGCGTTACGACGTCTTCAAGCTGTCCGAAGCCGTGCTGGCCGGCAATCCGCAGCGCGTGGCGCGCATGCTCGACGGCCTGCAGGCCGAAGGCGAAGCCGAAGTGCTGGTGCACTACACGATTGCCGAAGACATTCGCGCCCTGAAGCGCGTGAAAGACGCCATGGCTTCCGGCCGTCCGCTGCCCATGGCACTGCGCGAGAACCGCATCTGGGGCCCGCGCGAGCGCGCCTTCGAGCGCGTGCTGCCGCGCCTGGACGACCGCATGCTCACCCGCCTGCTGCGCGCCGCCCACCTGGTGGACGGCATCTGCAAGGGGCTGAAGCAGCCCGACTGGCCCGCCAGCGGCTGGCAGGCCTTGCAACGGCTGGCGCTCATGCTGTGCCGCGCCTGCAGCAGCGCGCCGGCCGCCGCACGCCGCGCCTGACCCTTTCTTGATGGCTTGAGGCGCCAAAAGGCCCGCGTTGGCCGGGCCGAAGTTCCGCGTGGGAAAATGCCGACATGAATGCGTTCAACGTCAGCGAGCACATGCAGGCTCTCGGCCTGCAAGCCAAAACCGCTGCATTCCTCATGGCCCGTGCGGATGCAGCTACCAAAAACAGAGCATTGAAGGCGCTTGCGCGGCGCCTGCGCGAAGCCGGTCCGGTGCTGGACGCCGCCAACCAGAAAGACCTGGCGCGCGCCACGGCCGCCGGCCTTTCGGCGCCGATGGTCGATCGGCTCAAGCTCACGCCGAAGGTCATCGAAACCGTCGCCCTGGGCTGCGAGCAGCTGGCCGGCATGGCCGACGTGATCGGCGAAATCATCGGCATGAAGCAGCAGCCCAGCGGCATTCGCGTGGGCCAGATGCGCGTGCCGATCGGCGTCTTCGGCATGATCTACGAGAGCCGCCCGAACGTGACCATCGAGGCGGCCAGCCTGGCGATCAAGAGCGGCAACGCCGCCATCCTGCGTGGCGGCTCGGAAGCCATCGAATCGAACAAGGCGCTGGCGCTGCTGGTGTCCGAGGCGCTGGCCGAAGCCGGCCTGCCGGTCGAGGCGGTGCAACTGGTGCAGACCACCGACCGCGAGGCCGTGGGCCAGCTCATCGCCATGCCCGAATTCGTCGACGTGATCATTCCGCGCGGCGGCAAGGGCCTGATCGAGCGCATCAGCCGCGATGCCAAGGTGCCTGTCATCAAGCACCTGGACGGCAACTGCCACGTGTACGTGGACGACACGGCCGAGTTCGACATGGCGCTGCGCATCGTCGACAACGCCAAGACCCAGAAGTACAGCCCCTGCAATGCCGCCGAAGGCCTGCTGGTGTCGGCCGCGGTTGCCGAAGACTTCTTGCCCGAGATTGCCGCCATCTTCGCGGCCAAGGGCGTGGAGATGCGCTGCGATCCGGCGGCCGCCGCCATCCTGCGGGCCGACGGCGCGCTCGATGCGAAGGCCCGGGTGGTCGATGCCGTCGAGTCCGACTGGTCCGAGGAATACCTCGCCGCGGTCATCAGCATCAAGGTGGTGGCCGGCGTGGACGAAGCCATCGCGCACATCAACCGCTATTCGAGCCACCACACCGACGCCATCGTCACGCGCGACCACGTGCATGCACAGCGCTTCCTGCGCGAGGTCGACTCGGCCAGCGTCATGGTCAATGCGAGCACCCGCTTCGCGGATGGTTTCGAGTTCGGCCTGGGCGCCGAAATCGGCATCAGCACCGACAAGTTCCACGCCCGTGGCCCGGTCGGCATCGAAGGGCTGACCTCGCTCAAGTACGTGGTGCTCGGCCAAGGCGAAGTGCGGACCTGATGCGCGCCGCTCCCGCGGTCTTGTCATTGGGGCGGCCATCCCCAAATCCTACAATTCCGCTCCACCTTTAAGTACAAATCCAATAAGGCCGCCGCATGGTTCCGCATCTCGTCACAGCCCTGACCGGCCCGATCAACGAACTGGAGCAGCGGGTACTCGACTCGATGCCCGCCATCGAACGCTGGTTCCGGCTCGAATGGATGGAGCACACGCCGCCGTTCTACAGCGCCGTCGACATCCGCAACGCGGGCTTCAAGCTGGCTCCGGTGGACACCAACCTGTTTCCGGGCGGCTGGAACAACCTCACCAAAGAGATGCTGCCGCTGGCGGTGCAGGCCGCGCAGGCGGCCATCGAGAAGATCTGCCCGGAGGCGCGCAACCTGCTCGTCATTCCGGAAAATCACTCCAAAAACACCTTTTATCTCGCCAACGTCGCGCAACTGGTGCGCATCTTCCACATGGCGGGGCTCAATGTGCGCATCGGCTCGATCGATCCGGCCATCAAGTCGCCCAAGAAGATCGAGTTGCCCAACGGCGACACCGTGACCCTGGAGCCGGTGGTGCGCAGCAAGCGCCGCCTGGGCCTGAAGAACTTCGATCCCTGCACAATTCTGCTTAACAACGAGCTTTCCGCGGGAACGCCCGGCATCCTCGAAGACCTCCACGAGCAGTACCTGCTGCCGCCGCTGCATGCGGGCTGGTCAGTGCGCCGCAAGAGCAACCACCTGCACAGCTATGAAGAGCTGTCCAAGCGCTTCGGCAAGCTGCTGGGCATCGACCCCTGGCTCATCAACCCGATCTACGCGCGCGCCGAAGGCGTCGACGTGGCCGAGGGCCGCGGCATCGACGTGCTGACCAGCCACGTCGACGCGGTGCTGACCAAGGTGCGCCGCAAGTACAAGGAATACGGCATCAACGAGAAGCCGTTCGTGGTCGTCAAGGGCGGCCACAGCGGCAGCGGCAGCCCGGGCGTGGTGACCGTGCGCGACGCCAAGGATGTGGAAGCGCTGATCGGCAAGTCGCGCACCAATACGTCTTCGGCCGCCAAGACCAGCGCCGGCCGCGACCTGCGCGAGCCCACCGAACTGATCGTCCAGGAAGGCGTGCTCACCAACGAGCGCGTGCACAACGGCGTGGCCGAGCCGGTGGTCTACATGATGGACCGCTATGTGGTCGGCGGCTTCTACCGGGTGCACGCCGAGCAGGCGGCCGACGAAAACCTCAAGCTGCCGGGTGCCAGCTTCGTGCCCTTGGCTTTTTCCGAAAGTGCGCATCTGCCCCAGCCCGGCGCCAAGCCCGGCGCGAGCGCCCCGAACCGCTTCTACATGTACGGCGTGGTCGGCCGGCTGGCCATGGTGGCTGCCAGTTACGAGATGGAAGCCACCGATCCGGACGCTGAAATCTACGAATGATCGTGGGGGCGGGTTGCGGCGGCGGCGCGCAACGGCAAAATAGCGGCCCCACATCAAACGGAAACAAAAGGGCGGAGGGGATGCGTGGCACACGGATATCCGTCGTCATGGGTCCCCGGCGTGTCTGACGCGTCGATCTAGCAGCCTGCCCTTTTCCCATCGACCTCGTGTCAGCCCCCAAATCAATCTCAGCCGGCCTGATCGTCGGCGCCATCGGCGTTGTCTATGGCGACATCGGCACCAGCGTGCTGTATGCGGTCAAGGAAGTGTTCGGCCACGGCCACGTGCCGTTCACGGTCGAAAACGTCTACGGCATCCTCTCGATGTTCTTCTGGACGCTCACCGTCATCGTCTCCATCAAGTACGTGGTGCTGGTGCTGCGGGCCGACAACGAAGGCGAGGGTGGCCTCGTCGCCATGCTGGCGCTGGCCTCCCGGGCGGTGGCCGACAAGCCTCGCCTGCGCGGCGTGCTGCTGGCCATCGGCATCTTCGGCACCTCGCTGTTCTATGGCGACGGGGTCATCACGCCGGCCATCTCGGTGCTGTCGGCGGTCGAGGGCCTGGAGGTGGTGTCGCCGCACTTCAAGCATTACGTGATTCCCATCACCCTGGTCGTGCTGTTCTGCCTGTTCGCGGTGCAAAAGCGCGGCACGGCGGGCATCGGCAGGTTCTTCGGGCCGATCACGCTGGCATGGTTCGCCGCCATTGCGGTGCTGGGCGTGTGGCAGATCCTGCACCACCCTGAAATCATCAAGGCGCTGAACCCCTGGTACGCGCTGAAGTTCATCTGGAGCAATCCGGGAACCAGCTTCATCCTGCTCGGCGCCATGGTGCTGTGCGTGACCGGTGCCGAAGCGCTGTATGCCGACCTGGGGCATTTCGGCAAGCAGCCGATCCGCATCGCGTGGTTTTCGGTCGTCATGCCGGCGCTGACGCTCAACTACCTGGGCCAGGGTGCGCTGCTGCTGGAGAACCCCGAGGCCGTGAAGAACCCCTTCTTCATGATGGCGCCCGAGTGGGCGCTCATTCCGCTGGTGCTGTTGGCCACGCTGTCCACGGTGATCGCGTCGCAGGCGCTCATTACCGGCGCCTTCAGCGTCACGCGCCAGGTCATCCAGCTGGGCTACCTGCCGCGCCTGAACATCGAGCACACCAGCGTGCGCACCGCGGGGCAGATCTACATTCCGCTGGTCAACTGGGGCCTGTTCGTGGCCATCGTGCTGGCGGTGGTGATGTTCCGCACCTCGAGCAGCCTGGCCGCGGCCTACGGCATCGCGGTGACCACCGACATGCTGATCACCACCATCCTGACCTTCTTCGTGGTCCGGTACGCGTGGAAGCTGCCGCTGGCGCTGTGCATCGCATCGACCGCGGTGTTCTTCGTGGTCGACTTCCTGTTCTTCGCGTCGAACCTGCTCAAGCTGTTCGAAGGCGGCTGGTTCCCGCTGCTGATCGGCGGCTTCGTGTTCACGCTGATGATCACCTGGAAGGAAGGACGCCGGCTGATGGGCGAGGCGCAGCACGCCGACGCGATCGACCTCAAGGCCTTTCTCGATTCGGTGTTCGTGAGCCCGCCGGCGCGCGTCGACGGCACGGCGGTGTTTCTCACGGCCGAGCCCGGTACGGTGCCCAACGCGCTGCTGCACAACCTCAAGCACAACAAGGTGCTGCACGAGCAGAACATGTTCGTCACCGTGCGCAACCACGAGGTGCCCTGGATCCCGATGGACAAGCGCATCGAGATCGAGGCGCTGGGCCACCACTGCTGGCAGGTGATCGTGCACTACGGCTTCAAGAACGACATCGACCTGCCGCGCGCGCTCGACAACGCGCGCCTGCGCGGCTGCCAGCTCGAGCCCATGACGACCAGCTACTTCCTGTCGCGCGACGTCGTCATTCCCACGCTGGGCAGCGGCATGGCCCCATGGCGCGAGAAGCTGTTCGCGCAGATGCACCACAACGCCAGCGGCGCGGCGGCGTTCCTGGGCCTGCCCAACAACGCGGTGGTCGAACTGGGCTCGAAGATCGAGATCTGAAGTCGGCGGCACAATCGCCCGATGTCGTTCTTCAAAGACCTGAGCCTCTCGGCTTTCACCGCGGGTTTTGTCGCCGTGCTCGTGGGTTTCACGAGTTCGGTGGCCATCGTCTTCCAGGCCGCGCAGGCCTTCGGCGCCACGCCGGAGATGGCGGCTTCGTGGATGTGGGCGCTGGGCATCGGCATGGGGCTGGCCTCGGCGCTGCCCTCGCTCTGGTGGAAGAAGCCCGTGATGATTGCCTGGAGCACGCCCGGCGCGGCGGTGCTGGCCGTTGCCGGCATGGGCTACGGCATGGGCGAGGCGGTGGGCGCCTTCATTGTCTGCGCGGTGCTGATCGTGCTCGCCGGCGCCACCGGCTGGTTCGAGCGGGTAATGAACAAGATCCCGATGGCGATCGCTTCCGCGCTGCTGGCCGGCGTGCTCGCGCGCTTCGGCCTGTCGGCCTTCATCGCGGCGCAAACCGCGCTGCCGCTGGTGCTGCTGATGCTGGGCACCTACCTCGTCGCCAAGCGTTTGCTGCCGCGCTACGCGGTGCCGCTGACCCTGCTCGTGGCCATCGTCTTCGTGGCGGCGCGCGGCCAGCTGGCGTGGTCGTCGGTGCATTTCACGCTCACCTGGCCGGTGTTCACGGTGCCGGTCTTCACGTGGCAGGCCATCGTCAGCCTGTCGCTGCCGCTGTTCGTCGTGACCATGGCCTCGCAGAACCTGCCGGGCGTGGCGGCCATTCGTGCATCGGGGTACGGCGACCTGCCGGTCAGCAAGCTCATCACCATCAGCGGCCTGGCGACGCTGGTGCTCGCGCCCTTCGGCGCCTTTGCGCTGAACCTGAGCGCCATCACGGCCGCCATCTGCATGGGCCGCGAGGCGCATGAAGACCCGGCGCGGCGCTACACGGCGGCCGTGAGCTGCGGCGCCATCTACGTGGTGATCGGGCTGTTCGGCGCCGCCGTCACGGGCCTGCTCACGGCGTTTCCCAAGGAACTGGTCGCGGCCATCGCGGGGCTTGCGTTGCTGGGCACCATCGGCGGCGGACTGGCCGCCGCCGTGCGCGACGAGCCGCACCGCGAGGCGGCGCTGATCACCTTCCTGGTCACCTTGTCCGGTGTCACGCTGGTGGGCATCGGCTCGACGTTCTGGGGCGTGGTGGCCGGCGCCCTGGCGCTCGCCGTGCAGCAGATCGGCCGCGCACCTGTTGCTGCCTCCTCCGCGGAAAAGGCCCCGGCCGGCAAGGGCATCGCCGCTTCCGGCAACATCGCGCCAGACACCCAAGTGGCAGCCGCTCCCGGCGCCGGAAGAAAGAACGCCTGATGAAAAACATTCTCTTCGTCGCCGACCCGCTCGATCATTTCAAGATCTACAAGGACACGACCTTCTCGATGATGCGCGAGGCCCAGCGCCGCGGCCACCGCATCGCGGCGTGCCTGCCGCAGGACATCCAGTGGAAGTCGGGTGGCCTCGTTTCGGCCACGGTGCAGCAGATCACGCTGACCGGAGACAGCAAGGATTGGTACACCGTCGACATCACCGAGTCGAAGGCGCTGAAAGACTTCGACGCCGTGCTGATGCGCAAGGACCCGCCGTTCGACGCCGAGTACATCTACTCGACGCACCTGCTGCAGCAGGCCGAGCGCGAAGGCGCGCAGGTGGTCAATTCGCCGCGTGCGTTGCGCGACCACCCCGAGAAGCTCGCGATCATGGAGTTTCCGCAGTTCGTCACGCCCACGCTGGTCACGCGCAGCGCGCAGGCCGTGCGCGACTTTCATGCCGAGCATGGCGACATCATCCTGAAGCCGCTCGACGGCATGGGCGGCATGGGCATCTTCCGCGTCAAGCAGGACGCGCTGAACCTCGGCTCCATCGTCGAGACGCTCAACAAGGACGGCGCCGAGACCATCATGGTGCAGCGCTTCGTGCCCGAGGTGGTGCAGGGCGACAAGCGCATCCTGATCATCGCGGGCGAGCCGGCGCCTTTTGTGCTGGCGCGCATTCCGCAAGGCACCGAAGTGCGCGGCAATCTTGCCGCCGGCGGCAAGGGCGTGGCGCAGCCGCTCACGGCGCGCAACCGCGAAATCGCAGAGGCCATCGGCCGCGTGCTTGCGCCGCGTGGGCTGCTGCTGATCGGGCTCGACGTGATCGGCGATTCGGTGACCGAGATCAACGTGACCAGCCCGACCTGCTTCCAGGAGATCACCGAGCAGACCGGCTTCGATGTGCCGGCCATGTTCATCGACGCGCTGGAAAAGACCCTGCGCGCTACCTGAACGAAAGCGCCGCGCCGGCCTCGCGCTGGCGCCGCTCCTGCAGCCTGCGAGACCGCAGCTTGCGGGCCCAGATGACGATGCCCGTGACCGACAGCATCGCCACCATCAACCCCATGGCCGACATCAGGATGCGCCCCGGCAGCCCGAGGATGCGTCCGCCGTGCAGCGGCAACTGCAACTGCGCGAACACATCGGCGGCCGTGCCGTGCCACGGCCGGTTGCTGCCGATGATGTGGCCGTCGCGCCCGTCGAGGTACAGGTTCGACAGGCCCATGCCATCGCTGTCGTCGTGCGTGGCGTGGTCGAAGAACGAGATGTTGTAGAAGCCGCCGCGCGCGTTGTAGAACACACCGCCCAGCGGTGTCGTCCAGCCGCGGCGTCGGGCTTCGGCATCGGCCTGGGCCACGATCTCGCTGAAGCCGATGCGCGGTTCGATGCGCGTGCCCAGCGGCGCGCGCGGCACCAGCGCCGATGGCCCTGGCGTGGTCTTCGACACCAGCGAGAGCACCGGGTGGAACACTTCCTTGTAGAGGTTCAGCGAGAACGAAGTGAAGGCGATGACGATGATCAGCACCCAGATCCACAGGCCGCCCGCGCGGTGCAGGTCGAAGTTGAGCTTGTAGCCGCCGGCCGCCCAGCGCACGGTCCAGGCCGGCTTCCAGCGTTGCCACCAGACGGCGGCGGGCCGGTGCTCCGGGTGCACTGCCTTGCGCAGGCGCCGGGGCGTCGTGAGGTAGAGCGCGACGAAGCTGTCGAGCAGCCACACCAGCGCCACCGTGCCCATGATCCACCAGCCGATGCGGTCGGTGCCCCACATGGCGGGCACGTGCAGCATGTAGTGCAGCTTGCGCAAAAAAGGCATCAACGTCTCGGGCTTGAGCGAGACGGCGGTCGAGTCGCGGCGGCCGCGCACTTCGGCCGTAACTGGATCGACGAACACCTGGTTGTAGCCGAGCTTGAAGGGCTTGCCCGTGGCCGGATCGGTGCGCGGCTGCACGAAGTAGCCGGCCGCGTGGCCTTCTTCGAAACCGAGCGGAAGGTAGGCCACGCGCGCACGCGGGTCGTGCGCCTCGACCGCGGCGGCCAGCTCGAACGGGTCCTTGAAAGGGCCGCGCGACGTGGTGTCGTAGAGCTTGCGGTTGAGCCAGCCATCGATCTCGTGGTCCCACGAAATGACGGCGCCGGTCAGGCCCGAGACGATGAGAAACAGCGCGACCGCAAGCCCCGCCCAGCGGTGAACGGCGGTCGCGAAGGCGCGCATCAGAAGTCGATGGTGCCGCTCACTGCGAACGTGCGCGGTGCGCCCATCACCAGGTAGTTGGAGCCCTGCGTGCCGCCCACCGAAGCCCAGTACGACTTGTTGAACAGGTTGTCGATGCGCGCGCGCAGCGTGAGCGCGCGGCCGTTGCCCAGGTCGACCAGGTAGCGCGCGCCGATGTCGAATCGGGTCCAGCCCGGCACCTGTTGCGTGTTGGCCGCGTTGGCGTACTGCTTGGAGGTGTAGAGCAAGCGCGCATTCAGCGACAGGTTGCGCACGCCGGGCACGTCCCATTCGGCGCCGAGGTTGGCCTGTTGCTTGGCCACGCCGATGGCGGTGAGGCCGTCGGTGGCGCCGCCTTGCGTGTTCTTCTGCTTGGCGTCGAGCAGCGTCAGGCCGCCGAGCAGGCGCAGGCCCTTCACCGGTTGGCCGAACACCGAGAACTCCAGGCCCTGGTTGCGCTGCTTGCCGTACAGGCCGTAGGTCTGGCCCTGGTAGTAGTACGTCGGCTGGTCGGTGGTGAAGAACGCGGCGCTGGCACCGAGCGTGCCGCCGTCGTACTTGACGCCGATTTCCTTCTGCTTGGCCTGGTACGGGGCGAACACCTCGCCGGCATTGGTGACCGGACGGTTGTTCACCGTGCCGGGTGCCACATTGCCCTTGACCAGGGCTTCGATGTAGTTGGCGTAGGCCGACACGGTCGGCGTGATCTTGAACACGACGCCGGCCACCGGCGTGGTCTTGCTCTTGTCGTAGGTGCTCGTCTGCTTGAGCGTGTTGTAGGCGAAGCTGGTCTGCTCGATGGTCTGGCGGCGCACGCCGAGCGTGACCAGCAGGCGGTCTTCCATGAACGACATGGTGTCGGCGACGGCCACGCTCGAGGTGTCGATCTTGTCGGTCAGGCGCGGGTCGGCCAGCGTGTTGCCCACGAAGGCGCCGTTGGCGATCGGGTAAGCCGATGCGTAGGGCGCGTAGATGTTGTTGCGCACGCTGCCCGCCGAGATCGCGTAGGCGTTGTCGCGGTCGTTGCTGTACGTGGCCGCCGAGGCCACCACGCTGTGCTTCACCGGGCCGGTGACGAAGTTGCCGCGCACGCCGATCTCGGCGGTGCCGATGCGGTCCTTGCGGGTGTTGCTGAAGCGCGTGTTGCTGGTGTTGCCGAACGCGTCGACGAGGGTCGGGTTCGACAGCACGTTGTCTTCGCTGCTGCGGCGCACGCCGCCCGCGGCCCAGGCCGTGATGTTGTCGGTGATGTCGACTTCACCGCGGAAGGTGGCGAACTTGTCTTTTTCCTTCGAGTAGGTCCAGGGCTGCGCGAAGTTGCTCTTGGCGTCGGGCACGCGCGGGATCGGCAGCGTCGAAGAAGGCGTGAGGCTGGGGCGGCCGTCCTTCAGGTCGTAGTCCTGGTAGCCGAAGTCGGCCGACAGGCGCACGTTGCGGTTGCGCCAGTCGAGGCCGACGGCAAAGGCGCTGAGCTGCTGGCTCTCTTTGGTCACGCCCGTGCCGCCTTCGCGGCGCACGGCATTCACGCGAACGCCCAGGCTGTCGTCGGGACCGAAGCGGCGTGCCAGGTCGAGGTTCACGAAGCCCTGGCCGCCGGTCTGCACACCGAAGCCGACGCGCGTGAGCGGCTCGTTGGGCGCACGCTTGGGCAGCAGGTTGATCGCGCCGCCGATGCCGCTGCCGGCAGGGGCCGCGCCGTTCAGGAAGGTGTTGGCGCCGCGGAACACTTCCACGCGCTCGAAGAATTCGGAGGCGATGTACTGGCGCGGCAGCATGCCGTAGAGGCCGTTGTAGGAAACGTCGTCCGAGTACACGGGGAAGCCGCGCACCACGTAGAGCTCCTGGAAGTTGCCGAAGCCGCGCGCCTGGCGCACCGACGGATCGTTGAGCAGCACGTCGGCCACGCTCTTGGCCTGCTGGTCCTGGATCAGCTCGTTCGTGTAGTTGGTGCTCGAGAACGGCGTGCTCATCATGTCCTGGTTGCCCAGGATGCCGACCCGCCCGCCACGCGCCACCTGGCCGCCGGCGTAGGGCTTGGTCAGGCCTTCGGCCGATGCGTCGGCGCTGGCTTCGACGTTGACGGTGGCCAGGGTGCCGCTGGACGCAGGCTCGGCGGCCGGCGCCTGGGCCATCGCCGTCAGGGCATTGAGGGCGAGCAGCGACGCGACCGCGGTCGGGCGCAAATGGAAGAAATGAGCGGGCATGGACGGTTCGGTTGGCTGCAAATGAGAACCGTTATTATTCTCTTGTGCAACCCCGTCACTGATACTTTCTTGCACTGTTGCAAAAATGTGTCAGTCAAAAGGTTTCATTGAAACCCGGTTTATGCGGATCGCTGACCGTCCACGAACACGTGCAATTCACCCGGCGCAAAGGGCGTCCAGGTCTCGTTCGTGGTCAGCGGCGCGGTCACCACCACGGCCACGCGGTCGGTGGGTGTGGTGTGCTGCGCGAAGTCGATGGCCAGGTCTTCGTCCGACAGCTGCGCGGTCACGAAGGGATGGCGGCGCTCCACGTACCAGAGGTTGGTCGAGGCATGCGCCCACAGTGCCTGTCCGTTGGACAGCATGAAATTGAAGGTGCCGTGGCTCGCCAGTTGCGGTGCCAGCTCGCGAAGCGTGAGCGTGAGCTCTTCGACGCTGGGCACGCCCGCATGCGACTTGGCCAGCTCCTGCATCAGCCAGCAGAAAGCGTGCTCGCTGTCGGTGTTGCCCACGGGATGGAAGTTGCCATGCAGCCTGGGACGGAAATCCTTCAGGTCGCCGTTGTGCGCAAACACCCAGTAGCGGCCCCACAGCTCGCGCACGAAGGGGTGGCAGTTCTGCAGGTTGACCTCGCCCTGCGTCGCCTTGCGGATGTGCGCGATGACGTTGCGGCTTTGAATGGGGTAGCGCCGGATGAGCTCCGCCACCGGCGACTCGCACGCAGGCTGGTGGTCGACGAAGTGGCGCAGCCCGCGGTCTTCGAAGAACGCGATGCCCCAGCCGTCCGCATGGTGGTCGGTGCGGCCGCCGCGTTGCGCGAACCCCGTGAAGCTGAAGGTCACGTCGGTCGGCGTGTTGCAGTTCATCCCTAGCAATTGGCACATGGCAGCGATTAGACCGCGATTTGCGCGATACCCGCGATGCCCGGCCGACCGTGCCGCTTGTCCGACCTTCGCGTTGCGCCGTTTGTTGCTCCCGCAATTCAGCGCAGGAACTTGCCTTCCTTCGTCACGCGCACCATCTCGATGAAGCGCGAGCCCGTGTTGCTGGCCCCGGTGAAGTCGATCTCCATGTTCCCCACGCGCAGCTTCATGGTCTTGAGCGTGGCGTGCAGCCTGGCGCGCGTCAGCTCGCGGCCGGTGCGGCGCAGCGCCTCGATCATCACCAGCGCGTTGACATAGCCTTCGTAGCTCAGGTAGCCCACGTCCACCTTGGCGCGCTCGGCCAGTTGCCGGTAGTCGCGCGCCACGGCATCGACCTCGCTCCACGGGTACGGAACGATCTGCGAGATGGCCAGCCCGCTGGTCTTGTCGCCCACCAGCTTCGCGGTGACGTCGCCCGGCACGATCGACATGCCGTAGAACATCTGCCGTCCGCCCGCGGTCCATGCGCTCTTCATCACCTCGCCGCCGATGCCGCCGCCCAGGTACATGATCACGGCCTGCGCCTTGCTGTCCGCCAGCGCCTTGCCGGCCGCTTCGTTGCCCGATCCATCGCCCTTGACGGCCACGGCCGCCGCCGGCTGCAGCTTCAGCGAGGTCAGCGCCGCTTCGACCAGCTTGGCGACCTCGGCGCCGCCGGGGTTGTCGAGGTAGGCCACGCCGATGCGCGACACACCGATGGTCGTCAGGTGCTGCACCAGCGCCTGTGCTTCGCGCGCGAAGGTGGCACGCACGAAGTACCCCGAGCCATTGACCTTGTCGCGTGCCGAATCGGACACCGCGTAGCCGCCCACCATGGGCGCGCCGCTCTGGCTCAGCACCTTGGCAGCGGCGGCGGTGGTGCCCGAGCCCACGCAGCCGAAGAAGGCGAAGGCGCGGTGCTCGCCCAGCAGCTTTTCGTAGTTGGCAACGGCCTTCTCGGGCTTCAGCTCGTCGTCGAGCGAGACCAGCTTGATCTTGCGGCCCGACAGCCCGCCTTGCGCATTGACCGCATCGAAGGCCAGCCCGGCGCCGGCCATCACTACCTTGATGGGCGCCCCGAGCGGCCCGCTCAGGATGCCGGTGTGGCCGAGCACGATCTCGCCGTCGGTCACGCCACTTTCGGCGGCAAAGGCAACAGGCGAAAGAGGGCCGAGGCCGGCCACGGCCGCAGCCGAGGCGGCAAGAAAAATTCTGCGATGCATGAGGGGAAAACCGTTTCGCGATCTAGATACAACTGATAACAATTGAATGCGAAAGAGGCGCCTCCCACCGCCGGGGTTTACCCCGTGTTGCGCGCCGGCTCCTTGGGGCCCTCGCGCCGTCCCACGCGCAGTTGCCAGGCCGCGATGACCGCCAGCGCGCACAGCCCCGCCAGCATCGCGAACACCTCGTCGAAGGCCGCCAGCCGCGCCGGGCTGCTCATCGGATTGGCCAGCGAATCGCCATGCGCCGCCAGCCGCCACTCCAGCACGATGGCGCACAGGCTCACGCCGGCCGCGCCACCCAGCATGCGCACGAAGTTGATGGCGCTCGCGCCCTGCGGAATCAGCGGCTTGGCCAGCGGCCGCATCGAACCCAGGTTGAGCGACGGCAGGATGAAGCCCAGCCCGATGCGCCCGATGATCGCGAAGGCCACCAGCAGCCACAGCGCGCTGTCGAGCCGCAGCAGCATCATCAGCGCGAACGACGCGGCCAGCAGCACCAGGCCGATGGTCACCAAAATCCAGGTCGGATGCTTGTCGGCCAGCCGGCCCACCCCCGCGATGGTCACCGCCAGCACGATGCCCGCCGGCAGCAGGATGGTGCCCACGTGCGAGGCCGACAGGTGCAGCCCCACCTGCATGTACACCGGCAGCAGGTAGGTCGAGCCGAACAGCGCCGTGCCGTAGATGAACGCCACCACGCTGCCCATCGCGAACTGCCGGTACTGGAACAGCGCGAGGTTCATCAGCGGCGTGCCGCCCGAGGCCGCCAGCCGCCGCTGCCACCACACGAAGACGGCGAACGAAGCCAGCGCGCCGGCCAGCAGCAGGCCGGCCTGCAATGGCGAGTCGCCGCGCAGCTCGACCAGCCCGTTCAGCAGGCACAGCGTGCCCACCGTGCCCAGCGCCAGCCCGCGCGCGTCGAGCCCGCTGCCGCGCACCGCGGCCACGCCGCCCGGTGCCGTCTTGGGCACGAACTTGTAGGCCAGCCACAGCGAGGCCAGGCAGAACGGCACGACCATGAAGAAGATCGAGCGCCAGCCGAACAGGTCGACCAGCACGCCGCCGATGCTCGGCCCGATGGCCGGCGCCAGCACCACGCCCATGCCGAAGATGCCGCTCGCGCGCCCCTGCTCGTGCGGCTCGAAGGCACGCAGGATGATGATGGCCGGAATGGGCTGCACCACGCCCGCCGCCAGCCCTTCGGCCACGCGCGCGAACAGCACCAGCGAGAAGTTGTTGGCCAGGCCGCCCACGATGCCGCCGACGAGCAGCAGCACCATCGTGCCGACGTAGGTGCGCCGGTAGCCGTAGCGCGACAGCAGCCAGGGCGTGGTGAGCATCGACACCGTCATCGCCACCATGAAGCCCGAGCTCACCCACTGCGCGCGTTCCTGCCCGAGCGAGAAGTGGTGGCTCATGCCGGGGATGGCCACGTTGACGATGGTCGACGACATGATCGAGGCCATCGTGCCGACCATCACCGACAGCAGCAGGTACCAGCGGTAGCGCTCGCCATAGCGTTCGCGCAGCGTGCCGATGGAGGGCGGGGCCGGCGTGGTCGCGGCTTCTTCGGGTGTCTGTGGGGAGGTCATGGGGCGGCGGAATGTCTCGGGGTCCGCTCGGGGTCCGTCGTCCTACAAGCATATCGGTGTTTGCGCGGGCAGGGGCGCGCCGGGCGGTCGCACAATGCAGCGGCTGTCCCCTCCGCGTCAAGCCAAAGAAGACAACAACATGGACTCCCTTTTGAACGATTCCATCAGCGACCCGGCCGCCATGGCACCGGAGGCCATGCCCGCACCCACGCTCGCGACCGAGCTCGCCGCGCCCACCGTCAGCCGCGCCTACCGCTGCCAGTGCGGGCGCCCCGTGTTCCTGCGCAACAGCGAATGCCTGGCCTGCCACACGCCGCTGGGCTACGTCATCGACCGCCTGGGCGTCGTGCCGCTGGCACCGGCCGTGGGCGGCGGTGCGCTGCCCGACACCTTCACCGTCTTCGGCGATCCGCACGGCCCGACCTACCGCCGCTGCGCCAACCTCATGACCCCCGCGGCCTGCAGCTGGATGGTGCCGGCGTCGCGCGAGGGCGAGACCATTCCGCTCGACACGCAGGGCCTGGCGCCCGGCTACTGCCTGGCCTGCAGCGTCACGCGCACCATTCCCGATCTTTCGGTGGAGAGCAACGGCGAGCTCTGGCGCAAGCTCGAGCAGGCCAAGCGCCGGCTCATCTCGCAACTGCTCGCGCTCGGCCTGCCGGTGGTGAGCCGCCATGCCGACCCGGTGCACGGCCTGGCCTTCGACTTTCTCAGCAACATGCCGGGCGGCCCGCATGTGATGACGGGCCACGAGCACGGCGTGATCACCCTCAACGCCGAGGAAGCCGAAGACGCCGTGCGGGAGCGCATCCGCGCCGAGATGCGCGAGCCCTACCGCACGCTGCTCGGCCACTTCCGCCACGAGATCGGCCACTACTACTGGGACCTGCTGGTGCTGCCCACGCCATGGATCGACGACTTTCGCGCGCTCTTCGGCGACGACCGCGCCGACTACGCGGCTGCATTGCAAACGCACTACGAACAAGGCCCGCCGCCCGACTGGGCCGACCGCTTCGTCAGCAGCTACGCCAGCACGCACCCCTGGGAAGACTGGGCCGAGACCTGGGCCCACTACCTGCACATGGCCGACACGGCCGACACCGCCATGAGCTTCGGTGTCGACGCCACCAACGTCGAGCTGGCAAGCGACCTCTTCACCGCTGCCGATTTGTGGCAGCCCGAGCATCCCGATGCCGCGAAATTCCTGGACTTCATCAACGGCTGGGTGCTGCTGACCAATGTGCTCAACGAGCTGTCGCGCAGCATGGGGCAGCCCGACTACTACCCCTTCGTGCTGCCGCGCGCGGCGGTGGGCAAGCTGCAGTTCATCCATGGCGTGATCACCGGGCAGCGGCCCGGTTCGGCGCCGACGATGGTGGTGTCAAGCGACGTGGCGGCAACTGCGCTTGCAGAGCCTGCACCCGGACAGGTGCAGTCACCGTCGGAATCGGAATTGCCATCGCAATCCCAATTCCAAGCCCGGTCGCAAGGCCCCGGTCAGTCCTGAGCGGACGGCGTGCCCGCCGCGCAGCGCGCACAGATGCAGGCCATGCCTCGCATGGCTTCGGGAATGTTCGTCAGCGGCGCATTGCTGAAGTCGGCCTGCATGCACCAGCAGGGCGGCTGCGGCTGGCCCGTCTCGCGCTCGGTCTCCATGGCGCATCGGTTCGGCTCGCCGCACATCGGGCAGCGGCTGGCGTCGATGATCACCGCCGTGGTCGTGGCCATCACGCGATCTCGAAAGCCGGCAGCTTCTTCGGCACCGCAACGTTCCGCAGCGTCACGTACACCGGCAGGCCATTGCGGTACGCGGGGTAGTCTTCGCCCTCGATCAGCGGCAGCAGGTAGCGCCTGCATTTTTCGGTGATGCCGTAGCCGTCGTCCGAGATGAAATCGCGCGGCATCGGCTTCTCGACATTCGCCACCGATTCGAGCGGCGCGCTGCCCAGGCGGTAGGCGTACGGCACGTCGGACGTGCGCTCGATGGTCGGCATGACCGCGTTGCGGCCTTCGAGCGCCAGCTCCACCGCGCGCTGGCCCAGCTCGTAGGCCTGCTTCACGTCGGTGGCCGAGGCAATGTGCCGGGCCGCGCGCTGGAGGTAGTCGGCCACGGCCCAGTGGAACTTGTGGCCCAGCGCGTCCTTGATCATCTGCGCCACCACCGGCGCGGCGCCGCCCAGTTGCGCATGGCCGAAGGCATCGCGCGTGCCCTGCTCGGCCAGGAAGGTGCCGTCGGGGTGGTGGCAGCCCTCGGACACCACCACCGAGCAATAGCCGTGCTGCTTCACCAGTTCGTCGACGCGTGCGATGAAGCGCGGCTTGTCGAATTCGATCTCGGGGAACAGCACCACCACCGGAATGCCATGGTCCGCCGCCAGCCCGCCAGCCGCCGCGATCCAGCCCGCGTGCCGCCCCATCACTTCGAGCACGAACACCTTGGTCGACGTGGCCGCCATCGAGCGCACGTCGAACGAGGCCTCGAGCGTCGACACCGCCACGTACTTCGCGACCGAGCCGAAGCCGGGGCAGCAGTCGGTCAGCGGCAGGTCGTTGTCGATGGTCTTGGGCACGTGGATGGCCTGCAGCGGATAGCCCAGCGACTGCGACAGCTGGCTCACCTTGAAGCAGGTGTCGGCCGAATCGCCGCCGCCGTTGTAGAAAAAGTAGCCGATGCCGTGCGCCTTGAAAACCTCGATCAGCCGCTCGTATTCGCGGCGGTTCTTTTCGAGCGACTTGAGCTTGTAGCGGCACGAGCCGAACGCGCCCGACGGCGTGCTGCGCAGCGCCGCGATGGCCTCGGCCGATTCGGCGCCGGTGTCGATCAGTTCCTCGGTCAGCGCGCCGATGATGCCGTTGCGCCCGGCATAGAGCTTGCCGATGCGGCCGGGGTGCTTGCGGGCCGTTTCGATCACGCCGCAGGCCGACGCGTTGATGACCGAGGTGACACCGCCCGACTGGGCGTAGAAGGCGTTGAGGATGGCTGTGCTCATTGGGTGATTTCTCCGTGCTGGTGCGCGACGGTCATTGCCTTGGGACGGCCCAGGGCGCATGGCGGCAAACTCTTCGCGGGAGGGTCATTCTGGCGCAGTCGCGGGCTGGTGGCCAATGGCTGGCCGGCCCATCTCGCGCGATTTCAGCGCGATTACAGTTCGTTCCAGTCGATTGCAGCCAAACCACCATTTCAGGAGTTCGTGCGTGAGTATCTTTTCCCGTTTCTTTGGTCGCAAGGACGAGCCGGGCGATACCGGCGCATTGGTGGCCAACCCCGACTGCGAAGAGGGCGTAGCACTGACGGTCGTGTTCGCCGATGCGCTTCGCATCGACGTCGCCGCGCTCGCGCAGGCATTGCGCGCCTACCACCCCTCCACCGGCGACGCGCGCTGCGAGATCTCGGAAGAGCCCGGCACTTTCATTGCGCTGGCGGGCTGGAAGAAGCACGTGGTCCGCATGGTCGGCTTCGATGCACCCATGCCTGGCGAATCGGTCGAGGCCTGCGTGGCGCCGGCGCACTATCCGCAAGAGCTCAAGGCCCGGGTTCGCGCGCACCGCAGCCACGTCATTCTTTACTACGCGGGCTATGAGGCCTCGGTGCTCGAACAGTACGTGGCGCTGGCCACCGTGGCAGGCGCGCTGGCACGGCTCGGTGCACTGGCGGTGCTGAACGAATCGGCCCGGACCTCGCTGCCCGCGGGCGTGTTCGATGCCGACAACGAAGGCGACAGCATCGAACTGCTGCGGCACCTGGACCTGCCCGCGCTGTACTGCGGCTTCGTCAAGTACGAGGTCGAGGGCGTGCAGGGCGTGTGGATGCGCACCTATGGCGCGCATCATTTCGGCCACCCCGATTTCGCGGTGCTGGCCGAAGGCCACCACGAAGGAAGCAGGTACTTCGACCTGTTCGGCAATGTCCTGCGCTACCTGATCGACAGCGGCGCCGAGATGGGCGCCGGCCACACCATGCAGGTCGGCGAAGACAAGTTCCTGCGGCTGCGCGCGCCGCTTGAAGCGGAATACTTTCTGGACGGCCCCGAGGCCGTGCTGGTGGCCGAAGTGATCGGCGCCGACGAGATCCAGGCGCGCCCGCACTGAGCGTGCGCCAGGGCCGCGATCCGTCGCGTTCAGCCCCCTTCAGCGGCTCTCGAAAACCGGCGGCCGCTTCTGCAGGAACGCGCTCACGCCTTCGCGGAAACTGGGGCGGTCGATCAGGTCGCGCTGGCGCTCGCTTTCGTAGTGCAGCTGCTCCTTCAGCGTGTGGCGCTCGGACGCCTCGAAGGCTTCGCGTGCCTCCACCACTGCCTGCGCCGGCAGGCTCGCGAGGCGCTGCGCGATCCGGCGGGCCTCTTCGAGCAACTGCTCGTCGTCCACGCAGGCCCAGATCAGGCCCCATTGCACGGCACGCCCGGCGCCCACGCGCTCGTCGAGCAGCGCCATGCCCATGGCGCGGGCCCTGCCGGCGCGGCGCGGAATGGCCCAGGTGCAGCCCAGATCCGGCACGATGCCCAGCTTGGGCAGGAAGGGCAGGTAGAAGTAGGCGCTGCGCGCCGCGATGGTCACGTCGGCCGCGAGCGCCAGGCCCACGCCCGCACCGGCCGCCGGTCCGTTGACGGCCGCGACCACCGGAATCGGCAGCGTGCGCAGCGTTTCGATCAGCGGGTTGCTCAGCGCCTGCATGTTTTCAGCCGCTTGCGTGCCGAGCGATTTGCCGGCCTCGCCCGGCGCCATCGCGCTCAGGTCGGCGCCCACGCAGAAGGCCTTGCCGGCGCCGGTCAGGATCACGGCCCGCACCGCGCGGTCGTCGCGGATGCGCTCCAGCGTTTCCTTCAGTGCGGCCTGCAACCCGAGCGCGATCGGGTTCAGCTTGGCCGGCAGGTTCAGCGTGAGCGTCGCAATGCCGTCGGACAGTTCGTAGAGGATCGGTGCTTGGGAGTCCATGGCATCGAGGTTCGATGCCGATGGCACCCGGGTCAAGCCGGGGACAACCCGTGGGGCCGGAGTCGCCAAGGCGACCAGGCGCGGGCGGGGCGCGCCAGGGGCATGGCGGCGGGCTGCGCGTCCGACACGGTGATGCATGACGAGGTCAGCGCCGACACCAGGATGCGCCGGTGCTCGGTGCCGTCGAACCGGTCGCCGGCTTCCAGCACGATGTCGCGCGGATCGCGGTCCAGCGTGACCCAGACGGTGCCGCTTCGGCATTCGATGCCCACGCCCGCCCCATCGGGCACGGCGAAGACGGTGCGCGTCGGCAGGCTGACGTGGAAGCGGGAAGACGTAGCGGGTCGTGTGCTCATGGCAAGCTCCATTGCATTCGGGATACGAATGAATATAGTGATTCGATCCCCTGCTTACACGCGGTCATTCGGAACTCGTTGCATGCCTGTAGAGAATGCGAAACCCCCTGGCATCCCGAGCGGCGAGCTCCCGCCGCTCGAACTGCTGCGCAGTTTCGAGGCCGCCGCGCGCCGGCTCAGCTTCACCCTGGCGGCCGGTGAGCTGCACCTCACGCAGTCGGCCGTCAGCCGGCAGATCCAGCAGCTCGAAGCCAGCCTGGGCGTGCTGTTGTTCGAGCGCCGCCACCGCGCACTGGCGCTGACCGAGGCCGGCGGCGTGCTGCAACGCGCGGTCACCGACAGCCTGGAGCGGCTGCGCGACGCCACGGCGCGCGTGCGCGCCAGCGCCGCGCCGCGTCAGGTGGCCATCACCACCACGCCAGGCTTTGCATCGCTCTGGCTCATTCCGAAACTGGTGCGCTTCACCGGCACGCATCCGCAGGTCGACGTGCGCGTGTCGGCCACGCTCGACGTGCTCGACCTGGACGCGAGCCGCCTCGACCTCGCGGTGCGCTTCGCGCCCATCGGCCGCGGCGTGGGGCCGGCGCTGTTCGAGGAGTCGGTGATCCCGCTGTGCGCGCCGCAGGTCGCCGCGTCGCTGCGGGAGCTCTCGGACTTTTCCAGGCTCACGCTGCTCACCATCGAATACCCGGACCACAGCGAGGCCCCGACCACCGACTGGGAGCCGTGGCTCAAGGTGATGGGGCTGGAAGACCTGCGCATGAAGAGCACGCTGCGCTTCTCGCAGTACGCCGATGCGGTGGCCGCGGCGGTGGCGGGGCAGGGCGTGGTGATCGGGCGGTTGCCGCTGCTGCGCGAACTGTTGCGCGACGGCCGGCTCGTGGCGCCGCTCGGCGAGGGCGCCGCATCGCACCGCGGCTACTTCATCGAGATGTCCCGGCGCGCCGCGGGCAACCGCGACGCGCAGGACTTCGCGCAGTGGCTGCGCGACGAAGCCGAGGCTGCGCAGCGAACCTGAAGATCTGATGCAGGTCCGCTGCATCGGCGGGCGATCAGCCCGGCAGCAGCACCTTGTTCACGACGTGGATCACGCCGTTCGACTGGTACACGTTGGCGATCGTCACCATTGCGGTGCCGCCCTTGGCATCGGTCACCATCACGTTGCTGCCGCTCATCGTCGCGGTGAGCGTGCCGCCGCTGGCGGTCTTCAGCACGGCCTTGCCGCCGCCCGCGTTGATGGCGCTCATCAGGGCCGGGCCGTCCATCTTGCCGGGCACCACGTGGTACGTCAGCACCTTGGTCAGCGTGGCCTTGTTCTCGGGCTTGAGCAGCGTGTCGACCGTGCCGGCCGGCAGCGCGGCAAAGGCCGCGTTGGTGGGCGCGAACACGGTGAACGGGCCGGGGCTCTTCAGCGTGCCGACCAGGTCGGCGGCCTTCACTGCCGCGACCAGCGTGGTGTGGTCCTTCGAATTCACCGCGTTGTCGACGATGTCCTTCGTCGGGTACATGGCCGCGCCGCCGACCATCGGGTTCGACGACATGCCGCTGCTGCCACTGCCGCTCATGCCCATGCCGCCCGCGCAAGCGCCGAGCAGGACCGAAACGCCGACTGCAATCATGAGTTTTTTCATTGAAGGCTCCTGAATAGAAAGAATGGTTCTCGAGGTGTCTGTGGAAACCGCCAACAGCGCGGAGGCGCAATGCGCTTGAGATCAATACGGAGGGCGGATGCAACTGGATTCACGCGGCTATATCGCATGGGCATCACGTCGGCTTTGCGCCACAGCCCTTCTCGCCGCGCTTGCGCATCGGTTGCGTGCGCTACAGAATCCGCCCTTCGTTTTTCAGCAACAGTTTCTTTTTCAACCGCGCCTGGCGACTACCGACCTCCCGGGCGACACACCAACCCAATGAACCGTTTCCTGAACACCTGACCCGCACACCGACCGCCCCGGCCGGATGTGCATCCATGCACCCGCCGAGGCCCATCGACAAAGGCCCCGCGCAGCCATTCGCCGGGGCCTTTTTGTTTGTGGAGTGTGCGCACATGAGTGCTCAACGAAAGGCCCGCGACGACGAGAAACGTCTGGGCCGTTTTTATTTTTCGGTGCCGGCAACGGTACCGCGCAACCCCGTGGTGGCCGCGATGGCGCGCGGCGAAGCCAGCCAGGGCGCAGGGCGGCACCTGCGCACGCACCGTGCCGAACGGCGCGCGCAGAAGGTGGCCTTGCAGAAGGCCGCGCGAAGCCTTGGACGAGGGGGCGACGATGCGTGACGACATGGACAAGGTGATCGTCGAGCGGCCGCGCCGAGGGGGCGGGGTGCAAGGCGACGGCCGCACCTGGCGCAACAGCAAGGAGCGGGGTTCGCACCTGGGCATGAAGCGTGGCTACGGCCATCCGAAGTGGCTCAATGAAAACCTCGCGCCGCTCAAGCGCTGGCTGCACAAGCAGGTGCACCGGCCGTGGGACAAGGTGCATGCGGAACTGTGCAGCGGCATCGACCGCCGCAGCACCGTGCAGGCCCACATCTTCGTGCACATCGACGACTTCGTGGCGCGCGACGCGGTGATGCGTGACGGCGAGGTGCTGGTGGTTTCGCGGTGGATGAGCCGTGGCCGCGTGCCGCTGAACGAAGCGCCGCATGTCGAACTGTTCGTGCATCCGGTCACCGGCATCCTGCTGCCCAACCGGCGCCTGCGCGAGGCGCGGGAGGCACGCGATCGGGATCGGGCCGAACAGCACGGCAAAAGGCCGCACGCGGCCTGCCACGTCATCGACGAGTTCACGCAATGGCACCGCATCGACGGCTGCTGGTTCGAGGTCACGCTCGCGCCTTTCCCTCCACGAGCGGATGCGACGAAGCCGGAAGAGAAGCGCTACGACGTGTTGCGCCGCTGCGTGGTCGCGCGCAGCGGCGCTGTCCGGCATCCCTCCATCGGCATGTCCACGCACAAGGACCTTTACGGACGCAACGATGTCTACGCCGCTGCCAAGCGCCAGCTGAGCCGCCGCGAAGTGCGGGCGCGTCTTGGCGATGCGGCTTGAGGCTGCGCGTGTCTAGCTGTCGAGCTCGCGCTTGATCGACGCATTGCCGATCTTCTTGCGGCACAGCAAGCGGCGCGGGCCCGGTCCCGCGGCCATGCCGAGGTCGAGCAGCAGCGCGTCGCGCAGGCGGGCGTCCCCCGCGCGCAGCGACTTGTCGAGCGCATCGACCCTGGCGAGCAGTTCGTCGAAGGCGTCGTTGCCGTCAACACCCTCCGCTCGCGGGCCCTTGGCATAGGCCCGCACCAGCAGCTCTTCTTCCAGCCCCGGTGCCGAAGCGAACAACGCCGGGTGCGCGCCGATCCACGCGCGCATGGACTCCACGCTGGCCGTGTCCGCATGGCTGCGCATCGCCATCGCGCGATAGCCTTCGCCGAAGCCCTTGGCTTCGTCGCACAGGCGCAGCGCGGCGTCTATGCCTTGCCGCGCCGCCACCTGCTCGACCAGCAGTTCGCGGGCATCGACCAGCGTGTGCCGCTCCTGGCGCTGGCTGGCCTTCTTGTGCTTGCGCAGAAAGCCGTCGGTGTCGCCACGCCGTGCGTATTCCATCAGCAACACGCGGTCGGCGCGATACGCCATGTCGGGGCGCAGGCGCGGCGTGATCTCTTCTTCGACGCGCGCCATCTCGCCTTCCAACGCAAGGTCGGCCGCGATGTGCAGCAGGAGGTGGTCGCGCAGGATGTCGTCTTCCACCTGCAGCGTCCAGGCCAGCATTTCTTGCGCGCCGAGGCCGGCCGTGTCGAACAGCACCTCGACGCGGTCCTTCCAGGTCAGCCCGCTGCTGCCGCGGTTGCCTCGCAAGCGGTACATCATGTCGGCCCAGGGCGTGCGATAACCGCGGTGGCCGAGGTAGCCGCAACCCAGGCCCTTGCCGGCATAGGGCTCGGCGGCGAGCGCCTCGATCAGCGGCTGGATTTCCACCGCCAATGCGGCGAGCTGTGCTTTCTGATCATCGCTCGGGTGGTAGCCGAAGGCGTTGTCGAGGTTGATCGCGTGGATGCAGCGCGTGAGCGCGTCGTGAATGCGAGGGTTGTCCATCGGCGCGATGATAGGGTCGCGTCATCGACCGCAAAGGAAAAGCACCATGAACGCGTTTGCCGCATCCAACTGGTTCGTCTGGGCCGCACTGTCGGCCGTGTTCGCCGCCTTGACGGCCATCCTCGCCAAGCTGGGCCTGGCCGGTGTCGATTCCGACATGGCGACGCTGGTGCGCACCGTGGTCATCCTCGTGGTGCTCGCCGCCTTCGTGAAGGCCACCGGCAAATGGACCGACCCCTTTTCGCTGTCCCCGCGCACCTGGCTGTTTCTCGTGCTGTCGGGGCTCGCGACCGGCGCGTCGTGGGTCTGCTACTTCCGCGCGCTGAAGATGGGCAATGCCTCGCAGGTCGCGCCGGTGGACAAGCTCAGCGTGGTGCTGGTGGTGCTCTTCGCCGTGATGTTCCTCGGCGAGCGGCCATCCGGCCGCGAGTGGGCCGGCGTGGCGATGATTGCGGGTGGGGTGTTGATGCTGGCGATCAAGCGCTAGTCGGGCGCGCCGGCGTTGGTGCGCGCGGCAGCACAAGAAACGCAACCGTCCCCACCGCCAGCATGCCCGCCACCGTGAGAAACACCGCGCGAAACGGCTCGACGCCGTGCGCCACGGCCCACGACGCGGCCACGCCGGTCGTCCACTGCATCAGCGAGACACCGAGGAACATCGCCATGTTCATCAGCGCCATCGCGCGACCGGTCATGGCCGCGGGGTAGGCGTTCTTGGTGTACGCGTACTGCAGCACGCTGTAGCCCGAGAGCAGGCCGTAGAGAATCGGCAGGCCGATGTCGATGGCCCGCGAATGCGTGAGCGCCATCAGGCCGAACATCAGCGCGCCGGCGGACGCGCAGCCCATCATCCAGCGCGCGCGCCGTGCACCGCCGGGGTCCATCCGGCCGAACATCATCGGGCTGATCATGCCGGTGACGGTCATCACCAGCGCGACGTTGCCGCTGGCGACGAGCGAGAGCCCGTGGCGGTCGTGCAGCACCGGGCCGAGCCACAGGCCGCGCAGCGTGATGAAGGCCGCATACGACACGCAGGCAAAGCACACCAGCCCCAGCGTGTGCGGCATGGCGAACAGCGGCAGCAGTTCGCGCACGGCCTTGCGCAGCGACTGGCGCTCGGCAGGTTCAGCGGCATGCGGGTCCGCGAGATCCACCGCGCGCACGGGTTCGCGCACGCGCCAGAAGATGACGCCCCACGAAAGCACGGCGAACGCGGCCAGCACCGCATAGCCGGCGCGCCACGACGAGGCCTCGATCAGCAGGGCCAGCGGCGTGCCGGTGAACAGGATGCCCATGCCGGCCATGCTCATCACCAGCCCCGACATCGCAGTGAAGCGCGAGGCATCGAAATGCCGCGCGATGAACACGGTGCAGGCCAGGAACGCCGGCGCGCAGCCGACGCCGATCAGCGCCTGCCCCAGCAGCAGCATGCCGAAGCTCGACGACACGGCGCACAGCGCGGCCCCTGCCACGGCCAGCGGAAAGGCGGTCAGCACGGTGCGGCGCACGCCGAACATGTCGATCGACACGCCCATCGCGAGCTGCATGATGCCGAACATGAAGTGAAAGGTGCCGGCCCACATGCCGAGCTCTTGCGGCGTCAGGCCGAAGTGCTGGGTGAGCGGCGTGGCCATCATGGCGCCGACGGTGCGAAAGGCCTGGCTCAGCGCGAAGGCCGTGGCCAGCGCCACCAGCATCGCGGCCACCGAGGCCGACCAGCGGGGAGGAGGGGGCGTGTGGGGCTGGGGACCACCGGCGCGCGCCGGGGGCGGCGGTGCCGCGTTCGTGTTCATTGAAAGGGAAAGGCCTGAAAAGGGAGAGCGGCATGAATGCTAATTGCACGCGGCCTTTCATGCGGCCCTCCATGCAGAACGGCGCCCTTCGGCGCCGTTCGTTTTATGCCTTGCCGCCCGCTTCAGGCCCGGCGGAGTGCCGGGCCGAAGCAGCAAGGGATCAGGCTTCGCCCTTGACCTTCAGGCGCCATGCGTGCAGCAGCGGCTCGGTGTAGCCGCTCGGCTGCTCGATGCCCTTGAACACCAGGTCCTGCGCCGCCTTGTAGGCCGACGAGGTCGTGAAGTTGCCGGCCATGGGCTGGTACAGCGCATCGCCCGCGTTCTGCTCGTCGACCACCTTGGCCATGCGCTGGAAGGTTTCGTCGACCTGCGCCTTGGTCACCACGCCGTGCAGCAGCCAGTTGGCGATGTGCTGGCTGGAGATGCGCAGCGTGGCGCGGTCTTCCATCAGGCCGACGTTGTGGATGTCGGGCACCTTGGAGCAGCCCACGCCCTGGTCGATCCAGCGCACCACGTAGCCCAGGATGCCCTGCACGTTGTTGTCGATTTCCTGCTGGCGCTCTTCGGCGGTCCACTTGGCTTCGGCCGCGATGGGCACCTGCAGCAGCGCGTTGAGGATGTTGTCGCGCTCGGCGTCGGCGTCGATCTTCTCCAGCTCCTGCTGCACCGCGGTCACGCTCACCTGGTGATAGTGCAGCGCGTGCAGCGTGGCGGCGGTGGGCGAGGGCACCCAGGCGGTGTTGGCGCCGGCCTTGGGGTGGCCGATCTTCTGTTCGAGCATGGCGGCCATCAGGTCGGGCATGGCCCACATGCCCTTGCCGATCTGCGCCTTGCCGCGCAGGCCGCACGACAGGCCGACCAGCACGTTGTTCTTTTCATAAGCGCCGATCCACGCGCTGGACTTCATGTCGCCCTTGCGGATCATCGGGCCGCCCTGCATGGCGGTGTGCATCTCGTCGCCGGTGCGGTCCAGGAAGCCGGTGTTGATGAAGGCCACACGCGCGGCGGCTTCGGCAATGCAGGCCTTCAGGTTGACGCTGGTGCGGCGCTCTTCGTCCATGATGCCCAGCTTGACGGTGTTGGCGGGCAGGCCGAGCAGCTGCTCGACGCGGCCGAACAGCTCGCTCGCGAAGGCCACTTCGGCCGGGCCGTGCATCTTCGGCTTGACGATGTAGATGCTGCCGGTGCGCGAGTTGCCCTTGCGCTTCAGGTCGATGGTGGCGATGGTGGTCGTGACCACGGCATCGAGGATGCCTTCGGGGATTTCCTTGCCGCCCGTGTACAGCACGGCGGGGTTGGTCATGAGGTGGCCCACATTGCGCAGGAACATCAGCGAGCGGCCGTGCAGCTTGACGGGCTGGCCATTGGCACCGGTGTATTCGCGGTCGGCGTTCAGGCCGCGCGTGAAGGTCTTGCCGCCCTTGGCGACTTCTTCCGTCAGCGTGCCTTCGACGATGCCGAGCCAGTTCGAATACGCGACCACCTTGTCGGCCGCGTCGACCACGGCCACCGAGTCTTCGAGGTCGAGGATGGTCGAGAGCGCGGCTTCGAGCACCAGGTCGCTCACGCCGGCCGCATCGCTCTTGCCGATGGCGGTGCCGCGGTCGATGCGGATGTCCAGGTGAATGCCGTTGTGCTTCAGCAGCACGGAAGACGGTGCCGAGGCATCGCCCTGGTAGCCGATGAACTGCGAGGCATCGGCCAGGCCGGTGCTGCTGCTTTGCAATGCGACGACCAGTTGGCCGTCTTTCACGCTGTAGCCGGTGGCGTTCTTGTGCGAGCCGTTGGCGAGCGGCGCGGCCTGGTCGAGCACGTTGCGCGCGAACTCGATGACCTTGGCGCCGCGCACGGGGTTGTAGCCCTTGCCCTTTTCGGCGCCGCCGGTTTCGGGAATGGCGTCGGTGCCGTACAGCGCGTCGTACAGCGAGCCCCAGCGCGCGTTGGCGGCGTTCAGTGCGTAGCGTGCATTCAGGATGGGCACCACCAGCTGCGGGCCGGCCTGCAGCGCGAGCTCGGAGTCGACGTTCGCGGTCGTGGCCTTGGCGCCCTTGGGCTGCGGCAGCAGGTAGCCGATTTTCTCGAGGAAGGCGCGGTAGGCCGGCATGTCGGCGATGGGGCCGGGGTTCTTCTTGTGCCAGGCGTCGAGCTCGGCCTGCAGGCGGTCGCGCTCGGCGAGCAGCGCGATGTTCTTCGGCGCGAGGTCATGGACGATGGCGTCGAAGCCCTTCCAGAAGACGTCGCTGGCCACGCCGCTGGCGGGCAGGACTTTTTCTTCGATGAAGCGATGGAGCTCGGTCGCGATCTGGAGTCCGTGGGCGGAAGTGCGGGCAGTCATGTTTTCTCCTTGAGAGCGCAATACAAAAAATACAAAAAAACCGGAATGAATGGCGGATGCGGGGCAGAGGCCTGAAGAACCCGGGCAACGTCGGCCCCGATGGGAACTGCCCCAGGTTGTTCCATGGGTATGAACTTTATTCGATACCTCGTTGGTCAGTAAGAGCCGGAATCGGGATTTATCAATGACAAAAATAAAGGTAATCGGCGCGAATGCGGCTTTCCGTTCAAAGGGTAGGCACTGATGGGGCGGCCTTCAACGCCGGATATATTTAACTTCTTAAATAATAAATCGACCTTCGCAGCAATGATCCTCCTGGCTTCCAACGAAAACCCGCTCGGCATGCCCGAATCGGCTCGCCGCGCTGCGGCTTCCGCCCTCGAAGGTGCGGGCAACTACCCCGACGCCAATGGCACCGCGCTGAAGAACGCGCTGGCCGCCAGGCTCGACGTGCCGCCCGAATGGCTCACGCTGGGCAGCGGCTCCAGCGAAATCCTGGAGCTCGCGGCGCAGGTGAGCCTGAAGCCGGGCGAGGGCGTCGTCTATTCGCAGTACGGCTTCATCGTCTATGCGGCGGCCACGGCGCATGCCCATGCCCATGCCACCGTCGTGCCATCGCGCGAGTACGGGCACGACCTCGATGCGATGCGCGCCGCCATCGGCGACGACACCAAACTGGTGTTCGTCGCCAACCCGAACAACCCCACGGGCA
Source organism: Variovorax sp. KBW07 (assembly GCF_003852515.1). Lineage (GTDB taxonomy): Bacteria > Pseudomonadota > Gammaproteobacteria > Burkholderiales > Burkholderiaceae_C > Variovorax. Next base: position 19,418 of record NZ_QAJK01000085.1, on the reverse strand, counting down.
CTTTCATCGATGCCGCGCCGCTGCTGGCTTTTCTGCAGTCGGTGCCCGCGCACGTGACGGTGTTGCTCGACGAGGCCTACACCGAGTACCTGTCGCCCGCGCAGCGCTACGACAGCATCGAATGGGTGCGGCGCCTGCCCAACCTGATCGTGGCGCGCACTTTCTCCAAGGCCTTCGGCCTGGCGGGTTTGCGCATCGGCTACGGCGTGTCGCAGCCCGCGCTGACGGCGCGCATGAACGCGCAACGCCCCCGCTTCAACGTGACGACGCCGGCCCAGGCCGCGGCCGTGGCCGCATTGGGCGACGCCGAATTCCTGGCGCGCACCTACGAAATGAACACCGCCGGCCGCGACCAGCTCGCCGCGGGTTTTACCGAACTGGGCCTGCCGTACATCCCTTCGTCGGGCAACTTCCTGATGGTGCAGGTCGGCGACGCACAGGCTGTGCATGCGCGCCTGCTGGCCGCCGGCATCGAGGTGTCGCTGCTCGGGCCCTATGGCCTGCCGCAGTGGCTGCGCGTGAGCATCGGCCTGCCCGAGCAGAACAAGGCCGTGCTGGCCGCGCTGCGCTGACGACCCATCGCCCATCGCCCGCCGCTGGCCGTCCAGCCCGTTGAGCCCGTTCCGAAGACAACCACCCTGAGGAGACCGTGATGATGCCCATGAAACGCCGCCAGTTCGCAGCGCAGGCCGCTGCCGTCATCGCCACCACGGCCTTCGCGCCGACGGTGGTTCTTGCGCAGCAGGACCGCGTGGTGCGCATCCTGGTCGGCTTTCCGCCGGGTGGGTCGGTGGACGTGGTGGCGCGGGTGCTGGCGGACAAGATGCGCGTGTCGCTCGGGCAGAACGTGGTCATCGACAACAAGCCGGGCGCGGCCGGCCGGCTTGCGCTGGCCGAGCTCAAGCGCTCGCCGCCCGATGGCAACACGCTGGTCTTTTCGCCGAGCGGCGCGATGGTGATTCACCCGTGGCTGTATTCGAACCTGGGCTACGACCCCGCAAAAGACTTCACGCCGATCGCGCTGGGCAGCACCTTCGATTTCGCGGTGACGGCCGGACCGGGCGCGCCGGCCGGCGACCTGAAGACGGTGCTGGCCTGGATGAAGGCCAACCCCGCCAAGGCCAACTACGCGACGTCGGGCGCGGGCACGGTGCCGCATTTCGCGGGCCAGTTGCTGGGGCAGGCGGCGGGCGTGCCGATGACGCACGTGGCGTACCGTGGCGGCGCCCCTGCCGCGCAGGACCTGATCGGTGGGCAGGTGCCGCTGATGGTCGACACGGCCTCGGAAACCATCGAGCACCATCGCGCGGGCAAGGTCCGCATCCTCGCGGTGACGGGCGAGCAGCGCAGCCGGGCGCTGCCCGATGTGCCGACGCTGAAAGAGGTGGGCATCAACGTGACGGCCGACGCGTTCTTCGGCCTGTACGGCCCGCCAGGAATGTCGCCCGAACTCGTGGCGCGAATCGACAAGGCGGTGGCCGATGCGCTGCGCATGCCCGATGTGCAGGACAAGATCTATTCGCTGGGGCTCGTGCCTGCGCATGCGGGGCCTGCTGAACTCGCTGCGATCCAGGCTTCGCATCTGAAGCGCTGGGAGATGCCTATCAAGAACTCTGGCTTCAAGGCGGAGTCCTGAGGGCTTGGGTCAGGTTGGGGGTGCTGTTCAGTTGCCTTCAGGGCGACGCTCACGCCGACGG
>NZ_QAJK01000085.1:0-17612 GCF_003852515.1 Variovorax sp. KBW07 | reverse complement strand
GGCATCGGGTGCTCCCCGCAGCGAAATAAAGGAGGAGCGAAGCGGGGGACATTCGCGGAGGGGAGCACCCGGTGTCAGTCGCACACGCCAAAGAATGACCCCGCACCCGGAACGAGCGAACTCAAACCTGCCCGCGAAGCTCCTTGGCAGCAGCAAGCACAGGCTCGACATAGCCCTCGTCGTACCGGTGCGTAGGCATCGTCAGCGTGACCGCAGCAGCCAGGCTGCCGTCCGCATGAAACACCGGCGCCGAAATGCCCGCCAGCTCGGCCGTGCGGTCGCCCACCAGCGCGCAGTAACCCTGTGCACGAATCGCGTCGTACAGCTTGCGCTCCTTCGCGCCACGCGGCCGCTCCGCCTCGGGCCCGAAGGCGATCAGCACACGCGCCCCCGCGCCCCGGTCGTTCGGCAACAGGTCGCCCGCCCGCACGTGGTCGCGCACCACATGCGATGAGTCGACGCGGAACTGGCACAGGCGCACCCAGCTTTCGCCCTGGTCCTGCCGCACGTGGTACGCCGCGCTTTCGCCCGTGGCGGCGGCCAGCGAACGCAGCACCGGCAGCACGATGCGGTCGAGCGATTGCGACGCGGCATACAGCCCGTGCAGCCGCGCGATCTCCATGCCCAGCGCATAGCGGCCGTCGTCCTGCCGGCGGATCAGCCGCGCGTGTTCGAGCGACGCCAGCAGCCGCAACACCGTGCTCTTGTACAACTGCGTGCGCTCGGCGAACTGCGCGAGCGTCAGCGCTTCGTCGCCGGGCTGGAATGCCGAGAGAAGGCTCAGCGCGCGGTCGACTGCCGCGGCGCCACCGGGGGCGGCGTTGAGGTCTGAAACCGATTCGGTCTGGGCTTTGCGGGGCATGGTGTGGCGTGGCGTGGCGTGGCTTGACAGTGAAAGTCGATTGGCGGTCTAATTCTGTTTAACGGAATTTAGTTCTGCAAGATAGAACTGTCAAGCGATCTGCAATCAATCGCTCCCAGGAGACAAATTCGATGACACCCCCCGATGTCCTCATCAGCGAAGTCGGCCCCCGCGACGGCCTGCAATCGGTCAAGGCCACCATGCCGACGGCCGACAAGCTGCGCTGGATCGATGCGCTCTACGCGGCCGGCCTGCGCGAGATCGAGGTGGCCTCTTTCGTGCCCGCGAAGCTGCTGCCGCAGATGGCCGACGCCGCCGACGTGGTGCGCCATGCAATCACGCTGCCGGGCCTCGTGGTGATGGCGCTGGTGCCCAACCGCAAGGGCGCGCAGGCCGCGCTCGAAGCAGGCGTGCACAAGCTCACGATGCCCGTGTCGGCCAGCGTGGCGCACTCGCTGGCCAACGTGCGCAAGACGCCGACGGAAATGGTCGAGGAGGTGCGCGCCATCTCCGAACTGCGCCGCACCATCGCGCCGCAGGTGAAGCTCGAAGCCGGCATTTCCACCGCCTTCGGTTGCACGCTGCAGGGGCTGGTGCCCGAAGACGACGTGATCCGCCTGGCCGCGCAATGCATCGAGGCTGGCGCCGACGAGTCGGGCCTGTCGGACACCGTGGGCTACGCCAACCCCGCGCAGGTGCGCCGCCTGTTCCGGCGTCTGCGCGCCGAGATCGGCGTGCACGCCGGCGCGGCCCACATGCACAACACGCGCGGCCTCGGCATCGCGAATTGCCTTGCCGCATGGGACGAAGGCGTGCGCACCTTCGACGCATCGCTCGGCGGCCTCGGCGGCTGCCCGTACGCGCCCGGCGCCTCGGGCAATGCGGTGACCGAAGACCTCGTCTTCATGTTCGAAGCCATGGGCGTTCGCACCGGCATCGACATCCCCCAACTCATCGCGGCGCGCGCGCCGCTCATGGCCGGCCTGCCCGGCGAACCGGTCTACGGCATGACGCCCGAAGCCGGCCTGCCGAAAGGCTTTGCTCAGGGCTTTGCCCAGGAAACCACCTCACATGCCTGAAGCCAATCCAACACCGAATCCCTTGCCCTATGCGGGCATCCGTGTCGTCGAGTTCACCCACATGGTCATGGGCCCGACCTGTGGCCTGCTGCTGGCCGACCTGGGGGCCGAAGTCATCAAGGTCGAGCCCATCGAGGGCGACAACACGCGTCGGCTGCTCGGCTCGGGCTCGGGCTTTTTCCCGACCTTCAACCGCAACAAGAAGAGCATCGCGCTCGACCTGAAGAAGCCCGAGGGCGTCGAGGCCGCGCTGCGCCTGATTGCCACCGCCGACATCGTGAGCGAGAACTTCAAGCCCGGCACCATGAAGAAGCTGGGGCTCGACTACGCCACGCTCAGCAAGCTCAACCCGCGCCTCATCTACGTGAGCCACAAGGGCTTCCTGCCCGGCCCGTACGACCATCGCACCGCGCTCGACGAAGTGGTGCAGATGATGGGCGGCCTGGCCTACATGACCGGCCGCTCGGGCGACCCGCTGCGCGCGGGCACCAGTGTGAACGACATCATGGGCGGCATGTTCGGCGCCATCGGCGCCATGGCCGCGCTGCGCCAGCGCGACCTCACGGGCAAGGGCTGCGAGGTGCAGTCGGCGCTGTTCGAGAACAACGTGTTCCTGGTGGCGCAGCACATGATGCAGTTCGCCGCCACCGGCAAGGCCGCCGACCCGATGCCCAGCCGCATCTCGGCCTGGGCCGTGTACGACGTGTTCACCGTGAAAGACGGCGAGCAGATCTTTCTTGCGGCCGTGAGCGACAAGCAGTGGGCCATCTTCTGCAAGGCCTTCGGCCTCGAAGACATGCTGGCCGATCCGCGCCTGAAGACCAACAACGACCGCGTGCTGGCGCGCGACTGGATGATGCCGATCCTGCGCTCGCACCTGGCGGGCCGCAGCGCCGCCGAACTGGCCGCCGTGTTCGAGCAGAACGAGCTGCCCTTCGCGCCCATCACCAAGCCGCAGCACCTGTTCGACGACCCGCACCTCAATGCCACCGGCGGCCTGGCGCCGGTGCGCATGAACGACGGCAGCACGGCCAAGGTGCCGCTGATGCCGTTCACGCTCGATGGCGAGCGCCCCGGCATCCGGCTGCAGCCGCCGCACATCGGCGAGCACAGCAACGAGCTGCTGAAAGAAGTGGGCTACAGCGACGCACAGATCGCAGCCCTCAAGACACACCACATCACCCTCGGAGACTGACCCCATGTTTTCATTCACACGGCGCGCCTTGCTGGCCTGCGCCGCAGCCGCCGCATGCCTTTCCGCCATCGATGCCGCCGCGGCGGACACCGCCACGGCGTGGCCCGAGAAGCCCGTGCGCCTCGTCGTGCCCTACACGCCGGGCGGCGCCACCGACATCGTGGCGCGCCTCATCGCGCAGAAGGTGACCGACGACACGAAGTGGACCTTCATCGTCGACAACCGCGCGGGCGGCAATGGCAACATCGGCATGGACGTGGTGGCCAAGTCCAGGCCCGACGGCTACACCATCGGCCTGGGCCAGACCGCCAACCTGGCGATCAACCCGACGCTGTTTCCCAAGATGCCCTACGACGCGCTGAAAGACCTGGTGCCGGTCTCGGTCGTCGCCTCGCAGCCCGTGGTGCTGGTGGTGCGGGCCGACGCGCCGTTCAAGTCGCTGGCCGAGCTGGTCGCGGCCGCCAAGGCCAGGCCGGGCGAGATCAAGCAGGCGCTGGCCGGCACCGGCACGCTCGGCCACATGGCCGGAGAAGTGCTCGCCAGGCGCGCGGGCTTCAAGGTGCTGAACGTGCCGTACAAGGGCGCCGCGCCCGCCATCACCGACCTGCTCGGTGGCCAGACCGACTACATGTTCGCCACGCCGCAGGGCGCGCTCGCCATGGTCAAGGGCGGCAAGCTGCGCGCGCTGGCCGTCACCTCGGCCAAGCGCCTGCCCGTGATGCCCGAGGTGCCGACCGTGGGCGAAAGCTACAAGGGCTTCGAAGCGGTGGACTGGAAGGCCATCGTGGTGCCGGCCGGCACGCCCGCCGACATCGTGAAGAAGCTCAACGCCGCCATCGACAAGGCGCTGGCCAAGCCGGCCACCATTTCGCAACTGCTGGCCGAGGGCAGCACGCCCGGCGGTGGCAGCCCGGAGCAGGCGGCGCAGTACATCCGATCTGAGCACGCGCGCTGGGGCGCGGCGGTGCGCGAGGCGGGTGTCCAGCCGGAATGAGCCTGAGCCTGCAAGAAGGGCGGCCGGCTCCGCCCGCGGGCGATATCGATATAGTTCCGGCCCCATGGACCGCCTGAAGCAACTCGAATCCTTCGTCTCGGTCGCGACCCGCGGCGGGCTCACCGCCGCGGCCAAGGCCGAGGGCGTGGCGCCCGCGATCATGGGGCGGCGGCTCGATGCGCTCGAAGAGCGGCTGGGCGTCAAGCTGCTGGTGCGCACCACGCGCCGCATCACCCTCACGCACGAGGGCAGCGCCTTTCTCGAAGACTGCCAGCGCCTGCTGACCGAGTTCGCGAATGCCGAAGCCAGCGTGAGCGCAGGCGGCGTCAAGGCCAGCGGGCACCTGCGCGTGACGGCGCCGGCCGGTTTCGGGCGCCGCCACGTGGCGCCGCTGGTGCCGCGCTTCCATGCGCTGCACCCCGAAGTGACGATCTCCCTGAACCTCAGCGACCGCGTGGTCGACGTGACCGGCGAGAGCTTCGATTGCGCGGTGCGCGTGGGCGACCTGCCCGATTCGTCGCTGGTCAGCGTGCGGCTGGCCGACAACCGCCGGCGCTGCGTGGCAACGCCCGAATTCATCCGCCGGCACGGCATGCCGCGACACCCCGGCGAGCTCTCGCGCTTTGCCTGCCTCACGCTGTCGAGCGATGCCTCGCAAACCCGCGGCTGGGCCTTTCGCATTACCGCCGAGGGCGGCGCGCGGGAACTGATTCACCTGCGCCCCAGCGGCCCGCTCGACTGCTCCGACGGGCAGGTGTTGCACGACTGGTGCCTGGCCGGCCACGGCATTGCGTGGCGCAGCACTTGGGAGGTCGAGGCCGAGATCGATGCCGGCCTGCTGGTGCCGCTGCTCGACGACTTCGCCGCGCCGCCCAACGGCATCTACGCGGTGTTCGCAGGCGCCAAGCACCTGCCGCTGCGGGTGCGACTGTGGCTTGATTTCCTCAAGGAGCAGTACGGAAATCCGGATTTCTGGGGAGGCCGGCCCGAAGGCGCTTGAGCGGCGTCACAATCTGTTTGCATTTGCAACCCGTTCAAGAAGAAAGCCATCGATGACGTTCGAAGCCATCCTCGCCTACCTGCATCTGCTGGCCATCCTCACGATGGTCGTCTTCATTTCCAGCGAAGCCGCGCTGTGCCGCGTCCAGTGGCTCAACGCCGCGGTGGTCGAGCGGCTCGCCAAGGTCGACATGGTCTACGGCATTGCCGCCATCGCGGTGCTCGCCACCGGCATCGCGCGCACCTGGTGGGGCGTGAAGGGCACGGCCTGGTACTGGACCAATCCGCTGCTGCACGTGAAGCTGGGGCTGTTCATCATCGTCGGCGTTCTGTCGATCTTTCCGACGCTCACTTATTTCCGCTGGCGCAAGACGCTGCGCGCCACCGGCAAGCTGCCGGCTGAAGAGGACATCAAAAAGACGCGCAAGCTGGTGATGGTGCAGGCCCACCTGATCGCGCTGATTCCGCTGGTGGCCGTGTTCCTGGCGCGCGGCTTCGGCAAGTAAGCCGACCCATGAAAAAGGCCCGCACGCGGCGGGCCTTGTTTTCTTGCGCACCGCTCGGTGCGGCACGGCGTCAAGGCATCAGGCCTTGGCTTCTTTCTCGCACTTCTTGATGAAGCTGTTCTTGGCGGCGCCGGCCAGCGGCTTGCCGTTCTTGTCGATGGCCTTGGCTGCGCAAGCGGGTGCGGCGGCCGACTTGGCTTCTTTTTCGCACTTCTTGATGGAGCTGGCCTTGGCGGCGCCGGCCAGCGGCTTGCCATTCTTGTCGACGGCCTTGGCGTCGCAGCTTGCGCCGGCGGCGGGTGCCGCGGGTGCGGCAGCGGCGGCAGGAGCAGCGGCGGCGGGCGCGGCAGGTGCCGGAGCCTTGTCTTGAGCCTGCGCGGCGCCGAAGGTGAGACAGGCGCCCAGGGCGACCAGGGAAAGGAACTTCTTCATGGTGATATGTCCTTGCAAGGTTGAGTTGTGACAGGTGCCCCGCCCCGGGGCCGCCCATCCTAACGGGCCAAGACGCCCATCGGATGACCAGCGGTGGCGCGGCCCGGGTTTGCCCCCGGTAAAATTCGCAGATGCTATTGGTCAAACAAGAGTTGCTCGCGGCGCTCGCGAACACGCTCGAATCCCTCTCGCCCGGCGCTGGCTCCAAAGCCGCGTTCGAGTCGCCCAAGGTGGCAGCGCATGGCGATTTCGCCAGCACGGCCGCAATGCAGCTTGCCAAACCGCTGGGGCGCAAGCCCCGCGAGCTGGCCGAGCAACTGAGCGCTGCGCTGCTCGCCACCCCCGCTTTCGGCCAATGGGTCGAGGCGATCGAGATCGCCGGGCCCGGCTTTCTCAATATCCGCCTGAAGACGGCCGCCAAGCAGCAGATCGTGCGCGAGGTGCTGGCCGCCAGCGAAACCTTCGGCCAGCAGCCCGCCACCGGCGAAAAGGTGCTGGTCGAGTTCGTCTCGGCCAACCCGACCGGTCCGCTGCACGTGGGCCATGGCCGCCAGGCCGCGCTGGGCGACGCCATCTGCAACCTGCGCGCCTCGCAGGGCGAGAGCGTGTGGCGCGAGTACTACTACAACGACGCCGGCGTGCAGATCCAGACGCTGGCCAACAGCACGCAACTGCGCGCCCGCGGCTTCAAGCCCGGCGACGCCGAATGGCCGAGCGGCGAAAAGGCACCGGCCTACAACGGCGACTACATCGCCGAGATCGCCGAAGACTTCAAGGCGAAGAAGACCGTCAAGTCGGAAGACCGCGAAGTCACCGCCACCGGCGACATCGAGGACATCGACGCGATCCGCGAATTCGCCGTGGCCTACCTGCGCCGCGAGCAAGACCTCGACCTGCAGGCCTTCCGCGTGCATTTCGACCAGTACTACTTGGAGTCGAGCCTGTACACCAGCGGCCGCGTCGAGGCCGCGGTGCAGAAGCTCGTGGCCGCCGGCAAGACCTACGAGCAAGACGGCGCGCTGTGGCTGAAGTCGACCGACTACGGCGACGACAAAGACCGCGTCATGAAGAAGCAGGACGGCACGTACACCTACTTCGTGCCCGACGTGGCGTACCACATCGCCAAGTGGGAGCGCGGCTTCCACAAGGTGATCAACATCCAGGGCACCGACCACCACGGCACCATCGCGCGCGTGCGGGCCGGCCTGCAGGCGGCCGGCGAAGGCATTCCCGAGGGCTACCCAGACTACGTGCTGCACACCATGGTGCGCGTCATGAAGGGCGGCGAAGAGGTCAAGATCACCAAGCGTGCCGGCAGCTACGTCACCCTGCGCGAGCTGATCGAGTGGACCAGCACCGACGCCATCCGCTTCTTCCTGCTGAGCCGCAAGCCGGACACCGAATACACCTTCGACGTTGACCTCGCGGTGACGAAGAACAACGACAACCCGGTGTACTACGTGCAGTACGCGCATGCGCGCATCTGCTCGGTGCTGGCCGGCTGGGGCGGCGACCGCGCCACGCTGGCGGGCGTCGACCTGTCGCCGCTCGAAAGCCCGGCGGCCCAGGCGCTGATGCTGCTGCTGGCCAAGTACCCGGCCATGCTGACGGCCGCGGCCAAGGACTTTGCGCCGCACGACGTCACTTTTTACCTGCGCGAACTGGCCGCCTGCTACCACAGCTACTACGACGCCGAGCGCATCCTGGTCGACGACGAAAAGGTCAAGCTGGCCCGCCTGGCGCTGGTCGCCGCGACCGCGCAGGTGCTGCACAATGGCCTCGCGATTCTTGGCGTCAGTGCGCCGAGCAAGATGTGAACCTCACCATGAAGAAGACAACCAGACAACGCGGCAACATCGTCATCGGCCTGATCATCGGGCTGGTGCTGGGCCTGGGCGTCGCGCTGGGCATCGCGGTCTACGTGACCAAGGTGCCGATCCCGTTCGTGACCAAGACCCAGAAGGGCGGCGCCGAGCAGGACGAAGCCGAAGCCCGCAAGAACCGCGACTGGGACCCGAACGCGCCGCTGGCCGGCAAGGCCGGTGCTCCCAAGCCCGCACCCGCCGCCACCGGCCCCGTGAACCCCGTCACCGGCGAGCCGGCCACGGCCGCCGTGACCCCGGCCACCGCGCCGCCCACTACCGCACCGCCGGTGCCCGTGGTGGTGGCGCCCAAGCCGCCGCGCACCGCACCCGTGCCGGCCGAAGCCAATGCGCTGCCGCCGTCGAACGACCCGCTGGGCGACCTCGCCCGTGCGCGCGCGGGCGGCGGTTCGGGCGGCTCGACCACCACGGCCTCGGCCGCGCCGAGCAGCAGCCATGCGGCCGCCGCTCCCGCGACCTCCGCGGCTTCGGGTGCCGATCCGTTCATGTACTTCGTGCAGGCCGGCGCCTTCCGCACCACCGACGACGCCGAGGCCCAGCGCGCCAAGCTGTCGCTGATGGGCGTCGAGGCCCGTGTCACCGAGCGCGAGCAGGCGGGCCGCACGGTCTACCGCGTGCGCGCCGGCCCGTTCAACAAGAAGGACGACGCCGACCGCCTCAAGGAACGGCTCGACGGCGGCGGCCTGGAGTCGGCATTGGTCCGCGTGCAGCGCTGAGCGCGCAGCCGCCACGAATAGCCTTTAAGCTTCGCCGCGCGGCATTTGCCGCCACCATCCATCGCCTGGGGCGCGCAGGGTGCGGGGGAACTCCCCGCCGCGCGCCGGCTCAGTCTGCCGTACCAACTGGAGAACCCTTTCAATGAAACGTCGTGACTTTTCGCTGGCCGCCACTTCGCTTGGCCTGCTGTCCCTGGCCGCCAATCCGGCCCACGCCCAGCGCGCGCCCAAGGCCGGCACCGAGTACCTGGTGCTCGACAAGCGTGTGCCCGTCGACGCGCCCGCCGGCAAGATCGAAGTGGTTGAGTTCTTCTCGTACAACTGCCCGCATTGCAACGACTTCGAGCCGTCGCTCGAAGCCTGGGTCAAGTCGGCGCCGAAGGAAGTGTCTTTCCGCCGCATCCCCGTGCCTTTCGTGGGCAACGACGTCGAAGCCAAGCAGCGCCTGTACTACGCGCTCGAAGCCATGGGCAAGGTCGACGAGTACCAGCCGAAGGTATTCAGCGCGATCCACGCTCAGCGCCAGAACGTGAACGGCGACGCCAACATCATTGCCTGGGCCACCGCGAACGGCCTCGACGCCGCCAAGTTCAAGGAAGCCTTCACCTCGTTCGGCGTGGCCAGCAAGGCCAAGCGCGCCTCGCAGATGACCGAGGCCTACAAGGTGGCGGGCGTGCCCGCGATGGCCGTGGCCGGCCGCTGGTATGTCGACGGCGAAACCGCCGGCAACATGACCAAGGTTCTCCAGGTCGTGAACTACCTGATCGGCGAAGCCAAGAAGGGCTGACCGGCCGCCGGGCTGCGCGGCACCCGGTGTCCGCGGCGCCTTCCTTCCTGTTTCTTCCCTTCTTCCCCTTTGCAGGGGCGACACCGGCGGGCCGGCAGTGCCGGCTCCGCGGTGTTCCCTGAATGGGACACTGGCTCGCTTTGGCGAGCTTTTTTGTCGGCGATGGTGGGCTGTTGTAATCAGCCGCATACAATGCCGCAGAGCAAGTTTCGTGCCTCTATGACATTGCATTCTTACCCCACCACTCCCTTCTTCCGTTGCATCGGCCGCATGGCTGTCGGCGCCCTGTTGCTGGCCGGTCTCGCTTCGGGCGTGCTGGCCGAAACAGCCGACCGCGCCAAGCCGATGAACATCGAGTCGGACGCCATGCGTTACGACGACCTGAAACAGACCAGCGTGTTCACCGGCAACGTGCTGGTCACCAAGGGCACCATCATCATTCGCGGCGCGCGCCTCGATGTGCGGCAGGACCCCGAGGGCTACCAGTACGGCGTGGTCACGGCGGCACCCGGCAAGCGGGCTTATTACAAGCAGAAACGCAATGCGCCCGACGAGTGGATCGAGGGCGAGTCCGAAGTCATCGAGTACGACAGCCGCGCCGACAACGTCAAGTTCATCCGCAACGCCGTGATGCGCCGCCTGCTCGGCTCGACGCCGAACGACGAGAGCCAGGGCGCGCTGATCGTCTACGACCAGAGCAACGACACCTACACGGTCAACGGCTCCACGGTGCCGGCGAACACCGCCGTCAACGCCTCGGCGCCGGGCGGCCGCGTGAAGACCATCCTGACGCCCAAGGCGGCCGCCCCTGGCGCTGCCGGGGCCGCGGGCACGAAGGTCGCGCCGCCGGCACCCGTTCCGGCCACCGGCCAGGGCCTGCGTCCGACCACCACGCTCGGTGGCGAGGGAGAAACCCGCAAGTGATCGAAACCGCTGGAACACAGGACGCCGACGGCAAGCCGGGCAGCCGCCTGGTCGCGCGTGGCCTGAAGAAGAGCTACGGCAGCCGCACGGTGGTGAAAGACGTCTCGCTCGACGTGCAGAAAGGCGAAGTCGTCGGGCTGCTCGGGCCCAACGGCGCCGGCAAGACCACCTCGTTCTACATGATCGTCGGGCTGGTGCGTGCCGACGCTGGCGACATCACCATCGACGGCGAGCCCATCGCCCACATGCCGATCCACCGCCGCGCCCGCATGGGCCTGAGCTACCTGCCGCAGGAAGCCTCGATCTTCCGCAAGCTCACGGTCGAGGAAAACGTGCGCGCCGTGCTCGAGCTGCAAAACGAGCCCGACGCGAACGGCAAGCTGGTTTCGCTGTCCAAGCAGAACATCGATGAGCGCCTGACCGAGCTGCTGACCGACCTGCGCGTCGATCACCTGCGCGATTCGCCGGCGCTGGCGCTGTCGGGCGGCGAACGCCGGCGCGTCGAGATTGCGCGCGCACTGGCCACCCAGCCGCGCTTCATCCTGCTGGACGAGCCCTTTGCCGGCATCGACCCGATCGCGGTGATCGAAATCCAGCGGATCATCAGCTTCCTGAAAGAACGCGGCATCGGCGTGCTCATCACCGACCACAACGTGCGTGAAACGCTGGGCATCTGCGATCACGCGTTCATCATCAGCGACGGGCATGTGCTGGCACAAGGCACGCCCTCGGAGATCGTCGACAACGCCGAAGTACGCAGGGTGTACCTCGGTGAGCACTTCCGCATGTAAGGGAGGGGCGCGTCCTTTATGAAGCAAGGGCTGTCCCTTCGCGTCTCGCAGCACCTGGCGCTCACGCCCCAGCTGCAGCAGTCGATCCGGCTGCTCCAGCTTTCCACGCTCGAACTGAGCCAGGAAGTGGAGCAGATGCTGGACGAGAACCCGTTTCTCGAACGCACCGCCGAAGAAGCCGCGCGCGAGGAATTCGGGCTCGACGCCGTCGACACGCCGATCCCGCGCGATGAAGCGGGCGAAGCCGCCGAGAGCGATTTCGCCTCGGCCCCGGCCAGCAGCACCACGACCACCGCCAGCGAAACCGCCTCGGCGCCCGACGCCGACGGCCCGGCCGCCGAGATCGCCGAGCGCGAGCCCGACTGGGAAGGCGACGGCACCGTCGACATGGCGCCCGACGACAGCGAGTGGGGCAGCGATGCCCCCGCGCGCCAGAACAACCTGGGCGAAGACGGGCGCGCCGATGCCACCGAACTCGCGCGCAGCCAGGAGTCGCTGCAATCGTTCCTGCATCGCCAGGCGCTGAGCCTGCGCCTGAACGAGAACGACAGCGCCGCGCTGCGCTTCCTGATCGAATCGCTCAACGACGACGGCTACCTCGAAGACTCGCTGCCGGCACTGGCCTCGGGCCTGGCGGGCGACGACAACGACCAGTTCGACGACCTCGTGCACCACTTCCAGGTGGCGCTGGGCCTGCTGCAGAGCCTGGAGCCCGTGGGCGTGGGCGCGCGCGACCTGGGCGAGTGCCTGGGCATCCAGCTGCGCGCGCTGGCCGCCGAAGACCGCGATGCCGACGAAGACCAGGCGCAGGTCTACAAGATCGCCATTGCCATCTGCAAGCAGCCGATGGAGCTGCTCGCGCGGCGCGACTTCAAGCGCCTGGCCACGCTCACGCGCAGCAACGAAGACGTGGTGCGCCTGGCGCTGCAGATCATTGCGCGGCTCGAACCCAAGCCGGGGCGCCGCTTCGTCGACGTCGAGCGCAACATCGTCATTCCCGACGTGATCGTCACCAAGACCGGACGCGGCACCAACATCAAGTTCCGCGTCATGCTGAATCCCGAGGTCATGCCGCGCCTGCGCGTGCACGACATCTACGCCGGCGCGCTCAAGTCGCACAAGGGCGAGGGCAGCCAGGCGCTGTCGCAGCGGCTGCAGGAGGCGCGCTGGTTCATCAAGAACATCCAGCAGCGCTTCGACACCATCCTGCGCGTGAGCAACGCCATCGTCGAGCGGCAGAAGAGCTACTTCGTGCACGGCGAACTGGCCATGCGGCCGCTGGTGCTGCGCGAAATTGCCGACGAACTGGGCCTGCACGAATCGACCATCTCGCGCGTGACCACCGCCAAGTACATGGCCACGCCGTTCGGCACGGTCGAGCTGAAATACTTCTTCGGCTCGGCGCTGGGCACCGAGACCGGCGGCAACGCATCGAGCACCGCGGTGCGCGCGCTCATCAAGCAGTTCGTGAGCTCCGAGAGCATCAAGAAGCCGCTGTCGGACAGCCAGATTTCCGAGATGCTGAAAGAGCAGGGCATCGAGTGCGCGCGCCGCACCGTGGCCAAGTACCGCGAAGCGCTGCGCATCGCGCCCGCCAACCTGCGCAAGGCCCTGTAGAAAGACGCCGATGACCCGTCGCCTGCTGTCGCGCTGCGGGCATTGGGTTTTCGCGATGGCTGCGGCGCTGCTGTTTTCCGGCTGCGCCACCTTGCCCGACGAGGCGCCGCGCCCGCCCACCCGCGCCATTGCCGCATCGGCCGACACCGCGCTCGGCAAGATCGCGCTGGCGTCGCAGCCCGATGCCGACCTCAGCGGCTTTCGCCTGATGCCCGGCGGCGACTTTGCCTTCGACACCCGCATCCAGCTGGCGCGCCGCGCCCAGCGCACGCTCGACGTGCAGTACTACCAGATCGAGAACGACGAGACCGGCCGCTACCTGCTGCGCACCCTGCGCGACGCGGCCCAGCGCGGCGTGCGCGTGCGCCTGCTCATGGACGACCTGTATACGTCCGGCGAAGACGAACTGCTGCTCGGGCTGGCCGCCACGCCGAACGTCGAGCTGCGCCTGTTCAACCCGTTCCCGGCCGGGCGCGGCAGCCTGCTCAAGCGCTTCACCGCCTCGCTCTTCGACTTCAGCCGGGTCAACCGCCGCATGCACAACAAGCTGTTCATCGCCGACGGTGCGATGGCGGTGGCGGGCGGGCGCAACATCGGCAACCAGTACTTCACGCGCACCTCGGGCGAGAATTTTCTCGACCTCGACACCTTCGTGACGGGTGCGCTCATCCCCCGCCTGGGCGTGCTGTTCGACCAGTACTGGAACAGCGCCTACGTGCGGCCGATCCAGTCGGTGGTGAGCAGCGGCCTGTCGCGGGAGGAACTGCAGAAGCGCTTCGACGCCGCCACCGGCCCCGCCACCACGCCGCCGCCGCCGAAACCCGCGCCCAACGACCTGCTCGGCTACAGCCCGATGGTCGAAGACCTGGACGCCGGCAAGCTCGGCCTGATCTGGACCACCGCCGAGGCGTACGCCGATTCACCCGACCGCGTGATCGGCAAGACCGCGTCGTATGGGGGCGTGCCGCTGCTCGATGTCGACAGCGTGCGCTACAACGTGGTCGAGCAGATGCGCCGTGCGCGCAGCGAGGTGACCATCGTCTCGCCGTACCTGATTCCGGGCGCTTCGGGGCTCGACGTGATGCGCGAGATTCGCGGGCGCAACGTGAAGATCAGCGTGGTCACCAATTCGCTGGCCGCCACCGACGAGCCGCTGGTGCATACGGCCTACCGGCGCTACCGGCCGGACATGCTCAAGCTGGGCGCCGACCTCTACGAGCTGAGCTCGACGCGCACGCGGCGCAGCGTGCGGCTGGGGCTGTTCGGCACGTCGGTCGGGCGGCTGCATGCCAAGTCGGCCGTGATCGACCAGCGCATCCTGTTCGTCGGCTCGATGAATTTCGACCCGCGCTCCGAGTCGCACAACACCGAGATCGGCCTGTTCATCCGCAGCCCCGAGATGGCGCAGCAGACGCTCAAGCTGATCGACGTGCTCAAGCAGCAGGGCGCCTACCGGCTGCGCTTTGCCGAGGGGAGCAACGACTCGCGCATCGAGTGGGTCAGCGAAGAGGCCGGCAAGACCACGGTGCTCCACGAAGAGCCGGACTCCGGTTTCTGGGACCGCACGATGCTCGAGCTGCTGGCGCCGCTCACGCCCGAGAGCCTGCTGTAGCCAGACGCGGGCTTTTCTTTTTGTTCGTCAGTGGCCGCCGCGCACGGCCGACCAGACCAGCCGCAGGCCGAGCAGGCCCATCACGCCGCCTGCCGCGCGGTCGATCCAGGTCTTGTAGCGCAGGTAGGCCGAGCGCGGCGCTGCCGAAGACAGCGCCAGCGCCACGATGGCGTACCAGCCCGTCTCGATGCAGAAAATGACCGCCGGCACCGCCAGCGCCAGCACCAGCGGCACCTCGCGCGGCAGGAAGGCCGCGAAGATGCTGGCGTACACCACGGCCGTCTTCGGGTTGCTGACCTGCGTGGCCAGGCCCAGCAGGAAGGTGCGCCCGCCGCGGCCCTGCTGGCGCGGGGAGTTGCCGCTGCTGTCGGCCGGCGCCACGTTCAGCGGCTGCCGCGCCCCGCGCCAGATCCGGATGCCCAGGTAGATCAGGTAGGCGCCGCCAAACCCCTTGATGGCCAGGTAGAGGGCGGGCACCGCCAGGAACGCTGCCTGCAGGCCGGCCATGGCGGCGATGGCGAACACCAGCCCGCCCGCGCCCATGCCCAGCGCCGCCGCCAGCCCGTCGCCGCGCGAGGCCACGGCGGTGCGTGCCACCATGACGAAGCTGGGCCCCGGGCTCATCGCGCCCACGGCCATGGCACCGGCGATGCCAAGCAGGGAAAGGGTGTTGTCCATTGGTTTTGACTCCTGGGGATGCCGTGAAAAGGGTGAACAGCGTGCAGAAATGCACGTTGATCGAAGCTTGAAAAGTAAACTCTAAGTACTACTGAGGTTACTTTTGGTTTACATTTTCTCCATCGGACTACCGCGGTGCAACAAATGAAAAACCTTCTACTCCTCGCTGTCTGGGCCATGGTCCTGTCGTTCCTGCTCAGCTTCTTCTACTGGAGCGATGCACCGCTGTACGAACAACTGATTTTCGGCGCGGTCATGACCGTCGTCACGGGCGCCTGGATGCTGGCCCTGCTGAACCTTCCGCGCGCGGTGACTGCCGTGCGCCAGTGGCTGAAGTCGTCCAAGGCCCAGCGCGTTCGCCTCGGGCAGAACACCCGCAAGGGCGTTGTCAGGTAAGCAGGAAAGAAGCCGGCGCCCCCGGGCGCACAGCAGGCGGTTACGGCTGGACGTTGACCGCTTCCACCTGCACCAGCAATTTCACTTTGTTTTCGAACCCGAAGTTCAGTCCCCAGGTAATTCCCCAGTCGCTGCGTTCCACCGTGGTCTCGAAGTCGCCGCCGCACACCTGGCGATTGATCAGCGGGCTCAGGTAGCAGTTGAAACGCACGGCCTTCAGCGTCACGGGCCGTGTCTGCCCCATCAGGGTGAGCGTGCCCGGCACGTCGACCACCTTGTCGCCGCTGAAGTCGATGCGGTCGGCCACGAAGCGGCCGGTCGGAAACTCCGCCACATTGAAGAAATCGCGGCTCTGCACGTGCCGGTTGAGCAGGTCGACGCCGGTGTTGATGGAGCTGATGTCCATGGTGATGTCGACCTTGCCGCTGCTGCCGGTGCCGTCGATCTTCACCGAGCCGTCTTTCGTGCTGAAGCGACCCCGGTTGGTGGTGGTGCCGTAGTGGCCCATCTCGTACATCACGAAGGTGTGCGTGGGGTCGATCACGTAGTTGGCGTTCTTTGCCGGCCCGCCCGCGGGCTTGGCGGCAACCGCCGGCGCGGTGTATTCCTGTGCCGTGGCCAGCGTGGTGCCGATGGACGCGGCCGACAGCGCCGCTGCAAGGAGGAGCTTCTTCTTCATGGCGGTGGATGTGGAGGTCATGAAAGAGTTTCGGAAGAGTGAGGGGGCGGCCGGCCGATCGAAAAAATTCTTCGACAGGTCATAGCGGCCCGAAGCCCGCCAGCGTGAGCTTGAAGCGCACCTGCACCTCGTTGCCGACCACCGAGGTGTCGGTCCATTCGCCGTCGCCCACCTTGAAATCGAGCCGCTGGATCGTAAAGCTTCCGGTGGCCACCGCGTAGTTGCCGCCGCCCGGCGCCGCCGCGATGCCGACGGGCACCGTCACCGACCTGGCGATGCCCTTGATGGTGAGCTTGCCCGCCATCTCGAACTTGCCGTCGCCCAGCGCCTTGATGGCGCTCGACTGGAAGCTCGCCTGCGGAAAATGCGCGGCGTCGAACCATGGCGCCTTGGGCAGCTCGGCATCGCTCATGGGCACGCCGAAGCCGGCGCTGGCCGTGTCGATCTGCAGCGCGACCGTGCCGCCCTCGGGCTTCTTCGGATCGAAGGCCACTTGCGCATCGAACTTCTTGAACGTGCCTTCCACCGGCACGCCCATCTGCTTGCTGACGAAGACGATCTGGCTCTTGTCGGCTATCAGCCGCGTGGCCGAAGGTTCGGCGCCGGCCGGCATGGCGGCGGTGAGTACGAACGCGAGCGCGGCGAGGGGTTGCAACAGGCGGGAGAGGGGGCACTTCATCATCATCAGCTTCATCGTCGTCATCATCATGATCTTCCGGCGGATTCCTTGCGCGGCGCGGGCCACATGCGTTTCAACAGGCCATCGCGGTCGATCCAGTGGTGCTTGAGCGCGGCCGCCACGTGCAGCAGCGTGACGGCGGCCAGCAGGTAGGCGCTGCCCTTGTGCAGCGGCTTGAGCACGGCCTCGGCAAAGTCCTTGTCGACCGGCACGAAGTCGGGCAGCGGCAGCACGCCGAACCACACCACGGGCACGCCGAGCGACGAGCTGTAGGCCCAGCCGAAGAGCGGCACCGCGAAGAACAGCAGGTACATCGAAGAATGGCTGACCCGCCGGCCCGCGACCTGCCAGCGCGGCATGGCAGCCATGATGCGCGCGGGCAGCGCCGGCGGCCGATGGCCGAGGCGCCACAGCAGCCGCAGCGCCGAGAGCAGGAGGATGGCAACGCCGGCCCATTTGTGCCAGCTGTAGAGCTTCAGCCGCAGCGGCGAAAAGGGCAGGCCGGTCATGTACAGCCCGACGCCGAGCGAGCCGACGATCATGGCGGCGAGGAGCCAGTGCAGCACGATCGCAACGTTGCCATAGCGCAGGGGGCGCGCGTCGGCGGCGGGGAGTGGGGAGGGTGTGTCGGCGGACATCTGATGCAGGTCGGGGCCTGTGCGCGGAGCATATCCCGGAAGGCTTGGCGTCATTGCACGGCTCGTGCCAGGGCTCTTTGTCTGGTGTCCACTCCGCGTTGTTCTGGGGCTGCTGTTTCGTTCGCTCGTTCATTCAGGGCGACGC
>NZ_QAJK01000084.1:6051-11940 GCF_003852515.1 Variovorax sp. KBW07 | reverse complement strand
CGCTTCGCTCCTCCTTTATTTCGCTGCGCAGAGCACACCATCGACGTGAGCGGCTCAGAGCGGTCGTTGATCGAGCGACACAAGCGCAGCGCCCTCGTACGAATGGCATCGGGTGCTCCCCGCAGCGAAATAAAGGAGGAGCGAAGCGGGGGACATTCGCGGAGGGGAGTACCCGGTGTCAGTCGCACGCGCCCCGAATGCACCCGAACCCGCTCCCAACAGCAGCCGCAAGAACGCAACGCCCCCCGGAGGCACTGAAATGAGCGACACGATCGATACCTCCAAGCCGCTCGTGGAACTGCGCGAAATCCGCAAGGCCTTTGGTGGGGTCAAGGCCGTCGACGGCGTCAGCGTCAACCTCTACCCCGGCGAAGTCGTCGCGCTGCTCGGCCACAACGGTGCCGGCAAGTCCACCTTGATGAAGATGCTCGCCGGCGCCTACCCCATCGACTCCGGCGACACCCTCATCGCCGGCGAAAAAGTCAACATCCGCACACCCGCCGAAGCGCAGGCCCAGGGCATCGAGACCATCTACCAGACGCTTGCGCTGGCCGACAACCTCGACTCCGTCTCCAACCTCTTTCTCGGCCGCGAGAAGATGACCCGCTGGAACACCCTGGACGACCACTTCATGGAAGTGCAGGCCCGCAAAGTCTTCCACCGGCTCAACAAGAATTTCACCAACATCCGCGTGCCCGTGCGCCGGCTTTCGGGCGGGCAACGGCAGGTCGTCGCCATCTCGCGGGCGCTGTACTTCAATGCGCGCATCCTCATCATGGACGAGCCCTGCGCCGCCCTCGGCCCCGAAGAAACCGCCATGGTCGGCGGGCTCGTGAAGCAGCTCAAGGCCGATGGCGTCGGCATCTTCCTCATCACGCACGACATGCCCGATGTGTTCTCGCTCAGCGACCGCCTTGCCGTCATGAAGAACGGCAAGCTGGTCGGCACCTACCGCACCGCCGACGTCACCGAAGACGAAGTCCTCGGCATGATCATCGCGGGCAAGCGCCCCGAAGGAAAAGAGCAGGCGCACCACGCGTCAACAGCTGCGGCAACAGCAGCCGTGGCCGCCTGACGCATCGCTTCGCGCGGCATGAAGACCATCGGCGACCAGCAGTTGCTCAAGCGCATGAACCGCAGCGTGCTGCTGCGGTTGCTGCGCGCGCAACCCGGGCTGTCGCGCGCACGGCTCGCGAGCGAGAGCGGGCTCACCAAATCGACCGTGAGCCTGCTGGTGCGCGAACTGCTCGACGAAGGCTGGCTCGAGGAGTCCGATGCGGCCGTCAACGACGGGCTCGGCCGGCCCTCGACACCGCTGCAGATCAACGTCGGCGTGCGCGCATTGATGGGCGTCGAGATCGCGGTGGAAACCGTGCGCCTCGTCTGCGTCTCGCTGCAGGGCGAGGTGCTGTACTCGGACACCCATGCCTTGACCGATGGCTCCCCGTCCGGCGTGTGCGCGCAGGTCGCGCGCATGGCGGCCGCGGCGCACGTGCGGCTCAAGGCGCTGGGCCTGCGCCTGTCGAGCATCGGCGTGTGCGTGCCGGGCGCGGTGGACGACTGCACCGGCGTGGTCCGCTTCGCGCCCAACCTCGGCTGGCGCAATGTGAGCCTGTTGCCGGCGCTCGAAAAATCGTTCGCCGCCGCCGGCCTGCCGGGCGTCACGGTGCAACTGCAGAACGACGCCGATGCGGCCGCGCTCGGCGAATACGAGTTTGCGGCGGGCGAGGGCGAAGACCCGCTGATCTTCGTCAACTGCGACGTGGGCGTGGGCGCCGGCGTGGTGCTGAACGACCGCCTCTTCACCGGTGCCCAGGGCATGGCCGGCGAGATCGGCCACACCATCCTCGAACTCGACGGCCCCTTGTGCTCGTGCGGCCGGCGCGGCTGCGCCGAGGCCTTCTTCGGTTCGCGCGTGCTCGAACGAAAGGGCGCCGACATGCAGCGCGCGGCCGCCTTCTTCGGCGTGATGCTGCAGAACCTGTGGGTCACCTTCAATCCGCGCGCCATCGTGCTCGGCGGCAAGGCCTGCGCCGACCATCGCGGCTTTGCGCAGGCTGCGTTCGAGAGCGTCAAGCGCCATGCCGATCGGGCCGGCATGCCCGCGCCCGACCTGCGCACCGCGCGCTATGAAGAGCTCGCGCCCGCGGTCGGCGCCGCCGCGCTCGCATTGCACGAGTACCTGAGGCCGCTGCAGCCCGATGCGAAGGCGCGGCGTGCCCGAGCGCTGGCCCGCGCGGTGGCCTGACGCGCCAGCCGACCAGTCCGCCTGTCAGTCCGCCGATGGGGCAGTCGCGTGCTGCTGCTTCGATTCTTCGTCGCGCCAGCCGCGCAGGCGGCGGTAGAGCGTGCCGCGCGACACGCGCAATTGCCGCGCCGCCTGCGACACATTGCCGTCGTGCACCGCGAGCGTTTCCTCAATCAGCTTGCGGCTGTGTTCGCGCAGCGTTTCGGTGTGATGCGATGCGGCTTCGCCCTCGCCCTCGTTGGCCATGGATGACATCGGCATCGATGCCATGCAGTCTTCAACAAGGTCCGCGTTCGCGGTGTGTTCCACGGGCGCCGAAGACGCCTGCATGCCCGGCACGGCCACCGCCACCGCATGCCTGAAGTCCGCTCCGTCAGATCCCTTCAGGTGCGCCTGCACCCACACGCCCAGCCCGCTCGCCAGCCGCAGCGGTTGTGCCGCTTCGCGCCGGCCGAGTCGCAGCAGGCTTGCCAGGTCGTGGCCCAGCAGGCATTCGACATCGCGTTCGCCAGCCGCTTCAGGCAGCCGCCCCAGCAGCCGCGCGCCGGCGTTGTTGAGCCACGCGATGGTGCCGTCGGGCGCAATGCCGGCCAGTGCCTCGAGCGGCGTGCCGAGCAATGTCGGGCTGGCCTGGAAGCGCAGGATGAGGTGGTCGCGCGACTGCGCCTGCAGCAGCCGGTTCTCGATGATGGTGGCGTGCAGCGCCACCATCGATGCCGCGTCGAAGCCGAAGCGCCGCGCCTCCACGGTGAGGTCGAGTACGCCGGCCAGCCGGCCCGTCACGTCGCGGATCGGCGCCGCCGCGCACTGCATGTGGCACAGCACGTCGAAGTAATGCTCCGCGCCATCGACGGTGCAGGCCTGCCCGGTGCTGGCCACGATGCCGGGTGCCGTGGTGCCGACCACGCGTTCCGAAATGTTCACGCCCACGCGCGCGGTCTTGCGCAGCACCGGCTGGTACTCGGCGGCCGGGTGGTTGGTGACGTGCACCACCACGCCGTCGGGGTCGGTCAGGATCACGCGGCAGTCGGTGCCTGCGAGCATGTTCTCCATCTGCCCGAGCTCCTGCCGCGCCACGTCGAGCAGTTCGCGGTTGCGCGCCAGCGTGGTGTGCAGGCGGCTCGGCGTGACCGCGTCGAAGGGCACGATGCGCTGGCGGTCGCGGTGCGTGCGGCTGCAGCGCATCCACGACTGCAGCACCGCTTCGCCGACCAGCCCCGAAGGCCGCACGCCTTCTTCGAAGAACTGCTGCCGCGCCAGTGCCACGCGCTGCGCCGGTGTGCTGGCGAAGAGCTGGCGCGGCGCATCGGCCGTGCCGAGCCGCTCGAACTTGTCTGGGGACATGGGGTTCGCTGCCTCGCTGGATTCGGGACCAGCAGCGAATGTGTTCCGCAATGGAACAGCGCCGGACTGGGGAAATCCCGGGGGTGAGCGCGAAGGCCGTGCGCGCGATCCTTGCGCCACAAGGAGACCCACGATGAAAACAACACACTCCGGGCTGTTCGCGCTCGCCGGTGCATTGCTGTGCCTGGCCGCATCGACGAGTGCCACGGCCCAGAATGCACAAGACCGCGCCGCGGCCGCCACCAAGCGCGTCGACGGCAGTTTCATCCGTGCCAACGCCGCGCAAAAGAAAACGCCCGACTGGCCCAGCGTGGGCCTCGACTATGCGGAGTCGCGCTTCAGCAAGCTGGACCAGGTGAATGCCGGCAACGTGAAGCAGCTGGGGCTCGTGTGGTCGTACAACCTCGAATCGACGCGCGGCGTGGAAGCCACGCCGCTGGTGGTCGACGGCATCATGTACGTGACCGCATCGTGGAGCGTGGTGCACGCCATCGACACGCGCACCGGGCAGAAGCTGTGGACCTTCGATCCGCAGGTCGATAAATCGAAAGGCTTCAAGGGTTGCTGCGACGTGGTGAACCGCGGCGTGGCCATCCACGAGGGCAAGATCTACGTGGCCGCCTACGACGGCCGCCTCATCGCGCTCGATGCGGCCACCGGCCAGAAGGTGTGGGAGAAGAACACCATCGAAGGCCAGAAGGGCAGCTACACCATCACCGGCGCGCCGCGCGTCTTCAAGGGCAAGGTCATCATCGGCAATGGCGGCGCCGAGTACGGCGTGCGCGGCTACGTCACGGCCTACGACGCGAAGACGGGCGACCAGAAGTGGCGCTGGTTCGTGGTGCCGGGCGACCCGAGCAAGCCCTTCGAAGACGAATCGATGGCGCGCGCCGCCAAGACCTGGGACCCGAGCGGCAAGTACTGGGAAGCCGGCGGCGGCGGCACCGCATGGGACAGCTTTGCCTTCGACCCCGAGCTCAACCTGATGTACGTGGGCACCGGCAACGGCTCGCCGTGGGCCGCCAAGGCGCGCAGCCCCAAGGGCGGCGACAACCTCTACCTGGGCTCGGTGGTGGCGCTCGACCCCGACACCGGCAAGTACAAGTGGCACTACCAGGAGACGCCCGGCGACAACTGGGACTACACCTCCACGCAGTCGATGATCCTGGCCAACGTGAAGCTCGGCGGCAAGCCCCGCAAGGTGCTGCTGCATGCGCCGAAGAACGGCTTCTTCTTCGTGATCGACCGCACCAACGGCAAGTTCATCTCGGCGAAGAATTTCGTCGACGTGAACTGGGCCACGGGCTACGACAAGAACGGCCGCCCCATCGAGATCGCTGCCGCGCGGCAGAACGAGAAGCCCGGCGACAGCATTCCCGGCCCCTTCGGCGCGCACAACTGGCACCCGATGTCGTTCAACCCGCAGACGGGGTACGCGTACCTGCCCGCGCAGCACGTGCCGCTGAACCTGATGGACGACAAGGACTGGAAGTTCGACCAGAACGCGCCGGGCCGTCCGCATGCGGCCCTGGGCTGGAACACCGGCAAGTTCGCCAACGTGGAGCCGCCCACCAGCAAGCCCTTCGGCCGTCTCGTGGCGTGGGACCCGGTGGCGCAGAAGGAGGCTTGGGGCGTGGACTACGCGTCACCGTGGAACGGCGGCACGCTCACCACGGCCGGCAACCTGGTGTTCCAGGGCACGGCCGACGGGCGCCTGCTGGCCTACAACGCGAAGAGCGGCGAGAAGCTGTGGGAAACGCCGACGGGCACGGGCGTGGTGGCGGCACCGTCGACGTACATGGTGGACGGCAAGCAGTACGTGTCGGTGGCGGTGGGCTGGGGCGGCGTGTACGGGCTGGCGCAGCGCGCGACGGAGCGGCAGGGGCCGGGCACGGTGTACACGTTCGCGGTGGGCGGCACGGCGAAGATGCCAGACTTTGTGCAGTACCGCATGGACAAGCTGGTGCAGGGGGTGAAGTACGACCCTGCGAAGGTGCAGGCGGGGACGATGCTGTACGTGAGCAACTGCGTGTTCTGCCACGGGGTGCCGGGTGTGGACCGCGGGGGGAACATTCCGAACCTGGGCTACCTGGATGCGGCGTACATCGAGAACCTGGACAAGTTCATCCTGAAGGGGCCGGCGATGGCGCGGGGCATGCCGGACTTCACGGGCAAGCTGTCGGGGGACGACATCGAGAGCATCAAGGCGTTCATCCAGGGGACTGCGGACGCTATTCGGCCTAAGTGAGGCGCTGCTGTTGGGAGCGGGTGCGGGTTCATCTTTGGCGCGTGCGACT
>NZ_QAJK01000084.1:0-6010 GCF_003852515.1 Variovorax sp. KBW07 | reverse complement strand
GTGCTCTGCGCAGCGAAATAAAGGAGGAGCGAAGCGGGGGACATTCGCGGAGCAGAGCACACCGTCGGCGTGGGCGTCGCCCTGAACAGCAACGCGTCCGAACAGCGCGACCAAGCGGACAGCGGCCGAGTCAACCGGCAAGCCGCAGCTCGTGGATCAGCCCCGCCACGTTGCTCACTTCCAGCTTGTCGTAGATCGACTGGATGTGGTTGCGCACAGTAGCCGGCGAGCGGTGAAGGATGGTGGCCACTTCCTTGTGCGTGTCGCCTCGGGCCAGCAGTTCGGCAATGGTCCGCTCGCGCGGCGTGAGACTGTCGGCGCGGTATCGGCGGCGGCTTTTCAGGAACAGCAGGCGCTGCTCCACGTGGTGCGTCACCACGATCCCATGGCCGCTGTATTTGGTGTGCCCTTCGAGAAAGTGCTTCAGCAGCGCATCTGGCAGTGTTCGCCCGTGCCATGACGGCCACTCTGCTTTCAGCGTCGCCTCGAAAAGTCCATCGGCGTGATACAGCACGCCGCGCAGGTCGCCGATGGCTGAACCGCAGGGCGCCTGGCTGCCGGCCTCGAGCCGGTCGAGGTGCACGATGCGGTTGAGCGCCAGCGCCTGCATCACGTGCGGCACCAGGCTGGCGAGCAACTGCCGTTCGTCTTCCGTGCCGTGCGCATCGGGGTCGGCCCGGAACAGGCTCAGCCAATGGACGAAGTTGGTCTGCGGATGCACGTCCGAGCTGATGAAGAAATTGGACTGCTCGAAACGCTGGCCGTAGTCGCGCAACTGAGCCTGGTCGTCCCGGTGAAACCAGCTGTCGGCATTGAATGTGAGCGTCGACTTCGGCCGCTTGCCCACTTCCACGGCGGCGGTGTCCAGGTGCTTCACCTCTTCGTAGGCCGTGAGCATTTCCACCGGCTGGTTGTGCAGGTGGATGGTGTGGATGTCGATGCCGTTGTCGGTGCGGGTCGCGGTACCCCACATCGAGGAATCGAAGGGCAGCACCGGCTTGATGAGGTCGAGCGCGGCGTCCTGGAACGCGACGATCGGCAGTTCGTGAGAAAGCCTGTAGAGCCGTAGCAGCAGGGTGCTGAAGTCTTGCAATGCAGCCGGTTTTTTCATCGAAGGCTGTTTTCTCCCGCATCTGTGAAATGCGCCATCCCATGTTCCGGTGATTCCGGTGGCGGGACGGTAAACGTCGGCACCCGTTTCAAGAATGGTGCATTTGCATCATTTGTTTTAGCAAAAGTGAAAGCTATTGTTTGCGGAACCTCCGCTACAGAGGCCCATCCCCTTTTTCGAAGAGCCCGCCATGCACCCCTACATCCAGAAAATTCCATGTGCCCTGTCCGTCGTCACCCTTGCGCTGCTCGGCGCTTGCGGAGGTGGTGGTGGAGGCGGCGGCGGTGGCTTCGGCGGCTTGCCGCCCATCTCGCTCGGCGGCGGTGGTGGCGAACAGCCCGCCGCGCCCGCCACCACGCTGACCGGCACGGTCGCCACCGGTGCCGCGTTCGCCGACGCCGCGCTCACGGTGTTCGACCAGACCGGCGCCAAGGTCTGCGAAGTCAAGGTCAGCGCCGAAGGCAGCTACACCTGCTCGTTGCCCGCGGGCACTAAGGCTCCGCTGGTGATCCAGGCCGTGCGCGACGACATCACGCTCTACAGCACCACCGCAAGCACCGCCAGCGGCACGACCAACGTGACGCCGCTGACCACCATCGTCGTGGCGCAGCTCTCGCCCAATGGCGACCCGTCGAAGCTGGCCGCGGCCATCCAGGCCAACGCCGGCGCCGTCACCGCCGGGTCGATCAGCGACCAGGTGAAGAAGCTCGTGGCCGCGCTGCAGCCGCTGCTGGACGCGCTCAACATGAGCATCGACCCGATGAGCGGGGAGTTCAAGGCCAACGGCACGGGGCAAGACCGCGTGCTGGACACCATCAACGTGTCGGTGCGACCCGATGGCGCGGCGGCGAACATCGAGATCACCGTGAAGGGCCAGCCCGCGGACGACACGGGCAAGCCGGTGTCGCTGGTCTTTCGCAGCGACGATGCCTCCATTGCGCCGATCCAGGGCATGGCCACCATTTCGCTGGCGACGGCACCGCCGACGCCCGCCATGGTGAAGGACCTGCTCGACCGCATGAACGCCTGCTATGCGCTGCCGCTCAACCAGCGCGTCGACAGCCCGATCGAAGCGGACGGCAATGCTTTCGGCACGGGCGCGAACGTGGTCGCGCCGGCCTGCCGCACGCTGTTCGTGGGCGACGACCCGGCGAACTATTTCGCGTCGGGTTCCGTCGTTGGCCGCGCAAGCGGCCAGCGCAGGAGCTTCGAAGGCCTGTTCCGCGCCGGCCCCACCAACATGAAGCACGACCGCGGCAATTTCGAATACTTCTTCTCGAACGGCGACATCGCGCTGACCTACCGCTGGACCGACGTGCTGGGCAACACCGACAACGACCTCTTCAACGCGAAGATCGTGGACGGCGCGCTGAAGATCACGGGCAACACCAAGATCTACCGCGCGACCGTGCGGCCGCAGCTCGACAAGAAAGACTTCGTCAAGCAGCCCAACTACACCTTCCATTCGGCCAGCTACCTGCTGTCGGTCGACAACGTGCGGGACGGCAACGGCGACCCGATCCTGTCGAAGGTGGTCGTCACCACGGACGCGCTGCCCGGCAAGGAACTGGTGCTGGTGCCCAACGGAGGGCTGGGCACGCTCGTGCTGACCTCGAACGGTGCCGCGAACGGCACGCCGCTGAACTCGGCGGTCTGGCGCATGGCGGCGCGCTACCTCGATCCGTCGCAGGCCGGCAGCCCGAGCACCATCGATTCCAACAATGCCTTCGCTTCGCCGCCGTACACCGACGAGCAACTCGCGGCCATTCCCGACCAGACGGTGTGGAAGATGGAGTTCTTCCACCAGAACAACGCGATTCCCAACGTGGTCCAGTACTCGCGCACCTTCTCGCGCGTGCCGACGGTTGCCGAGGCTCGCAATACGCCGATGGTCGACCTCGCGCCCGCCTTGCGCGCCGAGCTGGTCGCCACGCCGACCACGCAGCGCGGCATCGTGTTCGGTGCCCCTTCGGGTTCCGAGGCGAACAACATCGACTTCAGCGCCGAGGGCGATCTCGACGGCTGGGTGGTGCCGGCGGGGGCCTTGGCGCCTACGTCGTTCGGTGTGTTCGGCCGTGCGCCCGGTGCAAACGGCGTTCGCTTCAACGACGTCATGACGGTGCGCACCACCACGCGCAAGACGACGCTGTACTGCCAGCCCGTGAGCCCGCAGGACCAGCACTGCATGCCCGCTGGCAACAACAGCGTGCAGTACGCGCAAGGGGCTTCCGTCAGCACCTTCAGCTTCGCAGCGCGCACGGCGCGGCAGGTCGACGTGCGTACCAACTTCGAGATCTGGAACGTCGCGACGCCCTGAGCGTCGGTCGCCTGATCGGGTGGCCCTTTGATGAAAAAAGCCGCCGGTCCTTTCGGGCCGGCGGCTTTTTTATTGCCTTCATTCCGGCCGCGGCCGGAGCGAAAAAAAGATCAGTCGGCGTACACGCCGGCAGCCTTGATGATCGGGCCCCACTTGGCGATTTCAGCCGAGACGAACTTCTTGTGCTCGGCCGGCTCGGTGCGCTTGTCGGTGGTGATCACCGCGCCCAGCGCTTCTTCGCGCTTGATGAAGCCCGGGTCCTTCATGGCGGCCTTGATGGCTTCGTTGAGTTTCTTCAGCACCGGTGCCGGCGTGCCCTTGGGGGCGTACACGCCGTGCCAGATGGTCACTTCGAAGTCCTTCAGGCCCGACTCGGACAGGGTCGGCAGGTCCTTCAGCGCGGGCGTGGTCAGGCGCTTGCTGGTGGTCACGGCATAGGCCTTGACCTTCTTGGCCTCGATCTGCGACGTGGTGTTGGTGGTCTGGTCGCACAGCAGGTCGATCTGGCCGCCCAGCAGGTCGGCGATGGCGGGGGCCGTGCCCTTGTAGGGAACCGGCGTCATCTCGACCTTGATCGCGCTCTGGAACAGCAGGCCGCACAGGTGCGACGCGGCGCCCAGGCCGGCGTTGCCCAGGTTGATCTTGCCCTTGTTGGCGGCAATCCAGGCCGTCAGTTCCTTGTAGTTGTTGGCGGGCAGGCCGGGCTTGCCGATCAGCGTCATGGGCACTTCATTGACCATGCCCAGGTACTCGAAGTCGGTCTCGACGTTGAACGGCAGCTTGCGGTACAGCGCCGGCATGGTCGACATGCCGATGTGGTTCAGCAGCAGCGTGTAGCCGTCGGGGTTGGCGCGCGCCACCTTGGCCGTGCCGATGGAACTGCCCGCGCCGGCGGTGTTGTCCACCACGATGGTGGTGCCGAGCGTCTTCTGCATGGCTTCGGCGAGGTCGCGCGCCACACGGTCGGTCGGGCCGCCGGCCGCGAAAGGCACCACCAGCGTGACGGTCTTGTTCCCGGGGAAATCCTGGGCGTGAACACCGGCGGCTGCGGTGGCAATCGCCGCGAGGGCGAGCAGTTTCTTCATGATGTCTCCGAGAGGGGGTAAAAAGGCCGCGATCTTAAAGGCTGACCGGGGGCTGACCTATACCGAATAGCCCTTAGGCGCGTATCGAATTTCGCCCCACGGTGGGGCATGATGCGGCCCGGCAGATCGCGCCGGGGAGGCGCGAAAAACAAGCACAACATCGCGGCCGGCATGGCCGCATCGAGGAGGAAATTCCAATGGATCCATGGGTCTACCCGCGCGAGCGCACGCTCGGCATCATCACGCTCGTGCTCGGCCTGCTGGTCTGGCTGCTGCTGGTCGTCGGCACGCTGGGCATTGCGCTCGTCTACGTGCTGCTGGGCTTCATCGGCTACGTGTTCGCGCAGTCGGCGGTCATTGCCTGGATCAAGGGCACGGCGGTCAAGCTGTCGCCCACCCAGCTGCCCGAGTTGCATGCGCGCTTCACGGCCTGCTGCACCCGCCTGGGCATCGAGACGCCGCCCGAGGCCTACCTGCTGCACGGCGACGGCATGTTCAACGCGTTTGCCACGCGCTTCTTCGGCCGCAACTTCGTGGTGCTGCTGTCCGACGTGGTCGACGCCATGGAAGCCCAGCCCGACGGCATCAACTTCTACATCGGCCACGAGCTGGGGCACATTCGTCGCGGCCACCTGACGGGCCACATCTGGCGCGCCCCGGTGCTGTGGCTGCCGCTGCTTGGCGCCGCCTATGCCCGCGCGAAGGAATACACCTGCGACCTGCACGGCGCCGCGTGCTGCGAAGAACCCGACTCCGCGGCGCGCGCGCTGGTGGCACTGGCCGCCGGTGCGCAGCAGTGGCGCAACGTGAACCTGCAGGGCTACGCGGCGCAGTCGGCGGGCAACGCCGGCTTCTGGGCCTCGTTCCACGAGCTGATCGCCGGCTACCCGTGGCTGACCAAGCGCGTGACGCGCGCGATCGATGCGAAGGCGCCGCTGCCGCGCCGCAACCCGCTGGCCTACGTGCTCGCGATCTTCGTGCCCTATGCGGGGCGCGCGGGCGGCGGCGCGGCGGGCGTGCTGATCACTGTGGCCATCATCGGGGTGCTGGCGGCCGTGGCGATTCCGGCCTACCAGGAGTACACGGCGCGCGTGGTGGTGTCCCAGGCCTGGTCGGAGGCCGCGCCGGTGCGGGAGGCGTTGACGAACTACTACATGGAGAAGGAGGAGATTCCGGACACGCTGGCGGAAGTGAAGGCGGCCGACAGGTTGCCGAGTGGTTCGGTGCTGACGCTCGACCCATCGACGATGGTGGTGGAGGCGACGCTCCCGAAGTTGCCGAAGGGGATCAGCGGCGTGTTGCGCATGGAGCCTTCGTCGGCTGACAGCGGCATTGTCTGGCGGTGCCTTGGAGGCGAGGAGTTGCCGGTCAAGCTGTTGCCTGTCGGTTGTCGCGGCAAGTAGGGTACGGGGTCATTCTTGGTTTGTGCGAATGGCACCGGGTGCTCCCCTCCGCGAATGTCCCCCGCTTCGCTCCTCCTTTATTTCGCTGCGGGGA
>NZ_QAJK01000083.1 GCF_003852515.1 Variovorax sp. KBW07 | reverse complement strand
GGGGAGCACCCGGTGTCAGTCGCACTCGCCCCGAATGAACTCGCTCCCAACACACAACAGCGCCGACAACAAGTACCCCGCTAATTCGCACATCCAAAAAACCGGAAAAAGTCCACAAAGCAACCCGAGGACATAATTGTGTCCTGATGCAACCGACCCATTTCGCCCTCGGCCACCACACCCTCAATGGCGCAATTGGCCGGAGCACGCCCCGTAATTCCCGGGCGGCAAGTCCCCAGCAAGGCAGGCGCAAGCCATGAAGCCAGGCAGCACCGGCTGGGAGCAAGTCAGCCGCTGGATCGCGAAACTGTGGCTTGCATTGCCATTCGCCGTCCTGACTTGTGCGCATGCCACGCCCAGCCAACTGCCCGCCACCGACGAAGCGCCGCAACACACCGTCGGCGCCGTGCACATCACCCGGGCCCAATTGCTCTCCGTTCCCGGCATGGGCTACTCCGCCCCTCCGCGCCGCATCGAAGACGCCGCACTGCCGAAAACCGGCTGGAAAAGCATTCCCCTTCCGCATACCGCCCCGCGCGATCTCGTCCCCACCTCGACGGGCGGCGTGCAGACCATTACCGACTGGTATCACCTCGATCTGTCCGAATTGGCGCCGTCGAAGCAACCGCTCCATCTCTATCTCCCACGCTGGAAGACCCTCGGCCACATTGCCGTCTATGGCGATGGTGCCCTGCTCTATCAGTCGCACGGCAGCCCCATACACAACGGCTTCAACCATCCCCTGCTGCTGCCGCTGAACGCGACCGCCAACACCCCCGCCCCCACGTCCGTGCTCATTCGCGTCAACCGCCTGCGTAGCAGCGGGAGCGGATTCTCGACCGTGTGGGTCGGCGACCAAGACTCGCTGAACTGGCGCTACCAGGTTCGCGAACTGCTGCAAGTGCAGCTGCCGTTCATGGGCAGCGCCGCATTCCTGGCGGTCGGTGCCTTCGCCTTTGCCGTGTGGCTGGGCAAGCGGCGCGAAGTGCGCTATCTGTTGTTCTTCGCCATCTCCGCCGCCGCTTTCCTGCGCATGCTCCACTACTCCGTGAGCGGCGACTACCTTCCCGTGTCCGACGAGTGGTTCGAATGGATGACCGTGGCGTCGATGCTCTGGCTGATCATCCTCATCCACCTGTTCCTGCAGCGCCTGCACCAGCAGCCCTCGCCCTGGCTCACCCGTTCGATGGTTGCGGTGGCAC
Organism: Variovorax sp. KBW07; assembly: GCF_003852515.1. Classification (GTDB taxonomy): domain Bacteria; phylum Pseudomonadota; class Gammaproteobacteria; order Burkholderiales; family Burkholderiaceae_C; genus Variovorax. The sequence goes on along the minus strand of NZ_QAJK01000083.1, from coordinate 41,801 downwards.
TGGCCTGCAACATCGCGACGCTGCCGCATGTATCGGCGTCGATTGCCAGCCTGTACCTCATCACGCCGCTGCTCAACCTGATGGTGCTGCCCGTCGCGGTGCTGATCTTTGCGGTGAACCTGCGCAAGGCATTGCGCACGCAATTTCCCGAGGGGCGACTGGTGGCGGGCTGGGCCGTGTTCACCGTAGCCGTCACTTCGTACGACGGGCTGTTGCAGAACAACCTGGTGAGCCCGGAGAGCGTGTACACCTCGCCCTACGCCATCATCAGCCTGTTCTTCATCTTCTCGTACATCATGTTCCAGCGGTACACCGGCGCATTTGCCGAAGTGGGCCGGTTGAACGCAGGCCTGGCCCAGCGCCTGCAGGCGCGCGAAGCCGAGCTGGAGCAAAGCTACCAGCGGTTGCGCGTGATCGAGAACCAGCACATGCTCAGTGCCGAACGCCGGCGCCTGATGCAGGACATGCACGACGGACTGGGCTCGTCGCTGACCAGCGCCATCCGCTCGGTGGAGCAAGGCGCCATGAACGACGCTGAAATCTCGGGCGTGCTCAAGGGCTGCATGGACGACCTGAAGCTGGCCATCGACTCCATGGAAAGCGTCGATGCCGATCTGCTGCTGCTGCTGGCCACCCTGCGCTTTCGACTGGCGCCGCGCATCGAAAGCGCCGGCGTTGCGCTGCGCTGGGACGTGCAGTCGGTGCCCGCGCTGCCCTGGCTGGACCCGAGCAGCGCGCTGCACATCTTGCGCATCATGCAGGAGTGCGTGGCCAACGTGCTGCGCCACACGCAGGCCACCGTGATCCGCTTCAGCACGGCCACGGACGACCAGGGCGTGCATGTGATGATCGAGGACAACGGCGCGGGCTTTGCCGTCGACGAAGCCCTGCACCGAAGCGGTCGCGGGCTGCGCAACCAGCAGCGCCGCGCACTGGCCATCGGCGGCACCGTGAGCTGGGAATCCGGCAGCAGCGGCACCCGCTTCAAGCTCTGGCTGCCCCTTCATCACAAGGCCGGGACCGAACTGCCTGCATTGGCGGAGTTGGCGGAGTTGGCCGAGTTGCCCGACCTGCCGGCATCGAACGAAGCGCGGCTGGCGAAAGGCTGAATGCCCGCTCGGTCGTTCAGTCCCGCAAGGCCGAAGAGCCAGCGTCGCTCCGTGGCCTGCGCCGCATCGCCGGAAGCGACAGGTTCGTGAAGGCCCGCAGCAGCCATTCCACCGGCCCGTAGGCAAAGCGCTCCATCCACCAACGGCTCAACAGCAGTTGCCCGGCGAAGATCGCGAAGGCGAACGCGAATGACGCCAGCGGCCCGATCGTTCCCATCAGCCGCAGCCCGTAAGCCAGGAAAATCCAGGCGCACACCAGCGACTGCAGCAGGTAGTTGGACAGTGCCATGCGCCCCGCCGGCGCCAGCAGTTCGGCCAGCGCCTTGCCGCGCGGCGTCTGGAACAGAAGCATCATTCCCGATGCATAGGCGGCCGTGAGAAACGGCGCCGTCAGCAGGCCGACCGACAGACTGTAGATTTCGCGCACCGAATCGTTCAGCCGCACCGACGGCCAGGCATAGAACACCGCACCCGGCACGCCGACCACCAGCCCCCAGGCGATCAGCCGCTTGAACAGCGCCCGATGGGCTTCCACGTTCGCAAAGAGCCGGCGCCGCCCGGCGATGAAGCCCATGAAGAACATCGCCAGCGCCGTGGGCGCCTGCGCCAGCCCGATCACCACCCAGATCTGCGACAGCTCGCGCAGGTGCTGGGCGACTACCGTGGCCGGCGTTCCACGGTAGGCCGCCAATGCCTGCGCGGCCTCGGCGTACGCACCACGCGTGTCCAGCGGCACGCCCGAAAACGCCAGCAGGTAGCCGAAGCTCGCCCACATCAACGACGTCAGCAACACGAGGCCGATGGCGCAGCGCACGAGAAACACATCGCCCCGGCGCCGCAACACCAGCAGCACGCCGCCCAGCACCGCATAGGTCGTGAGGATGTCGCCGTGGTACAGCAGCACCCCATGCACCAGGCCGAGCACCCACAGCCCCACCAGCCGCCGCAGCAGGCGTGGCGCAAAGGGCTTGCCGTCGCGCTCGGCCGACTGCATCTGCAGCGTGAAGCTGTAGCCGAACAGGAACGAGAACAGCAGGTAGAACTTGGTTTCGAACAGCAAGGTCCGCACGAACAGCGCCGCGCGTTCCACCACCGACTGCGCCATCGGGTCGGGCACGCCCACGCCGTAGTAAGCCGAAGAAAAGCTCGCTATGTTGACCACGAGGATGCCCAGCAGCGCAAAGCCGCGCAGGGCATCGACCAGCGACTGGCGCTCGTTCGCGGGCGGCGAGCCCGCGGGTTGTGCAGAAAGATTCTGAAGCGACATGATTTCTTTTGTTCTGTTCGACACGTCGTCGTTCATTCGGCGCTCCCGGGTTTCAGGAAACGGCTGACCACGAGGCGCAGCATCGGCGCTTCGCGTTGCGGGTCGAAGCAGGCGTCCATCGCAAGCCGCGAGAACACGCCGTCGATCAGCGCCGCCACCCACGACGCGGCCTGCGCCGGGTCGAGCCCCGCATCGGCCTGCCCGCGCGCCATGGCCGCGCGCAGCAGTGTGGCAATGGCGGCGCGCGTTTCGGCGTCGCTGGCGGCCGTGCGCGCGCCGATGGCCGGGTTGCGCATGGCCTCGGCGGCAATCTCGAGCGCCAGGCGCGCGTAGCTCTTGTCGGCGGCGAAGGCCATCACCACGTCGAGAAAGTCGAGCAGCGCCTCGAAGGAATCGGGCGCCTCTTCGAGCGCGGCAAAGTACGCGGCGGTATCGCTCCGTTCTTCGTCGACGATGGCCTCGACGATCGCGCTCTTGCTGTCGAAGTAGTGAAAGAGATTGCCAGGGCTCATGCCCGCCGCGGCGCAGATCTCGGCGGTGGTCGTGGCGTGGAAACCGCGTCGGGCAAAGCAGTCGCCCGCGGCTTCCATGATCTGCCGGCGCTTGGCCAGCTGGCGCTCGGGGTCAACTTTTCGCACGGGGGTGATCGGGCTGGTTCGTCATGGCATCTATTATTAGACCAAGTACTCGATCTATTATTAAGAAACCCTTCAGGCGGGGTGAAACTAGAAGAATCCGTGGCCTGCGTGTTCGCTGTTCAGGAGCGCCTTTCTTGCGAGGCTTGTGGCATCCTCCACCGGGCAGAGGGCGGCCGAAAATCAGATGAGGAGAAGTCTTGAATCACAAACAGGGCACTGCGGGACGGCTATGTGAAAGCAGATGCCGGCAGACATCGGAATGAGCCAGGCATGAGCACTCATCTACACAACGCAGCGGAAGAGTTGAAAGCCCTTCCCCCTTCGCCTTTGAAAGACGAAGCGCTTGGCGCACTCGAGGACATCCGCGAGTCCGGGAAGCGCAGGGATGAATCCATCGAGCGGCTCGAAGCGACACTGGCGACTCTTTCCCCGTCACCACGCGAGCGACGCGTCTTCCGGATACTTCCGTGGCTCACCGGCTTGCTCGCCATCGCGGCCCTGGCCATCGGGGTCGATGCGATCTGGACCGCCGAGTACTGCTCGCGAGGCCGTGGTTCGGTCAGTTGCGCGCGTGGCTTGAAGGCACAACTGCAAGGCGCCGCGACCATCGCGGTCGGCGTTCTCATCGCGATGGTTCCAATGCGGCGCTCCATCTGGAAGTGGCCGGCCGCAGCTTTCCTTGGCGTTCTCGCCTACGGCCTCTTGATTGCTTCGCTTCTCAACAGCTAGGCTGCATCGCCCTATGACATCCATCGCGACAAGAAGAGCCGTTGCCGCCGACATTCCCGCAGTGCTCTCGCTCTACCGCGAGCTGCGCCCGAATGACCCGCCGATTTCAAGCGACCGCATTCCCGAGCTTTGGCAGGAAGTGGCCGAAGGCCCCAGGTCCATGGTGCTGGTCGCGGAATGCGATGGCGAGGTTGCCGCCACCTGCATGCTCGCAAAGCTGGCCAACCTCGCCAGCGACGGGCGCCCCATCGGGGTCATTGAACACGTCGTGACCGCCGAGCGCTTTCGGCGCCGTGGGGTCAGCCGCACGCTGCTTGAATTCGCCTTGACAGAAGCCTGGCGCGCCAACTGCTGCAAGGTCATGCTGCTGTCCGGGGCGCAACGCCCGGAAGCCCACGGCCTGTATGAAGCGGTGGGGTTCAAGGGCGATGTGGAGCGCGGGTTTGTGGCGAAGCCGCCGGCGTCCACGGCCTGACACGACTTTCAAAACCATCAAGTAACAGGAGCTCTATGCGCAAGCTTTCTCCCAACGCCCAACTCGTGTCCGACATCTTCGACGAAGTCGCCAAAGGCAATGGCGCGCCTTTCTGGGAGGCGTGCCACGACGATGTCGTTTGGCGAACCATTGGCAATGGCTCCTGGAGCGGCGAATTCTCGGGCAAGCAAACCATCATCGACGAGGTTTTCCGTCCACTCAATCGCGCCCTCGCCGAGCGAGCCACCATTCCGACCCGCCTGATCGACGGTGACGATGTCATCGTCTTGCAAGCCCGAGGCAATAACCTGACACGCGACGGTCAACGCTACGACAACGACTATGTCTTCGTGATCCATTTCAAGGACGGAAAAATCGCCCGGTACGAAGAATATTGCGACACGGAACTGATCGCCCGTGTCCTGCCCGACCGTATTGCCGCCAAGTCGATTCCTATACCCAAGTGAGCCGTCGTTTCTCAAACCGTCCCCTAGATCGACTCCATGCAGGCCCGCGCTGACGGGAATTCTTGATGCCAGAACTAATGTGGGAGCCGGTAGATTTTCTCGAACTCCTGGGCGTGGCCCCAACTGAAGAGGAGTACGGCGCCTCGCTTCACTACGTCGTTCATCGTCAGGACGTGCGCCTCGAGTTGACGGTATGGCCGATGAGCGGCGATGTGACCGTCAGTGTCTATTGCTCGACGCAGCGTCAACCGGTCATGAATCTCAACCTGTTGGACTGTCCAGGCGCCAGAGTGGTCGACGACAAGCGCGGAAAGTTCATCGAGTTCGCCGCCGCAAATCCGTTTGTTGGCCGCTTTGACAACACCGCTCCCGCGCCCTACGGTTTCAGGGTGCAGGTCGACCCGTTTGTTCAGGTGACCCCGTACGCTTACTGACGGAAATCAACGGCTCCAACTCCGCCCGCAGCCGCCTCACCGCCACTTCATGCCGCAGCGTCTGCGCCCCGCGCCCATACGTCATGGCCTTGCGGATCAACCTCAGCTGCTCGCACTGCATCTGTGCCTTCAGGCGCCTTGCGCGCAGCCCGAAGGTCCAGCCGATTTCCCTGCGGACCTTGTAGCGCTGCATGGGTGCGCCCAGGCGAACCCATTCGTCGTCGCGGATCAACTCGCGCTCGGGCACGAAGTACGCCGCCAGGGCATGCAGGTAGGCGCCGTTCTCCTGCGCGGCGACGCGCCAGAAAAGTCCGGCTGCGATCACCACGGGAATGCCTTTGACAAGAATGAACAGCGCCATGCCCACGGGCCCGTCGTCGAAGCGCTCGTCCATGAGCGGCGAGTTCCATACGAAGTGCATGGCCCACGCCAGCGCGAAGCACAGGAACGCGCAGGCCAGCCGGGTCACCATGCGCCGCTCGGGGTGGAGCAGGAACCACGCGACGCCGAATGAGGCGATGGTGGTGTACGCCGCGTGGCTCCACAGCCCGTTGAGCAACCCGCGCATGAGCAGGTTGTAGAGCACGGGGTACACCTGGTTTTCGAGCGGAAAGTTCATCGACGCGTTGACGGTGTAGCTCAGGTTCTCGACCACCTGGAAACCCAGCCCCGCCATGGCGCCGACGATCAGCACCGACAGATACGTCTGGAACTGGTTGCGTGCCACCAGCACCAGCAAGATGACGCCGGCGAGCTTCAGGAATTCTTCGGTGATCGGCCCCGCCACCGCCGGCCCCCACACGGCCACGAAGTCCGGCGATATGAGCTTGGCGCACAGGCTTTGAATGGCAATGTTGGCCGGCACGGCGAAATAGACCGCGCCGAAACCACCCCACGCAAAGGCCAGGACATACGCCTCCGACGAGTGCTGCTCCAGCAGGTCGAGCGTGCGAAAGACCAGCAAGAAGAGCAGCGTGTAGCCGCCCCACACCAGCAGTCCGAGCAATGCGGTGACGGGCACGACCCGGAACCCCATCGAGAACATGTGCACGGTATAGAACAGGCCGTTGACGATGAGCGCGGCCAGCACCCAGAAGGCGGCGCGTTGCGGCTGAAAAAACGAATCGGTGCCGACGGGCCATGCGGCCTGGTCCTGCTCGTCGGGAAGGTTCAGGTTCACTGCGGCGCCTCCAGGTCCATCGAATCGAGCATGCTCCGCGCCTCGGCCAATGCTTCGTTCAGGCCGTCGTGAGCGCCGTAGAAATCGATCTGCACGAGCGAGTGGCGCTTCAGGTCGACCACCTGCCAGAACCGCCCGGCGAGCGTGGGCCCGTAGTAGGCGAAGGTCTTGCCCTGCAGCCCCCAGCCGGTGACGAAGTCGGACACGTCGCCGTCGATCTGCAGCCCCTGGCCGCGCTCCATGATGCGTTGCTGCCGCACCAGCGGCCCGTCGGGCCCGCCCATCCACAGGCCGGTCTTGACGAGGAATTTGTGGCCGCCCTTGAACAGCATCAAAGACTTGCCGGCCTTCGAGCGCGACACGTCCATCTGCCATCCGTCGGCTGGCACGAACCTGGCGTGGCCCACTTCGACGGTCTGCCCCGCGTCCAGCGTCCGGTTGCCGGGCGTGTGGTTGTTCCAGAAGGTCAGGCCGCCCACATAGGCAGCAATGGCAAGGAGCACCGCCAGCGCGCCGGGCCAGGTGCGATACGGTATTCGGCGTGACGGTTCAAGCATGTGTTCTTTCATCGTGCCACTCGGTCGCGCGCGCCCTGGCGCGGCCGGGGCGGTGTCTGCGCGTGGCGCCCGCGGTCGGCCTTGGGCAGCACGGCCTTCTCGACCATGCGCTCGGCCTGCGCCTGCAGGCGGTTCAGCGAAGCATCGAAGCGCTGGGCGTCGGCTGCATCGAGCGCGCCCATCAGCTCGGCGTTGATCTGCGTGACCAGCGGAAAAAGTTCGTCGTACAGCGCCCTGCCCGCTTCGGTCAGGCCCAGCTGCACCTGCCGCCGGTCGCCCGCGCGGGCCACGCGCGTGACCAGTTGCTTGGCAACGATGGAGCCCACGGCCTTGGAGGTGCGCGCCCGGTCGAGCTGGGCATGCTCGGCAAGCTGCGACGAATTCAGCTCGCCACGGCTGGCCAGCACGGCGATCAGCCGCCACTCGCGCCGCGTGATGCCGAAGCGCCCTTCGCACAGGCGAATCACCATGCTGCCCGCCACGGCCAGCAGGCGCGACAGCCGGTACAGCAGCAGGTCGTCCAGCGGTCGGCGTGGTGCAGCGGCGTCGGCGTCGGCGGCAGTCATTTCGGGTGCGGGGCCGGGTAAATCCGGGCAATGGTTGATTTGATCAATCGAATGTAGCGTCTCCAGAATCGTCCGCAGTCGCGGCTCCAGCGCCCGGCCTTGCAGAACAAATGAAACAGAGCTTCCGGAGACCCCGCCCCATGCCCCTGATTCCCGATCATCCGAACCGCCGCCACGCCCTTGCCGCGCTGGGTGCCCTTGCGCTCGCCCCCGCCGCGTCGCTGGCCCAAGCCCAGCCGGCCTTCACGCCCGGCCAGCCCATCAAGGTGCTGATCGGCGTGCCCGCCGGCGGCACGCAAGACGTGCTGACGCGCGCCATTGCGCAGCAGGTGCGCGACGCGCTGGGCCCGCTGATCGTCGACAACCGCTCGGGCGCGGCGGGCCGCATCGCGGTCGAGGCCGTGAAGACGGCGCCGCCCGATGGCCACATGCTGTTGCTGGGCACGGCCAGCATGATGACCATGTTTCCCAGCGCCTACCGCAACCTCTCGTACGACCCGATCAGGGACTTTGTGCCGATCCTCAATGCGGCCCGCTTCGAGCTGGCGCTGGTCGTCAACAAGGACGTGCCCGCCAACACGCTGCCCGAGTTCATTGCCTGGGCCAAGGCGCAGGGCGACAAGGTGAGCTTTGCCTCGTATGGCGCAGGCACGCCCTCGCACTTTCTGGGCGAAATGCTCAACCGCGCGGCCGGCCTGAAGATGATGCATGTGCCCTACCGCGGCTCCACGCCCGCGCGGCAAGACGTGATGGGCGGCACCGTGCCCGTGTACTTCGACACCATCGGCGGCGCGCAGCAGATGCTGCCTTCGGGCCGCGTGAAGGTGCTGGCCACCAGCGGCGACAAGCGCTCGCCGCTCATGCCCAACCTGCCGAGCTTCGTGGAGAGCGGCTACAAGGACGTGGTCGCGACCGCATGGTTTGCGTACTACGCGCCGCTTAAAACGCCGCAGCCCATCATCGACAAGCTGCGCGCCGAATTCACCCGCGCCGTGAACACGCGCGAAGTGCGCCAGCAGCTGTTGCAGAACGGCATGTACCCCGTCGGCGACGGCAGCGAAGCGCTGCTGAAGACCATGCGCGAAGACACGGCGCGCTGGGCGGGCATCATGAAGGCCGTGAATTTCCAAGCCAACGATTGACCCCGCAAGAAGCCACCATGACGACCCGAAACACACCCATCACCCGCCGCCTTGCCACGTTGCTGGCCGCAGCCTGCGTTGTGGCGCCCATCGCCACCACCGGCACCACCGCATACGCACAATCGCAATCGCAATCGCCATCGCTCGACAGCCCGCTGCACATCGTGGTCGGCTACGCACCCGGCGGCGCCACCGACCGCGTGGCGCGCATCGTCGGCGACAAGCTCGGCGCCAGGCTGGGCGTGCCCGTCATCGTCGACAACAAGCCCGGTGCCGGCGGCCGCCTTGCGGCGCAGCAGGTGAAGATCACGCCCGCCAACCAGAACGTGCTGATGCTCGCCAACCCCGCAGTGATGGTGGTGGCGCCGCTGGTCTTCAAGGACAACAACTACGACGCCGAGCGCGACTTCGTGCCCGTGTCCCACGTCAACGACTACGACTTCGCGCTGGCCGTGTCGCCCACCCTGCCGGTGCGCGAGCTGGGCCACCTGCTCGCATGGATGCGCGCCAACCCCGCGCAGGCCAACGTGGGCGTGCCGGCCACCGGCAGCCTGCCGCACTTCTTCGGCCTGATGATGGGCGAGAAGGCCAATGTGCAGACCCAGGTGATCGGCTACCGCGGCTCCGCGCCGCTGCTGAACGACCTCATCGGCGGGCAGGTGCCCATTGCCGTCGACACCGAAGACGTGGTGCTGCCGCAGCACAACGCGGGCAAGCTGCGCATCCTGGCGCTGTCGGGCGCCAAGCGCTCGCCGTTCGCGCCCAACATCCCGACCTTCAAGGAAGCCGGGCTTGACCTGGCCGCCACCGGCTGGAACACCTTCTTCGCGCCCACCAGCATGCCGAAGGACAAGGCCGACCGGCTGGCCACCGCCATCCGCGAAGTCATGCAAGACCCCGACACCCAGCGCAAGTTCAAGGACTCGGGCATGACGCCCGTGGTCAGCACGCAGGCACAGACCGTGGCCATGCTGAAGGCCTACCGCGCGCAGTGGAGCCCCGTCGTCCAGAAGTCCGGCTACCAGCCCTGAACCCCTTGCACCGATCCAGAGACATGACCAGCAGCAGACCCAACATCATCTTCATCGTGGCCGACGACCTCGGCTATGCCGACCTTGGCTGCTACGGCGGCCGCGATGCCGTGTTCGGCCCCGTGTCGCCCGTGCTCGACGGGCTGGCCGCCAACGGCCTGAAGCTCACGCAGGGCTACTCGAACTCGCCCGTGTGCTCGCCCACGCGCTTCGCGATGATTACCGCGCGCTACCAGTACCGGCTGCGCGGCGCGGCCGAAGAGCCCATCAACAGCAAGAGCCGCGGCAGCAGCACGCTCGGCCTGCCGACCGACCACCCCACCCTGCCGTCGTTGCTGAAAGCCAGCGGCTACCAGACCGCCCTTATCGGCAAGTGGCACCTGGGCTACCCGCCCAGCTTCGGCCCGCTGCGCTCGGGCTACGACGAATTCTTCGGCCCCATGTCGGGCGGCGTCGACTACTTCACCCACTGCGATTCCACCGGCCGGCACGACCTGTGGTTCGGTGAAGAAGACAAGCAGGAAGAGGGTTACCTCACCGACATTTTTTCCAAGCGCGCCGTCGACTACGTGGAGCGCATGGCCGATCTGCAGAAGAAAGAGAAAGACGCCCCCTTCTTCCTGAGCCTGCACTACACCGCGCCGCACTGGCCGTGGGAAACGCGCGACGACGCAGAGAAGGCGCCGACCATCAAGGACAACCTGTTCGACCTGGCTGGCGGCAACATCCATGTGTACCGCCGCATGATCCATCACATGGACGAGGGCATCGGCTGGATCATGGCCGCGCTGCAAAAGCACGGCATGGCCGACAACACGCTCGTCGTGTTCACCAGCGACAACGGCGGCGAGCGCTTTTCGGACAACTGGCCACTGGTCGGCGGCAAGATGGACCTGACCGAAGGCGGCATCCGCGTGCCATGGATCGCGCACTGGCCCGCGGTAATTGCCAAGGGCGGCGAGAGCAAGCAGCTGTGCATGACCATGGACTGGTCCGCCACCATGCTCGACGCGGCCGGCGTGAAGGCCGATGCGGCGTACCCGCTCGATGGCGTGTCGTTGATGCCCGTGCTGAAAGATGCAACGCACAGCTTCCGCCGCCCGCTGCACTGGCGCATGAACCATCGCGGCCAGCAGGCGCTGCGCGATGGCGACTGGAAATACCTGCAGGTCGACGGCAACGAATACCTGTTCAACATTCCCGCCGATGAGCGCGAGCGCGCGAACCTCGGAAAGAAAGAGCCCGAGCGGCTGGCCGCCATGCGGGCGGACTGGTTGAAGTGGAACGCGACCATGCCCGCGATTCCGGAAGATGCGACGGTGAGCCTGGGGTATTCGGTGAAGGACATGCCGCAGCGTTGAGGCTGGGGCAGCAACGCCTCAGGCAAATTGCGCGAGGCCGTTGCCCACCGACCAGTTCTCTTTCGGCGCGTCGGCAATGGTCACGAACACGTCCTCCGGCCGGATGCCGGGGCTGTCGCCGAGCAGTTCCGCGATGCGCTGGAACAGCGCCTTCTTCTGCTCCGCCGTGCGCGTGTTGAACACGGTGATGCGGATGAACACCAGGTCGTCGCTTCGGGCCATGCCAAAGGCATTGCCGTAGCGAAAGTTCGCGGCATCGTGCTCGGTCAGCGTCATGAACTGGTCGTCTTCAGGCACGGCCAGCGTGTCGCGCATCGCGCGGTAGAGGCTGTCGAAAATCGCCTGCCGGTAGGCGTCCGGCTTGCCGGCGCGCAGCGAGATATGAAGCAGAGGCATCGGGGAGTCCTTTCCTTGTTTGCTTGTCGTCCCGGCTTCATGCTAGTCATTTCAAATTGCTATTGATATTTATATCAACGACAATTTTTTGAAATGATTGAACGACCACTCGACCTCGACGCCGTCGAGGCATTCATCCGCATCGTCGAGCTCGGCAGCTTCACCCGCGCGGCCGAAGCCATGCAAACCACGCAGGCCGGCGTCAGCCTGAAACTGAAGCGGCTCGAAGACAGGCTCGGCTGCCGGCTCATCGAACGCACGCCCCGGTCGGTCGAGCTTTCGGCGCGGGGCGCGGCCTTTCTGGAACATGCGCGCGCACTGCTCGAAGTGCACGATCGCGCGCTCACCGTGTTTGCCGAAGAAGCCCGGCAGCGACTGACCATCGGCATCAGCGACCACGTGGCGGGACCCGAGCTTCCCGCGCTCATCGCGCGCATGAACGCGCAAGACCCGCAGCTGCTGATCGAAATTCGCATCGGCTCGTCGGGCGACCTGCTGCAAAGCTTCGACCGGCGGGAGCTCGACACCGTCATCGTTCGCCTGCATGCCGGGCGAAACGACGGCGAACTTCTTGCCGAAGAAAAGTTCGGCTGGTTCGCCGCGCCAGGCTGGCAGCACCGCGCGGGCGAGCCCCTGCCACTGGCCACCATGGCCGAGCCCTGCGGTGTGCGTGCGCTGGCCGGGCAACTGCTCGATGCGGCGCGCGTGCCGCGGACAGAAGTATTTGTGGGCGGCGGCGTTGCAGCAGTTGTTGCGGCCGTCATGGCTGGGCTGGGCGTGGCCGCATTGGCGCCGCGCATGCTGCCGTTCGGCGCCATCGATGTCGGCGCCAAGCTCGGGCTTCCCGGCCTGCCGCGCTTGCCGGTGCTGCTTCACTCGCGGGTGAAGGACGGCCGGCCACGCGATGCGCTCGATGCGTTGTCGGCGGCCTTCAGGAGCGCGGTGCGGGGCTAGCGTTCTTTTCTTCGCAGGGCCGGACATCCCTGCCTTGCCCCGCCTACCTGGCAACCACCCAGTCCGCGATCTGCTGGACGACCTCGCGGTCGAGCCCGTTGAAGCCGTGATACGCCATGGCCTCGCATGCGTCGCCCTTGTTCTCCCCGCCCTTGAAGCTCAGCAGCGCCTTTCTCGGCGAGTTGTCGAGCTTTGCCATCAGTGTCGGCACGTTGGCAAAAGAGCAAAGCGCGCAGCCGTCTTGCTCGTGATGCACCACGAGAACCGGAACCCGAACCTTTTCCAGCGGCATCGCCGGAACGGACCGGCCATTCGTGTCGGTCAGGATGGTCGAGGTCAGCACGATGCCGTCCGGCCCTTCGGGACCGGAAAGCTCCGTGGCCACGTACGCGGCCGATTGCGTACCGCGGCTGGTGCCCACCAGCCACACCGGCGCCTTCGATTGCTCGCGCATCCACGCGATGGCCGCCTTCATGTCGGCCGCATGCTCCGGCTTCTGGCGAAACCCGCTCAGGTACAGCGGGTTCTGCCGGTCCGACGGGGCATCGACCACGGCCACCATCAGCCCCTGGTCTGCAAACAACTGCCGCGCGCGAACGAGAAAGTTTCCGGCGCCCCACTTGAACGATCCATTGGGAAAGATCTGCAGCCCGCCGTGCCCGCCTGCCAGCAGGATCACCGCGGCCTTGGGCGCGCCTGCCGACGGTGGCGGCGACAGCACCAGCATTCGCTGCGTCACCCCGGGCCGGGTCGGAATGTCCACCACCGTCTGCGTGGCCTGCGCGTGGACTTGCGACGCCAGTGCCAGCAGCAAGCCCGCGATTCCATGGCCGAGAAGGTTGCGCATCGACGTTCTCCTGTGTGAAAGGGCCTTCGGCCCCCGGTGCCTCCCGAGCGAACGAACGAACGAACGAACAAATGCTACTGCCGTCCGGGCCGGCAGGCAGCCCACGGCGCCCTCCGACGACCGCCGTGCACAATCTGTCGCCTGTCGACCACCCCTTTGCCCCAGCCAGCGCATGCGAATCCACGAACTGAAACGACGACTGCGGGAAGCCGGCGCAGGCCCCAGCCACGAGCAGCGCATCCTGCGGCTGTGGTCCCATGCGTTGCCCCGCGACAGCGGCCGGCGCCTGCCCGGCACCTTCTTTCCGTCGTCGCTGCTGCAGGCCCTGCCGGCCATCGAGGCCGAGCTTGCGGGGCTGGCGCGCATCCACGCCATTCACCCCGGTGCCGACGGTTCCGAGCGGCTGCTCGTCGCCCTGGCGGACGGCCAGACCGTCGAGAGCGTGCTGCTGCCCCGCGACGGCCTGTGCGTGTCGTCGCAGGTCGGGTGCGCTGTCGGGTGCCAGTTCTGCATGACCGGCCGCGAAGGGTTGCTGCGCCAGGTGGGAAGCGCCGAGATCATTGCCCAGGTCGCCCTTGCGCGCATGCGCCGGCCCGTGCGCAAGGTCGTGTTCATGGGCATGGGCGAACCGGCCCACAACCTGGACAACGTGATCGAGGCCATCGACCTGCTCGGCACCGTGGGCAACGTCGGCCACAAGAACCTGGTGTTTTCGACCGTGGGCGACCCGCGTGTGTTCGAGCGGCTGCTGCACGAACGCGTCAGGCCCGCGCTGGCGCTTTCGTTGCACACCACCCGAGCCGACCTGCGCAAGACGCTCCTGCCGCGCGCACCGGCCATGACGCCCGAACAACTGGTCGCCGCGGGCGAGCACTATGCGCGGGCCACCGGCTACCCCATTCAGTACCAGTGGACCCTGCTCGAAGGCGTCAACGACGGGCCCGATGAAATCGAAGGCATCGTCAGGCTGCTGTCCGGCAAATACGGCGTGCTGAACATCATTCCCTTCAACGCGGTGGACGGCGTGGCCTTCACTCGCCCGTCGTGGGAGCGCTGCGAACAGATCGCGCGCACGCTGCACCAGCAGGGCATTCTGACCAAGCTGCGCAACTCGGCCGGGCAGGACGTCGACGGCGGGTGCGGCCAGTTGCGGGCACGCGCGGCCGAAGTGCGCGTGGTGACGCTTCGACGGACCGGAGAAGTTCAGGGGAACAAGGCAAGCCAGTCCCACAACTGACCGGGCGCCTCGACCATCACGTTGTGGCCATGCGGCCCGAGGTCGCGCGCATCGGCATCGAGCGAGCGGGTCTGCGCCATCGTCACCAGCGCGTCGTCGCGCCCACAGCCCAGGTGCACAGGGCATCGCGCCAGCGTCATCAGCTCGGCCATCGGTGGCTTGCCCACGCCATTGGCGCGAGGGTCCATCGCGAGGCGCCAGCCATCACCATCATTCGTGCCACGCGCGATGCCCCGCCCCACGACGTAGGGTGTCGCCGCCGTGTTGGCGATGCCGGCAAGGCCGGAGACCTTCAGGTAGCGGTCCCTCGCCTCTTCTTCCGTGGCGAAGGTCTTGGCCGGCTGCGATGCCAACGCCTCCATGCGGCGCAGCTCTTCGTCGGTCCACGCGATCTTGATGCCGGCTGCGAAGACCTGGTGCGGCACCACGCCGAACCAGCCCGTTGCCAGCGCAAGGCCGACAACCCCGCCCAGCGAGTGCCCGAGCACCACGAGGCGCCCAGCGGGGTCGATGTGCGGCAACACCGCGCGTGCGACGCTGGCGGCGTACTGGCCGATGGCATAGCTGTCTTGCCGATGGGACTGGCCGTGGCCCGGCAGGTCGACAACCAGCCAGCGGCCACGCCAACGCGTGCCGGCGTTGGCGCACATCGGCGACCACACCGCGCCCGTCGCGCCCATGCCGTGCAGCATGAGCAGCAGGTCCGGGCCTTCGCCGCCTTGTTCCGTGTACATGGTCGCTGTCTCCATCGGGGGTTCGATGGCGCAAGAATAATTGACTCCGCGCATGGCCGACAACGCAGCAATTTGGCAGAAAACGCCGTCTCACGGCCATAGCAGCCAAACCGGCAGAGCGGAAACTGACGCGCATGACCCATACAGCCATGCAGCAAGGCGCGATGCCTGCCACTTCCCCGGCCCTCGGCACGGTGGACACCCGCCCCGCCGGAGGGGCTTCCGTCAAGAACCTCCCCGTCAACCTGTTCGCTGCCGTCATGGGCCTCTCGGGTCTTGCACTGGGGTGGCGCTTTGCGCATACCGAGTTCGGTATCGATCGCGTGGTGTCCGATGCCATCGGCCTCTTCGCCACCCTCGTTTTTGTCGTGCTCCTCATCGGCTACGGCACCAAGCTGTTGCGGCACCCGGCCGCCGTCAAGGCCGAGTTCATGCATCCGATTGCCGGCAACTTCTTCGGCACCATCGCCATTGCCCTGCTGCTGCAATCGGCCGTGCTCGGCGGCTACAACGCGGCACTGGGCAGTGCGCTCTGGGTCGTCGGCACCATCGCCACGCTGTTGCTGAGCGCGTACGTCGTCTCGCGCCTGCTGGGCGGAAACAGCAACCCCGCGCATGCCGTGCCCGCCTGGATCATTCCCGGCGTTGCCGCGCTGGACATTGCCGTCACCGGCAACCACATGCCCATGCCCTGGGCCGGCGAAGTGCTGCTGCTGTCCGTCGCCGTGGGCTCCGTGCTCGCGCTCGTGATGTTCACCATGATCTGCACGCGATTGATCCAGCACGAGCCGCTTGCTCCGGCGATGACGCCCTCGCTGATGATTCTTGTCGCGCCGTTCGAGGTCGGGTTCACCGCGTACACGAACCTCACCGGGCGGGTCGACCTGTTCGCGGGGCTGCTGTTTTACTTCGGGCTGTTCATGTTCGTGGTGCTGGCGCCGAAGGTGTTTCGCAGGAACGTGCCGTTTGGGGCGGGGTGGTGGGCGATCAGCTTTCCGCTGGCTGCGATGGTGAATGCAGGGTTGAAGTACGCGGCTGTGCGGGGGACGTTGCCGTTGAAGGTGTTGGCTGGGGGGATGCTGGTGGCGCTTACGGGGGTGCTGTTGGTGTTGACGGTTCGGACGCTGCGTATTGTTTTCAATGGGCGGCTGCTGACGGGTTGAGGGCGGGGCAAGGCTCGCATCGGGGGCAGCCGGTCGGGCTTGGTGCGGCGTGCTTAGTACGGTCCAACGTTGAACTCTCCACAAGCGTTCGCGCGAGCGAACAAGCCATGTTGCCGTGCAAATACCCTCATCGCCGAAGTGGATCATATGATACAGTCCGGCAAATCACAACCCCGGAAGGCATCATATGATGCACTCTCGCCTCTCGTATGAACCAAGAATCGTTCCGGCAGGTAGTCGCAAATTGCCGTCGCGCGGCCGGCAGAAGCATCGGATACCCCCATCGATGGACCCCACATCGCGTCGAACTTCCCAACCTCAAAGACTTTTACTTTACGGACGAGGGAGCATGGACGTTGATCGCAGACAAGCTTCAAGAGGGGTACGTTTACGAAATCATGGCTTTGGACAAGCCGCCTGGAGCTATGGCGTTCACCATGCTCATACCAATGTATGCCGATCGTCCCCATCTATATATAAAAGTGCAAATTGGCTCATCCAATAAAGTTATTGGCCGCAGCTTCCATTTGAGTGACTATTAATGAAAAACACAACCAACGCAATCTCAAATAGGTTGTTCCACTGCCCCTCCTGCGAAAGCACGAAGGTAAATACGCGCTTGGTTAAAGACGATTTTCAATATGGCGAAGGCACCGAGGCCACACTAATAAGCGTGACTCTTCCGTTAAGAATTTGCGAAAACTGTGAACTCTCTTATTTTGACGAAGAAGCAGAAGAAATTAGACATAGCGCAGTATGCAAACATTTAAAAATTCTTACGCCCTCCGAGATTACGGCGATTCGGCAGCGGTATGGATTGAGTAAAGTTGAATTTTCAAATATTACACGGGTGGGAAGAATTTCTCTTGGACGCTGGGAGGCAGGGGCTTTACTGCAAAATGCCGCCAATGACAGCCTTTTGTTTTTAATGGGATTTCCAGAAAACCTGGACCGACTCAAAGAGAGAGCCATCGATCATATGAAAAGCGATGCCCAGCGAAAACCGACCAGAAAGTTTAGATCACTTTCAAACGAACAGGTGTCTATTGCCGTCCGCCAGTCGAGTAATTTTTCTTTGTACGCAAACTGCCACTAATATGTATACGGTCACATTTTATTCTTTTAAAGGTGGCGTGGGAAGAACCATGTCCCTTATAAATGTTGCTGCACAACTGGCTCTTTCTGGAAAAAAGGTATTAGTTGTAGATTTTGATCTTGAAGCCCCAGGGCTTACAACATTTGATATCACATCGACCCACCAAGACTCTAAAGGTGTGGTCGAGTATGTTGCCGCTTATCGAGAAACAGGTGAAAGTCCAGATGTTAGTGATTTCATATACGTCGCCAAAGAATTTTCTGAGAAAGGATCACTATGGGTCATGCCTGCGGGCAGGCAGGACTCAGGTTATTCCTCACGCTTAAATAGCATTGATTGGCAAGAGCTTTATCAAAACGAAGATGGCTACATATTTTTTGAAGATCTTAAGAAGCAGTGGAAAGACACCATTCAGCCAGACTACGTTTTTATCGACTCTCGAACAGGTCATAGTGATGTGGAGGGAAT
Source organism: Variovorax sp. KBW07 (assembly GCF_003852515.1). Taxonomy (GTDB): domain Bacteria; phylum Pseudomonadota; class Gammaproteobacteria; order Burkholderiales; family Burkholderiaceae_C; genus Variovorax. The sequence goes on along the minus strand of NZ_QAJK01000083.1, from coordinate 23,950 downwards.
TTGCACGCGCCAACTTCCCGACGCCGTCTGCTTGCTTTTTTTCCCCAACGAACAAAATCTTGTTGGTTTAAAAACGGTTGCGAGAAACATCCGATACCAGAGCGAAATTGACAAGCAACTTCGGGATCCGATTTATCTTCATTTTGCCGTATCGAATGTCCCAGATCTTGATGACGAAGAGGGAATTTTAGAAAATACCCTTCTAAAATTTCAAAGGGAATTAAACTATGAAGAGCTATCCGCCTCTATTCGCCACTACAACAGCCTATCCCTCCTAGATCAAGAAATTTTCTCCATAAAGCGCCCTAAGAGTAGGCTTGCAAGAGAATATTCCTCCCTGGCAGAATCGATAGTTCGAGAAAATTTGGCGGACCGCTCAGCCGCGCTCAAATTTTTGAAGCAAACTATTAAATCTCTTCGTGGACAGAGCGAAGCATCAACTTATTTGCTGGAAAAAACAGAAAAAGTAATTTTGCACTTTCCCGGTGACCCAGAAATCAGTTATCTTGTTGCCCTGGTCTATGAGGCCATTGGTCGCGCCGTGGACGCCTTGAATCTTTTGAGCCGACGATTTCATTGGGATGCGGCGGCTCTGGCAGTAAGATCTCGAATTAACTATCGCCTTGGAAATCGAGAGGGCGCTTTGAGCGATATCCAAGAGATGCTTAATACAGGTGGGGCGAAGTTTTTACCTTTTTTGGATGCAATATCTTACATCCCACAATTGGATGAAAAATTGTATCGTTTGGTGCCAGGATCGCCCGCTTTGATGTCACTTTCGGCAAAAGAGCGCTACTTTGCTGCCACTGAGATCGATGAAGGCGTTGCACAGATTGCTGTTAAAGCTGAAATACTGAAGCAACTGAAAGATGAAGGTAGTGCGTCTGACGAAATACTAGGCGAGCTTGCCCTCACGTTTATTGGTCTTGGTAGATTTTCAGAAGCCGTTGAAATTCTCGAGCCACTAGCGGAAAGCGAAGGAGGGATTGCTGATTACTTTAATTTGGCAATGGCAGATTGGGGGCGCTCCGGGCACCCCGATACTTCTATATTCACAAATGTTGCCGAGCTAGATAAAGCCGGAGCTCGCCGAGGTGCAGCGGCCAACTATTTAGAATGTTTAGCAATTACATTTGCAGTACTAAACGAACAAACCGAGGCACTTGAATGCTTGGCACAGGCTCGCATCCAAATGCGAAGTCAGCAGCGTCGAGAATTTTCCGCTTGGAGTTATACAAAGGTATCCTCGACTGAATTCATGGAGCATTTAAATGAGATCGAAAAATCAATTCACGAACGAACGCTAAATCCGCGGGTTTTCGCCAAACCTGATTTTCTCAACTTACATTAAATAGATCTCCGAACGCGCGACGAACTGACTCTTCGTGGGAAGAGTTGGTGCGCGCCCGTAGAGTCGCGGCTATTTTTTACTCGTCGAGAACCAACGCCTTTCCCTACCAACTCTGGAGTTGCGATAGCTATTTTGGCGGCAGGCGATGCGAGAACTTATTGCCACTGGCTCAGGCGGACGAGCAAGCTCTGCGGGTATGCGAAGCTTGCTGCCATATGAACCCCTTTAAGCACAGCGAGCAACCAAAGTGCATACCGCCAACGTAGCGGCAAGCAGTACACACTTCGCCCTATCCCCTACCACTCCACTCCAACAACCTCTCCGCCTCCCGCGCCAGATCCGCAGCAATCCACAGCATGTGATCCCGGTGCTTCTCCCCTGCCTCCTCAAACCACCCGTTGCCATCCCCATGGCAGCACCAGAGCAGCGAGTTCAACTGCGCCAGTTTGGTTTCGAGTAGATCCCTTGCGTCATCGCCTGTCGGATTCGAAGGCGTCGAGCTGCATCCGCAGCGGGGAGATTGGGGCGTCGAACGCCCGGCCATAATTCGTTTAGCCATCTGTTGTGCTTCCTGAAAAGTAAATGCACGTCACTTGGTTAGACGGTCAGAGTGTTCACGCACCCTGGCCGTCGCCTTTTGTGCCTCGCGTTCGCGTCGCTGCACAAAGGCATCGACACCCGCCGCAAGGCAAGCGGTTCATTCATCGTCTGGGCAAAGGGGCTGCTGTTCCTTCCACGCTGTTCGTCGACCACAAGGCGGGTCGTCTTGTCGCAGGGGCATTCACTGTAGAGAAGCAATGCCGCGCAAGAGAAAAGAATTTGTCGAGGATTGCTCGGTTCGAAGAGCTATCTGCCGCGCCGCAGCCGCAGACACGAAGCACTGACAGTCGCGCGTCTGTCTGTTCAAGCGAAATGAGATGAAGCGAAATGAAAAAGGGAGACAGATCCCGGACAGACCTGCCTCCCTTTTGTCGAGCGTCGGGGCGAGCTATGCGCTCGCTCGCCCGCTCACATCAACAACTCAAGACTTCTTGGCAAAGACCAGCGCACCAGTCAAGTCACCCATGGCATGCGAGCCGTTCTTCGCCAGCGCGGCATCGCGCTCATTCAGGCCCGGCAGCACGGGCAGCGACCAGCGGTGCGTGATGAAGCGCAGGGTCGACGCGGTGTCGTACTGGGTCTTGTCGACGAAGCCCTTCTTCGAGAACGGCGAGACGATGAGCGCGGGAATGCGCGTGCCGGGGCCCCAGCGGTCGCCCTTGGGCACGGTGGCGTGGTCGTAGAAGCCGCCGTTTTCGTCGTAGGTGACGACGACGAGCATGTGGCCCCATTGCGGGCTGGCTCGCAGCTTGGCAATGACGTCGGCAATGTGCGCGTCGCCATCGGCCACGTTGGCGTAGCCGGCGTGCTGGTTCAGGTTGCCCTGCGGCTTGTAGAAGCTCACGGCGGGCAGCGTGCCGGCGGCCACGTCGCCGAGGAAGTCTTTGTCGAAGTCCTTCAGGTGGGCTGCGCGTGCATCGGGGTGTGCCACGGGGTCGAAGGCCGCGTAGTAGTTGAACGGCTGGTGATGGAACTGGAAGTTGGGTGTCGGCCCGCTCGGGAACGCATAGTCGGTGGTGGCGGCAGTGGTGGTGCTGTTCCATGCACCGCTGTACCAGGCCCAGCTCAGGCCCTTGGCCGTGAGCAGGTCGCCAATGGTGGTCTGCGTCTGCGGCGGCAGGTTGTTGGCCTTGGTCGGGTTGCCGAAGAGCTTGCTGGTGTCGGAGTCCTGGAACCGGTTGCCGCTGGGCTGGTACGGCGGCTGCATGGTGTTGACCGCGTAGAAGTTGCCGGCGGCATCCTTCGGCGTGATGGTGCTGTCTCGCACGTAGGTCGGCGCACCGCTCAGCACCGAGGTCGGCGAGTCGCTGCGGGCTGTCAGCCGCACGAAGTTGCCGTTCGCGTCCACGTCGATGGCGGAGATCGATGCGTTGGCGGGCGAAGTGCTGGCGTCGGCGTTGGGGTACAGCGGCGCGCAGGCGCACACCAGGTACTGGTGGTTGAGGAACGATCCGCCGAACGCGCCCATGAAGAAGTTGTCGGCCAGGGTGAAGTCCTTGGCCACCTGCCACAGCTTCATCTGCGAGCCGTCGTAGTAGCCCATGCTGAGGCCGCCGGCGTCGGAGTAAGCGGCAAACTTGTCGTTCTTGCCGCCGTTGATCTGCATCTGGTTGTTGTAGAAGCGGTGAACCAGATCGCGCGTAATGACCGACTTGTCGATGCCCGTGGTCACGCCGGTGTAGCTCGCCACGTCGTCGATGCGGAACATCTTGTTGGGCATGCCCGAAGCCTGCGCCTGCGTGATCACCGGGCTCTGGCCCGCGAGCGTTACGCCACCCCACACAGGCGGCAGCGTCGGCAGCGTGGAGCCATCGAAGTCTTTCTGCGGCTCGGGCGCGGAGGTCGACGAAGTGGGGTTCACGCCCGGAATGCCGTTGGCGCCGGGGAACAGGCCGTACAGGTTGTCGAAGCCACGGTTTTCCGCGTAGATGACGACGACGTTGGTGATCTGGTCTAGCGCGAAGCGGTTGAGCAGCGCGGCGGTAATGTCGCCGCCCGCGCCGGCTTCGGCCACGGCTTCGGCAATGCGTTCGATGGACTGGTCGATCTCGGTCTGCAGCGCGGTCTTGATGGCGGCGTCGGTGATCTTGTTGTGGTCGGCCAGCAGTTGGGCTTCGCTCACGCCGATGCGGGCGGCCAGCGCCTTGCGCGCGGCGGCCAGGTCGCCGCCGTTGGCGTCCATCAGCGCGACCAGTTCGGTGGTGATGGCGCTGACGACGCCGTTGGCGCCGGCCGGTGCACGGAACACCAGCGGCTGGGTCACGGGGCTTTCGGTGTTGGTGACGGGGTCGAAGCGCTTGCTCGAGGTGCCGATCTCGGCCACCACGGCGCCCTGGCCGGTGAGGGTGAAGGCGCCGTTGGCGTCGGTGGTGGTGCTGGCTTCGCCGGTGTCGCAACGGCCGTTGTTGTTGGTGTCGATGCAGACCTTGGCGTTGCGGTAGTAGCTGCCGGTGACGACGCCCGAAGTCGATGCCGCGTTGCCGCCCGAGAACGGAAAGAAGCTCGTGTTGTTGTCGCCGCCGCCGCAGGCAACGACCATCGCTGCCGCTGCAATGGCGGTGGGCCAGGGAGTCAGGTGGCGTGCGAGTGTGCGACCGCGTGCAAACACGGCGTTGCGGGTGCTGCTGCTTGTGCTCTTGCTGCTCTTGCTGCTGCGTGGGGTGGTGGGGGCCATCATGTGTGGAGTTATGAGATGTGGATGAGCCCGGCCGGCGGTCGGGCGGCGTGATGCTCTGCGTGCCGCGTGACAGCCACGTTGCAATTCGTCGTACATCGGGGCTTGCTCATTCAGGGCTAAGAAATCTCCGCCGGCCATGTCACGCCGCTGACACGCGCCAAACCTAGCCTCGATTCGTCGCCTCGCGGCCCTGCCCGCCCACCTCTTGCGCACGTGCTTCCGATGACCTGTTTTCTTCGCCGCCTGGCCTTGCTGGCCGCGGCGCCCCTGCTCTGCGGCCTGCTTGCGGCCTGTGGCCGTGAGGCGCCTGTGGCCACATCCGCGCCGCCGGTGCAGCAAGCAACGACGACCGCTTCGGCCACTGCAGCCGCAACAGCCGCTACAGCGGCCGGGCCTGCGCAGCCCGCGTATGTCGGCGCCACCTATGCGCCGGTGCCGGGCCGGCCGCGCCCGAGCCCGCAGCAGCTGACCGACATCGGCCGCCGCATCTTTTTCGACGGCAGCCTTTCCGCATCGGGCACGGCCTCGTGCGCGAGCTGCCACGACCCGAAGCACGCCTGGGGCCCACCCAATGCGCTGTCGGTGCAACTGGGCGGTGCCGATGGCCGGCAGGAAGGCCCGCGCGCCGCGCCCTCGCTGCGCTACCTCGAAACGCTGACGGCGTTCTCGGAGCACCACTACGACAACGACGGCGACGACAGCATCGACGCCGGCCCTACGGGCGGCCACATGTGGGACGGCCGCGCGGGCTCGGCGCACGAGCAGGCCGGCATGCCGCTGCTGTCGGCCGCGGAAATGGGCAACGCATCGATCGAAGACGTGGCCGCGAAGCTGGAGCGCACGGCCTACGCGGACGAGTTGCGCAAGGCCTTCGGCAGCGACATCTTCAAGGATCCGAAGGCGGCCTTCAATGCTGCAGGCTTGGCGCTGGAAGTGTTCCAGCAATCACCCACCGACTTCTATCCGTTCACGAGCAAGTACGACGCGGTGCTGCGCGGCCAGGCAAAGCTGAGCGCGGCCGAAGCGCGCGGGCTGAGGGTGTTCAACGACGAAAACAAGGGCAACTGCGCGACTTGCCACATCAGCCAGCGCACGCAAGACGGCGCGTTTCCGTTCTTCACCGACTTCGGGATGATCGGCCTGGGCGTGCCGCGCAATCGAAAGCTGAAGGCGAATGCCGACCCGCAGTTCTACGACCTGGGGCTGTGCGGGCCGTACCGCACCGACATGAAAGACCACCCGGAATACTGCGGCCTGTTTCGCACACCCACGCTGCGCAACGTGGCGGTGCGGCAGAGCTTTTTTCACAACGGGGTGTTCCACACGCTGGAAGACGCCATTCGCTTCTACGCCCAGCGCGACACGGCACCGCAGCGCTGGTACGGGCGCGCGGCCAACGGCGTGGTGCAGCAGTACGACGACCTGCCGGCGCAGTACCACGCGAACCTGAACATGGAGGCGCCGTTCGGGCAGAAGCGCGGCGGCAAGCCCGCGCTGACCGAAGCGGAAATTCGCGATGTGGCGGCGTTCCTGCGCACGCTGACGGACGCGGACCAGAAGAACGCGCCGGTTGCGGCAGGGGCGCGCTGACCTTTTAATCACGCTGCGAGGCTGTGGCGCCGCGGCGCTTCAGCCGCCGCCCATGCGCTCGATGTTCTCGTTGAGCCGCAGCAGCATCGCCGCGAGCTGCTCGACTTCGGCGCGGGAAAAACCTGCCAGCGCCTCTTGCGTGTGCGCGTCCATCAGCGCCTTGGCCTTGGGCAGGCGCTTGGCGGCCAGCGGCGTGAGCGAAATGAGGCGGCTGCGCTTGTCTTCAGGGTTGTCGACGCGCTCGACCAGGCCGTCGCGCTCCATGCGTGTCAACAGCTGCGCCATGCTGGGCTGCTCGACCTGGGCAATGCGCGCCAGCTCGGCCTGCGACAGCGCCTTGCTCTTCTTGAGCGACACCAGCACCGGCAACTGGCCGACGGCAAACCCGAAATCGCGCAGGCCGCCATCGACGAGGCGCGCGAACCCGCGGTTTGCGCGGCCGATGAGCTTCAGGGGGTTCGGAGTGCCGTGTTCTTTCATGAGGGGCATTCTATCTGCATAGGCTCCTATGCTAATATAAATAGGAACCTATCCTTTTTTCATGGAGCATACGGAATGCAGAAGCATCCAGGCATCGCCATCGCCATCATCGGCGCGGGCCCCGGCGGACTCACGCTGGCGCGCATCCTTCACCTGGCCGGCATACCCGCCACCGTGTTCGAGCGCGAAGAACACCCGCTCGTGCGCCCGCAAGGCGGCACGCTCGACCTGCACGAAGGCTCCGGCCTGCTGGCGGTGCAGCGCGCCGGGCTCGCCGACGCGTTCCAGCGCATTGCGCGCTACGACGACCAGGGCTCGCGCCTGCTCGACATGCACGGCCGCGTGCTGTTCGAGCAGGCCGACGCCTCCGCCGGCAACCGCCCCGAGGTCGACCGCACCGCGCTGCGCGACATGCTGCTCGATGCGCTGCCGGCGGAATGCGTGCAATGGGGTTGCGCACTGCGCGAACTGAAGCGGCGCGACGACGGCGGCTGGCACCTCGCGTTCGACAAGGGCGAGGCCGGCCCCTTCGACCTGGTGGTGGGCGCGGACGGTGCCTGGTCGAACGTGCGCCCCCTGCTGTCGCCCTACAAGCCGCAGTACAGCGGCCTGACCTTCATCGAGTTCGGCATCGACGACGTGGATGCGCGGCACCCCGCGCTGTCGCGCCTGGTCGGCCGGGGAAAGATGGATGTGCAGGGCGATGGCAAGCAGGTCATTGCGCAGCGCAACGGCAACGCGCACATCCGCGGCTACGCGATCTTCCGGGTGCCGGCCGACTGGGCCGCCGGCCGCTTCGACTTCGCCTCGCCCGCTTCGGTGCGCAGCGCGCTGCTCTCGGAGTTCGCGGGGTACGGCGATGCCATCACCGATCTCTTTCGCGCGAGCAACGACCCGTTCGTGGCGCGGCCCATCTACGCGCTGCCGGTCGGCCATTGCTGGACGCACCGGCGCGGGCTGACGCTGCTGGGCGATGCCGCGCACCTGATGTCGCCCTTCGGCGGCGAAGGCGTGAACGCGGCCATGCGCGATGCCGTCGAGCTGGCCGCGCTGCTGGTCGAAGAGCGCGACTGGGTGAGCGCGGTAGCCACCTACGAAACACAGATGTTCGAACGGGTGGTCGATGCCGCGCAGGGCTCGGCCGAGGCGGCGGCCGTGCAGATGTCGCACATCGGCGAGGCGCTGTCGCTGGCGCACCTGCGGGAGCACAGCGCGGGCGGCGTCTCCGCTTAGGCGCCAAGGAGGAACGAGAGGGCCAAGCGCCCTCTTCCGCCCGCGTCCGCCCGCTTCCGGTGTCCGGATGCGTATCGGTTTGACTTATTTTTAGATATATCTAAAATAATTCCGATACACATCAAGAAGGACACCCACCATGAGACATTTCCACTCCGGCCATCACCACTGCCGCACCGCCCGCAGCGAGCATGAAGACGGCCTTTCCGGCGGACGCGGCCTGCGTGGCGGGCGCGGTGGTGGCGGCGGCGGACGCGTGTTCGGCCACGGCGGCCTGCGCTTCGTGCTGCTGCAACTCATCGCCGACAAGCCGGCCCACGGCTACGAGCTCATCAAGGCCATCGAAGACCGCCTGGGCGGCAGCTACGCCCCGAGCCCCGGCGTGGTCTACCCCACGCTCACGCTGCTCGAAGAGCTGGGCTACCTGAGCGTGGAAACCGCCGACAACGGCGGCCGCAAGCGCTACAGCATCACGCCCAGCGGCCACGAATTTCTGGCCGCCAACCGCGAAACGGCCGACGCCATGATGGCCCGCATGAACGGCGGCGTCGACGGCGCCGGTCCGCGCGGCGGCCGTCCACCGCAGGTCACGCGCGCCATCGAAAACCTGAAGCTCGCCATGCGCATGCGCCTGTCGGGCCCAGCCCTTACAGAACAACAAGCCCACGAATTCGCCGCGGTGCTCGACAGCGCCGCCCAACAACTGGAACGCATCTGAAACATCCACCTGAAATGACCGACTTCACGACAACCAACACCACTGCTGCCAACGCATCTCCCGCCACCCCCGACCGCACGCCGCGCCGCGTGCGCCACGACCTGCGTTTTCGCAAGCTCACGGTCAAGGCCACGCAGCGCGTGACGCCGCACCTGATCCGCATCACGCTGACGGGCGACGACCTGGCAGGCTTTACCAGCCCCGGCTTCGACGACCACGCGAAGATCTTCTTTCCCGATGCGGCCACCGGCCAGCTGACGCTGCCGACCGCCGGCCCCGACGGCCCGGTGTGGCCCGCGAGCGGCCGACCGACCATGCGCGACTACACGCCGCGCCACCACGACGCCAAGGCCAACACGCTCGACATCGATTTCGCGCTGCACGAAGCCGGCCCCGCCACGCAGTGGGCCGAGCAGGCCAAGCCCGGCGACATCGTCGGCGTGGGCGGCCCGCGCGGCTCGTTCATCGTGCCGACCGAGTTCGACTGGCACCTGCTGATCGGCGACGACACCGCCCTGCCCGCCATCCATCGCCGGCTGGCCGAGCTGCCGGCCGGTGCGCGCGTGGTAGTGCTGGCCGAGGTCGACAGCGAAGCCGACCACATTCCGTTCGACACGCGGGCCGATCTGACGCTGCAATGGGTGCACCGCCGCGGCACCGAGCCGGGCTTGAGCCCGGTGCTGGTCGATGCGCTGAAAGCCATGAAGTTGCCGGCCGGCGACTTCCACGCATGGGTGGGTTGCGAATCGGCAATTGCCAAGGCGCTGCGCGCGCACCTGGTGGGCGAGCGCGGCGCCAACCCGAAGTGGACCCGGGCGTCGGGCTACTGGCGGCGCGGCGCGGCTGCCACGCACGACTCGCACGACGAGTAAGTCGCTTCGATTTCTCGCGGCGCGTGAGACGTGCGGTGTGAGATTCGCGCCGGGGCTTTTCAGGCGCCGACGTAGGCCGCGAGATGCTCGCCGGTGAGCGTGCTGCGAGCCGCGACAAGGCTCGCAGGCGTGCCCTGGAAGACGACGCGGCCACCGTCGTGCCCCGCGCCGGGCCCCAGGTCGATGATCCAGTCGGCATGCGCCATCACCGCCTGGTGATGCTCGACGACGATGACCGATTTGCCGGCCTCCACGAGCCGGTCGAGCAGGCCCAGCAACTGCGCGACGTCGGCAAGGTGAAGCCCCGCGGTCGGCTCGTCGAGCACGTAGATGTCGCCCTTCTCGGCCATCTGCGTGGCCAGCTTGAGCCGCTGCCGCTCGCCGCCCGACAGCGTGGTGAGCGGCTGCCCGAGGCTGAGGTAGCCCAGCCCCACATCGGCCAACCGCTGCAGGATGGCGTGCGCGGCCGGCGTGCGGGCCTTTCCGGTACCGAAGAATTCGCTGGCCTCGGTGACGGGCATCGCCAGCACCTCGCTGATGTCGCGGCCACCGAAGCGGTACTCCAGCACCGAGGCCTGGAAGCGCTTGCCCTCGCATTCCTCGCACGTGGTGGCCACGCTGGCCATGGGCCCCAGGTCGGTGTAGATGACGCCCGCGCCGTTGCAGGTCGGGCAGGCGCCTTCGGAGTTGGCGCTGAACAGCGCGGGCTTCACGCCATTGGCTTTGGCGAATGCATTGCGGATCGGGTCGAGCAGCCCGGTGTACGTGGCCGGGTTGCTGCGCCGTGAGCCACGGATCGCGCCCTGGTCGATGGACACCACGCCTGCGCTGGCCGGCATCGACCCATGCACCAGCGAGCTCTTGCCGGAGCCGGCTACACCGGTAATGACGACGAGCACGCCGAGCGGAATGTCTACATCGACGTCGCGCAGGTTGTGCGCCTTGGCACCGCGGATCTTCAGCGCGCCGGTGGGCTTGCGCACCGCGCCTTTCAGCGCGGCGCGATCGTCCAGGTGGCGGCCGGTGACGGTGCCGCTGGCCCGCAGCCCTTGAACGCTGCCCTCGAAGCAGACGCTGCCACCCGCCGTGCCCGCGCCGGGACCGAGGTCGACCACGTGGTCCGCAATGGCGATGACCTCGGGCTTGTGCTCCACCACGAGCACGGTGTTGCCCTTGTCGCGCAGCCGCAGCAGCAGCGTGTTCATGCGCTGGATGTCGTGCGGGTGCAGGCCGATGGTGGGCTCGTCGAAGACGTAGGTCACGTCGGTGAGCGAAGAGCCCAGGTGGCGGATCATCTTCGTGCGCTGCGCCTCGCCGCCCGACAGCGTGCCCGAAGGCCGGTCGAGCGAAAGGTAGCCCAGCCCGATCTCCACGAACGAATCGAGCGTGGCCGCCAGCGTGCCGAGCAGCGGCGCCACCGACGGCTCCTTCAGGCCGCGCACCCACGCGGCCAGGTCGCTGATCTGCATGGCGCAGGCGTCGGCAATGTTGATGCCCTTGATCTTCGAGGAGCGGGCCGCTTCGGCGAGCCGTGTGCCGCCGCAGTCGGGGCAGGTGGTGAAGGTGACCACCCGTTCCACGAAGGCGCGAATGTGCGGCTGCATCGCCTCCACGTCTTTCGACAGGTACGACTTCTGGATTGTCGGAATGAGCCCCGCGTAGGTCAGGTTGATGCCATCGACCTTGATCTTGGTCGGCTCCTTGTGGAGCAGGTCGTGCAGCTCATTTTTGGTGAACTTGCGGATGGGCTTGTCGGCATCGAAGAAACCGCAGCCGCGAAAGATGCGCCCGTACCAGCCGTCCATGCTGTAGCCGGGCACGGTGAGCGCACCGTCGTTGAGCGACTTGCTGTCGTCGTACAGCTGGGACAGGTCGAAGTCGGTGACCGAGCCGCGGCCCTCGCAGCGCGGGCACATGCCGCCGGTGCGGGTGTAGGTTTCCTTGACGGTCTTGGTCTTGGCGCCGCGCTCGACGGTAATAGCGCCCGCCGCCTTGACCGAGGGAACGTTGAAGGCGAACGCACTGGGCGAGCCGATGTGCGGCTTGCCCAGCCGGCTGAACAGAATGCGCAGCATCGCACTGGCGTCGGTGGCGGTGCCGACGGTGGAACGCGGGTCGGCGCCCATGCGCTGCTGGTCGACGATGATGGCCGTGGTCAGCCCTTCGAGCACGTCGACCTCGGGCCGCGCGAGCGTCGGCATGAAGCCCTGCACGAAGCTGCTGTAGGTTTCGTTGATCATCCGCTGCGACTCGGCTGCGATGGTGCCGAACACCAGCGAGCTCTTGCCCGAGCCCGAGACGCCGGTGAACACCGTCAGCCGTCGCTTCGGTATCTCGATGCTGAGGTCCTTGAGGTTGTTCTCGCGTGCACCCTGCACGCGAATCAGGTCGTGCTGGTCTGCAACATGCGCCGCGGGCGGCTGCTTGACCGGCTTGCTGGCCTTGCTCATCTTGTCTCCATTGCTGGGCGGGTCCGCCCCGAGTTGGCCGCGGATCGTGCCACGTCGCAACAGCGTGCTCAAGCCGATGGCCCGATGCGTTCGGGGGACTCCCCGCAACGCCCCCGTAGGTGAGTCAGCGCCGGTGCGTCAGTGCGGCACTTCGGCCGGCCCCGAAGCCGCCGCGCTGCGGCGCGGGCTCCTGATCAGCAGCAGCAACGGAATGGCCAGCAGCGTGATCACCATCATGATGGCGAAGTCGTCCAGGTAGCCGATGAGCGCCCCCTGCCGCGTGACCTCGGCGTTCAGCAGCGCCAGCCCGGTCAGGGTGTCGGGCGACATCATCGACGGCAGCGTGGCCAGCGCGGGGTTGCCCGGCGCCACGGTCGATGCGATCTGCGCATGCGCCTTGCTCGAGCCTTCGGTCAGCAGCGCCTGCACGATCGAGATGCCCACGCTGCTGCCGATGTTGCGCAGCAGGCTGAAGATGGGCGTGCCCTGGTTGCGCAAGCGCGGCGCCAGCGTGGCAAAGGCCGCCGTGGACAAGGGCACGAAGGTAAAGCCGATGCCCAGCCCCTGGATGAAGCCCGACATCACGATCAGGCTGCTGTCCATCTGCAGCGTGAGCCGCGTCATCTGGTAGAGCGAAAAGGCCGTGAGGCTGAAGCCCGCCGCCATGATCAGGCGCACGTCGATCCTCTGCACCAGCCGCCCGACGATGATCATCGCGATCATCGTTCCGATGCCGCGTGGCGCCGTCACCTCGCCGGTGTAGACCACCGGGTAGCCCATCAGCCCCTGCAAGAAGTTGGGCAGCAGCGCCATCGTGGCGAACAGGATCATGCCGACGATGAATGCGAACAGCAGGCCAGTGACGAAGTTGCGGTCTTTCAGCAGGTCGCGGTCGAAGAAAGACACGCCCTGCACCGTCCAGGTGTGGACCACGAAGAAGCCGAAGGCCACCAGTGCGGCGGCGGCCTCGAGCTTGATCTCCCACGAGTCGAACCAGTCGAGCTGCTCGCCGCGGTCGAGAAAGAGCTGCAGCATGCCGATGGCCAGGCTCAGCGTGACGAAGCCGAAGATGTCGAGCTTTTCGCCCTGTGGCCGGCTTTCGGGCAGATAGCGCGCAATGCCCCAGAAGGCAAAGATGCCCACCGGCAGGTTGATGAAGAACACCCAGCGCCAGTCGAAATTCTCGGTGAGCCAACCGCCCAGCAGCGGCCCGAGAATGGGCCCGACCATGATGCCGGCGCCCCAGATGGCCATGGCCTGGCCGACCTTCTCGCGCGGGTTGATGTCCAGCAGCACCGCCTGCGACAGCGGCACCAGCGCCGCGCCGAACACGCCCTGCAGCAGCCGCGCCGCCACGATGCCGACCAGCGAGGTCGCCATGCCGCACAGCGCCGACGCCACGGTGAAGCCGATCACCGAAATAAGAAACACGCGGCGCCGCCCCCAATGGCCGCACAGCCAGCCGGTGAGCGGCAGCGCGATGGCCGAGGCCACGATGTACGAGGTGAGCACCCAGGTGATCTGGTCCTGCGAAGCCTGCAGGCTGCCCTGCATGTGGGGCAAGGCGACGTTGGCGATCGTGGTGTCGAGCGCCTGCATGATGGTCGCCAGCATGATCGAGATGGTGATCATGCCGCGGTGCGGCACGCTGGCTCCGGGCGCGACGCTCACTTCTTCGGCTCCTCGCCCGATGTGATTTCCATCAGGCTGCCGTGCACCTTGGCAAGCAGGCTCAGGAGCTGCGCCCGCTCGGGCTGCGACAGCACCGCCATCACGCGGGCATTGAGCCCGTCGCTGATGTGCAAGGCACCGTCGAGCGCCTTTTCTGCGCTGGGTTCCAGGTGAATCTTGTTGACGCGGCGGTCGGTGGCGCTGGGCTCGCGGCGAATCCACCCGGCTGCGGCCATGCGGTCGCACAGGCCGGCCACGGCCATCGGGGTGAGGTCGAGGCGCTGCGCCAGCTCGGCCTGCGACAGCGGCTCTTCGTCGCCCTGCATGGCCAGCGCGCCGAGCAGCCTGCACTGCGCGCTCGACAGGCCGATGCGCTCGCGCGCCAGCCGGTCGAACTCTTCGCTGTAGAGCTTTCCGACACTCTTGACGATAAAGCCGAAACGCTGCGTGAAGTCCCTTTTCATAAGGGACTTGATTATCTACATGTTTATTAGTTTGGAATTAGCGACGACATTGGAGCTGGCATTGGGTCTCGCATTAATTGGAGCCAGCGCTTGTCAGAGCCAGCCGGCACGCTTGAACCGGTAATAGAGATAGCCGCAGGTGCTGACGATCAGCCCCAACGCCACCGCATAGCCGTACTTGAATTTCAGCTCGGGCATGTGCTCGAAGTTCATGCCCCAGATGCCGGCGAAGGCGGTGCACACGGCGAATATGGAGGCCCATGCAGCGAGCCGCTTGGTGACTTCGCTTTCCTCGATGGTGACCATCGACAGGTTCACCTGGATCGCCGTGCCGATGGTGTCGCGCATGGCATCGATCGAGCCGTTGATGCGCCCCAGGTGGTCGCCGACATCGCGAAAATATTCCTGCGAGCTCATGCAGATATGCGGCACGCGGCCGCCGTGCATCTTGCCGGCGGCCTCCAGCAGCGGCGCTACCGCGCGCTTGAGGATCATGCTGCGGCGCTTCAGGTCGTACAGCTGCTTGATCTTGTCGCGCGCCGCGCCGCCCTGGCCGAATATCTGCTGCTCGATGGATTCCAGCTCGACCTCGAGCGCGTCGATCACCGGAAAGTAGCGGTCGACCACCGCGTCCATCAGCGCGTACAGCACGAAGCCCGCGCCGTTGCGCAGCAGGTCGGGCTCACGCTCGCAGCGCTCGCGCACGCCCAGGAAGCCCTGCTTGCTGCGGTTGCGCACCGACAGCACATAGTTGGTACCGACAAAGACATCGACCTCGCCGACGTTGGTGCAATGCTCGCCCTCGGTGGACGACTCCACCAGGTGCATCACCACGAAAAGCGAGTCGCCGTATTCCTCGACCTTGGGCCGCTGGTGCCCGTGCTGCGCATCTTCGACGGCAAGCGGATGCAGGTCGAACTCTTTCTGCATCTCGGCCAGTTCTTCGGTTGTGGCATCGCTCAACGCCACCCACACAAAGCATCCCGGCCGCGTGATGTATTCGCTGATGTCCTCGACCGGAATGTCGGCGAGCTTGGCGCCGTTCTCATACGCCACGCAATTGATCAGCATTGGTACTCCGCAAAATTATTCATGGGTCTGGACCTGCGATGGTGCCATGCCGGGATGCCGGGTCGCGACGGGCGGCCCTTCGCAGTTTCGATTTTGTGGTTTCAATTAGCGGCTTCAATTGGCCGCGAAGACAAACAACATCCGGGGCCGTCTTGCGAGTAGCATTCGCCCACCAGATTGAATGGAACTTCAATTTGGAAGGGGAAATACAAGCATTCTTGAACGGGGATTTTCCAGATGGAACCGGACGCAGACATCCCCGCCCTTATCGAAGACATCTACGCCACCGGTCTTGGCGAGCAATCCTGGGATCCCGTTCTGAAGGGCATTCGCCTGGCCACCGGTTCCCGGCTGGTCGGTCTCCTCACAATGAACGGTGAGGGCCACACCGAATACGCAAGCGGCTCGAGCGACGACGATGCGTGGGCCGCCGAACTGACGGACGGCTACAACCGCGAGTTCCATCTCCACGATCCTTCGGTCCCTGTCGTCAGGAACTGGGCCGCAGGCCGCTGGTATGACGACCGGGAACAGAACGCACCCGAGTGGCGGGCCCGCAGCGTGATTCACCAGGAGTTTCTTGTTCCGCGCCGCGCCAGCCACTGGGAAGGAACCTTTGTTCACCGAACGCCCGATGTCAGCCATTTCCTGAGCCTGATCGGCGATGGCGCGCGCAAAGACGGCGGATCGTTCCGCAGCGACGTTCAAAGCATCCGCGCGCACCTTGCGCGGGCACTTCGCATGCGAACGAGTTTCGATGAATTGCAGGGAAAAATCGCGCAGGGAGAAGCGACGTTCGATGCGCTGAGTGCGCCCGCTTTCCTGCTGGACGATCAGCGCCGCCTGGTACGCGCCAACGCGGCCGGCCTGGCCCTCATGAAGCGAGAGCCGCGGCTGAACTTCGTGCACGGGTATTTCGTGGTGGCCGGCTACACCAACGCAGTTCAGTGGCAGGCCGCCTGCAAGGTGGGGCTGGTGATCATCCCCGGCCTGCCCAGGGAATTGATCCTGAGCCTGAGCCCCGTTCCGGCGCAAACGCACCTGGCATCGGACAAGCAGCGACCGCTGATATTGATGATGGCGCCGGGCTTGCGTTCCGCGGCGGAACGGCAGCGCCGGCTGTGCCTGATCTACGGCCTTACGGAAGCAGAAGCCGAGGTGTGCATGCTGCTGTGCGAGCAGGGCCTTACACCCCAACAGTGCGCCGATGCCAGGGAGGTTTCAGTCGGAACGATTCGCTCGCAGATAAAGAGAGTCTTCTTCAAGACCAATTCCACCCGATTCTTCGAGCTCATGCGGTTGGTGTCCGCCCTGTAGCGAGGCGCGTTTCGAAGCCGTCAGGCGGTCAGGACATCCAGATGCGCGGCATGCGCTTGAGGCATGAAATTCATGGCCGGAACATCGGGCGTGCTTTCGGTAATGAGCTGATACCCCTCGCCGTAGATCATGCGCAAGGTCACGCCGTTTTCAATGCCGATCTTCAGCTTCTTTCGCAGATTGCAGATGCACACGTCCAGCGACCGGGAGCCTTTGGCCAGATCCCTGCCGACGATGCTTCTCCATATCTTGTCCCGGGTCAAGACTCGGCCGGCGTTGTGAAACAGGAGCAATGCGACGTCGAATTCGCGAGGCTTCAGCAGGATTTCCTGCCCGTTGAGCCGGATCACTCTTTTCTTTGTCTCGATCCGATAGGCGCCGCGCTGAAAATCAATCAGGTCCGCATCCATTTCGAGGGACGACGAGGTCTGGACAATCAAGGCACCGACCCTGTACTCCAGCTCCTTGATGTTGAACGACGAGTGCAGGCAGTCTATTTTTTCTTCCTGCCCAAAGTCTTTCAGCGATGGCAAAAGACCCCAGCACTTGTCGTTCATCAGGAACAACGTGGGTATTTTCGTACTCGACCAGGTAACGCTTGGACTGCGTATTTCATTGTCATCCACGGAATGAATCAACAGGTCGAAGCACTGATTGCGTTCCATGGCCTGCGAAAAATCCGACAGGCGCTCGAATCCGACAGAAGCGTAGCCCAGCGAATCCAGATTACTGCGCAATGAATTCTTTCGGGCTTCATTGCTTTCCACGACAGCGAGTATTGGCATATTTCAAAATCCCAGGATTTATCTTTTTTGGGAAGAAATTTCAAAAGGTGTCGCAGTGCCTGACATTCATTTCGAGAAAACCAGGAGCATGCGCCGATAGAAAGCAATTCATCAGGCTGGAACCTTTGATTACTTTTAAATAATGTACGTGTTACCGGGAACACCCTTGCCTCCAAGGTTGGGGACGCGGAGCACCGGGAGCCTAATAAGTTCGAGACTTATTTCACGATTTCTCTGATATTGCACAACAAGGGCATCGGCGCCAGACCAACCCGGCTAAGAAATCAGGCAGTCAAACGCCCTCAACGCCGGCTTGGCGCAAGCCGCGTGCCCCACGCTTCGGGCGACCGGGCAGAACGAACTTCATAATGTGCGCCCGCCCTCGCGCCGCAGGCTTTGCGCCCGGAAACATCGAGCGGCGCGAACTGACATCTTGAGAAGTGCCGATGAACACAGAACACATGACCGCCCTGTCGGTTTCTTCAACGAGATCAATGACTTGATGGAAAAAGTCGATACCGATCAACGCTCCGGCGGCGCGCCGCTGGCGGCACATACGCCCATGATGGCGCAGTACCTGGGCCTGAAGGCCGACCACCCGGACACGCTTCTGTTCTACCGGATGGGCGATTTTTACGAGCTGTTCTGGGCCGATGCCGAAAAGGCGGCCCGCCTGCTCGACATCACCCTCACCCAGCGCGGCCAGTCGGCCGGCCAGCCGGTGGTGATGTGCGGCGTGCCCTTCCACGCGGTCGACACCTACCTCGCGCGGCTCATCAAGCTGGGCGAATCGGTCGCCATCTGCGAGCAGGTGGGCGAAGTCGGCGCCAGCAAGGGGCCGGTCGAACGCAAGGTGATGCGGGTGGTCACGCCCGGCACGCTGACCGATTCCGAGCTGCTCAGCGACAAGAGCGAATCTCTGCTGCTCGCGGTGCACGCGGGCACGCGCAATTTCTGCGGGCTGGCATGGCTCAGCGTGACGGGCGCCGAGCTTCGGCTGGCCGAATGCCCGGCCGATGCGCTCGAAACCTGGATCGCCCGCATCGCGCCGAGCGAACTGCTGTACAGCGCCGAAGTCACGCCCGCTTTCGAGCAGCGCCTGAAGGCCGCGCGCGCCGCCACACCGTTCACCCTGTCGATCCGCCCCGCGTGGCAGTTCGACGGCGGCCTGGGCGAACGCAAGCTCAGCGAGCAGATGGGCAGCAACAGCCTTGCGGCCTGGAACGCCGAATCGCTGACCAACGCGCATGCCGCGGCCGCAGCGCTGCTGGGCTATGCCGAGCACACGCAGGGCCGGGCCCTGTCACACGTGCAGCGCCTGTCGGTCGAGCGCGATGGCGACCTGATCGAGCTGCCGCCCACCACGCGCCGCAACCTGGAGCTGGTGCAGACGCTGCGCGGCGAAGACTCGCCCACGATGTTCTCGCTGCTCGACACCTGCATGACGGGCATGGGCAGCCGCCTCGTGAAGCGCTGGCTGCTCTCGCCCCGGCGCGACCGCGGCGAGGCCCAGGCCCGGCTCGAAGCCATCGGCGCGCTGCAGTCCACCGTGCTCGGTGGCACCGCCGCGCCCTGGCGCACGCTGCGCGAACAACTGAAGAACACCAGCGACGTGGAGCGCATCGCCGCCCGCATCGCGCTGCGGCAGGTGCGCCCGCGCGAATTGCTGGCGCTGCGCCTGGCGCTGGCCAAGGCCGAGCAACTGGCGCCCCTGCTACCGGCATCCGCCGCGCTCCTCGCGCAGATTGCCGAGCGGCTCGAGCCGCCACCGGGCTGCGCCGACCTGCTGGTGAGCGCCATCAAGCCCGACCCTTCGGCACTGGTGCGCGACGGCGGCGTGATTGCCACCGGCCACGATGCCGAGCTCGACGAGCTGCGCGCCATCAGCGACAACTGCGACGACTTTCTGCTGAAGCTCGAAATCAGCGAACGCGAGCGCACCGGCATCAGCAACCTGCGCGTGCAGTTCAACCGCGTGCACGGCTTCTACATCGAGGTGACGCAGAGCGCGCTCTCGAAGGTCCCCGACAACTACCGCCGCCGCCAGACGCTGAAGAATGCCGAGCGCTTCATCACGCCCGAGCTGAAGGCCTTCGAAGACAAGGCGCTCAGCGCGCAAGACCGCGCGCTGGCCCGCGAAAAATGGCTGTACGAACAGCTGCTCGATGCGCTGCAGCCCTCGGTGCACGCGCTCACGCAACTGGCGGGCGGCATTGCCACGCTCGACGCGCTGTGCGCGCTGGCCGAGCGCTCGCACACGCTGCACTGGCGCGCGCCGAGCTTCGTGTCGCACCCGTGCATCGAAATTTCGCAAGGCCGCCATCCGGTGGTCGAGGCGCGGCTGGCCGAAAAGTCGTCGGGCGGCTTCATCGCCAACGACACGCAGCTGGGACCGCAGCAGCGCATGCAGGTCATTACCGGCCCCAACATGGGCGGTAAATCGACCTACATGCGGCAGGTGGCGATCATCGTGCTGCTGGCGTCCATCGGCTCGCACGTGCCGGCTGCGGCTTGCCGGCTCGGCCCCATCGACGCGATTCATACCCGCATCGGTGCGGCGGACGACCTGGCCAATGCGCAATCGACCTTCATGCTGGAGATGACCGAGGCCGCGCAAATCTTGCACAGCGCCACCGCGCAGTCGCTGGTGCTGATGGACGAAATCGGCCGCGGCACCAGCACCTTCGACGGGCTGGCGCTGGCGGCGGGCATCGCGGCGCAGTTGCACGACCGCAGCAAGGCCTTCACGCTGTTCGCCACGCACTACTTCGAGCTGACGGAATTTCCGGCCACGCACCACGGCGCGGTGAACATGCACGTGAGCGCGACCGAAGCCGGCCGCGACATCGTGTTCCTGCACGAAATGCAGCCCGGCCCGGCCAGCAAGAGCTACGGGATTCAGGTGGCGCGGCTCGCCGGCATGCCGGCGGCGGTGGTCAACCATGCGCGGCAGGCGCTGGAGGCGCTCGAATCGCAGCATGCGCAGACGCGTGCGCAGGTCGACCTGTTCGCGCCCCCGCCGGTGGCTGAAACGCCCCTGGCCAGCGCCGTAGAATCCGCGCTGGCCGCGCTAGACCCCGACACCATGAGCCCGCGCGAGGCCCTCGACGCGCTCTATGCCCTCCAGAAACTGAACACGCGTGAACGCAGTGCCGCCTGAGCGGGCCTGATTCATGCGAGACGAACTCATGACTTATTGCGTAGGCATCAAACTCAACGCCGGCCTGGTGTTTCTCTCCGACTCGCGCACCAATGCGGGCGTGGACCACATCAGCACCTTCCGCAAGATGATCGTCTACGAGCAGCCGGGCGATCGCGTCATGGTGCTGCTGTCTTCGGGCAACCTGAGCATTTCGCAGTCGGTGCGCGAAATTCTGCAGATCGAAGAGCTTCGCGAAACCCGCGAAGACGGCACGCAGGGCGACCCCATCACCATCTGGAACGCCAAGAGCATGTTCGATGCCGCGCGCGTGCTGGGCTCGGCGGTGCGCCATGTGTACGACCGCGACGCCGAGGCGCTGAAGCACGCGGGGCTGGACTTCAACGTGTCCTTCATCTTCGGCGGGCAGGTCAAGGGCGAAGGCATGCGCCTCTTTTTGGTCTACGCGGCCGGCAACTTCATCGAAGCCACCACCGAAACGCCGTATTTCCAGGTCGGCGAGTCGAAGTACGGCAAGCCCGTGCTCGACCGCGTGCTCACGCCCGAAACCCCGCTCGACGAAGCCGCCAAGTGCGCGCTGGTGTCGATGGACTCGACCATGAAGTCGAACCTGTCGGTCGGCCTGCCGCTCGACCTGGTGGTGTACGAAGCCAACAAGCTCGAAACCGACCGCGTGATCTGCATCGACGCCGACAACCCCTACTACCGCATGATGCACAACAGTTGGGGCCAGAAGCTGCGCGAGGTGTTCGACAGCATCGAAGACCCGGTGTGGGACGACAGCCATACCGAGCATCCGCTGAAAATGCCCGCCACGCGGCACAGCCCGCTGCGCAAGATCTCGACCCCCGACGAAAAGCTCATCTGAGCGCGGTCTCGGCCATGGCCATGCCGCCCGTCATTTTTTCGCACGGCAACAGCTTCCCTGCGAGCACCTACCGCGTCGTTCTCGACAGCCTGCGCAACCGCGGCTTCGAGGTCGATGCCATCGAGAAGTTCGGGCACGACCCGAAGTACCCCGTCACCGACAACTGGCCGCACCTGGTGCAGCAGTTGGCCGACTTCGCCAGGTTGCGCGCCGACCGTGCGGGCGGCCCGGTGTTTCTCATCGGCCATTCGCTCGGCGGATTCCTGAGCCTGATGTGCGCGGCGCAGCACCCCACGCTGGCCAAGGGCGTGGTGCTGATTGACTCGCCCATCCTCGGAGGCTGGCGCGCGAACACGCTCAACGTGGTCAAGCGCACGCCGCTCATGAAGAGCATTTCGCCCGGCGCCACCAGCCGCAAGCGCCGCAACAGCTGGGAGCACCGCGAGGCGGTGTTCGAGCATTTCCGCAGCAAGAAGGCGTTTGCCAAGTGGGACGAGCAGGTGCTGCACGACTACATCGACCACGGCACCTTCGACGGCGACAAGGGCGGTGAAGACGGGCGAGAGCTGAGCTTCGACCGCGATGTGGAAACGGCCATCTACAACACCCTGCCCCACAACCTGGGCGCGCTGCTGCGCCGCCACCCGCTCAAGTGCAAGGTGGCCTTCATCGGCGGGCGCCAGTCGGTCGAAATGAAGCAGGTCGGCATGGCCATGACGCAGCAGGTGACCAAGGGCCGCATCGCGATGCTCGACGGCACGCACCTTTTTCCGATGGAAAAGCCGATGGCCACGGCCGCCGCCATAGAGGCGGCGCTGCGCAACCTGCTCTGAGCGCCTGGCGGCCCTGGCGGCCCTGACGGCCCTGACGGCAGCCTTGGCCGCCTTGCCCGGGCCGCCTCTGCTGCGCGGCCGCCGTCGCTCTATGCAGCGGTGACGTGCACGCCCGGCCGCCGGCCGTCATTCCATTTGCCACCCAGCGCCCGCTCGATCTGCGCGGCCAGTTGCAGCAGCAGCCCGTCGTTGGCCTGCGCCGCCTGCGCCTGGATGCCCAGCGGCAAGCCGTTCTCCTGGCGGCCCATCGGCAGCGAGATGCCGGGCATGCCGCACAGGTTGGCCAGCGGCGTGTACGCGAAGTTGCGCCACAGGTTGGCGAACCAGTCGTGGACCGAAGGGTTGGTGCTGGTCGTCAGGTACTCCGTGGCGCCGACGCGGGGCGTGGGCAGCGCGGTGATCGGCGTGAGGATGATGTCCCACTGCTGGAAGAATTCGCCAAAGGCGCGCGAGGTGGTGTTGAACACCGCCTGCATCTTCGAGCGCTCGGTGTACGAGGTGTTCAGACCCGCTTCCCAGATCTTGATGTTGATGGGCTCCAGCAGATCGGCCGGCGCCGACTCGAGCCCCAGCCGCGCCAGGTGGCCCGCGATGACCTGGGCAAAGTTGCTGATGTAGCAGGTGGTCTGGGCGGCAAAGGCGGTCTGGAAATCGACCTCGGGCAGCGCCCATTCGACATGGTGGCCCAGGCTTTCGAGAAAGCGGCCGGCACGCTCCAGCTCGGCCACGAAATGCGGTGTCGCGCGAAAGTCGCCCCACTCGTGCGACAGCGCAATGCGCAGGCGGCCGGGGTCGCGCCTGATCAGTTCGCTATAGGGCTCGGCCGGTGACCAGAAGGGCATGAACTCACCGGGCGCGCCACCGCGGCAATGGTCGACAAAGGCGGCCGTGTCACGCACGGTGCGGCTGTGGCAGCCCTGGATGGACACCAGCCCCGACAAATCAGACAAGCCCGGCGCCAACGAGAACACGCCGCGCGACACCTTGAGCCCGATGTTGCCGTTGACGCCAGCCGGAATGCGGATGGAGCCGCCGCCATCGGTGGCATGCGAGAGCGGCAGCACGCCGGCGGCCACGGCGGCGGCGGTGCCGGCCGAAGAGCCGCAGGTGGTGTAGTCGAGGTCCCAGGGGTTGCGCGTGACGAACAGGGCGTTCTCGACGGAGCTGCAGACGCCGAACTCGGGGGTGGTGCTGCGCCCGACGATGTTGAGGCCGGCGTTGCGGATCTTGCCGGTAAGAAAGCTGTCTGCTGCGGGGCGATGGCCTTGCATGAGCATGGAGCCGAATTCCTGCAACCGGCCCTTGAGCGTAGGGCCGAGGTCTTTCATGAGGTAGGGCACGCCTGCGAATACGCCATCGGGATTCATGCCGTCCTTCAGGGGATCGGCCACGACGTCGTCGAACACTTCGACGATGGCGCTGGTCTGCGGGTTGGTCTTCGCGATGCCGGCGGCTGCTTGTGTCGCCAGTTCAGTTGGCGTCACGTCGCCCTTGCGTACCCGTTCGGCGAGCGCTACTCCGTCGTGGGCTGTCCATTCTTCCCAGGTCATTGCGAGTGTCATTTTTTGTTTGCTCCGTTCGTTGCAGTTTGTTTGGGTTCTGGGGGCTTTTGTTCGGGGCGCGTGCGACTGACACCGGGTACTCCCCTCCGCGAATGTCCCCCGCTTCGCTCCTCCTTTATTTCGCTGCGGGGAGCACCCGATGCCATTCGTACGAGGGCGCTGCGCTTGTGTCGCTCGATCAACGACCGCTCTGAGCCGCTCACGTCGATGGTGTGCTCTGCGCAGCGAAATAAAGGAGGAGCGAAGCG
>NZ_QAJK01000082.1 GCF_003852515.1 Variovorax sp. KBW07 | reverse complement strand
AAGCCAAAGAATGACCCCGCAACCAACCCTCTTCAGCGCTGCGACGCTCGCGGCTTCGGCACCGGCTTCTTCGTTTCGGTGGACGTCTTGTTGTCGCCGCCGCCGAACAGCTTTTCCACCTGCTGCCCCACGCGCGCGCCGATGGCCGTTCCCACGCCCGGCAACACCGCGCTACCGATCGCCGCGCCCGTGAGCGCGGCGCCGGTCAGCGACAGCTCGGGGTCGCTCACCGTGCCGCCGATTTTCAGCGGCACCCCGACCACCCCATCGACCAGGTCGACCGCCACCTCCCCGTCCATCTTGCGATTGAACAGCCGCAGCTTCCCGCTCGCGGTAAGCACCCCCGAACGCGCCTTCAGATTGCTGTACTGCATCACCACACCATCGTCCGTGCCCTGCGTGTCCAGCGTGCCCGTGAGCTCATCGAGCGCGGTGCGCCCGCCGCGGCTGATGCCGACGGTGGTCACGGCCTTGGCGATGTCCAGCTTCGTCAGCGTGGCGGGCTGCACGGTGAAGGTGGTGCGGGTGTGCAGGCTGCGCATCAGCGCGCCCACGTCCTGCGCCTTGTCGGCCTCGGCCGTCAGCGTGGAATGGCCCGAGACCTTGCCGGCCAGGGAACTGCTGCGGCCGAAGGCCTGCACCAGGCTCTCGATATCGACCTGGCGGGGTTCGAGCTCGGCCGACACGCGCAGCTTGCCGCTGGCCAGCGTTTCGAAGCGTGCGACGCCGTTCCAGGTGCCGCCCCCCGCGTCGATGCGGGTGCGCCAGCGGTCCTGCCCGGCTTCGCGGTCCAGCCGCAGGCGCGCCGGCGGCGACACGCCTGCGCGCTCGATGCGCGCCTGGCGCGGGCGCCATTCGGGGTCGAAGACAACCTCGCCGTCGTAGGCCAGTGCGATGTCGCGCCGGTCGATCCAGACCACGTCGCGCCAGCGCACCTGTTCCACGGGAACCGGCGCCAGCGTCCAGGGCGCGGGCAGCGCGACGACGTTGCCGCCACCCTCCACCGGCTTGGGGCCCTTGCCGCGGAAAGCCCGCACCGAGGCCCGCGGCAGCACCAGGCTTTCGAGCTCGACCTCGTCCAGGGCAATGACGCGCTGCAACAGCAGCGGCGCCAGCTTCAGTTGCAGCGTGATGCGGCGCAGGGTGATGGGGCGCGGCTGGTCGGTGGCGATGTCGGACAGCACCAGCACGGGCACCGGCAGCAGCGACCAATGCGCGCCCCCGACCTTCAGCGCAATGCCGAAGCGCTGCTCGAAACCGCTGGAAATCCGCTCCGCCACCTCGGCGTCGGTCGGCAGCCGGGCCCGCACCACGAGCACCAGCACGCCGGCGCCCAGCACCAGGACGGCGGCAATGCCAATGAGCCAACGTCGGACCGGGTGCTTCATCGGCCCAAGTTAGCACGCAAAGGCGACTGCCGTTGTCAGCCGCCATCGCTATAGTTTCCAGACACTCACCCTCCCTCCCATCCTCCCTGTCCCGGAAACCGGAAAGAACCGAATGCGTATCTGGAAAAAAGAAATCTCCGTCGAAGCACTGACCCGCAACCACGTCGGCACCGCCGTCGCCACGCTGGGCATGGAGTTCCTGGAGGTGGGCGACGACTTCATCCGCGCCCGCGTGCCGGTCGACGAGCGCACCCGCCAGCCCTACGGCATCCTGCATGGCGGCGTGTCGGTCGTGCTGGCCGAAACGCTGGGCTCCTGCGGCGCCCACTACTCCGCCCCCGAAGGCGACCGCGCCGTGGGCCTGGACATCAACGCCAACCACATCCGCTCGGTCACCAGCGGCTGGGTCATCGGCACGGCGCGCCCGGTGCACCGGGGCCGCACGACGCAGGTCTGGCAGATCGACCTGACGAACGAGGCGGGCGAGCTGACCTGCGTGTCGCGGATCACGATGGCGGTGTTGCAGCCGCGCTGAAAGCGGCTGTCTCGGCAGCGTCATGCGCCGGCGCGAGCTGGCACGCGCAATGCCAACTGGCATTTCGTGATCTTCTGCAAACGTCGCGGCAAATACCTACCTGGCGCAGGCTTGCTCTGGTCTATCGGACATTTCTTCGGTCCGCCCTCTCTTGTCGCAGCAGAGAACGCCCCATCATGAAGCTGAGAACGGTGAAGACGGGCCAGAGCGCCATGCCGAACCAGGAGCCGTCCGAAATATTGCCCACCATCACTGTTGCCTCGCTCGGAGACGAGGGCCGTACCCAGACGCGGACATGCTCGCCGGGTGGATGGGACGCCGCAATCATGCTGGCGCGTGGCTCGGAGCCACAGTCAACCCAGCCAAATGCGATGCGTCGACTTTCGTGCACCTGTGCGTTGTACACATACCTGTAGCGAACAAGGGGGTAGTACGAACCACCCTTGCCACAGCCGAGCACGGGTCGCGACTCGACGATCGTGCCCGTGACAACCGGCCAGGACTCGGCTCGCATTGCCTGCACCAGGGCCCGCACTTCGTGCAAGAAGAGCACGGCGAATACCACGGCTCCGCCAAGAAGCATCCAGCCGCCCGTCTTGTTTCGATTGACCTGTGGAAGCGACATATCTAACGCCCTCTGCTTTCGCGGGTGCTGGAAAAGAGAGGCCAGAAAGCTACGAACACCTGCATTCCACCGGTCCTGTGCCGCGCATGCCGGCCGTTTGCTCCCAGCGGTAGATGCTGACCATGGACCCGTTCTTCCCCAGAGTGGCGCAGTGCTTGATGCAGTCCTGCTCCGGTGATGAAAGCCAACTGGCGCCATACATGATGGCGGCAATCAATGCCATGAAAGCGCCAAATCCAAATGCGACCTGGATGCCGAGCGGAATGGAGTGCTTGCGGGTCATGGGTGCCTGAGGTTTTAACGGCGTCGCCAAGCCGTTGAATGGCCGCTTGATCGCGTGTCCGCCTATGACTGACATCCTAGCCCGCTTGCCGCCGCTATCGCCCACAATCACGCCCCGGGAACCCCGACGCATTGCGGCTTCCCGCAGGCACCACCAACAAGAAGGAGAAAAATCACATGTTCAACTGGACTGAACGGCCCGCGTCCGCGCTGGCCAACGGCGCGGTCATCGCGCCCGACGAGCGGCTGCCCTGGTTGCAGACGGGCGCGATGGGCGTGCAGCACGTCATCGCGATGTTCGGGGCCACGGTGCTGGCACCGATCCTGATGGGCTTCAGCCCCAACATCGCGATTTTGATGAGTGGCATCGGCACGCTGATCTTCTACTTCGTGACCGGCGGCAAGGTGCCCAGCTACCTGGGGTCGAGCTTCGCCTTCATCGGCGTGGTGATCGCGGCCAGCGGCTACGCGGGCAAGGGGCCCAACGCCAACATCGCGGTGGCGCTGGGCGGCATCATTGCCTGCGGGGTGGTCTACATCCTGATCGGCGCGCTGGTCCAGGCCATCGGCACGGGCTGGATCGAGCGCTTCATGCCACCGGTGGTCACCGGGGCGGTGGTGGCGGTGATCGGGCTCAACCTGGCGAGCGTGCCGATCAAGAACATGGCCGGCAGCAACTTCGAGTCGTGGATGCAGGCGGTGACCTTCCTGTGCGTGGGCCTGGTGGCGGTGTTCGCGCGCGGCATGCTGCAGCGCCTGCTGATCCTGGCCGGGCTGATCCTGGCGACGGTGGTCTATGCCGTGCTGACCAACGGCCTGGGCTGGGGCAAGCCGGTCGACCTGAGCGGCATCGCCAACGCGGCCTGGTTCGGCATGCCGACCTTCACCACGCCGGTGTTCACGGCCAACGCGATGCTGCTGATTGCCCCGGTGGCGATCATTCTGGTGGCGGAAAACCTGGGCCACCTGAAGGCGGTGACGGCCATGACGGGGCGCAACCTCGACCCCTACATGGGCCGCGCCTTCATCGGCGACGGCATCGCCACGGTGGTGAGCGGCGCCGCGGGCGGCACGGGCGTGACGACCTACGCCGAGAACATCGGCGTGATGGCGGCCACCCGCATCTACTCGACGGCGGTGTTCGTGGTGGCGGCGCTGATCGCGCTGGTGCTGGGCTTCAGCCCCAAGTTCGGCGCGCTGATCCAGGCGATTCCGCTGCCGGTGATGGGCGGCGTGAGCATCGTGGTGTTCGGCCTGATCGCCATTGCCGGCGCCAAGATCTGGGTCGACAACAAGGTCGATTTCTCGCAGAACAAGAACCTGATCGTGGCCGCGATCACGCTGATCATCGGCACCGGCGACTTCACGCTGAAGTTCGGCGACTTCGCGCTGGGCGGCATCGGAACCGCGACTTTCGGGGCGATCATTCTTTACGCGCTGCTGGGCAAATCGCGCAACGCTTGAGAAAGAAGACCGCGTGTTCAACTCTTGTCGAACACGCGCCGATAACGCACATGTCCGCCGAGTTCGCGTCGCGTCTTGCGCGTCACAAGGCGTACCGCGCCACTGGTGGTCATGTCCTCCATCGCCAGCAACTGATCGCGATCGGCATCCGTGAGGATGGGGAATTCTCCCGGATGGTGTCGCTGGTGATCAAGAATGCGCCGCTCCAGATCGTTGAGCGAAAGCATCGCATCGGACGCTACGCCCTGCATTCGCGTCGCCTGCCTGGGGTCGGCACGCATCTGCTGCAGGCGTTCTTGCGCAGCGCGCAGCCGGGCCTGGATTTCCTTGATCTTCTGCTCGCGGTCATAGGCCGTCACAGGCCCCACCATGTAGAACGACGCGTGGGAGTCGTGCACCATCAGATCGAAGAACCTGCCGACCAGTGGCGGGACGACCGATGACCCGCTTTGCAGATAGGTGGCGTTCACCTGCACGAAGTCGCGTTCCGCCTGCGCAAACGAGGGCTCGTGATGAGGCCTCGCAATGTGTGCCCGCTGTTTTTCCAACGCCTTGGCCATGTCGGTCATGAAGTCGCCGTCGCTCTCCATCACATCCTGGCGATCCTGCGAGCTGGCCTGCTTGTAGCTTTCGAGCGTGTCGGTGCGACCGATGCAGCGCAGCCTCCAGAGCCAGTACAGTTTCATGTGGCCATGCAAGGTTTCTTCGACTGTCGGCGCCGCCACACCAGCCGCCCATTCGCGGTAGGCGTTGAAGTACTTGGCGCTTTCTTCGTTGATCTGCAAGTCGGCGACGGTTTCACCTCCCTTTGCGGCCTGTTTGAGCTGCGCAATGCTCAGCAAGGGCACCGCACTCACCTGCGCCTCGCGGTACATGTCCAACAGCGGCATCTGCGATAGCAGCTTGCTGCGTGACTCGCTGGCCTTGCCCTGACAACCGGGGTCATAGCCGCCGCCCACGTCGGAATGCGCACCGGGATATACCTTTTCAATGCAGTTGAGCGGATAGCGCGTGCCCGTGCGCGCCGTCGAGAGCGGAAAGTTGAGTCTGATCTCGTGGGCCGCGCACAGGTGTACGCAACGCTCGACCGAAGGGGCGATGTCCAACGTGCCGCTGGCCCAGCCACCCAGCCCCCGATGCGTGGGCGAGGAATCCGCCAGGCCGACGGACGCCACCGAATCGAAAAGCCCCAGGAACTGAAGACGAAAAGGAACCCCGGCCAACGTGTAGCCTCCGCCGTCGGCCTTGAGCATGATGTTGTGAATGAAGTGGCAAAACGCGCGCGCTTGTGCCGCCCCACGAGAAAAGCCGAACACGCTCACGCTGACAAGGCTCAAGCGCTTGGGCGGCCTCCTCTTGAGTCCCCGTTCGAGCTTTGCGAGCAACCCTCCGTCCGAGGCAATGCCTTCCCCGCAGAAGTAGGCGCGCTTGCCTTCGATATTGGAGCCGGGGTTCGATCCATAGTGCAGAGGTTGGGCGTGCACGAGGTCCTTGAGTTGCTCAGCCGGGACAAGTCGCTCCCTGAGAATTGTTCGATGCATGGCATTGAGCATCTCGAGCAACGCCCAATTGATGCGTGCGTCACCACCGGTCGCCTTGGCCTTGCCATCCGGCGTCTCCGTCAATTCTCCAATCTCCGGGAACGGTGTTCCGACGCCCGGAACATAGATGCGGTAGAAGCCTTCCTCCGGTTTGTCCTTGTAGGTGTCGTACAGCACGACCACATTGCTGTGGCTGCGCGCATTCGGATTGCTTACATCCAGTTGGTCACGCTGGCGGTTGTTGTTGGTGCCGTCGAAGAAGACGCCGACGTGGACCTGAAAATCGCAGTGAGGGCCTCGGGAAGCGGCGCAACTGGCCGCGCCAGCTTTTTGTATCTGCTCACGGAACGACAACGGGCGTTCGCCGGACTGCGCAATGGGGATGGGGCTAACGGCCATGGACGGACTCCTGGGAATGAGAAAGCGTTGACAACGGCACTACTGGGTGCTGCGGGTACGGCATGCCCGAGGGATGCTTCTCGTGGCCAAGGTCGTATTTGCTGACCCACACCTTGATTTCGTCCTCGGGCAAGAAGAACACCTGGAGGCTGCCCATCGTGTCGGCCTCATAGGGTTCGATCGAAACGCTTTTGGAGAGCGCGCGGACTTTCCAGCAGCATTTCAGTTGCTCGTCCGTCGAGAGGTGCGCAATCTGCTCATAGGGCACGGTCCAATCGCCCATCCGCCAGGTCAGTTCGACTTTGAGATCGGGCGACCACTTGGCCGGCAAACTCACGCAGCATGAAGTGGCCCCACCGCCGCCATAGGGCGGGAGGTTGGAGCCGTACATGTTGTTGACGAAATACCGCTGCACTCCCTCGTTCGTGAAGTTGTAGCCGGTGATGCCCACCATGACCGGTTCCATTTTCTTTGGAGCTTCCGGCTTGCAACCCGTCAGCAGCACAGCCGCTGCGACGAAAAGCACGAGCCAGCGCCACAACAGCTGAAGCAAGCTATCGATCATTGGTGGGCTCCCCGGAATGAGAAGGCGCAGACGGCGCGGGGTAGCCCATGCGCGAGGGATGGCCTGGGTTCTGCGGACCTGCCAGATAAACCCATACCTTGATTTCGTCCTCAGGCAGGAAGAACACCTGGAGGCTGCCCATCGTGTCTGCCTGATATGGCTCGACCGAAACAGTCTTGGCAAGTGCGCGGACTTTCCAGCAGCATTTCAGTTGCTCGTCCGTCGAGAGATGCGCAATCTGCTCATAAGGCACGGTCCAATCGCCCATCCGCCAGGTCAACTCGATTTTGAGCTCGGGCGACCACTTGGCCGGCAGACTCACGCAGCATGAAGTGGCCCCGCCCCCGCCATAGGGAGGAAGGTTGGAGCCGTACGTGTTGTTGACGAAGTACCGCTGCACCCCCTCGTTCGTGAAGTTGTAGCCCGTGATACCCACCGTGACGGGCTCCTCTTTCTTCGGCGCGTCCGGCTTGCAAGCCGTCAGCAGCAAAGAAAGTACGCCGGCGAGGGCGAGCCAGCGACCCAAGGTGCACAAGCCCGCGATGGCCGACCCCGATGCGGAAACCAGCCACGGAACGACGGCACCGATGCATGGCGGCCGTTTGCGGGCGCGCGAAAGCGCATCGCCCCTGCGCTGCGAGATGGTCGGCATGGATCCCCCTGTGCTTTTGTTTTTTCCACGCCATATGCCGGACGACGGCCAGACGCGAGCCAGCAAATTCTATGAATCGGGTCTTTTCATGGCGCGTCTCTGCGTCGATCCAAACCGCTGAACCGTGCATTGCGACCGCAACGAACTCCTTCCCTTCTGAAATGCAACGTGGTGCAATAAATGTTGTGGTGGAGTGAGTGAATGTGGCGCTGTTCATCGGGCTTTGGCCCGCGCCCGTTAGACTCCAACGCTTTTCGCACCGACGTTTTCCAATGGCCGATGTCTCCGCCGCGCGCACCAAGGCGGTTTTCGAATTCAAGAGCGCCACGCTGCCGCTGATCGCAGTGATCCTCAAGACGTCCGACCTGGACGTGCTGGCCGAGGCGCTTGACGCCCAGCTGGCCGACTCGCCCGACTTCTTCGAGCAGGAGCCGGTGGTGATCGACCTCTCGCTGCTGCAAGGGCAGGACGAGGAAGGCAGCGACGCCGACGCCGCTTCCTCCCCCAACGCCGAGATCGACTTCGCCGCGCTGCGCAGCCTGCTGGCGCGCCACCAGACCCAGCCCATCGCGGTGCGCGGCGGCAACGCCGCCCAGAATGCCGCGGCCCGCGCCGCCGGCCTGTCGCTGGCGGCCATGCCCTCGGCGCCCGCGCCCCGGCCGCCGGCCCCGCCCGCCGAGGCCCCTGCCTCGGAAGCCCCGCAGATCGTGCGCGAAGTGCCGGTGCCGGCCAACGGCACGCTGCTGATCGACAAGCCGCTGCGTTCGGGCCAGCAGGTCTACGCCCGCGGCGGCGACGTGGTGGTGACGGCCGTGGTGAGCTTCGGCGCCGAGGTCATTGCCGACGGCAACGTGCACGTGTACGCCCCGCTGCGCGGCAAGGCGATTGCCGGCGCGCGCGGCAACACCGAGGCGCGGATCTTCTCGACCTGCATGGAAGCGCAGCTGGTGGCCATTGCCGGCATCTACCGGACCAATGAAGTCCCGCTGCCCGATGCGGTGCTGGGCAAGTCGGCCCAGGTGCGCCTGGACGGCAAGAAAATCGCGATCGACGCCATTCCCTGACTGACCTCGGGGAACGCGGCGACCTGACAACCAACAACAGAATCGAAACAAGAAGGAATGGCCATGGCCAAAATTGTGGTGGTGACTTCGGGCAAGGGCGGCGTCGGCAAGACGACCACGAGCGCCAGCTTTGCATCGGGCCTGGCGCTCGCGGGCAAGAAAACGGCCGTGATCGACTTCGACGTGGGCCTGCGCAACCTCGACCTGATCATGGGCTGCGAACGCCGCGTGGTGTATGACCTGATCAACGTCATTCAAGGCGAAGCCAACCTGAGCCAGGCGCTCATCAAGGACAAGCAGTGCGACAACCTGTTCGTGCTGGCCGCCTCGCAGACGCGCGACAAGGAAGCGCTGACGCAGGAAGGCGTCGAGAAAATCCTGGCCGACCTGGCCGCGATGGACTTCGAATACATCATCTGCGACTCGCCCGCGGGCATCGAGACCGGCGCCATGATGGCGATGTACTTCGCCGACGAGGCGCTGGTGGTGACCAACCCCGAAGTCTCCTCGGTGCGCGACTCCGACCGCATCCTGGGCATGCTG
Organism: Variovorax sp. KBW07; assembly: GCF_003852515.1. GTDB lineage: Bacteria > Pseudomonadota > Gammaproteobacteria > Burkholderiales > Burkholderiaceae_C > Variovorax. The sequence continues at coordinate 2,466 of NZ_QAJK01000082.1, read as the reverse complement.
AGCAGCAAGACCAAGCGCGCCAAGGACGGCGGCGACCCCATCAAGGAGCACCTGCTGATCACCCGCTACAACCCGAACCGGGTGGCGGGCGGGCAGATGCTCTCGCTGGAAGACATCCAGGACATCCTGCGCATCAAGCTGATCGGCGTGATTCCCGAGTCGGAAAGCGTGCTGCATGCCTCCAACCAGGGCGTGCCGGCGATCCACGACAAGGACACCGACGTGGCGCAGGCCTACAGCGACGTGGTGGCGCGTTTTCTCGGCGAAGAGAAACCCATGCGCTTCGTCGACGCCGAGAAGCCGGGCTTCTTCAAGCGGATTTTCGGGAGCAAGTAGGCATGTCGTTTCTCTCGTTCCTGCTTGGCGAGAAGAAGAAGACTGCAAGCGTCGCAAAAGAACGCCTGCAGATCATCCTCGCGCACGAGCGCTCCAGCCTCAGCGGCAAGAAGCGCCCCGACTACCTGCCCGAACTCCAGCGCGAGCTGGTGGCGGTGATTTCCAAATACGTGTCGATCAACGCCGACGACATCAAGGTGCACCTGGAAACCCAGGACAACCTCGAAGTGCTCGACATCAAGATCGAGCTGCCCGACCCGGCCCCTACGCCGGCCCGCTAGTCAGTCAGGCAGCGGGAAGAAGCGAAAGCGCACCGACGGGTCTTGCAGCACCCGCTCGGCCAGCGCGCGCTCCCACGCCAGGTAGTCGGCCCAGGCCGCGTCGCGTCGCGGACCGAACACACGCATCACCGAGCCCCAGTCGTCGTCGAACGGGGTCAGGAGCTGGGCCGGCACGAAAGCGGTGGTCAGCGGCCGCCCTGAGGCCTTCCAGCCCTGCGTTCCGTCCTGGAGCCAGGTGAACACCGCCCCCGAACCCGGCCAGCGCTGGTGCGCGTCGCGCGCCACGCGGGCCGCGGCCGCGCCGTCGGGCGAGGTAAAGACCAGCGTGCGCCCGGCCACGGCGTGCGCGGCCAGCGGCGCCAGCGAAGCCGGCAGCATGTAGAGCGCGCCCGGCAGGTGGCCGCGCTCGTAGTCGAGGCTGGGGCCGACATCGATCACCGTGACCGCGCCGTTCCGGCGCAGCTGGGCCAGCGCGGCGGGGTCGAGCGCCTGCGGCGCGTCTTTCGCCACGGCGGAGGGTGTTGCGGGCGGCGCCTGTTCCGGCAGGAAGGCGCCGCCGCCGTCGTCGTCATAGATATGCACTTCGGCCTGGTTGAGCTGCGTGAGCCAGAAGCTGGTGACGGCCGCGCGCAACCGGTGCGCCGGATCGTCGAGCAGCACGATGCGCGCGCCCCGCGTGCCGACGAGGTTTTCGAAATGCATCAACAGTTGCCCGCCCGGCACCTGCTGCACCGCCGTGCCCGCCAGCGCCGGATCGGCCGTGGGCCGCACATCGAAGAGGTAGAGGGTGCGGGTGTCGTCGGCCCGCCATTGCGCGAGCTGCCGGGCATCGGCCACCGGCAGCGCGAAGCGTTCGATGAGCTCGTCGGCGATGCGGCGCAGCACCTGCGGCGACTCGGGCGGAAGCTCGTCGTCGGGCGCGGCGTTCTGCACGGTCGGCGCGCCCTGCAGGCCCCAGGCCATGACGCCGTCTTCGACGAACACCGCATCGGGCGCGTGGCCGAGCAGCCGCAGCGTGGTCGCGCCGATGATGCCGCGCGTGCGGCTGAAGCAGTTGATGGCCCACACGTGCCCTTCACCTTGCCGCGGCTCGAAGTGGCGCAGCGCGAGCTCGGTGCCGGGGTGGTTGCGCGCGCCGGGCAGCGACAGGAATTCGAATTCGGCGCGCGGCCGGGCGTCGACGAGCGTGGTCGGCAGGCCTTGGCGCTGACGGGTGCGCAGCGCTTCGACGGGCAGGGACGGCGTGCGGTAGTGCAAGCGGGCCCGGTCGCCGAAGGCCTTGACGAGGGTGCCGTAGCCGTCGATGGCGGGCAGGCCTTCCGTGACCCAGCGCTGCAGGCCACCATCGAGCGTACGAACGTCGGAGTAGCCGATGCGGGCGAGCAAGGCGGCACCGGCCTGTGCGGCGCCGTCGGGCGCGTTGTAGTCGTCGTAGAGCACGACGGGCGTGGAGCGGCGCGGCACGAGTGCACCGATCTGCAGTTCGAGGCCGCTGCAGGGGGCGTTGCGCGCGAGGTTGGGGTGGCGCTGCACGAACCACCGGGTTTCGCGGACGTCTAGCAGCGCGAGTTCCTGGGCTGGCTCGGCGAGCAGCGAGGTCTGCAGTTCGGCGGGGGGGATGGCCTTTTTCGGGGTCCAGCTCATTTCGGTTTTCTACTACGTTAGGGCTTGTCGTGTTGTTGTCGCTGTCGTTTGGGGGCGGGTGCGTTCTTTGTGCGTGCACAGGACACCGGGTACTTCCCTCCGCGAATGTCCCCCGCTTCGCTCCTCCTTTATTTCGCTGCGGGAAGCACCCGATGCCCTGCGCACCTGGGCACGCTCTGCTTTAGCGGCCGATCAACGACCGCTC
>NZ_QAJK01000081.1:8774-52206 GCF_003852515.1 Variovorax sp. KBW07 | reverse complement strand
TCCCCGCAGCGAAATAAAGGAGGAGCGAAGCGGGGGACATTCGCGGAGGGGAGTACCCGGTGTCATTCGCACAAGCCAAGAATGACCCCGCTCCCGAACCCGACCAAAAACCGCACAGCAGCGACCGCAAGCGCCGTTAACAGCTAGCAGCCCCAGAGACAAAAGAAAGCCAGAGAACATGACCGCCAACATCCGCAAGCTCGTTATCCAGGTCGATGAAACCCGCAAGGAAATGGGCCAGGACGTCACGCCCCCCACGCGTCGTGCCGTTGCCATTGCCGTCATCGAGAACCCCTACGCCGGCCGCTACAGCGAGAACCTCGACGAGCTCATCGCCATCGGCGAAGAGCTCGGCGCACTGCTCGGCCAGAAGGCCGTCAAGGCCCTCGGCATCGAGCCCGGCCAGGCCCAGAGCTACGGCAAGGCCGCCATCGTCGGCGAACGCGGCGAGCTCGAACATGCCGCCGCCATCCTGCATCCCAAGCTTGGCGCACCGCTGCGCGTCGCTGTCGAAAAGGGCGCCGCACTCGTGCCCTCCGCCAAGAAGCAGGGCACCCTCGGCACCGCCATCGACGTCCCGCTCGGCCACAAGGATGCCGCCTTCGTCCGCAGCCACTTCGACGCCATCGAGGCCCGCGTGAGCGATGCGCCCCGCGCCAACGAAATCGTCGTGGCCGTGGCCGTCACCGACAGCGGCCGTCCGCTGCCGCGCATCGGCGGCCTGCAAGCCAGCGAGATCAAGGGCGAAGACGGCCTTCGCTGAAGAAGAACCGCCTTCGCATCCCATTCCAGTACAGCATCGTGTTTTCTGTTCGAACCCAAGGAGCTTCCCGATGATTCCATTGCGCCATGTTTTCTGCGCCGCTTCCGTCGTCACGCTGGCCACAGCGGCCCTTGTCCCCGCGCATGCGCAGGGCGTGATCAAGATCGGTGAAATCAACAGCTACAAGGCGCAACCCGCCTTCCTCGAGCCCTACAAGAAGGGCATGGAACTCGCGGTCGACGAGATCAACGCCAAGGGCGGCGTCAACGGCAAGAAGATCGAGCTCATCAGCCGCGACGACAACGCCAACCCCGGCGATGCCGTGCGCGTGGCCGAAGAACTCATCTCGCGCGAAAAGATCGACGTGCTGGCCGGCGCCTTCCTGTCGAACACCGGCCTGGCGCTGACCGACTTCGCCAAGCAAAAGAAATTCTTCTACCTGGCCGCCGAGCCGCTCACCGACAAGATCGTCTGGAGCAACGGCAACAAGTACACCTACCGCCTGCGCCCCTCCACCTACATGCAGGTCGCGATGCTGGTGCCCGAGGCGGCCAAGCTCAAGAAGAAGCGCTGGGCCATCGTGTACCCCAACTACGAATACGGCCAGTCGTCGGCCGCCACCTTCAAGACGCTGCTGAAGGCCGCGCAGCCCGACGTCGAGTTCGTCGCCGAGCAGGCGCCGCCGCTGGGCAAGGTCGATACCGGCAGCGTGGTGCAGGCCTTGGCCGATGCCAAGCCCGACGCGATCTTCAACGTGCTGTTCGGCGCCGACCTCTCCAAGTTCGTGCGCGAAGGCAACACGCGCGGCCTCTTCAAGGACCGTGAAGTCGTGAGCGTGCTGACCGGCGAGCCCGAATACCTCGATCCGCTGAAGGACGAAGCACCCAACGGCTGGATCGTCACGGGCTATCCGTGGAACGGCGTCAAGACGCCCGAGCACAAGGCCTTCCTCGATGCCTACCAGGCCAAGTTCAAGGACTACCCGCGCCTGGGCTCGGTGGTCGGCTACAGCGCCATCCACTCCATCGCGGCCGGCATCAAGAAGGCCGGCGGCACCGACACCGAGAAGCTCGTCGCGGCCTTCAAGGGCCTGCAGGTCGACACGCCGTTCGGCAAGATCAGCTACCGCGCGCAGGACAACCAGTCCACCATGGGCGCGTACGTCGGCAAGACAAAGAACGACGGCGGCAAGGGCGTGATGGTCGACTACGTCTACCTCGACGGCGCCAAGTTCCAGCCGTCCGACGAAGAAGTGAAAAAGATGCGCCCTGCGGACTGACCGCACGGCTCCTGCAACGCACCGGCCACCGCTGACAACACACAGCGGTGACTGGTGCGGATGTCTCCAGTTTCCTCAGGGTCCCTCATGAGCTTTTCAGGCTTCGTTGTTCAGTTGCTCAACGGGTTGGCCGGCGCGTCCTCGCTCTTCTTCGTGGCGGCCGGCCTCTCGTTGATCTTCGGCGTGACGCGCATCGTCAACTTCGCCCATGGTTCGTTCTTCATGGTCGGCATCTACCTAGCGTACACGCTCGTCGACAAGCTGGGTTCGAGCCTGGGCTTCTGGCCCGCGCTGCTGATCGCGGCGGTGGCGGTCGGGGTGCTCGGCGCGCTGATCGAAGTGCTGCTGCTGCGCCGCATCTACAAGGCGCCCGAGCTGTTCCAGCTGCTCGCCACCTTCGCCCTGGTGCTGGTCATCAAGGACGCGGTGCTGTGGCTCTGGGGGCCCGACGAGCTGCTCGGTCCGCGTGCGCCGGGCCTCAAGGGCTCGGTCGAAATCCTTGGCCGCCAGTTTCCTTCGTACGACCTGTTCCTGATCGTCGTCGGCCCGCTGGTGCTGGGCCTCGTGTGGCTGCTGCTCACGCGCACGCGCTTCGGCACGCTGGTGCGCGCCGCCACGCAAGACCGTGAAATGGTCAGCGCGCTGGGCGTCAACCAGGCCTGGCTGTTCACCGCCGTGTTCGCGCTCGGCGCCTTGCTCGCGGGCCTGGGTGGCGCGCTGCAACTGCCGCGCGAACCCGCCACGCTCGAGATGGACCTGAACACCATCGGCGCCGCCTTCGTGGTCGTCGTGGTGGGCGGCATGGGCTCGCTGCCTGGCGCGTACGTGGCCGCGCTGCTCATCGCCGAAATCAAGGCGGTGTGCATCTGGCTCGGGGTGGTGCAGATCTTCGGCATCGACGTGTCTTTCTCGAAGCTCACGCTGATGGTCGACTTCCTGGTGATGGCGATCGTGCTGGTGTGGCGTCCCTGGGGCCTGTTCGGCCGGCCGCAGGCGCCGAGCCGCTACGTGGGCATGCAGGAAGAACCGCTGCGCCGACCGAGCAATGCGTACCTTGTCGCCGCCGCCGTGCTGGCGCTCATGCTCGCCGTGCTGCCGCTGCTGACGGTCAACTCGCCCTACACGCTGGTGCTGATGATCGACCTGCTGGTCGCCGCGCTGTTCGCCACCAGCCTGCACTTCATCATGGGTCCGGCCGGCATGCACTCGTTCGGCCATGCCGCGTACTTCGGCCTTGGCGCCTACGGTGCGGCCCTGCTGGTGCGCGCATTGCATCTGCCGATGGAAGTCGCGCTGGTCGTCGCGCCCATGGTGGCCGCGCTCGGCGCGCTGGTCTATGGCTGGTTCGCGGTGCGGCTCTCGGGCGTGTACCTCGCAATGCTCACACTGGCCTTCGCGCAGATCACCTGGGCCATCACCTACCAGTGGGACAGCTTCACCGGCGGCAGCAACGGCCTGACGGGCGTGTGGCCTTCGGAATGGCTGTCGAACAAGCAGGCCTACTACTGGCTCACGCTGGTGCTGGTCGGTGCCGGCGTGTGGTGGTTGCGGCGCGTGCTGTTCTCGCCCTTCGGCTATGCGCTGCGCGCGGGCCGCGACTCGGTACTGCGCGCCGATGCCATCGGCATCGACGTCAAGCGCATGCAGTGGGCCGCGTTCGTCATCGCGGGCACGGTGGCTGGCCTGGCTGGCGCGCTGTATGCCTTCTCCAAGGGCAGCATCTCGCCGGAAAGCCTGTCGGTCGGCAAGTCGGTCGACGGCCTCGTGATGGTGCTGCTCGGCGGCATCCAGACGCTGGCGGGGCCGGTGGTCGGCGCCATTACGTTCACCTGGCTGCACGACACCGTGGCGCGCAACACCGACTACTGGCGCGCGATGCTCGGCGCCATCATCCTGATCCTGGTGCTGCTGTTCCCGCAAGGCATCGCGGGTTCGATCAAGCAACTGGCCGACCGCTGGCGCGCGCCGAAGAACGATGAAGATGCGCAAGCCAAGGCAGCGGCCTCGGCGGACGCCAAGCTCAAGGAGGTGAAGGCATGAGCCTCCTCAAAGTAACGAACCTCGGCAAATCGTTCGGCGGCGTCAAGGCCGTGGACGGCATCAGCTTCGAGCTGCCGCCCGGCGAACTGCTCGCGCTCATCGGCCCCAACGGCGCCGGCAAGTCCACCACCTTCAACATGGTCAACGGCCAGCTCAAGGCCGACCAGGGCTCGATCACGCTCGACGGCCAGGAACTCGTGGGCCGCAAGCCGCGCGAGATCTGGCGCAAGGGCGTGGGCCGCACCTTCCAGATCGCCGAGACCTTTGCCTCGCTCACCGTGGTCGAGAACGTGCAGATGGCCTTGCTCTCGCACGACCGAAAGCTGTTCTCGATGTGGCGCCGCGCGGCCGACCACAAGCGCGACGAAGCGCTCGCCCTGCTCGACCAGGTCGGCATGAAGTCGCAGGCCGACCGGCCCTGCAGCGTGCTCGCCTATGGCGACGTGAAGCGTGTGGAGCTGGCCATCGCCATGGCCAACAGCCCCAAGCTGCTGCTCATGGACGAGCCCACCGCCGGCATGGCGCCGCAGGAGCGCAACTCGCTCATGGCACTGACCAAGGACCTGGTGATCCAGCGCGGCATGGCCGTGCTGTTCACCGAGCACAGCATGGACGTGGTGTTCGCGTATGCCGACCGCATGATCGTGCTGGCGCGCGGCCGCCTCATCGCGCAGGGCAAGCCGCTCGAGATTCGCGACCACCCCAAGGTGCAGGAGGTGTACTTCGGCACCGGCAAGACCTTCGAGAAAAAGACCGCCGAGAAAGCGGCAGCCATTGGAGAAGCGGCATGAGCACGCATGAACCCCTGCTGGAAGCCAAGGCGCTGTGCGCTTGGTACGGCGCCGCGCAGATTCTTTACGACGTCGATCTCGATGTGCGTCGCGGCGAAGTGGTCGCGCTCATGGGCCGCAACGGCGCCGGCAAGTCCACCACGCTGAAGGCGCTGATCGGCATGCTCGCGAAGCGCCGCGGCGCGGTGCGCTTTCTGGGCCACGACATTTCGAAGAGCGAGCCGCACCACGCGGCGCGGCTGGGCCTGGGCTTCGTGCCCGAAGACCGGCGCGTTTTCACCGACCTCACGGTGATGGAGAACCTAGAGGTCGGCAAGCAGCCCGCGCGCCAGTGGGCCGACGGCACCGCCGCGCCGCTGTGGACGCCCGAGCGCCTGTTCAAGCTGTTCCCCAACCTCGGCGAAATGCCCAACCGCCCCGGCGGCCGCATGAGCGGCGGCGAGCAGCAGATGCTCACCGTGGCCCGCACGCTGATGGGCAACCCGTACCTGGTGCTGCTCGACGAACCCTCCGAAGGCGTGGCCCCGGTCATCGTCGAACAGATGGCCCAGATGATCCTGGAGCTCAAGGCGCAGGGCGTGAGCATCCTGCTGTCGGAGCAGAACATGCACTTTGCCGAGCTGGTGTCCGACCGCGCCTATGTGCTGGAAAAGGGGCAGATCCGCTATCACGCCACGATGGCCGAACTGGCGGCGAACGAAGAAGTGCGCCGCGCCTACCTGAGCGTCTGATCTTTCCGCGTCCGAGTTTCTTGTTGTTCATCAACCCACCGGAGTCCACGCCATGCATCGCAGAACCCTCGTGAAATCCGCTGCCGCCCTCGGGCTGGCGGGCGGCCTCGGCAGTCTCGGCTTCAACGCTTTCGCGGCCGGCAAGATCAAGCCCGGCAGCAAGGCGGCGCTGATCGTGGTCGACGTGCAGAACTGCTTTCTCGACGGCGGCACGCTGGCGGTGAAGGGCGGCAACGAAGTCATTCCGGTCATCAACGCACTGGCGCCGGCCTTCCAGAACATCGTGGTCACGCAAGACTGGCACACGGCGGGCCACGCTTCGTTCGCGAGCACCTACTCGGGCAAGAAGCCGTTCGAAACCACCAAGCTCAACTACGGCACGCAGGTGCTGTGGCCCGACCACTGCGTGCAGGGCACCGAAGACGCGGCGCTCGGCAAGGACCTGAAGGTGCCGACCGCGCAGCTCATCATCCGCAAGGGCTTCCACAAGGAGATGGACAGCTACTCGGCCTTCGAGGAAGCCGACCACAAGACGGCCACCGGCCTGGCCGGTTACCTGAAGGCGCGCGGCATCAAGACCGTGTTCGTCACCGGCCTGGCCACCGACTTCTGCGTGGCCTGGACCGCGATGGACGCACGCAAGGCCGGCTTCGACGCCTATGTGATCGAAGACGCTACGCGCGGCATCGACCTGAACGGCTCGCTGGCCGCGGCGTGGAAGCAGATGACGGCCAAGGGCGTGAAACGCATCCAGTCCGGCGACATACAGGCCGGCTGACGAAGCCAGCGACGCCCGCGACGCACACGACAGGCGCCGCGGCAACGACAGCAACGACAACGACAACGAAGAGACAGACGACGCATGAAGCTTTCGATTTCAAGGCGCGCGATGGTGGCGGGCGGCGCGGCCCTGGTGTTCGGCCCCGGCCTCCTGCGGCCGGCGCGCGCCGACAACGGCGTGACCGACACCACCATCCGCATCGGCCAGTCGGCCGTGTTCAGCGGCCCCGCGAAAGACTTCGGCGTCGATTACCGTGCGGGCATCAAGCTGTACTTCGACCGCGTCAACAAGTCGGGCGGCGTCAACGGCCGCAAGATCGAGCTGGTCACCTACGACGATGCCTACGACCCCGCGAAGACGGCCATCAACACCGCGAAGCTGATCGACGAAGACAAGGTCTTCGCGCTCACCGGCTACGTCGCCACCGGCAACCTCGCGGCGGCCATGCCGCTGGCCGAGAAGGCCGGCGTGCCGATGTTCGCGCCGCTGGTGGGCACCACCTCGTTTCGCACCAAGACCAACCGCTACCTGTTCCACGTGCGCGCGGGCTACGACCTGGAGCTGCGCAAGATCATCAGCCACCTCTCGACGCTCGGCATCCAGTCGATCGCGGTGGTGTACCAGGACAGCGCCTTCGGCAAGTCGAACCTCGCCACCTGCGAAGAGCTGGCGGCCGACTACAAGGTCAAGGTGCTGAAGACCTTGCCGCTGGCCATCACCGCCGAAGACGCGAAGAGCGTCGTCGCCAGCCTGGCCGAGGCCAAGCCCGGCGCGGTCGTGATGATCATGGCCGGCCGCATGGTCGAGGTGTTCATTCGCGACTACCGCGCCAGTGCCGTGGCCGCGCCGCTGTACACGCTGTCGGTGGGCATCACCGATGCGGCCGGCTCCGCCAAGCGGCTCGACGGCAAGCTCGCCGGGCTGGTCACGGCCAGCATCGTGCCGCCGCCGCAGGCGCAGCGCGTGCCCATCGTGGCCGACTACCAGCGTGACCGCGCCGAGTTCGGCGAGAAGATCGACAGCTACACCGCGCTCGAGGGCTACATCGTCGCGCGCGTGATGGCCGAGGGCCTGCGCCGCGCGGGCAAGGGGCTCACGCGCGACAGCTTCATCGCCGGGCTCGAGAGCATCGGCAGCACGCGCTTCGGCGACTTCCCCATCGACTACAGCGCGAAGAACCACAACGGCTCGACCTTCGTGGACCTGGAGATGTACACCCGTGACGGCCAGTTGCGGCGCTGAGCCGCCGCACCTGCGGGTCAACGGCCAGCCGCACGCGCTCGACGGCGTGCCGCGCGCGGCGACGCTGCTGCACTTCCTGCGCAACGACCTGGGGCTGAACGGCCCCAAGTACGGCTGCGGGCTGGGGCAGTGCGGTGCCTGCACGGTGCATGTCGATGGCGTGGCGGCGCGCGCCTGCGTGATTCCGGCGCATGGCGTGGCGGGCCGCTCCGTCACCACGCTCGAAGGGCTGGGCGAGCGGGGCAACTGGCATCCCGTGCAGGCCGCATTCGAAGACGCGCAGGCCGCGCAGTGCGGCTACTGCCTGAACGGCATGGTCATGCAGGCCGCGGCGCTGCTGGCGCGCGATCCGCAGGCGAGCGAGGCGCGCATCCGCAGCGAGCTGTCGGGCAACCTGTGCCGTTGCGGCACGCACATAGAAATTCTCGACGCGGTGCAGCGCGCTGCGGTGCGCATGCGCGCGGAGACAAGCCCATGAGCCGCCCGCGTTGTCCCCTCTCGGTGTCTTGTCCCCTCTCCCTCTGGGAGAGGGCTAGGGTGAGGGCATCGGCCTTCGAACAAGCACAGCCTTTGCCATCGCCGCCGACCCTCACCCCAACCCTCTCCCCAAGGGGAGAGGGAGTAATTCCCGCGTCTCGCCCTCTCTCCCTTCGAGAGAAAAGCCGATGACGCGCCGCGCCGATCTTCCGCAAACGCGCGCCGAATTCCTGTCGGCCGACGGCGTGCTGCTCGTCGTGCGCGAGGCCCCGCCCGCGCCCCCTCCCGCCAAAGGCCAGCCCGCGCTCATCGCCGGCAACCCCATCGAAGGCGACGAGGTCCTGCTCGCCGTGTGGGACGACGGCAGCGCCTCCGCGCTCAATGGCCACGTCGACCTGGGCACCGGCATCCAGACCGCGCTCGCGCAGATCGTGGCCGAAGAGCTCGATCTCGGCATGCCCTGCGTGCGCATGATGCTCGGCGATACGGCGCGCGTGCCCAACCAGGGCGCGACGATCGCGAGCGCGTCCATCCAGATCCATTCGCAGCCGCTGCGCCTTGCCGCGGCGCAGGCGCGTGCGTGGCTGCTGGCGCGCGCGGCCGAGCGCCTTGGCGTGCCGGTCGATGCATTGCAGGTGCGCAATGGCGTGGTGCGCGTCACCGAAGCGCCCGACACGCATGTCAGCTATGCGGACCTCGTTGCCGGACAGCGCACCGTGCTGCGGCTCGATCCGCAGGCACAGCCCAAGGATCCGGCCGACTACCGCGTCGTCGGCACGCGGCAGGCGCGCGTCGACATTCCGGCCAAGCTCGCGGGCGAACTGGTGTTCGTGCACGACATGCGCGTGCCCGGCATGCTGCATGGCCGCGTGGTGCGCCCGCCGTATGCCGGAGCGGACCACGGCGAGTTCATCGGCAACACGCTCGAATCGGTCGATGAAGCGTCCATTGCGCACATCCCCGGCATCCGCGCCGTGGTCGTCATCCGCGATTTCGTCGGCATCGTGGCTGAGCGCGAAGAACACGCCGAACAGGCGTTGCGTGAACTTCGCGTCGCGTGGAAGCCCTGGCCCGGCATGCCCGACCTGTCCGACGTGGCACAGGCCCTGCGCGACAACCCCTCGACGCAGCGCCTGCTGGTCGATGAAGGCGATGTCGATACAGCCATCGCGGCGGCCGCGCAGCCGATGCAGCGCACCTACGTGTGGCCCTACCAGATGCATGCGTCCATCGGCCCGTCGTGCGCGCTGGCCGACTGGCAGCCGGCCGATGGCAGCGGCATGCAGCTGCGTTGCTGGGCCGGCTCGCAGAACCCGCACGTGCTGCGCGCCGACCTGGCGAAGCTCATGGGCGTGGAAGACGTGCAGGTCGACGTGGTCCGCATGGAGGCCGCGGGCTGCTACGGCCGCAACGGCGCCGACGACGTGGCCGCCGATGCCGCGCTGCTCGCGCGCGCCGTCGGCATGCCGGTGCGCGTGCAGCTCACGCGCGAGCAGGAACATGCGTGGGAGCCCAAGGGCGCCGCGCAGCTCATGGAGATCGACGGCGGGCTGATGGCCGACGGCAGCATTGCCGCCTACGACTTCGAGACCTCGTATCCGTCGAACGGCGCACCCACGCTCGCGCTGCTGCTCACGCGCACCATCGAGCCGGTGGCGCAGGCCTACGAGATGGGCGACCGCACGGCGCGGCCGCCCTACAGCTACGACAACCTGCGCGTGAAGGTCAACGACATGGCGCCGATCGTGCGCGCCTCGTGGCTGCGCGGCGTGTCGGCGTTGCCGAGTTCGTTCGCGCACGAGTCGTACATCGACGAGCTGGCGACGGCGGCGGGTGTCGACCCGGTGCAGTTCCGGCTGCGCCATCTCGAAGACCCGCGCGCGGTCGAGCTGGTGCAGGCCACCGCGCAGAAGGCCGGCTGGCGCATGCGCACCGGGCCGCAGGAGAACACCGACGGCGGGCTGGGCGAGGGCGGCGACATTCTGTTCGGTCAAGGCTTTGCCTATGCGCGCTACATCCACAGCAAGTGGCCCGGCTTCGGTGCCGCGTGGGCCGCGTGGGTGGCCGATGTCGAGGTGAACCGCAAGACCGGCGAGGTGCATGTGCGCCGCGTGGTCGTGGGGCACGACGCGGGGCTGATGATCAACCCCGCGGGTGTCGAGCACCAGGTGCACGGCAACGTGATCCAGACCACCAGCCGTGCGCTGATGGAAGAGGTGAAGTTCGCGCCGCGGCAAGGCGCCGCCGATGCCGGTGTGGGTGCCGGTGCAGGTGCGCAGTTGCCCGGCGTGCGGCCGGCCGGCGTGGTGGCGAGCCGCGAGTGGGGCAGCTACCCGATCATCAATTTCCGCGAAGTGCCGGTGATCGAGGTGATGCACATGCCGCGGCCTGGCGAGCCTTCGCTCGGCGCGGGAGAGTCGTCGTCGGTGCCGGGAACGGCGGCGATCGCGAATGCGATCTTCGATGCGACGGGGGTGCGGTTTCGGGCACCGCCGTTCACGCCGGAGACGGTGCTGGCTGGACTGAATCCGCTGACTGCGGACTTGCCCCCTCTCCCTCCGGGAGAGGGTTGGGGTGAGGGTCGACGGCCTGCGAGTGGTGACGCCGTCGCACCCTCATCCCAGCCTTCTCCCAAAGGGAGAAGGAGCAATACCGAAGCCGCCTGGCCCAAGAGGAAGGGCCTGTGGGCCACGGGCGCCGCGCTCTTCATCGGCGGCATCGGCGTCATCGCGGGCCTGCTCGGCTGGCGCTCCACCATTGCGCCGGTGTCCCTCACCGCGCCGGTCTACAGCCAGTCCACCATCGAACGTGGCCGTGTGCTTGCTTCCCTCGGAGATTGCGCCGTGTGCCACACCGCACCTGGCGGCGCACCCAACACCGGAGGCCGCGCAATGGACACGCCCTTCGGCACGCTCTACACCACCAACCTCACGCCCGATGCCGACACCGGCCTGGGCCGCTGGTCTTTCAGCGCATTCCAGCGCGCGATGCGCGAAGGCGTTTCACGCGACGGCCATCACCTGTACCCGGCCTTCCCATACACGGCATTCGCCAAGACCAGCGACGACGACCTGCAGGCGCTCTATGCGTACTTCATGTCGATGCCCGCGGTGCGCGCCGAAACGCCGAAGTCCGAGCTCAAGTTCCCGTTCAGCATGCGGCCGCTGATGGCCGGCTGGAACGCGCTCTTTCATGACCCCGCGCCATTGCAGCCCGTGGCCACGCAAAGCGCCGAGTGGAACCGTGGCGCCTACCTCGTCAACGGCCTGGGCCATTGCGGCGCCTGCCACACGCCGCGCAATGCGATGGGCGCGGAGCAGGGCGGCAGTGCCTTTCTTTCGGGCGCGATGGTCGACGGCTGGGAAGCGCCCGCGCTCACGCAGCTGTCGAAGTCGGCCGTGCCGTGGGACGCCGATGCGCTCTACCGCTACCTGCGCAACGGCCACTCGCCCCGCCATGGCATTGCGGGCGGTCCGATGGCCGAAGTGGTTCGCGAACTCGCGCAGGTGCCCGACGCCGACGTGCGCGCCATGGCCACGTACCTCGCTTCGTTCAACCCGGCGCCGGCCGCCGAGCCGCAGGCCCTTGCACAACAGGCCATCGCCGCCGCGGCAAGCACGCAAGGCCAGCTGCTCGGTCCCGCGCAGCGCATGTTCGACAGCGCCTGTGCTTCGTGCCACCACGACGGCAACGGCCCCACGCTGCTGGGCGTGAACACGCCGCTGGCACTGAACAGCAACCTCACCAGCGCGCGGCCCGACAACCTGCTGCGCACCATCCTCGATGGCGTGCGCGAACCCGCGAGCCGCGACATCGGCTTCATGCCCGCCTTCCGCGAAGCGCTCGACGACCGGCAGATCGCCGAGCTTGCCGGCTACATGCGCGCACGCTTCGCGCCACAGGAGCCGGCCTGGAAAGACCTGCCGGGCGACGTCGCGCGCGTGCGCGCCGCACCGGCACACGGCGCGGGGCACTGAAGAAGGAAGAACGGCAGGGCGACACCGGCAGTGCTCTCTCTGTGATGCGCCGCTACGATGCCACGTAGCGACACATCACACGGAGACACCACGCCATGCCATTGAACCTCTCGACTTCTTCCTGCCTGCCCCGCGACGCCGAGCGCGCTACGTTGGTCGGACGCCTCTGGCAACCGGGCGTGGGCCCGGTGCTGGTGGCCGTGCACGAAGGCGGCCTGCACGACCTGTCGACACTCGCGCCCACCATGAGCGACCTGCTCGAAGGCCAGGCACCGCCTGCCGAAGCCGTGCGCCACGCGCTGAAGAACAATGCACCGCGCATTGCAGCGCTCGACGCCGTGCTCGCCAACAGCGACGAAACCGCGCGCGACGAAAGCAAGCCCTGGCTGCTCGCGCCCTGCGACCTGCAGGCCATCAAGGCCAGCGGCGTGACCTTCGTCGCGAGCCTGCTGGAGCGCGTCATCGAGGAACAGGCGCGCGGCGATGCATCGCGGGCCGAAGCCACGCGCGCCGCCATCGGCGACGTGCTGGGCGACAACCTCGCCGGCATCGTGCCCGGCTCGCCGGAAGCGGCGAAGGTCAAGGAAGTGCTGATCGCGCAGGGCGTGTGGTCGCAGTACCTCGAGGTCGGCATCGGCCCCGACGCCGAGATCTTCACCAAGGCCCCGGTGCTTGCGGCAGTGGGCACGGGCGCCGATGTCGGCATTCATTCGGGCTCTGTGTGGAACAACCCCGAGCCCGAAGTCGTGCTCGCGGTCAACAGCCGCGGCGAGACGCTGGGCGCCGCGCTCGGCAACGACGTCAACCTGCGCGACTTCGAAGGCCGCAGCGCGTTGTTGCTGGGCAAGGCAAAAGACAACAACGCCTCGTGCGCCATCGGGCCCTTCATACGTTTGTTCGATGCGCACTTCGGCATTGCCGACGTGCGCCGCATCACGGTCGCGCTCGAGGTCACGGGTCCCGAGGGCTTCACGCTCGAAGGATCGAGCTCGCTGTCGAAGATCAGCCGCGACCCGCTCGACCTCGTGTCGCAGACCGTGGGCAAGCATCACGCCTACCCCGACGGTTTCATGTTGTTTCTGGGAACGATGTTTGCGCCGACACAAGACCGTCACGGTCCTGGTCAAGGATTCACCCATGTCGTGGGCGACCATGTGCGCATCGCCGCGCCCGAATTGGGAGCACTGCTCAATCGCGTGGTACACGCCGATCAGGCGCCGCGATGGACTTTTGGCATCGGCGCGTTGATGCGCAATCTGGGGGCGCGTGGACTGTTGTAGTTGCGCTGTAGACGTTCTGACTGCGTTTAAAAGAAGTTGTACTTCTTTGTGATTCATAGCCAGCGCGTTGCACTCTGTTGCTGTTGACCGCGACCTGAGTTACCCCTCAAGATAACTGTTGTTGAGAAACGGTAACAAAGGGAGAAGAGGTTGTCGCCGACCGAGATCGATCTATTGCAGCAGCCTGTTGAAGGCCCGTTCCCGTGCGGTGAAGATCTGGAGTACGACCCCGATTTCATGGCGTTGCAACAGGCAACCACGGGCAAGCGCGAGCAGCAGTTCGGCTCCACCATCATCCCCGCCGAGCCTCCCGATTGGGCGCGCGTGGAGCGCATCGCAAAGCAGCTGTGCACGCGCACTCGCGACCTTCGCGTGCTGGTGCCGCTCACGCTGGCCTGGACCGAGAACCGCGGCCTGCCCGGCTATGTCGATGGCCTGCAGGTGGTCGATGGCGTGCTGCAGAAATTCTGGACCGACGTGCATCCGCGCGTCGTGGTCGATGGCGATTTCGAAGACCCGCTGCCGCGCATGAATGCGCTGGCCGCACTGGCCGAATCCGAAGGGCTCGGACGCAGCGTGCGCGATGCGCGCCTGCTCGACGACGGTGGCTCGGCCATGAGCCTGCGGCAGGTCGAGGCGCTGCTCGATTCGAGCAAGACCGACCAGGTCGACTACCCCGGGGGCATCGGCCGGCTGCGCGAAGCGGCCCGCCGGGCGCATGAAAAAGATGCACCGCCCGTGGTGGCCCTGCGTGCGGCGCTCGACCTGTTGCAGCGCATTCGCGCAACCTCCGAGCGTGCGCTGGGCCAGAGCTGGGCACCCGATTTTTCCCGCCTCGAAAGGTCGCTTCGCACCGTGGTCCAGCTGCTGCCCGAACAGGTGCAGCCGGAGCCCGCCGAAGCTGCCGAAGCCCACTCCCAGGTGGCATCGGAAGGGTCTTTACTTCCTGATTCGGTAGTACCAAATGCCGCAGGGAATACCTCCTCAAATGTCGGTACAGGCCTACGCGTGGCCCGCATTAAAGATATTGAAATATCGAGTCGTGATGATGTGCAAGTGTTGTTGGAAAAAGCTTGCCTTTACATGGAGCGCGCGGAGCCCAGTCATCCGGCGCCCATGCTGATACGAAGAGCACAGAGACTGCTCGAGCTCAATTTCTTCCAGATCATCGAAGAGCTCGTGCCCGAGGGATTGCAAAAGATAGAGAGCCTCGCGGGGCGCCCGTCGAACGGCGCAAGCCCCGCGGAGTAACAACAGCCGTCACCCAGGCGCCGCGGGCCCCGGCGGCGGAAGGTCGATCAGGGGCGGACCCCCACGCATTTCAGATTCAAGAGGAAGCTTATGGCAGACAACCGTGTCAGAAACAGTGGTCAGAAGTTCATTGCGCGCAACCGCGCGCCGCGCGTGCAGATCGAGTACGACGTGGAGATCTACGGCAGCGAACGCAAGATCCAGCTGCCCTTCGTGATGGGCGTCATTGCCGATCTCGCGGGCAAGCAGATCGATCCGATGCCCGACCTTGCCGAGCGCGAGTTCATGGCCGTGGACATCGACAACTTCGACGACCGCATGAAGTCGATCAAGCCGCGCGTGGCCTTCCAGGTGCCCAACACGCTCACCGGCGACGGCCAGATGAATGTCGACATCACCTTCGACAGCATGGACGACTTCTCGCCCGCGCGCATCGCACGCCAGGTCGATGCGCTGCAGCAGCTGCTCGAAGCGCGCACCGAACTGTCGAACCTGCTGTCCTACATGGACGGCAAGAACGGCGCGGAGCAACTGATTGCGCAGGCGCTGCAGAACCCGGCCTTGCTCAAGTCGCTGGCGTCCGCGCCCAACCCCGCGGTTGCCAAGGCGGTGGAAGCCGCGAACGAAAAGGCAGGCGCGGCACCCGGCGCCACTTCCGAGTAAGCGCAAGCACGTGCAGCACCCGCAACGCAAGCCGACGACAGGATCTTCCTCATGAGCACCGCACCCAAACAGACAGCCGCGCGCAGCACGCAGACCACCGTCGAGGCGCTCGCGCCGAACGAGTTCTCCGACCTGTTGCAGCGCGAGTTCAAGCCCAAGACCGAGCAGGCCCGCGAGGCGGTTGAAAACGCCGTCAAGACGCTGGCCGTGCAGGCCCTTGAAAACACCGTCACCATTTCCAACGATGCCTACCGCTCGGTGCAGGCCATCATCACGGAGATCGACCGCAAGCTCTCGGAGCAGATCAACCAGATCCTGCACCACGAAGACTTCCAGCAGCTCGAAGGCGCATGGCGCGGCCTGCACTACCTGGTCAACAACACCGAGACCGACGAGCAGCTGAAGATCCGCGTGATGTGCGCGTCCAAGCGCGAAGTGGCGCGTTCGCTCAAGCGCCACAAGGGCATCGGCTGGGACCAGAGCCCGCTGTTCAAGAAGATCTACGAGGCCGAGTACGGCCAGTTCGGCGGCGAGCCCTTTGGCGCGCTGATCGGCGACTTCCATTTCGACCACAGCCCGCCCGACGTCGAGATGCTCGGCGAAATGGCCAAGATTGCCGCCGCCGCGCACTGCCCCTTCATTGCCGGCGCATCGCCCACCGTGATGCAGATGGACTCGTGGCAGGAACTGTCGAACCCGCGCGACCTGACCAAGATCTTCCAGAACACCGAGCACACCGCATGGCGCTCGCTGCGCGATTCGGAAGACGCGCGCTACATCGGCCTGGCCATGCCGCGCTTCCTGGCGCGCCTGCCCTACGGTGCCCGCACCAACCCGGTCGACGAATTCGAGTTCGAGGAAGAAACCGATTCGGCCCTGCACACGCGCTACACCTGGGCCAACTCGGCCTATGCGATGGGCGTGAACATCAACCGCTCGTTCAAGCAGTACGGCTGGTGCACCTCGATTCGCGGCGTGGAGTCGGGTGGCGCGGTCGAGAACCTGCCCACGCACACCTTCCCGACCGACGACGGCGGCGTCGACATGAAGTGCCCGACCGAGATCGCCATCAGCGACCGGCGCGAAGCCGAGCTGGCCAAGAACGGCTTCATGCCGCTGGTGCACCGCAAGAACTCCGACTTCGCGGCCTTCATCGGCGCGCAGTCGCTGCAGCAGCCGGCCGAGTACTACGACGCCGACGCCACCGCCAATGCCAACCTGGCGGCACGCCTGCCGTACCTGTTCGCATGCTGCCGTTTCGCGCACTACCTGAAGTGCATCGTGCGCGACAAGATCGGTTCGTTCCGCGAGCGCGAGGACATGGAGCGCTGGCTCAACGACTGGATCATGAATTACGTCGACGGCAGCCCCGGCACGTCGTCGCAGGACACGAAGGCAATGAAGCCGCTGGCGGCGGCGGAAGTCCAGGTGGAAGCCATCGAGGACAACCCGGGCTACTACGCCGCCAAGTTTTTTCTCCGGCCGCACTATCAGCTCGAAGGGCTGACGGTTTCCTTGCGGCTGGTTTCGAAGCTGCCATCCAACAAGAAGGACAGCAGCTAATTCAACGGCGTCCCGGAGACACGGGCGCACATAACTTTGGGGGTTAATCATGGCAGTAGACATGTTCATGCGCGTCGAGGGCGCAAACGGCGAATCCAAGGACTCGAATCACAAGGAATGGACGGATATCAAGTCGTTTGCCTGGGGAGCGACGCAGCCTGGAAACATGGTCAGCGGCGGTGGCGGTGGTGTCGGCAAGGCCAGCTTCAACGACCTGCAGGTGCTGGCACGCATCGACAAGGCGGCACCGTCCGTCATGAAGAACTGCGCAAGCGGCAAGCACCTGGCCAAGATCGAGGTGTCGGTGTGCAAGGCCGGTGGCTCCCAGATCGAATACACGCGCGTCACGCTCGAGGAAGTGCTGGTCACCTCGGTGCAGTACACGGCCGAGCAGGGCTCCGACGCGGTGCTCGTGCAGTACGCCTTCCAGGCCGCCAAGGTGAAGCAGCAGTACTGGGAACAGACCGACAAGGGCGGCAAGGGCGCCGAGACGGTGCTGGCCTGGAACATCAAGGAAAACAAGGAAGCCTGATTTCCTTGCCTCCGTGCCCGACCGGCCGCGCGCGTCGCCTGTTTTTCAACAGCGATGCGTTCGCGGGCCGGCCGGGGATGTTCTCCGACGGCCATCACCGGCCGTCCTTTGCACACCGGCCATTCGTGCCGGGTGCCAGCAATCAATGAGGAAGCTTCATGCGCGATGGGTTTGCAGTGCTGGGCGACCGCTCCGTGGCCGAGCACACCGAAGGGGTGCAGCGGCAGATTCGCGCCAAACCCCAGGACGCCGGCCTGCGGCTGGCCCTGTGCCACTTCCTTGCGCTGCGTGGCGAATGGCAACGGGCTGAAGACCAGCTCAAGCTCGCCACCAAGCTCGATCCCACGTTCACGCCGGCCAGCGTCACCTGTGCGATGGCGCTCGCTGGTGAACGCCATCGTTCCGAATTCTGGGCCGGTGCACGCGCGCCGGCCATCGTCAGCGGCAATGCCGACTGGGTCGAGCAGCTCATTGCCGCGGCGGCGCTGCCGCCCGCACGCGCCGACGAAGCCGCAGCCCTGCGCGAGAGCGCGCGCCAGGCCGCGCCTGCATTGCAGGGCACGCTCACCAGCGTCGACCGCTCCGATGCGCGTGCGGCGCAGGCGCTCGACGGCGAGCCCGTCGAACACAGCGAATTCGCGTGGCTGTGCGACGGCGACGTGCGCCTGGGCGCGGTGCTGGAACTGCTCACGCCCTCGGGCTATGCGTGGCTGCCGCTGCCGGCGGTGCGGCGCATCAAGTTCTCGCGCCCGCAGCACCTGGTCGACCTGCTGTGGGCACCGGCCGAGATCGAGCTGCACGACGGCCGCGGGCTCAATGGCCTGGTGCCCGTGCGCTACCCCGGCGCGCTCGATGCGCTCGACGACGAAACCACGCTGGGCCGCCGCACCGACTGGCTGCCGCTGGCCGGCGAAGAGCAGTACGCGGGCGTTGGCCAGCGCACGTTGATCAGCGAGGCCGGCGACCATTCGCTGCTCGACCTGCGGCTTGTCGAATTCGCACCCGTCACGGGCGCCCTGGAGCGCACCACCCCATGAGTGCCCTGATGGACGGCGACGGCGATCCGCAGGAAAGCGTTGCGCGCGACCGCCTGCAGCCCGTGCTGCTCGACCGCCTGACCGACAAGCAGCCCCAGAGCCGCCAGGAGCGCGCGGGCTCCTTCCTCATGAGCGGCAGGCTGCTGCGCGACTCGGTGCTGCGCGACCTGCAATGGCTGCTCAACACCACCAATTTCGGCGCCGACCACACCATCAACACCATGCCGCGCGCGCGCGGCTCGGTGGTGAACTACGGCGTGCGCGGCTGGGCTGGCGGGCGCATGTCGGAGGTCGACTTCGCCGACGTCGAGGCGGCCATTCGCGCATCGATCATCGACTTCGAGCCGCGCATCATGAAAGACAGCATCGACGTGCGCTGCGTGACCGATGCCACCGACCTGGAGCACCACAACCTGCTGGCGCTGGAGATTCGCGGCACGCTGTGGTCGGTGCCGTACCCGATCGAATTCATCCTTCGCTCCGAGCTCGATCTCGAAAGCGGGCACATGGTGCTGCGCCCGACGGGAGGCCTCTGAATGGACGCGCGGCTTCTCGACTACTACAACCGCGAGCTCACCTACATGCACGAGCTCGGGGCCGAGTTCGCGCAGCGCTACCCGAAGATCGCGGGCCGCCTCGGCATGCGCGGCATCGAGGTCAGCGACCCGTATGTGGAGCGCCTGCTCGAAGGCTTCAGTTTTCTCACGGCACGCATCCAGCTCAAGATGGACGCGGAGTTTCCGCGCTTCTCGCAGCGGCTGCTCGAAGTGGTGTACCCCAACTTCCTTGCGCCCCTGCCGGCCATGGCCGTGGTGCAGATCGACGGCAACCTCAACGAAGGCTCGCTGAAGGCCGGCTACGAACTGCCGCGCCACACCATCCTGCGCGGCCGCATGATCAAGGGCGAGCAGACGGCTTGCGAATTTCGCACCGGCCATGCCGTCACGCTGTGGCCCATCCGCATCGCCGAAGCCGGCATCGGCCCGGTGCCCGCCGAAATTGCGCATGCGATGCCGCAGGTCGCGCGGCAGGCCAAGAGCGCGCTCACCATCCGGCTCGAAGCCGTGGGCGGCGCGCGCTTTTCCGACATGCCGCTGGAGCGGCTCGAATTCTTTCTCTCGGGCGCCGAGTTGCATGCGCTGCGCCTGCTCGAGCTTGCGACGCACCACGCCGTGGGCACCGTGTGCCGCAGCGGGCCCGGCAGCACCGCGCGCATCGTGCCGCTGGGCGACGAGGCCATCCGCCACGAAGGCTTCGACCCCGAGCAGGCACTGCTGCCGTACGACGCGCGTTCGTTCCAGGGCTACCGGCTGCTGCACGAGTACTTTGCCTTTCCCGACCGCTACCTGTTCTTCAGCGTGAACAAGCTGCGCGCGGCGGCCTCGGCCATCGGCGGCACCACGATGGAGATCGTGATCCTGCTCGACCGCGCCGACGCCGACCTGGAACGGCTGGTCGATGCCAAGCACTTCTCGCTGTTCTGCACGCCCATCATCAATCTCGTGCCGCGCCGCAGCGACCGCATTCCGGTCGGCCCCGGCCAGCACGAGCACCATGCGGTGATCGACCGCACGCGGCCGCGCGACTTCGAGATCTTCACGGTCGAGCGCGTCACGGGCCACATGGCCAACGGCTCGGAAGAGCGCGAGTTCCGCCCTTTCCTGGGCTCGTTCGCGACCGACGACGGCGACTTCGGCGCGTATTTTTCTCTGCGCCGCGAGCCGCGCCTGGTGTCCGACCGCGCGCGGGCGCAGGGCACGCGCACCAGCTACACCGGCAGCGAGGTGTACGTGTCGCTGGTCGACCAGCACGACGCGCCGTTTCCGCACAGCCTGCGGCACATCACGCTCGATGCGCTGTGCACCAACCGCGACCTGCCGCTGCTCATGCCGAGCGGGCTGGAGTCGGACTTCACGCTGCGCGTGTCGGCGCCGGTGCGCGCCATCCGCATCCTGCGCGGCCCCTCGCGCCCGTACCCCGCGCTGGCGGAAGGCGCGCTCACCTGGCGGCTCATCAGCCACCTGGGCCTGAACTACCTGAGCCTGACCGATGTCGATTCCGCGCAAGGGGCTTCTGCATTGCGCGAGATGCTCGACCTCTACGGCAACCTGGCCGACCCGTCGGTGCGCCGGCAGATCCAGGGCGTGCGCTCGATGTCATTGGCGCCGGTGTTCCGCCGCCTGCCGGAGCCGGGCCCGATCGTGTTCGGGCGCGGCGTGGAGATTGCGCTGAAGATCGACGAGGTCGCGTTCTCGGGTGCCAGCCCCTACCTGTTCGGCGCCGTGCTGGAGCAGTTCTTCAGCCGGCACGTGTCGCTCAATTCGTTCACCGAGTTCGCGCTGACCAGCCTGCAGCGCGGCGAGATCGCGCGCTGGACGCCGCGCGTGGGACGCCGACCCGCCGTATGAGCGAAGCCGGCATCACCGAAGGCACCCTTGCCACGCCGGCCGAAGACGGCGGCGTGGTGGTGGACGCGGCCGGTATCTGCTACAACATTTCGCAGCCGCTGCAAGCCACGTTGCTGCCGCGTGGCGTGCCCGAGGCCGATCCCGCGCTCTGGGCCGGGCTGCTCGAACAGCCCTTCGAGCACGATCTCTTCATGCTGCTGCGCCGCCTCGATGCGCAGGGCGACCATCCGCTGTTGGGCCGCGCGCCGCGCCCTTCCGACGAGCCGCTGCGGCTTGGGCAGGAGCCCTCGATGGCCTTCGCGCCCGCCAACGTGTCGGGCGTGGAGAGCGACGGCGACGGTCCGCCGCGCATCTCGATCTACGGCTTCGGCCTGTTCGGCCCCAACGGCCCCCTGCCGCTGCACCTGACGGAGTACGCACGCGAGCGCAAGCGGCACCATGCCGACAACACGCTCAGCGCGTTCGCCGACCTGTTCCATCACCGGCTGATCCTGCTGTTCTACCGGGCCTGGGCCGACGCGCAGTCGGTCAACAGCCTGGACCGTGTCGACGGCCACCGCTTTGTCGACTACGTCGCGAGCCTCATGAACATGGGGCAGCCGGGCCTGAAAAAGCGCGACCGCATCGCGGACCATGCGCGCACCTTCATGGCCGGCCACCTCGTGCGCCAGACGCGCAACCCCGAAGGCCTGATCCAGATCCTGCGGCTCTACTTCGACGTGCCGGTGCGCGTCGATGAATTCGTCAGCACCTGGGTGATGATCGACGAGCGCCAGGTCAGCCGCATCGGCATCTCGGGGCGCAACCACCAGCTGGGCGGCGGTGCCACCATCGGCCTGGCGGTGCGCGATGCGCAGAGCAAGTTCCGCCTGGAGCTCGGGCCGCTCACGCAAGAGCAGTTCCGCGAGTTCCTGCCGGGCAGCAAGCGGCTGCGGCAGGTGGTCGACTGGGTGCGCCAGTACATCGGCATCGAATTCGCCTGGGAGCTGCGGCTGGTGCTCCGCAAGCAGGACGCGCAGGGCACGCAACTCAGCGGCGGCCAGCGCCTGGGCTGGGGCAGCTGGCTCGGCACGCGCCTGTCGGACACCGATGCCGGCGACATGGTGTTCCAGCCCGAAGCATTGTTTCCCTCTCACGCGCCTTCTTCTTCCTTATGACCGACATCCGCCGCGTCTCTCTGTTCTCCAAGCTCAACCCGATGCTCTACAAGGCATTGGAAACAGCCACCGCCTTCGCCAAGCTGCGCGGCAACGCCTACGTGGAGCTGGTGCACTGGCTGCACCAGATCCTGCAGCTGCAGGACAGCGACATGCTGCGCATCATCAAGCGCGCGGGCCTGAACCTCGATGCGGTCGAGCAGGACCTGGTGCGCGCGCTTGACCGGCTGCCGCACGGGGCCACCTCGATCAGCGACATCTCCGAGCACGTCGACAACGCCGTCGAACGTGCCTGGGTGTATGCAAGCCTGCGCTTCGAGGCCACCTCGATCCGCGGCGCCTACCTGCTCGCGGGCATCATCAAGACGCCGGGGCTGCGGCAGGTGCTGTCGGGCATCTCGCGCGAGTTCGACAAGATCGTGCCCGACGTGCTGGTGGCGCAGCTCGCGGCATGGACCGAAGGCTCGCCCGAAGACGACTTCGACGCCACGCCCGGCGTGGGCACGGGCGGCGTGGGCACGGGCGGCGGCGCGCCGGCTGCCGTGGCGCACCACCAGGGCGACGGCGCGCCGGCCGGCGGCTCCGCGCTGGCCAAGTACGCCAGCGACCTGACCGCCAAGGCACGCGCCGGCGAGCTCGACCCGGTCTATGGCCGCGACGACGAGATCCGCCAGATCATCGACATCCTCATGCGGCGCCGGCAGAACAACCCGCTGCTCACCGGCGAGGCCGGCGTGGGCAAGACCGCCGTGGTCGAAGGGCTGGCCTCGCGCCTGGCAGCCGGCGACGTGCCGCCTTCGCTGAAAGACGTGTCGCTGTGGGTGCTCGACCCCACGCTGCTGCAGGCCGGCGCGGGCGTGAAGGGCGAGTTCGAGCAGCGGCTGCGGCAGGTCATCGACGAGGTCGAGAAAAGCCCCAAGCCCATCGTGCTGTTCGTCGACGAGGTGCACACGCTGGTGGGCGCGGGCGGCACTGCCGGCACCGGCGACGCGGCCAACCTGCTGAAGCCCGCGCTGGCACGCGGCCGGCTGCGCACCATCGGCGCGACCACCTGGTCGGAGTACAAGAAGTACATCGAGAAAGACCCGGCGCTCACGCGGCGCTTCCAGACCATCCAGGTGCACGAGCCCACCGAGCCCAAGGCGGTGATCATGCTGCGCGGCATCTCGGCCGAACTCGAAAAGCACCACGGCGTGCTCATTCTCGATGCCGCGCTCGAAGCGGCCGTGAGCCTGTCGCACCGCTACATTCCCGCGCGCCAGTTGCCCGACAAGGCCGTGAGCCTGCTCGACACGGCGTGCGCGCGCGTGGCGCTGAGCCAGCATGCGTTGCCTGCCGCGCTGGAAGACCTGCAGCGCCGTATCGAAGTGCTGGGCATCGAGTCCGGCATTGCGGGGCGCGAGGCGGCCATCGGCGTCGGCGAGCACCAGCGCGTCGAAGACATCGCGGCCCAGGTGGCCGCGGCGCAGGCCGAGCTCGACCTGCTGGAGCAGCGCCGCGTGGAAGAAAGCGCGCTGGTCGAACGCATCGTGGCGCTGCGCAAGCTGTTGTCGCCCGCGGCCGTGCCGGTGCAAGGCAAGGCCGGGGACAAGGAAGAAGAGAGCGGCGAGGCCGAAGCCTCCGAAGCGCAAGCCGAAGCCGCGCCCGCCGAACCCGAACGCACACCCGAGGAAATTCGCGCCGAGCTGAACGAAGCGCAAGACAAGCTCGTGCAGCTGCAGGGCGAATCGCCGCTCATCCTGGCGGCCGTCGATGCGCAGGCCATCGCCACCGTGGTGGCCGACTGGACCGGCATTCCCATCGGCCGCATGGTGCGCGACGACGCGCAGTCGGTGCTGCGCCTCGGCGAAATTCTCTCGGCCCGCGTGGTGGCCCAGCCCGATGCGCTGGAGACCATTTCGCGCCGCATCCGCACCGCGCGCGCACGGCTCGACAACCCCAACAAGCCGGTCGGCGTGTTCCTGCTGTGCGGCCCTTCGGGCGTGGGCAAGACCGAGACCGCGCTGGCATTGTCCGAGGCGCTGTACGGCGGCGAGCAGAACCTCGTGACCATCAACATGAGCGAGTTCCAGGAGTCGCACACCGTCTCCACGCTCAAGGGCGCGCCGCCCGGCTACGTGGGCTACGGCGAAGGCGGCGTGCTGACGGAAGCGGTGCGCCGCCGGCCCTACAGCGTGGTGCTGCTCGACGAGATCGAGAAGGCGCACACCGACGTGCACGAGATCTTCTTCCAGGTCTTCGACAAGGGCTGGATGGAAGACGGCGAGGGTCGCCACATCGACTTCCGCAACACCGTGATCATCATGACCTCGAACGTCGGCACCGACCTGGTCATGCAGCTGTGCGAAGACCCGACCCTGCGGCCCGACCCCGAGCCGCTGGCCGCGGCGCTGCGCGAACCGCTGCTCAAGGTGTTCGCGCCCGCGCTGCTCGGCCGGCTGGTTGTAGTGCCTTATTACCCGTTGCACGCCGAGGCGTTGCATCGCATCATCCACCTGCAACTCGACCGCATCGCGGCACGGCTCGCGGCCAACCACGGCATTGCATTGCACTACGACGACAGCGCCGTCGCACTGGTGGCGCGGCGATGCACCGCCATCGAGTCGGGCGGCCGGATGATCGACGCGATCCTCACGCACACCATCCTGCCGCGGCTCAGCGAAGAGGTCATCGGCGCCACGGTCAGTGCGCGCAAGCTGGGCAGCGTGCGGCTCTCGGCCGCCGGCGACGACTTCCAGTACGAGTTCGCCGAAACGTAGAAGACGGCCACGCGGCCAGACGACCAGAAGAAAAAAGACAAGAAGAGCAAGAGACCAGAAGGCAAAAAACCAGAAGACAAGGAGACAAGGCCATGCCCAGAGTCGTACGAGCGCACACGCCGCTCAGTGAAGACCAACTGCTGTTCCGCTCGATGCAAGGGACCGAAGGGCTCTCGCAGCTGTTCGAGTTCGAGGTCGACCTGCTGAGCCCTAGCGCCTCCATCGACATGAAGTCGGTGCTGGGCAAGCCCATGGCACTGGAGATACGCACGGCCGGCGCCCCGCGTTTCCTGAATGGGCAGGTGGTTCGCTTCTCGATGGTCGGGCGCGAAGGCGGCACCTCGCGCCACACGGTGTACCGCGCCTCGGTGCGCCCCTGGCTCTGGTATCTCACGCGGTCGAGCGACAACAAGATCTTCCAGAACAAGACGGTGGTCGAGATCCTCGAGGAAGTGTTCGGCGACTACAACTTCGCCTTCGAGAAAAAGCTCGGCAATGCGTACCGCCAGTGGGAACACTGCGTCCAGTACAACGAGACCGACTTCGCCTTCGTGAGCCGGCTCATGGAGCTGGAAGGCATCTACTACTACTTCAAGCACGACAGGAACCAGCACACGCTGGTGCTGACCGACGACATCGGCTCGCACGACCCGATGCCCGGCTACGAAACCATCAACTACTTCGCGTCCGACCGCGACGTGACCGAGGACATGGAGGTCATCGACGACTGGCAGGTGACGGCGGAGATCCGCTCTGGCAGCTACACGGTGGACGACTTCAACTTCACCACGCCGGGCGCCGACCTGAGCGGCGTTCGCGCCCAGCCGCTGCCCTACGAGCATTCGAACTACGAAATGTACGAGTGGCTCGGCGAGTACACCGACCCGGGCGAAGGCGAGCATTACGCGCGCGTGCGGCTCGAAGAAGCGCAGTCCATGGCCGAACGCAGCGTGGGCCACGCGACCGTGCGCGGCATGGCGCCGGGCTACACCTTCTCGATGCGCAACTCGCCCCGCTCGGACGACAACCGCGAGTATGTGGTGCTGTCGGTGAACTACACGCTGCGCGAAGGCGGCTATGCGACCGGCGCCCCGGAGGGCGAGTACGGCTTCGGCTTCGTCGTGCAGCCCACGTCGCTGCCTTTCAGGGCGCCCCGTCTCACGGGCGTGCCGCGCACTTCCGGTCCGCAGACCGCGGTGGTGGTCGGCCCCGAAGGCGAAGAGATCTGGACCGACCAGTACGGCCGCGTGAAGGTGCAGTTCCGCTGGGACCGCAGTGGGCGCCGCAACGAGAACTGCTCGTGCTTCGTGCGCGTGTCGCACGTGATCGCGGGCGACGGGTTCGGCGCGGTCTTCACGCCGCGCATCGGCCAGGAAGTGGTGGTCGATTTCGTCGACGGCCGGGCCGACCGGCCGATCATCGTGGGGCGCGTCTACAACCCGCGCCAGATGTCGCCGTTCACCCTGCCCGGCGAGCAGACCAAGAGCGGCTTCGTCACCCGTTCGACGCCCGGCGGATCGCCGGAGAACGCCAACTCGCTCGTGTTCGAAGACAAGATGGGCGCGGAGTTCGTCGCCCTGCACGCCGAGCGCAACCTCGACGTCTCGGTGGAGGCCGACGAAACGCACAACACGGGCCGCACGCGCACGACGGTCATCGTGGGGCACGAGTCGGCCACCTACCAGGACGGCGAGGAGCGGCACATCAGCAAGGGCGCGGTGGAAACCATCGACGGCGGGGAGACCCGCACGGTGACCGGTGGTGCGACGGAAACCGTCTCGGGTGGGGAGACCCGCAAGATCTCCGAGGGTGCGACTGAAACGATCTCGGGTGGCGAGACGCGCACCGTGACCGGTGGCCTCAAGGAAACCATCTCCGACGGCGTGAAGGAAATCATCAGCGGCGGCGTCAACTCCACCATCACCGGCGGCGTGAACCAGACCATCTCCGATGGCGTGAAGCGGACCACCAACGACGGCGTGGACGAGACCGTCAATGGGGGAATGAACTTCATCGTGAACGGCGGGTTCCACACCAACATCACCGGCGGAGAAACCCGGCATGTCGATGGCAGCCGGACGATCAGGATCACCGGCCCGCTGATCAGCTTCGCGCCCACCTTCGAATTCACCGGAGACCAATACATCACCAATACGAAGAAGGAGGACTGGTGGCGCTGGAAGGACAACCACGGCACGCTCGAGCACACCGGCGTGACGGTAATGGCCTACGATTTCTTCGGCGTCAAGCTGCAGACATCCGGGATCAATGCGCAGTACAACGGTCTCTTCGTGAATCTCTCCAGGGTCAATCTGCTGGACGCCCTGTTCAAGATCGATGCCACGGGGGCGAAGATCACCAATGACAAGTTCAGCTTCGCTGGCGGCGGCCTGTCGGTCGCGCTGAAGCAGCTTTTCATCAAGGCCTGATGGGGCACGAAATCCAACGGGCCGATTCCCGATGAACGGGTGGAGCACTCTTGGCGTCGTACTCATCCTGGGTATCTGCTTCATCGCCGTCGCCTTCATGTTTTTCTGGCCGCGCTCGGCCAGGCCGGAGAGCGCGCGGTATGCGGCGGATGAAAACGCCTGGAATGCCCTGCGCACCGAGGGCGTTCGCGGCGAGGGCGTGGTGTTGCACCTGTCGAGGCCGCCGAGTCGGCTGGTCACCAACGGCCGCCACGCCATCGAGATGTCGGCGGTCGACGTGCGGCTTGCCTACGAGGATGCATCGGGTGCCATGCACGAGGCCGAGATATCGGCATTCATCGAATCCGTGCTGCTCGCCAATTTCGCGACCGGGCGAAGGGTGGCCATCCTCTATTCGAAAGAGGCCCCGGCGTCCGTTGCCATCGATCGCGAGCGCACGCTCCTGGAAATACCGCTGAGCGCCCCACGATGAAGACCGTCAAGCCCCTGCGCCTGAGCACGATGACACGGCCGTTCCTGAAGGACGGCGCGCAGCACCTCGCGATGACATGCATCGCCATGACCAACCTTCGGGGCGAACCGCTGCTGTTGCCAGAGCCGGAGTTGTGGAAGATCGTCGGCGAAGAACTGGGCAGCGACGCGGTGCTGGACCTTGCGATGCCCAAGGACGGCGCGGAGTTTCTGGTAACCGGCTCGGCCTACACGCGGCATCAGCAGGACAAGACGCAATGCGCGGTGAGCGTGCAGGTGGGGGCCTGCAAGAAATCGCTGCTGGTGTTCGGAGACCGCTACTGGATCGACGGTCGCGCGAGCGAGCCGCAGCCCTTCGACGACATCCGGCTGGACTGGCGCAGGGCCTTCGGCGGACCGGGCTTTGCAGAAAATCCCGCGGGCATCGGCCATGACGATGAAACCATCAACGGCATCCGTGTGCGCAGGCTGCCGAACATCGAGCACGCGAGCGACATGCTGCGCCGGCCCGGCCAGACCGTGAAGCCGGCCGGACTGGGGCCCGTCGATCTGGCCAGGCCGTCACGGATGGGCCGGATGGGACGGCAGTACGACGACAACTGGCGCAAGGACCTGTTCCCTGGTTTCTCCACCGACATGGACTGGCATTTCTTCAATGCGGCCCCCGAGGACCAATGGATCGCCTCCACCGGGCATGGACTGGCGGGCGCGGCCTATGAGATCTGCAACATGCATCCGGCGTCGGCGGTGCAAAAGGGCCTGCTGCCGAACTGGCGGGCACGGTGCTTCGTCGTGCGGCAGGCGGCAAGCCGGCAATTGCCGGACGGCCTGTTCGAAGAGGTGCCGCTGCGCTTGACCACGGCGTGGTTCTTTCCGCATCTCGAGCGCGTGGTCCTGATCTATCACGGCAGCATCGGCATCGAGGAAGACGATGCATCGGACATCAGCCACATGATCGCGGCGATGGAAGAGGGCACTGCGCCGCACCGGCCACCCGGGTACTACCGCGAGGTGCTGGCCCAGCGGTGCGAACCCGAAAACGGCGCGCTGTATGTGCTTCGCGACGATCAACTGCTGCCGGCCGATGCCATAGGACCGTGGCTCGATGCGGACGACGAAGGCGACGCGCCCGATCCGTTGACGCGCAACATGCAGGCGCGTGCCGATGGCGAGCGCACCAGGCTGGCGGCGGCGATGAAGGCATCGGGGGCAGACCCCGACAAGTACCGCATGCCCGCCGAGTCGGGGCTGCAGAAGACACCCTCGGTGAAGGAGCTTCCCGCGTTCGTGGCCAAGGTGAAGGCGATGGCGCAGGAGCAGCGCCAGAAACTCGAGCAGGCACGCACGAGCCTCGCGCAAGCGGCAACACGCAATGCGGATCGCTCGGCGAAGATGGGATTCGACACATCGACCCTGCTTGCCCGGGCCGACGCCGCCAAGGGCAAGGGCCCTCCGAACTTCGATCCGCGGCGGCATGTCCGTGGCATAGAGGGTGTGGCCGCCGCCGTCGGCGCGCCTGCCTTGTCCGCGCAGAAGCAGGAGGAACTGAGAAAGGTGACGCAGAGCGCGCAGGAAGACCTCGGCACCGCATACCGGCGCACGGCCCACTACCAGGAGGCCGCCGATCCGATGCTTCCAGAGCAGGCCGACCGGGTCCGCGCGCAGGTCGAACGCATCATGGCCGGGGCTCGCGATTTCTCCGGCATGAACCTCACGGGGGCGAACCTCCGTGGAATGGACTTGCGCAATACACGCTGGCATCGCGCGCTGCTCGAAGGCGCGGATCTGGGCGACGCGTGCATGGACAACGCCGACTTCGGCGAAGCCGTGCTGGCGCGTGCGCGCACGCGCGGCACTTCGTTGCGCGGCGCAATTTTCGACCGCTGCAATCTCGCGTTGGCGCAATGCGAAGGCGCCGACTTCACGGGCGCGAGCTTCAAGGGCACGACGCTCGACAACCTGAGCGCGCTGCGCTGCAACTTTTCAGCCGCGACCCTGGAAGATCTGCATCTCATCGCGGCGAGCTTCGAGGACTGCAATTTCGAGCAGGCGAAATTTTCCTTGGTGTCGTTCTTCGAAAAGTCGATCCTGCGCGGCAATCGCTTCGATGGCGCGAAGCTCCACAAGCTGTCGATCACGGATTGCCACGCGTCGGACCTGAGCTTTGCGAACGCCGAGCTCGAGTCATGCGTGTGGGTCGATGTGGAAGGCGGCCATGGCCTCGACTTCTCTGGCGCGCGGATGACCACGACGTGCTTCGCGGGCCGGGGCAGCCTGGTGAAGGCCCGCTTTGCCGATGCGCTTCTGAAGGACTGCAACCTGAGGGGCATGCCCCTGGACGAAGCGGATTTCACGCATGCCCGGCTCGAGAACAGCGATTTTTCAGGTGCTTCGATGCGCTCGGTGAACATGGCGGGCGCCGATGCGCCGGGCTCGCTGTTCGTTCGCTCCGACCTGACGGGTGCCTCGCTGCAGCATGCCGACCTGAGTGGCGCGATTCTGCAGAAGGCGCTGCTCGTATCGGCGGATCTGCGAAGCGCCAATTTGTTCAGGGCGGACGTGTCGCAGTCGCTCGTCGACGACCGCACCCGCTTCGACGGCGCGTACATCGAACAGATCAAGACGGTGCCGCAGCGCAAGAAAGAGAAGGCGGCATGAGCCCCGCCGATGTGCAGGCAATGATCCACGGCGGCGTCGAGATTGCGGGAAAGCAACTGCAGGGCCTGGATTTCCGGGGGCTCGATCTCACCGGCGGGATCTTTACCGAGACCGATCTCAGCGGTGCCGATCTGTCGGGGGCCAGGCTGAATTCGAGCATCTTCAGAAAGTGCAAGCTCACGGGCGCGAAACTGGACGATGCGGTAGTCACCCGCTGCACGCTGGAGACCTGCGACGCGACCGCGGTCGGGATGTCCCGCGCGACCATGAATGGCGCCAACTTCTTCGCATGCAATCTGTCGGATGCACGGTTCGACGGCGCGAATGCCGGCATCGTTTCCTTTGCCAATTGCGTGCTGGACCGGGCCTCTCTGGTCAATGTGGCATCGGAGGCGCTGGTGTTTTCCGAAACGTCGCTGGATGCCGTGGATTTTTCGACGACGCTGCTGCACAAGACAGTGTTCTACAAGGCGGACCTTCGCACTGCCGTGTTCCGCGACAGCCGCTTCGACAAGGCGGTGTTCGTCGAGGCAAACCTGGCGGGCCGGAACTTCAGCGCGCAGAAGTTCCTGCTTTGCCAGTTCATCGATGCGCAACTCGAGGGGTGCAACTTCGACGACGCCGTGCTGATGCAGTGCAACTTCAAGGGTGCCGCGCTCGAGGGCGCAAGCCTGAACAGGGTTCATGCGCCGCAATGCCTTTTCCCTTCCGCGCGGATGAAGGGCGTTGCATGCCGCGCGTCCAATTTCAGCCAGAGCATCTGGGTCGAAGCACAGCTTCAAGGCACGGACTTCTCGGATGCGAAGCTGGAGCAGTGCATCTTCCATCGGGCCGGTTGCGCAGGCGCGGTCTTCGCACGGGCCGACCTCACCTATGCCGACTTTTCGCATGCCGACCTGTGCAACGCCGACCTGCGCGGCGCGCACTTCCTGCGCACGAAGGTGCACCGCGCGCAGCAGGAAGGTACGCGGTACGGCGACCGCGGCGGCCTGCTGCCCAACGACCCCGACCTGTTTGCGGCCGAGGAGTTTTCGGCGCGCCGCCCCGCGCGCGCCGGCGCTCATCGCCAATGAAACCTGCGAGCTCACCATGACCCCACGCGTTCTTTCTTCCGCAGCCGTTCGTGACGATGCATGGCGGGAGGCCGCGCACGAGCCGGTGCAGGGCGGCGGCATGGTCAATGCCATGGGCACCGTCACCGGCGCATTGCCCGGCGGCGTCTACAGCGTGCTCTGCGACGGCCGGCAGCTGCTGCGCTGCACGCGGGCCGCCAGCTGCCTCTTGCGGCCCGCCATCGGCGACACCGTGCTGGTGACGGGGCCGGACGCCAACCGGCTCTACCTGACGGCGGTGGCCGAGCAGGCCGACGCCAGCGCCTCGCGCATCGACGTGGCGGGCGACCTGACGCTGGCCTCGGACCGCGGGGCCGTCCGCATCGAGAGCAAGACGCAGGTCGCGCTGCGCGCGGAACAGGGCGTGGAGATGGCGGCGCCCCGGCTACGAATCGACGCGGAAGACGCCGAGTGCCATGTGGGCCGGCTGCGCTACCAGGGCGAAGAGGCCGAGGCCACGGTGCTCTCCATGCGCGTCATCGGCCGTGTGTACGAAGCCGTGGTGGACCGCCTGGTGCACCTGAGCAAGACGGCCTTTCGCATGACCGAAGACGTGGAGCAGCTGCGGGCGGGACGCATCGACTACGAGGCGGCGCAGATCGCGCGGGTGCACGGCAAGAACACGGTCGTGACGGCGAAGGAAATCGTCAAGGTCGATGGCAGCCAGATCCACATGGGCTGATTTCTTTCTGGATTCAAGGAGACACACGACATGTTCGCCAACTGCCAGATGATGGGAATGGACCTCGCGTTTCCCGACGTGTGCAAGACACCGCCGGCCATTCCCATTCCCTACCCGGACTTCGCGCTCGGCCCGACCGCGATTCCGAACGCCTACAACATCCTCTACATGTGCACGCCGGCGCACAACATGGCCACCGTCACGCCGCTGACCAACGGCGACAACGCGGGCGTGGTGATGGGCGTGGTGTCGCAGACGGTCATGGGCCAGTCGCGCCACCTGACGGGCGCCTTCACGATTCTCCTGAAGGGAACGCCGGCCACGCGCATGACGAGCCTGACCCTGCAGAACTCCACGAACATGGTCGGCATGCGCATCGTGCCGAGCCAGTTCAAGGTGTTGATGCTCGCCGCCTGAGCGGCTTGGGGCACTGCTAGGTCGTCGTCGCCCGGGGCGACGCGGTTCCGGCCAGCGTCACCTGCTGCGGAAACCCGACCCACACGGCCAGCGCCGAGTAGTTGTCGCGCGATTCGTCGGCCTTGGCCTCGGCCGCGCGGCGCAGCAGTGCCAACCACTCTTCGGCGCTGTCGGCCAGTTGCAGCGAGCGCTCCATGACCTGCTGCGAGATCAGCTGCCACAGGCCATCGGTGCACAGCAGGAAGGCATCGCCATCGGCCAGGCGCTGCGATGCGGTGATGGTGGCCTCGGCCGTGGCGCGCGCGCCGAGCGCGCGGTACAGCAGGTTGGTTTTTACCAGCCGCTCGCCGCCGTTCTGGTGGCTCGCGGCCGCGTCGCCCGAGCGCTCGGAGAGGCTGTGGTCTTCGGTGCGCTGCATCAGCGCGCCGCGGCGGAACCAGTACAGGCGGCTGTCGCCCACGTGGGCCCAGCAGGCCTGGTTGGTGGCGCGGTCGACGAACAGCGAGACGAAGGTGGCGCTCATCTTGCTCTGGTCGGCCAGCTCTCGCTGCTTCTCCAGGATGGCGTCGTTGGCCGCCTTCACGCAGCGCTGCACGGTGCCGGCGTCGAGCGACGGCGCAATGACGAAGGTGTCGAGCGCGGTATCGACGGCAATGCGCGAGGCCAGCTCGCCGCCCGCGTTGCCGCCGACGCCGTCGCTCACCACGAAGCAGCCGTTGCGTTCATCGAGGTGGTAGCCGATGGCGTCCTGGTTGCCGCTGCGCTCGCCCACGCAGGAGAACTGCGAGGTCGAGATGGGCACGGCGAAAGCACGGGCGGCTTCAAGCACGGCGCGCCTCCTTCAGCCGTTCCATTTCCTTGTCGTAGGCCTGCTGGAAGGCCCGGCCGAAGACGGCCTGGAAATCGTCTTCAACCGCCGCGGTGGTGTCCGCATGCAGCGCCTGCAGCTGTCGCCACAACCGCGCCTCGCGCCCGCCCGGCAGCACCT
Organism: Variovorax sp. KBW07; assembly: GCF_003852515.1. Classification (GTDB taxonomy): domain Bacteria; phylum Pseudomonadota; class Gammaproteobacteria; order Burkholderiales; family Burkholderiaceae_C; genus Variovorax. The sequence goes on along the minus strand of NZ_QAJK01000081.1, from coordinate 18,718 downwards.
TCTCGCCGAAGCTGCCGTCGTGCGGCGTGTCGCGGGCCAGCGCGGTGGGGTCGAAGCGCTGCAGCAGCGTGAGCAGGGCGGCACGCATGCCGGCCACCATGCCGAGCTGGTGCGATTGCAGGTCGCCGAGCGCATCGTGCACGGCGGCCTCGGGCGTGAGGAAGCCGGGCATGCGCGCGCCGAACATCTGCATCAGCACGGCGCGGCCGTTGGGCAGGATCTTGAAGGGGTTGTTCTCTTCGTCCACGATCATCGTGATCTCGGCGCGCACCTCGCGCTTGAGCATCGCGCGCGACGACAGCAGCTCGATGGTGCCGTCGGTGAATGCGCGCATCAGGCGGCCCAGGCGTTGCATGGCCTCGATGTCGAACGGCTGCTGGCCCGCGACGTCGGGCACGCCGGCGCCTTCGAGGAAGGCCTTGAAGAGGGCTTCGGATGAGGCGTGGGACAACGCGGATGGCGCGGCCGCGGCAGACGCCGCAGCCACCGCCGTGGGAGATGCGATGGGCGCGGCAACGGGAGCGGGCTGGGCTGCGGGTTCAGGGGCAACAGGCGTGGCTGTCGCGGCTGTCGGTGCTTCGACAACCACCGGCGTTTCGGCCACCACGGGCGGGGCGACAACGGGCGGTGGCGCCGGAGGGGCTTCCTGCACGACGGGTTGCGGTGCTGGAGGAGGTGGTGGTGGCGGCGGCGGTGCGTCCACTTTCACCGGCTCCGCAACAGGCGCGGGCGCGCGCACAGGCGCTGGCGCGGCGACCGGATTCGGCGGCCGGAACTGCGCCGCCACTTCGCGCGTGTGGTTCGCGTGGCTGTACCCCGTCGGCACCTGCGGCGCAGGCCGGGCCAGCAGGTCGAACGCGGGATGCGCTTCGCCGAGCAGCGGCTGGTCGTGCGTGAGCGCGGTGGGGCGCGGATCGGACAGCGGTGAAGGCGCGCTGTCGTCGTTCGCAAAGAAAGACAGCGGATCGACGCCGCGCTTGAGCGCCACGTCCGACATGTCGTTGGCCGCATGCGGGTTCAGTTCCGCGAGCGGATCGACCGGGTTCCTGCGCGCCTGCGACGGCAGCTCGAAGGGCTCGTGCGCCATGGGGTCGGGCATGGGCGCGGGCGCGCTGTCGACGCGCCGTGGCGCGTTGGCAAGAATGGCGTCCCAGTCTTCCGCGGAAGGAATCTGCGATGACGACGAATGCGTCGGCGGCGGCGCGCTTGTCCTCGGTGTTGCGTGGGGCGCCGGCGCTTGCATGGGGGCCGCGACAGGCGCGGCGAAGGGCTCTCGGGGCGCAAGCACCGGTGTGAACTCCGGCGCGAATGCGGGGGGCGGCGCGGGTGCCTGCACGGGTGGCGGCGGCATGGCGACTGTCGGTTGCGTATCGCCGATGGGCAACGTCCCTGCGCCGAACAGATCGGAGAACACATCGGAAGCGGGCGACGCCGGCAGCAAGGCGCCGAGCGGATCCGCCGGCATCGCATGCGCATGGCTCGAAACCGGCGACGGCATGGGCATTGGCATCGGTACTGCAGGCGCTGGTGGCGGCGGCTGCAATGGCGCAGGCGCAGGCGGTGGCACCGCAGCAATCACAGGCGCCGCATGCAGCGCACTCGCGGCCTCCAGCAGATAGCTCCCGATGGCCACGTGGTCGCCATCGGCCACGCGCGATTCCTGTTCGTGCGCCAGCGTGCGTCCGTTGACGCTGATGGGCAGCACCGCGCTCATGTTGCGCAGCACGGCCACGCCGTCTTCGTCGAAGCGCACGGTGGCCTGCAGGCGCGAGATCTGCCGCTGCTCGTCGGGCAGCACGAGGTGGTTGTCGGGGCTGCGCCCGATGGTTCCGCCCGGTGCGGCGAGCAGTGCCGACGGCCCCGCTGTCACCGGCCTGCCGGCATGTTCGATCACCGTCCAACGCATGGCGCCTCCGTGTTCATTCCGAGTTGCGGCGTGTGGTTGCCGCCCGCGATGTTCTTCTTCTTGTTCTTTGCTTCTTCTTCAACGCTTCAGTCGCTTGGCGGCCTCGAAGGCGGGGCCCCACACCGGGTGCTTGCGCTCCGCCACGCTGAGGTCGAAGTTGGGGAAGGTGTCGAGGATCTTGCGGAACTGCGTGCGGCACTCGGGCACCTGGTTGGCCACGCAGTAGCTGAAGGCTTCGAGCTTCATCGCGTCGAGTCGCGTGTTGGCATCGGCCCCTTCGAACACCGACACGCCACCGCTCTTGAGCGTGTTGATGGCCTTGGCGTAGTCGCCTTCGTCATAAGCTTGTTGCGCGCGCTCGAGCGTGGTGCGGGCCACTTGCTGGCTCAGTCGTTCGGGCGGCGGCGGCGTGGGCTCGGGCGGTGGCGTGGTGCAACCGGTCACCACGAACAAAGTGAACGCCAGAGCTGGCAGACATGACTTCAATCTTCTCTCCTACCTCGCGAAAGGCAATGCTTGAGATAGTGTGCCGCTGTGTTGCGGCATGCATGTGATGCGCACATCAGAAGTGCGCATGACTTCGATAATATAGGCCGCGAACCTCTCGGGGAGATATCAATGCAGCGACGAACCTTGCTACAAGGCGCACTTGCAACAACACCGTTGTTTGCGGGCCTCAGTGGATGCGCATCGACAGCCAAGTCCTTGCCCACGCCTTACGCCGTTTCCATACACATCGACGATGGCGTCAACCCCGACGGACGCGGCCAGGCCGCACCGATCCTGGTGAAAGTCTTCGAGCTGAAATCTTCCGGTAACTTCGAGACGGCAGACTACTTTGCACTACAGGACCGCGACCGCGAGACGCTGATGGCAGAGCTCGTGAACGCAGACCAGGCCATCATGCGCAGCGGCGAAGAACGCGTCTTCAAGCGCGAGGCCGCGCTCGATTCGCGCGCCATCGGAATCATTGCCGGCTATCGCAAGCTGGAGTCCGCGCGCTGGCGCATCGTGCTGCCCTTGAAGGAGCCCAAGCAAACCAACCTGTACAAGGTGTGGCAGTTCTCGCCGAGCGAACAGGCCGTGCGCGTCGCGATCCGAAAGACGGGCATCGAGTTACTACCAAGTCGCTAATCCTTGGGCTCCAGTAGCCCGAAAGTGCGAGAAATGAGTGCGAAAAATGCGGTGCAAAACGTAAGACGCGCCGTGTAGCATCAGGAGCAAAACCATTCGATCGGGAGGTCGTTCATCAAGGCACGCCTCCCGCTTCCGTGTGAGCACTCCCAGGAGGTTCTTTGGTGACAGTTCGCAATTCGGGCGCCGGAAAAAACGGCGCTCCCGTGCAGGCTTTGGCGAATCGCGTCGTGTGGTCGGAAGGCATGTACCTGAGGCCACAGCACTTCCAGCAAATGGAGCGCTATGTCGAGCAGTACGTGACCCGCCGCACCGCGGGACTGCAAGGCGCCTACTGGGGCTGGCTTCATCTTGAGATCGATCGCGATGCCTACGCGCTGGGCCGCGTGTCGCTGCTCGGTGGCGCGGGCGTGCTGCCCGATGGCACGCCGTTTTCGTTCAGTGCCGAAGATGCGCCGCTGCCGTACGAAGTGCCCAGCGACCTGACCGACGAACTCATCGTGCTCGCGCTGCCGCTGCGCAGGCCCGGCAGCGAAGAAGTCATCTTCTCGGAAGACGAAGGCTCGGCCGCGCGCTTCGGCGTGATCGAGCGCGAGGTCAACGACGGCAATGCAGTGGCGCTCGGGCCGGCGGTGCTGCAGCTCGCGGCGCCGCGCCTGCGGCTGGCGCGCGCGTCGTCGCTCACCGCGGAGTGGCAGTCCATCGGCGCGGTGCGCGTGATCGAGCGGCGCACCGACCACAAGCTGGTGATCGATGCCAACTACATTCCGCCGGTGCTCGATGCGTCGGCGCACACCATGCTGCGCAGCATGGTCGCGGAACTGCATGGCCTGCTCACGCAGCGTTCCGAGGCACTGGCTTCGCGGTTGTCGCAGCCGGGCCGCGGCGGCGTGAGCGAGGTCTCCGACTTTCTGTTGCTCGAGCTGGTCAACCGCTACCTTGCCACCACCTGGCATGCGCAGCAGGCCGTGCAGGTGCACCCCGAGCAGCTGTTCACCGACTGGCTCAAGCTGGCCTGCCACCTGGCCACGCACACCTCGCCCACGCGCCGGCCGGTGCTGTGGCCGGTATACGACCACGACAACCTCAACGAAAGCATTCGTCCGCTGATGGAAGAACTGCGGCGTTCGCTGTCGGCGGTGCTCGAGCAGAGCGCCATCGCCATCGAGCTCGAAGAGCGCAGCCACGGCGTGCGCGTGGGCCGCATGCCCGACCCGGTGCTGGTGCGCAACGCGGGCTTCGTGCTCGCGGTGCATGCCGACCTGCCGGCCGAGGCCATACAGCAGCGCTTCCCGACGCAGGTGAAGATCGGTTCGGTCGAGCGCATTCGCGACCTGGTGCAACTGCAGTTGCCCGGCGTGGTGGTGCGGCCGTTGCCGGTGGCGCCACGGCAGATTCCGTACAACGCGGGCTACCACTACTTCGAGCTCGACAAGAGCGGTGACATGTGGCGCCAGCTCGAAAAATCGGGCGGTGTCGCCATGCACCTGGCCGGTGACTTTCCGGGGCTCGCCATGGAGTTCTGGGCCATCCGTCCGTGAGGGACTCTATGAACGGTGTCAACGACATGGCTGTCGGTGCTGGAGGCTTTGTCCCGCCGAACCCGGGGGGCGGCGCGAACGGTGCGCATGGCGGCGATGCGTCGCGTGGCTTCGGGGCGCAACCCGAGTCCTTCACCGCATGGCACGACGCGAAGCGTCCGCATGCGGGCGACACGGCGCTGGCCGGCAACAACCCGCTGGTGGCCGCCGCCAATCCGCTGCTCGACCTGATTCCGCAGATTCGCGCGACCGGCCACCACCCCGCGCCGGCGCAACTGCGCGAGCACCTGGTCGACGAAGTGCGCCGTTTCGAAACGCGTGCGCAGCAGGCCGGCATCGCGCCCGAAGTGATCATCGGCGCGCGCTACTGCCTGTGCACCGCGGTCGACGAAGCCGCCGCGCTCACGCCCTGGGGCGGCAGCATCTGGTCGTCGCAGAGCCTGCTCGTGATGTTCCACAACGAGACCTGGGGCGGCGAGAAATTCTTCCAGCTGCTGTCGCGGCTGGTGCAGAACCCGCAGCAGCACCTGCACCTGATCGAGCTCATCTACTTCTGCCTGGCCATGGGTTTCGAAGGGCGCTTTCGCGTCATCGACAACGGCCGCTCGCAGCTTGAAACGCTCAAGCAGCGGCTGCTGCAGATCATTCGCCAGACGCGCGGCGAAATCGCGGTGCCGCTGTCGCCGCACTGGCAGGACGCCAGCGCGCCGGTGCGCCGCCAGCGCAACTGGTTGCCGGTGTGGGCCGTGGGCGCGGTGGCGGCGGTGCTGCTGGTCATTGCGTTCACGGTGCTCAACTTCAACTTGGCCGGCAGTTCCGATGGCGCGTTCGCGGCCGTCAACGCGGTGCGCCTGCCGCAATCGGCGCGCGCCGTGGTCATGCCGGCGGCGCAGCCGCGGCTGCAGCGCTTTCTTGAACCCGAGATTCGCGACGGCCTCTTGACCGTGCGCGACGAGGCCGACCGCAGCGTGGTGGTGCTGCGCGGCGACGGCCTGTTCGCCTCGGGCTCCGACCGCGTGCTCGATCGCTATGCGCCGGTGCTGGCGCGCGTGGCCGATGCGCTCAATGCCGTCGAAGGCAACGTGCTGGTGAGCGGCTTCAGCGACGACCAGCCGATTCGCAGCGTGCGCTTTCCTTCCAACTGGCAGCTCTCGCAGGCCCGCGCCGATGCGGTGAAGAAGATGCTGGGAAACCGCCTGGCGCGGCCCGAACGCCTGCGCGCCGAAGGCCGGGGCGACGCCGATCCGCTGGTGCCGAACGACTCGGCCGCGAACCGCGCGCGCAACCGGCGCGTCGAGGTCACGCTGCTGGTGGCGCCGGTGGCCGGCGTGCCGGTGCAGCAACAACAACAACTCGCCGCGCCCGTGTCACCCGCACAGCCCGCTCCATTGCAGGGAGGTGCCCGCTGATGCTGCGCGCCATCTTCCGTTTTCTCATCAGCCGCGATCTCTGGGTCTTCCTGGGCCTTGTCGCCGTCGCCTTCCTGATCTGGATCATCGGACCAGCCATTGCCGTGGGCCGCTACCGCCCGCTCGAAGACGAGCTGGTGCGCATCGCGGTCATCGTGCTGATGTTCGCGATCTGGCTGGTCCGGCTGGTCTACCGCAAGTGGCGCGAGCACAGGCTCAACGCCCAGTTGCTCAACCAGCTGCGCACGCCTTCCAAGAAGGAGAAGGAGGCCAAGCCCGAGGACGCGCCCGAGATCAAGGAGCTGCAGAACGGCTTCACCGATGCCACCGCGATCCTGAAGAACATGCGCTTCGGGCAGGGCGCCGACGGCAAGCCCGCGAGCCGCTTCGCGGTGTTCGACCGGCAGTACCTGTACCAGCTGCCCTGGTACATCTTCATCGGCGCGCCGGGCTCGGGCAAGACCACGGCACTGGTCAATTCCGACCTCGACTTTCCGCTGGCCGACCAGCTCGGCAAGGCCGCGGTGCGTGGCATCGGCGGCACGCGCAATTGCGACTGGTGGTTCACCAACGAGGCGGTGCTGATCGACACCGCCGGGCGCTACACCACGCACGAGAGCAACCGCGAGACCGATGAGGGCGAGTGGAAAGGCTTCATCGAGCTGTTGAAGAAGTTCAGGCCGCGCCAGCCCATCAACGGCGCCATTCTCACCATCAGCATTGCCGACCTGCCGCTGGCCGACGACGCCCAGCGCGCGCGCCATGCAATGGCGCTGCGCAAGCGGCTGCTCGAATTGCGCAACGACCTGGGCATCGACTTCCCGGTGTATGTGCTGGTCACCAAGACCGACCTGCTGGCGGGCTTCAACGAGTACTTCGGCTCGCTGGGCCGCGCGGAGCGGCAACAGGTGTGGGGCTTCACCTTCCCGATCGAAGGCAACCCCGCCAGCAAGTCGAAGGCCAAGGCGGGCGCGGCGGCGCTCGCGGGCACCGACCTGCGCGAGCGCTTCCACCAGGAATACAGGTTGCTGCACCAGCGGCTGGACGAACGCCTGCCCGAGCTGCTGGCGGCCGAGCCCGACCCGATGCGGCGCGCGCAGGCCTACCTGCTGCCGCAACAGTTCGCGAGCTTCGAGGACATCCTGGGCACCTTCCTGGCGGACGTGTTCAACCCCTCGAAGTTCGAGGCCGCGTCGATGCTGCGCGGCGTTTACTTCACCAGCGGCACGCAAGAGGGCACGGCCTTCGACCGCGTGATGGGCGCCATCAAGCGCTACCTGCAGGTCAATGCGCCGCCGGCGCCGCCACCGGGCCCGGGCAAGAGCTACTTCCTGAAAGAGCTGCTGCAGCAGGTGATCTTCCGCGACGCGGGCGTGGCCGGCACCAACCTGCGCTGGTACAGGCGCAAGCGGGCCATCGACATCGCGGGCTACAGCATCATCGGCGTGCTGCTGGTGCTGTTCCTTGGTGCCTGCGTCAACAGCTGGCGCAACAACAAGGCGTATGTGGCCGAGGTCGATGGCAATGCCAAGGCCTTCAACAAGGCGGCCGCGCGCGGCGAGCTGCCCACGGTGGTCGATTCCAGCGGCGACATCGCAAGCTCGCTGCTGGTGCTCGACCGGCTGCGCGACCTGCCCAGGTCGAGCCAGTTCGACATTGGCGATCCGCCCGTGTCGTACCGCTTCGGCCTGTACCAGGGCGAGAAGCTGCAGGCGGCCACCGACGGCGTGTACCAGCGCGCACTTGAAACGGTGCTGCTGCCGCAGGCCGCGCAACGCGTGGAGCAGTCGCTGCGCGAGGCCTCGAAGGCCGATGCCGAATACAGCTACGAGGCGCTCAAGGCCTACCTGATGCTGTACGACGCCGAGCGCTACGACGCCGACTTTCTGCAGGCCTGGCTGCTGTCCGACGTGGACCGCAAGATCGGCGCGTCGCTCACGCGCGAGCAGCGCACGCACCTCGAACAGCACCTGAAGACGCTGTTCGCGGGACGCGTGCTGACCTCGCCCTTCGCGAAGGACGACCGCCTTGTCGCGCAGACCCGCGACCGGCTGGCCGGCGTGCCGCTGGCGCAGCGTGCCTATGCGCGGCTGCGGCGCATCCTGCTGCAGACCAGCCCGCCCAATGCCTTCAGCATTGCCGAGGCGGGCGGTGCCGAATCGGGCCTGGTGATCCGGCGCGTGAGCGGCAAGCCGCTGACCGATGGCATCTCCACGCTGTTTACCTACCGGGGCTACTGGGACATCTTCGACAAGCGCATGGCCGAGACCACGCTGTCGCTGGAGCAGGAAGACCGCTGGGTGCTGCAGATCCGCGCCCCCGGCATTGCCGACATCACCTCGCGCGAACTGCTGCTGCGCGAAGTGCGAAGGCTCTACCTCACCGACTACATCAAGGTGTGGGACGAGTACCTTGTCGACATTCGCCTGGCCGACAGCCGCTCCTTGCTGCAGAGCATCCAGATGACGCGCGTGCTCTCGACCGGCGAGTCGCCGATGTCGCGCATCATCCGCGGCGCCGCGCGCGAGACCGACCTGCTGCGCAACCACGACGAAGCCGCGCGCAGCCTGCTCGACCAGGCGCAGAACCGCGTGGCCACCACGCGCGAACGCATCGAGCAGCTCATCGGCCAGCCCGACGGCAGCCAGCGCCGCAACGCGCGCATCGACCGCCCCGAGTCGCTGGTCGACAACCACTTCGAGCCGCTGCGCCGCATGGTGACCGCGCCCAAGGCCGGCGGGCTGGCGCCCATCGATGCCACGGCCGCGCTCATCAACGAGCTGTACAACTTCCTTACCGCCACCGACACCGCATTGCGCAGCGGCAACATCCCGCCATCGAGCGATGCCGTGACCAAGGTGCAGGCCGAAGCAGGACGCCTGCCGGTGCCGTTCCAGGGCATGCTGAACGACCTGTCGGCCACCGCGTCGTCGAAGGCAGCGGCGGTGACGCGGCAGAACATCGGCCAGAGCGCGGCGGCGAGCATCGGCTCGTTCTGCAACCAGGCGATTGCGGGGCGCTACCCGTTCACGCGCGGCTCGAACCGCGACGTGGCCTCGGGCGATTTCGCGCAGCTGTTCGCGCCGGGCGGAATGATGGACGACTTCTTCCAGAAGAACCTCGTGACGCAGGTCGACACCTCGGTCAACCCGTGGGCCTTCAAGCGCGGGGTGAACGGCAGCGCGGCGGGGCGCTCGGCGTACCTCGATTCGTTCCAGAAGGCGCAGGCGATCCGCGACGTGTTCTTCTCGGGCATGGCGGGCGGCCGCACCCCGTCGTTCACGCTCGACATCCGCCCCGAGGACATGGACGCCGGCTTGACGCAGTTCACGCTCGACGTCGATGGCCAGACGGTGCGCTACGCGCACGGCCCGCAAGCACCGAGCACGGTGAAGTGGCCCGGCCCGCGCAACAGCAACCAGGTGCGCCTGCAGGTGACCACGGCCAACGGCACGCCGGCCGGTGGCCTCGTGACGGAAGGGCCGTGGGCGTTGCATCGCCTGTTCGACAAGGCCTCGATTTCAGCGGGCAGTTCGCCCGAGTCGTTCAACGCGACCTTCGACCTGCAGGGCAAGAAGGTGGTGCTGGCCGTGACGGCCAACAGCGTCTACAACCCGCTGCGGTTGCCGCAGATGAACAGCTTCTCTTGTCCGGGGAAGTCTTAGATGAAGCCGTGCTTTCCTGTTCGCCGTGTTGTGCGGTTCATGCCTGGAGCCGGGTTCGTGTCGGGCGGTGCTTCAGGGCGCGCCCACGCCGACGGTGTGCTCTGCTCCGCGAATGTCCCCCGCTTCGCTCCTCCTTTATTTCGCTGCGCAGAGCACACCATCGGCGTGAGCGAGTTCAGAGCACAGGCCGAACAGCTGATCACCAGCAGCGTGCCCACCGTACGAATGGCACCGGGTGCTCCCCGCAGCGAAATAAAGGAGGAGCGAAGCGGGGGACATTCGCGGAGGG
>NZ_QAJK01000081.1:0-8764 GCF_003852515.1 Variovorax sp. KBW07 | reverse complement strand
GCACCCGGTGTCAGTCGTACGAGCCCTGAACAGCAGCGCCCCGAACAGCAGCGCCCAGACCACAGCGCAGTGGACCCGTGAAATGAACAGCAGCATTCCTCCACAAGCCTGGGTGCCCGTCGACGAACAGATCGGCTGGTACGGCAAGCTCCCCGCCGCCGGCGACTTTCTCTATCGGCGCATGCCCCGCGAACTCCAGGCCTGGTGGGACCGCTGGATGCAGAACGGCCTCGGCAGCTTCAAGCGCTGGCCCGATGCCATGACCCGGCACTACGCCGTCGCACCCATCTGGAACTTTGCCATTCCGGCCACCCAGGGCGTCAACGCCGTCCAGCTCGGCTGCATCGCACCCAGCTGCGACCGCGTCGGCCGCTACTACCCCGTCTGCGTCACCCTGCAGGTCGCCGCATCGGGCTACCGCCCTTCCGTGCTCGAAGGCTCGTCCGCCTGGTACTGGCAATGCGGCACCGCCCTGCTGCAGGCCATTCGCCACGGCGTGGCGCCCGACCAGTTCGACGGCCACGTGCTGGCCGCGGGCCGTGCGGGCTTTCAGACCGCCAGTGGCGGCTCGGACGACATTCTCTCGATCCTCGGGCCTACAGCCGCTGACGCGGGCGCCCAGCAGCGCCTGGGCTGGCCCGAGCTTCCACTGTGCTTCGACCCCTTCGGCAGCACCAGCTACTGGTGGACCAACCAGGCCGACGGTTCACCGTTGCGGACAGCCGCGCATGGCGGCGGCCTCAACACACCGCTGTTTTCAAAACTGTTTTCGCAGGGACATGTGCCATGGGCATGACGATCGACACAAGAGGCCATCAGAGCCATGGGTCCGCGGCGGCGGCAGCAGTGGCTGCAGGGGTAGTAGCAGGAGGAGACGAAGCATGACGATGACCACCACACACGGCGTTGGCACGACCGCGCCGGCCGATCCGCAGGAGCGGCCCCACCCGCTCGGCGTGGGCCACCGGCTGGACGAATTCGAGCTGCTCGAGGTGATCGGCGAAGGCGGCTTCGGCATCGTCTACCGCGCGTACGACCACTCGCTGCAGCGCGAAGTGGCCATCAAGGAATACATGCCTTCGATGCTCGCGCGCCGCGTGGGCGACAACAGCGTGCACGTGCGTTCGGAGCGGCTCACGGCCACTTTCCAGGCGGGCCTGCGCAGCTTCATCAACGAGGCGCGCACGCTCGCGCAGTTCAGCCATCCGGCGCTGGTGCGGGTGCATCGTTTCTGGGAGTCGAACTCCACCGCCTACATGGCGATCCAGCTCTACCGTGGGCGCACGCTGCGGCGCCTGGCCGAGGAAGAGCCAGGCAAGGTCACCGAGCCCTGGCTGCTCGGCCTCCTGGGGCCGTTGCTCGGCGCGCTCGAGACGCTGCACCGCAGCCAGTGCTTTCACCGCGACATCGCGCCCGACAACATCTTCATCCAGCACGACGACCTGCCGGTGCTGCTCGACTTCGGCGCGGCGCGCAAGTCGATTGCCGACCTGGTCGACGAGGTGGCGGTGATGGTGAAGTCGGGCTACTCGCCGATCGAGCAGTACGCCGACGACAACACGCTGCTGCAGGGCGCGTGGACCGATCTGTATGCGCTGGGCGCCGTGCTGTACCGCGCGGTCACGGGGCACCCGCCGCCGTCGGCCGTGGTGCGCAGCGTGCAGGACGCGTACGTGCCGCTGTCGTCGATGGGCCGCGCCGACCTGAGCCCGGGTTTCTGCGCCGCGGTCGACCACACGCTGGCCGTGCACAGCAAGGACCGCACGCAGACCGTGGCGGCCTTCGCGGCCGAACTGGGCCTGGTGAAGCTCGGCGAGATCTATGTGAACGGCATGGCGGCGCCGACGGTGATCATTCCCGCCGCGCCCGTGCCGGCGGCACCGCCGCCTCCGCAACAGGTGCCGCAGCAGTTCTCTCCCGCGCCGGTGCCCGCGTCGGCACCGGTGCCGCTGGAGGTGCAGCCGGCAGAGGGCTCGGGCTTTGCCGCGACACCGGTTGCGCCGGCCGTTGCCGAGCCCGTCATGAAAGTCCAGGCCAGCAGGCCGAAGGCGCCCGCGCCGCAGACGGCGCCCGCGCCGCAGACGGCGCCCGGCAAGAAGAAAGCGGCGCGCCGAACACCCTGGCTGCTGGTCGGCGGCCTCGTGGTGGCGCTGGTGGCCGTCGGAAGCTGGATCGGCCTGCGCATGACCTCGACCAAGCAGGACACCACGACCGCGATGGCCCCCATGCCACCGCCCGCCGCGCCGATGTCGAACACGGCATCGCCGCCGGCGGTGATGCCACCGCCGGACACGGGAACTACATCTGGCGCAGCCGGAGCCGCAGGGACCCCGGGTGCAACGGATGGCGGGGTGCCGCCGGCCGTGGCGGGTGGCGCCACACCACCGGCCACCGCGCCGGTCGCGGGCACGGCACCGCTGTCACCCATCGAGAGCGTGCCCGCCAGCCCGGCGGCGCCAACGCCATCCGCCGCAACGCCGTCCGAGCCGGCGCAGGCGCAGGTGACCGCCGAGGCCGAAGACTGGAACCTCGCGCAGACCGAGAACACGCGCGAAGGCTACGAGGCCTACCTGCGGCGCTACCGCCGCGGCCCGCATGCACGCGACGCACGCAATGCCATCGCCGAGCTGAACCGCCTCTCGCCGACGGTGCCGACCGCGCCCGGCACCGTGCCGCCCGGAACGGCAGGCACAGCGGTGGCCGGCGTGACCGCGGGCACGGCCGGCAGCACCGCCGCGCCCGCCGCGACACCGGGCACGGGCCGCGTGATGCTGAACATCCGGCCATGGGGCCAGGTGTTCGTCGACGGTGCGGAGCGCGGCGTGAGCCCTCCGCTCAAGTCGCTGTCGCTGCGTCCGGGCATCTACAACATCGAAGTGCGCAACGGCGACCTCGACGTGTACCGGCAGCGTGTGACGGTGCAGGACAGCCGCTCGGCGCCCGTGGTGAGCCACGAGTTCAAGTAGCAGCAACAGCAGCGCGCCGCAGCGCAACGCAGTCGAACGCCGCGCGCGTCAGGCAGGGTTGCGCAAGGCCCGCCGGTACTGCGCCGCTTCCGCCAGGTGCGCGACCTGCACCGCATCGGCCCCCGCCAGGTCGGCAATCGTGCGCGCCACCTTCAGCACGCGGTGCGTGCTGCGTGCCGACCATCCGAGCTTGCTGGCGGCGTTGAACATGAACTGGCGCGCCGGCGCGTCCAGCCCCGCATGCCTGTCGATGGCGCTCCCCTGCAGCGAATGGTTGGCCGCGCCCTGGCGCTGCATTGCACGATCGCGCGCGGTGAACACGCGGGCGCGGATGCTGTCGGTCGACTCGCCGGCGGGTGCATCGAGCAGCAACTGCGGCGACACTGCGGGCACTTCGATGTGCAGGTCGATGCGGTCCAGCAGCGGGCCGCTGAGCTTGCCCTGGTAGCGCAAGACCTGGTCGGGCGTGCAGCGGCAGGCCTTCGATGCCGCGCCCAGGTAGCCGCAAGGGCAGGGGTTCATGGCCGCGATGAGTTGAAAGCGCGCCGGAAAATCCGCGCGCCGCGCCGCACGCGCAATGGTGATGGTGCCAGTCTCGAGCGGCTCGCGCAGGGCTTCCAGCGCCGCGCGCGCGAACTCGGGAAATTCATCGAGGAACAGCACGCCGTGGTGGGCCCGCGAAATTTCTCCGGGTCGGGGCGGCGAACCCCCGCCCACCAGCGCCACCGCGCTGGCGGTGTGATGCGGCGCTGCCGTCGGCCGGCACATCCAGCGCTCGACGGCGAAGCGCCCGCCCAGGCTGGCGACCGCGGCGCTTTCGAGCGCCTCGTCGATGCTCATCGGCGGCAGCAGGCCGGCAAAGCGCTGCGCGAGCATCGACTTGCCCGAACCCGGCTCGCCCACCATCAGCAGGCTGTGGCCGCCGGCCGCGGCAATCTCCAGGGCGCGCCTGGCGCTCGAGTGGCCCTTGACGTCGGCCAGGTCGGCGTAGAGCGGTGCGTTGCCGCCCGGCGCGGCGAGCACGCGGGCCCAGCCATCGCCCGGCGAATCGGGGAGCTTTGCCGCCGCGGCTTCGTCGTCGGCGGCAATGAACTGCCGCACCACGTCGAGCAGGTGCCGGGCGCCGTAGATCTCGCCACCGGGCACCAGCGCGGCCTCTTGCGCACTGTCCATGGGCAGCACGAGCCGTGTCGCCACGCCGCGCGTGTACAGGGCCAGCGCCATCGCCAGGGCGCCCCGCACGGGCCGCAGTTCGCCCGAGAGCGACAGCTCGCCGGCAAACTCGTGCCCCGCGAGCCGGGCGTTGTCGATCTGCCCGCTGGCCGCGAGGATGCCCAGCGCAATGGGCAGGTCGAAGCGGCCCGAGTCTTTCGGCAGGTCGGCGGGCGCGAGGTTGACCACGATCTTCTTGTTGTTGGGAAACTCCAGCCCCGCGTTCTGGATGGCCGAGCGCACGCGCTCGCGCGCTTCCTTGACCTCGGTCTCGACCAGGCCGACCAGCGTGAAGCTGGGCAGGCCGTTCGCCAGATGCACCTCGACCGTGACGCTGGCCGCTTCAAGCCCTAGCAAAGCACGGCTTTGCACCAAAGACAGACTCATTGTTCTCCCCATCACCAAGATGGTGCGCCTATCTTTCGCATGCCCGGGGTGGTGCAGCGCGCGGATATCTGCAACCACTGGAAACAGCCGTTGTAACGAATTGGCTCTCAACACGGGCCGCATCCGCCGTCTCGGAGGGCGGTATTCGTGCACTTTGGCACGCTCCCTGCTTTGAGGGTCATCAGGTTCCACAACACACTTGCGAGGAGTTCCCCGATGACGCACCGTACCGCCGCCCAGGCGCTGATCGTTCTGGCCACTGCATTGACCACGTCGGGCGCCGCGCTGGCCCAGACCGCCGCAACGACCGATGCCGCGGCACCGGCGGCTGCTCCCGCTCCCAATCTCACGGGCAATGTCTCGCTGACCACCAACTACAAGTTCCGTGGCCAAGACCAGGACATGCTGGGCAAGAACGACTACGCCAAGACCAAGGGCTTCAAGCCCGCCATCCAGGGCGGTTTCGACTACGCCTTCGGCGAGAGCGGCTTCTACGTGGGCAACTGGAACTCCAGCGTGAACTGGCTCAAGGGCAACAGCATCGAGAGCGACATCTACGGCGGCTACAAGTTCAAGGC
This sequence comes from Variovorax sp. KBW07, assembly GCF_003852515.1. Lineage (GTDB taxonomy): Bacteria > Pseudomonadota > Gammaproteobacteria > Burkholderiales > Burkholderiaceae_C > Variovorax. The sequence goes on along the minus strand of NZ_QAJK01000081.1, from coordinate 3,621 downwards.
CGGCCCGGTGGACATGGACGTCGGTGCGCTCAGCTACATCTACCCGGGCAACTCGGCCGGCAACACCACCGAGCTGTACTTCGGCGCCACCTACGCCAACGATTCCATCGGCTCGTTCACGGCCAAGTACTCGCACACCGTGTCGAAGGACTACTTCGGCTATGCGAGCAACAAGGCCGGCTCCGGGTTCTCGGGCCGCAATACGGGCTACCTGAACCTGTCGTACAGCAAGGAGATCGTGCCCAAGCTGACGCTGAAGGCAGCCGTGGGCTTCACCCGCATGTCGAGCGACATCAGGAACGCACAGAACGATGTCAAGACCGGCAAGTACCCGAACTACGTGGACTACAACGTCGGCCTGTCCTACGACTTCGGCAGCGGCCTGTCGCTGACCGGCTCCGTGCAGGGCGCGAACAAGAAGGCCGCGTACAACGTCGCAGCCGGCCCGCTGTACGACTTCGGCTTCTACACCACGCAGCAGGTCTATTCGCCGAACAAGACACGCTTCATCCTCACGCTGACGAAGACGCTGTAAACGATCACAACGAGGCGCGGCCCAAGCTGCCGCGCCATTTCATTTCCATCCGAAGGAGCAACTCATCATGAAGCTGGTCACAGCCATCATCAAACCGTTCAAGCTGGACGAAGTGCGCGAAGCACTGTCGGCTATCGGCGTGCAGGGGATCACCGTCACCGAGGTCAAGGGCTTCGGTCGCCAGAAGGGCCACACCGAGCTGTACCGCGGCGCGGAATACGTGGTCGATTTCCTGCCCAAGGTGAAGATCGAGGCGGCCGTCTCCGACGACCTCGTCGATCGCGTGATCGAAGCCGTCGAGGGTGCCGCACGCACCGGCAAGATCGGCGACGGCAAGATTTTTGTCTACAACCTCGAGCAGGTCGTCCGCATCCGCACCGGCGAAACAGGCCGCGAAGCCCTCTGACCGAGTCCAGGCCCGAAAGAACAACGATTATGAAAAAACTGCTTGTCTCTCTTGCGCTCGGCTTGAGCGTGTTGGCCGCCGGCACCACCGGCTTTGCACAGACGCCCGCGGCGGCCACGGCCGAAGCGCCGGCCGCTTCGGCACCGGCTGCCGCCGCTCCGGCACCCGCAGCACCTGCTGCTGCCGCACCAGCTGCGGCCGATGCAGCGCCTGCTGCCGCAGCGGCCGCACCCGCCGCTGCTCCGGCGCCGAAGATCGACTCCGGCGACACCGCCTGGATGCTGACATCGACGCTGCTCGTCATCCTGATGACCATTCCCGGCCTTGCGCTGTTCTACGGTGGCCTGGGCCGCTCCAAGAACATGCTGTCGGTGCTGATGCAGGTCTTCGTGATCTTCTCGCTGATCAGCATCCTGTGGGCCATCTACGGCTACAGCATCGCGTTCTCGGGCGAGGGCAACTTCTTCGGAGGATTCGACAAGATCTTCATGAAGGGCATCACGCAGGAAACCTTCGGCGCGCTGACCACCATTCCCGAATACGTGTTCGTCGCCTTCCAGGGCACCTTCGCGGCCATCACCGTGGCGCTGATCGTCGGTGCCTTCGCTGAGCGCGCCAAGTTCTCCGCCGTGCTGCTGTTCTCGGTGCTGTGGTTCACCTTCAGCTACGTGCCGATCGCCCACATCGTGTGGGGCGGCGGCCTGCTGGGCAAGGACGGCGCGCTCGACTTCGCCGGCGGCACCGTGGTGCACATCAACGCCGGTGTGGCCGGCCTGGTCGGTGCCTACATGGTCGGCAAGCGCGTCGGCTACGGCAAGGAAGCGTTCACGCCTCACTCGCTCACGCTCACCATGGTCGGCGCCTCGCTGCTGTGGGTCGGCTGGTTCGGCTTCAACGCCGGCTCGGCGGGTGCAGCCAACGCCGTTGCCGGCCTGGCCTTCATCAACACGGTGCTCGCCACCGCTGCCGCCGCGCTGTCGTGGATCCTGGGTGAAAGCCTGCACAAGGGCAAGGCCTCGATGCTGGGCGCCGCGTCCGGTGCCGTTGCCGGCCTGGTGGCCGTCACGCCCGCCGCCGGTTTCGTCGGCCCGATGGGTTCGATCGTGCTGGGCCTGCTGGCCGGCCTGGTCTGCCTGTGGGGTGTCGGCGGCCTGAAGCGCATGCTCGGTGCCGACGATGCGTTCGACGTGTTCGGCGTGCACGGCGTGGGCGGCATCCTGGGTGCCATCCTGACCGGCGTGTTCGCAGCCAAGGGCCTCGGCGGCACCGGCGGCGCAACGCCCGACACCTTCGCGATGGGCGCACAGGTGTGGATCCAGATCAAGAGCGTGGCGCTCACGATCGTCTGGTCCGGCGTGGTGGCCTTCATCGCCTTCAAGATCGCCGACCTGACCATCGGCCTGCGTGTGTCGGAAGAAGAAGAGCGCGAAGGCCTCGACATCTCCTCGCACGGCGAAACCGCCTACAACCGTTGATCCCCTGCCGCCGCGGGGCAGCCTCATCAGGCGGCCTCGCAGCGCAACGGATGACCACCATCCTTTCTTACAAGAACAATTCTTCGTAACGAGTTTTTCAAGCGAGAGTCTCCTTTGGATGTTCAGCCCGCGAACGCTTCGGCGCCAGCGGGCTTTTTTTTGCCCGCCGCGCCCGACGGCCGGGGGCACAATCGCCACACCATGTGGACATCCATCGAAGACAGTCTTTGCGAACTCGGCGAGTCGCCGTTCTGGCATCCGCGGGAACGCGCGCTCTACTGGCTCGACATTCCCGGCCGCGCGGTATTGCGCACGCGCGGCGACATCGGCTCGCCGCAGGCAAAGGTCGAGCGATGGCCGTTGCCGACCGAGCCCGGCTGCATGGCGCCCGCGCGCAGCGGCGGCTTGGTGATCGCGCTGCGCGACGGCATCTACCGCGCGCGCGAATGGGGCGGCGAACTGGTCGCGATGGCGCGCGTGGAGCACGACGTGCGCACCATGCGTTTCAACGACGGCAAGTGCGATGCGCTGGGCCGCTTCTGGGGCGGCACGCTGAACGAAGCCAAGGATCGCGCCAACGCCGCGCTGTATTGCTTCGACGCACGCAGCGACACGGGCATATCGCCCACCATTTCGCAGATGGCGAACGAGTCGACCACCGCCAACGGCCTGGCGTTTTCGCCCGATGCCCGCACGCTGTACTGGGCCGACACGGCGGCGCACGTGGTGTGCGCATGGGACTGGGATGCCGAGGCCAATTCGCTTTCCCATGCGCGGGTGTTCCAGCAGTTCGACGCGAAGCCCGAAGGCTGGACGCCCGATTCGCCGGTGCACTACGAGGGCCGCCCGGACGGCGCGACCATCGACGCGCAGGGGCACTACTGGGTCGCGATGTTCGAGGGCGCGCAGCTGTTGCGCTTCTCGCCTTCGGGTGAGCGCGTGGCCTCGATCGCGACGCCGGTGCAATGTCCGACGATGCCTTGTTTCGGTGGCGACGACCTGAAGACGCTGTTCGTGACGAGTGCCCGCAAGGGACGGCCCGCGGCGGAGATTGCGCAGCGTCCGGCGTCGGGCTCGGTGATCTCGATGCGGGTCGATACGCCTGGGTTGCCTGTCAGCTTCTTCGAGGACTAGCCGGGGTGCGGGTGGGTTTTCTGTGCGCTGCTGTTGGGGGCGTTCGGGGCGCTGTTCAGGGCGACGCTCGC